>JABLXC010000002.1 GCA_013178185.1 Anaerolineae bacterium | reverse complement strand
GCGCGGCGCGCCTGCGTGCTGCTGCTGATCCATCATATGGATGCGCACCTCGGGGTCGGCAAAGCATTGGCGTAGACCTTCCAGGTCTATCTGATCCAGCTTGAACCAGCTGTACAGTTCGCCGATGCCATAAAATGAATGTTTCTTTCTTTCCTCTGGGTGGGGGTTATCGGATGACTGGAAAAATGCAGGGGAACGTGTGAATTGGTGCTCGCGATCCAATCCATCGGGAAGACGCCCGCTTACGCACTCGACAGCATCATAGGTTCCTTCGTTGAGTAATTTTCTGACAGCCTGGGGGACGCTTAACTTGCCCTCATTGGTCTTTACTAACTCAAAGAATACACCTTTCGGCGCGTCGATATGCGCCAGGATTGCCAGACCGTTTCGCTCGTGAATTTTTACCAACACTTCACCAATATTTTTTGGGCAGATCGTTTCAGATTTTCCGTATTCCTCAGCTTTGATATCCAATGAGCCTAAAAAATTCTCCGCATCCTTTTGGCTTACGCTCGGATCGAACAGCGCAACCACGTGGTACTGTTCCATGGAGATTTCTACCCCTGGAAATATCACCAACCCGGAATCCTTGGCTGCGGCTTTCATCCGATCGATCCACTCTGCCGTGTTATGGTCCGTAATTGCGATCGCGGCTAAGCCTTGGTCTAGGGCAGCTTTTACAATTTGTTCGGGGGTATGAGTTTTATCGAGATAGCATTTTGACGCTGGAGTGTGGGTGTGAAGGTCGAGTTTATAGAACTGCAATCCGGGCATTATCTTCCTCCTTGTCGGACCATGTATACAGTCTTGTTAGATTGATTCAAGGGATTGCCCTCTCTCCTCAACACCGCTATTCTTTGGCACGATTTGGTTTGAAGTTGGTACGAGCTGACCCTCGATATACATCAGGAGAACTTCTTTGACCTTTTGTGTCTTTGACCAGGGGTATTTTTGGAGGAATTCTGCTATTTTGACATCCCCCTCATTGCTAAGATCGAACCGCATCTGGAAAGTTTTGGGTAGCTCTTCAGCCATGAGATTTATCCCACGAATAGATTCAGACTGGATGTTTTTAAGGACTTGTTAAACGCATGAAGGTTGCACTACAAAGATTGTATAGTAATTCCCCCAGGCTGGCAAGTCAAAACGGTCTAAGATTTATGTAAGGTGGGTCGATTCGTGAACTTTGCTGATTGATAGCCAGAGAAAAAAGCTTTATTGGTCTCAATGATGTTTGAACTCCTGGGAACTCACTCCGTAAGGTCATTATTTGACTTGGCAACTCAAGAAGAATAAAGTTATGTCATGTCGTTGTGGGTCATCTTTTTTTTGCGTTATCCGTTACCTAAACAGGAAAAATCGGCCTTTCAACTGCAAACTCTGACCCACAATGAGCATTGTGAGCCATCACCAATTGGTACTAAACTTCTGAAAATCGAGACAATTCACCCTATTTACCCCTTGCATTCCCATATACTCTCGTGGTACAATGTTTTCTGTGGTTAACACGTGGGCTAATTGTGGTTATTTACACGAGATGAGAACATGACAGAAAAAGAAAGCATTTTTGCTGAGAAACTGGAAAAGCTTTTCGATGAAGTCCGAAAACCAGATGGATCAAAATATACACAAACGGAGGTCGTTGAGGGAACCAATGGTGTTCTGACGCGTGTCTACCTGTGGAAGCTGCGCAAGGGACACGCGACGAACCCTGGATTTCATATCATCAAGGCGTTGGCCGATTTCTTCCATGTAGATACGAACTACTTCACGCAGGACGAGGAAAGCGCCGAAGAGAAAGAAAGAACCAGGCCTACCGGCAGGTATTTCGAAGAAATTCAAACCCGAGCAGCGAAGATGGATGATAAAGCCCAAAAAGCGATTCTCGATATGATGGATTTTATTCTGAGCACACAAAAGAGTGAGACATCAGGAGGTATGAGCATTGGAGCCGAACCTTCAAGTGCGGAAAATCCTGACTGACCTGAATTACGATTTTCGCGCATTCACGATAGAACATTTTGCCAATTGGATCGAGAAGGCTAAAGGCCGTGAGATTCACCTGATTCCCTGGCAAATGCCATCTGGGCTGTTTGGGGCATGGATGTCAGATGGTGAGAACCCCAGGGAGTTCTTCTTTTTCCGCGAGAATGCAGAACGCCTCCTTCAAATTCACATTCAATTGCACGAGCTATCCCATTACCTTTGTGGGCATCCGACAAAGATAATAACGAAGAAGCAGATTCAGGATGCGCTGGAAAAAGGGATCGCATTACCTTTCGATGAGATGGTAAAGCTGCGCTCCCCGGAAATGAATGCTTATGAATATGAGGCCGAATCCTTGGCCAGTTTGATCCAGGAGCAGATTATCCGCAATTCCCAAATCGAGCAGCTCACCCGGGGGATATCTTCAGATAAAAAGGTTGCCGACTCACTCAAAAATCTGGGGCTGATCTAATGAACCCCGCCATTGAAATTTCTTTGTGTATATTGGCGTGGTTAATTGCGCTCAACCGCGGTCGCAAAGCCCTGGTCAACCGGGCGTGGAAAAACGACCAGACTGCTTTCCTGATCGGATCTGCTTCCCTGTTTTTCGCGCTGACTATGACTTTCCTGGTAACGCCCTTGAGCGATGCCGTCAACCGCCTGACATGGCCAAATTTCTCACGCCTGTTGGCTTATAGCTTTGTGTCGGTAACCCTGTTTCTAACGACTTCCTCATCGCTGATCACTTTCCCAATTCCGCAAAAACTGCGCCACCGCAGTATCCTCAAGCCTTATCTCCTGGTGACCTTGGGACTGCTGCTCTTTTTGTACGTATTCTATGTATCTCGTACCCCTGAATGGGAAGAGCAGCCAATTCCAGCGACGGCCGGTGAGATGAACTTTAAATTGGTGATGTTCACCCATGCGATCATTTTATGCTCGATTATTGCGCTTGCTTGCGCGCACTATGTCAGCCAGGAAAAGGTCGCCGTCACAAAATACCGGATTGCTACCATCAGTTTCACAGCAATCTGTGGAGGGGCTTTTTTCTTTACCAAGTCGATCTTAGCCCTGAGCTACCTTTGGCATCCCTTGGGCAATGAGTGGATCCATTCACTATCAAAGCTACTCATGGTTGCGACAGCCATATTATGGGGCGGTTCGTTCATTCACAGCAACACGTACGCCCGTGTTCTGGCTTATTTCCGGGGAATCCGCTACTGGCCTGCTTTTCAAGATTTGGTCTACCTGGTTGATCGATTGGAACACCTGTGCCCACCGGTCGGGATGGAGATGAGCCGGCCTGATATTTGGGAGTATTTACGCCGCTCCGATTACTACCTCTACCGGGCGATGGTGCATGTCCTGGATGGCAAAACATTGATCGCTGACTTCCTGGATGATACGATCCCGGTGGATAAGCTGCGCGCCAGGTGGGATACTGTCAGTTACATGGAAGCCACGCGTGTGAATACGATCTTGCGAGAGATCAAAGCCGATGAGGAATATCCTGAGATGATCTCGGCATATCGACAGGCAAGTAGAAAGTTGATGCAGGCATATCGAAGAGTTTGAAAGATGGAACGGGTAATGACAAAATCCAAAGCTTCCCAGGCGGACCGAATTGCTGAAATGGTCTCGTACATCTTCCACCCGCTCTTGGTTGTTGTCCCCACCCTGGTAATCGCCATGGTGAGTCTGGGCAGCACACTCGGGCAGGCGATCTTTTGGACTGTTCTGTCGATTGCGATCGTAAATCTGCCAATGGCATTGTTGCTTTTCTGGGGCGTGCGCTCTGGAAAATACAGCGATGCCAGTGTTTCGATCCGTGAGCAGCGCACCAGTATTTACGCGGTTGGTGGTACTTGCCTGGTTATCTTGCTGGCTGTGCTGATTATCGGTAAAGCCCCTGTAGTTATCATTGCCTGTTTGGTGTCGGCGGTAATTGCCACTGTGCTCGGTTACTGGATCAACCGCCATACCAAGCTGAGCCTGCACTCAGCAGCCATGGCGGGCTGTACTGCGGTTTTATTGTGGACCGCCCCGGTCCTCGGCGTCGTTATGGCGATCTTCGCTCCGCTGGTTGGCTGGGCGCGCATCCGCCTGAAACATCACACCCCGGTTCAAATTCTGATTGGATGGATGGTGTCAATGATTTGCGTATTTATAGTATTTCGTTTGATGCTGTAACTCCGGTCTAACCACCGGATGAAATAAAAGGACGGCCGCTAACGGGTCAGGTTCGCCGGCCGTCCGGGTGAGCAGGTTGTCATGGCGTTTCCGCCACGGATCGCTGCCCGCTTTAATTATAACCGAAGGTCTGGTATTGGTAAATTATTCTAAAACTCCTCTTTTCAGGAGGTAGCACATGGCAAGAAACAACCACGTATGGGTCAAGGGCGATATTACCGGCGATATCTATTTTGATATTTTCAAGTTGGACAATAAGGATGTGCAATTCCTGCGTCTCTACTTGATGGTCAAGGGTGTCAAGGGAGCCAACGGAGTCAAAGGATTGCGCACCTGTGTCTATGGCCCACTCGCTGAGCTGGTGTATGGCCACGTGCGCAAGGGCAGCCGCTTAGGTGTCATCGGTCACATCCAGCAACGCACTACCCGTCAGGGCAAGATGGTGTTCGAGATTGTTGCGACCGAGGTGGAATTCTTGCGCAACATCGACTGGGAAGCCGGCGACCGAACGCGTAGAGATCTGGTTCAGAGAGGCTTGTTACGCCCCTCTTATAAAGACCAGGATAACGGCGGCGGAGCGATCAATGAAGGTTCAGATGACGATGATAACTTCGCCGCTGCGATCCCGGAGGACTTGATCGGCGATGAATGAGAACCAGGAAATCCATATCCCAATAAGCACACTGGTCATCCTGGCCTTGCTGGTTCTGCTTGCCATCGGTGGGATTGCCAGTCCGCGCAATGAGGATGGCCGCCCATTGCTGCTGTTGCCAGACGTGAAATCGGTTGATGAATATCGCCGCCTGGCAAGAGAAGCAGACAAAGAGCTGCGCCTGGTGGATGGAAAGATCACCGCCATTTTGAGTGGGGAGGTTGATGATCTATTCGGGCAGACGCGTCGCGCCCAGGAAGTATTCGAGCAAATCCTGGGAATCTCAGAAGAACTTGACCGGCAAGAAGCCCCACCCGCATTGGTCGGGTTGAAGGAAGACTTGAACCAAACAGCGATGAGCTACCTGGAAGCCGCCAGGTTGACCTTACGCTGGCTGAGCATACCCGACCAGGCGAACAGCGAGCAAGCCCAGGCAAAGCTCGCTGTAGCACGAACAAGTCTGGCGGAACTGGAGAAAAGCCAATGGCTGCAGATGACATCACCGTAGAGAACCTGCGGCAGTTGTTGCATATCCAGACTGAGCTACGCGAGCAGGCTGAAACCAGGGGACGTAAAGCCCAGCGTGTTCTCGTGGGTCTTTTAGAAACTTTCGCCCCAGACGAAGTTGACCAGCGCCTGAAATCTGGTCGCCCATTGGACAGCCTGCCGGTTGAGGAGCTCGAGCAACTGGTGCGCCAGCATATCGGCAACCAGCTAAACCAGGCCCAGGTGCTCCTGAAAGACAGCCAGAGCGCGAAAAACCTTCAGCATAATCGTGAACAGCTAGACAAGCTTCGCAGCCAATACGAATCTTTGCGTGAAGAGAATGCTCGCCTTGTCGGCCAGATTGCCCGTCTTGAAACCGAGCGGAATAATTTGCTCAATCAAGTAACGGCGCTGCAAAGTGCAGCTCCAGCTTATTCCGAGAAAAGTTCAAAGTTAGAAGAAGTGAAACCGACCGATACAGAAAAAATGAATGACAGGCCTCCTGAACCGGATTGGATGGTGGCATGGCGTCAGGCAGAAACCTTCGATCGGGATTCCCGTATTCTGATTATGATTGGTAAAACTGGTCTGTCACGACGCCCTGTCATAGAGAGTCAAGCTGCCGAAATGTTGGGAATTAAGAAAGCCGGCGGAAGTCTTCAAGCCTTGATAATGCGTTTGACCGACCTTCAATTAATCGAGACCTTCCGTCCGTGGGCAGCGGATGGGGCGGGTACAGGCGGCAGATTCCCAGACCTGGTGAGGCTGGCAGAACGAGGTCAAATAGCCTATTGGCTGCTTACTGGTGAAAACCCCAGTATAAATGAGTACGACCTCTTGTTAGAACGCCATGTCTCCCCGGAGCACACCCTGCTCAACCTGCAGGCTGCCGATGTGTTGCGTGAGGCCGGTTACCAGGTTAACCTGACCCCGCCGGATGTGAATTTACCGGATGGCGGCTTGTTCAAACCAGACCTGGTATTGATCGATGAGCAAGGTTCGTTGCTTTTTGTTGAAGTGGAGCGTGATACCGATAAGAGCATCGAACAGCGCCAAGCGAAGTGGCGCAATTTTCACCAGGCCAGCGGTGGGAAGATGTTTGTGGTGTGTGATAACCGCACTTGCATGCGCAATATCCGCAGCGAGATCAATTACTGTCTGGGGAATAGGTCGCTGGTTGTTTCGCTAACCAATCTTGCTGATTTACAGGTAGGAAAGCGCGGTGAGGGAGATTATATTTGGTTGGAAGTAAAGAAAAAAGGAATTTGAAAATGAATGACATATGGAAAACTGTAAGTTGTAGGGTTCATACCGTCTGGTTTATTCCCATTGGTACGTACCCGGTTTACACCTGGTGTGAACCGGGGTAACGGCTTAAGGGAGGTTCACACCATGCCATCATTGGTGTGTTTGGTATTCAAGATAAATGAGGAAGATAAAAAGGTGTAGAATTCGGATTAAGAGTGACACATGATCCGTTCGTTATTTTCTGCTCTTGGCCTGTTCATTCGTGCAATCCTGGCGCTTATTCTGATCGTCGGGCTTGTCTTTGTCGCCTTCGCCGGTTACAAAGGCTTGCAACCCATGCAGCAAGAAGGTGCAAACGGAATGACCTACTGGCAGTTCATGCGCGATCGGATTAGTGCAATTCGAGAGCTGCCGGCGAAATGCCAGCAGATGCATTTCACCGGTTACCTGATTGCAGTGCCGGTCTACCCGGTGCTCTATACCTACGTGGGCATGTTCCCGGATAGCTTCCTGGCACGTCATACTCAGCCACATCCTGCCATTCCTGAAGATGTGCGGTTAGCTGATGCCCCCGCCACCTGGTGGTCGCTGGTGGAGATCGTCTCCTGGGATGCCTGGGTGACTCCGCACGTGCCCCAGATCATGCCGGAATGCAACTTGAAACCGCCTGAGACCACCACAACGAAGTGATAATTAGGATTGACAACATCGCCGAAATCGTGTAAACTTGGTATAACAATCACATAGATTCTTTTGTCATACGTTTGCCATCCTGCCCGCGTGCGGGGTGGTAAGTGCCAGGGAAACCGGCTTGGTTTTCCTGAGAATCGTTGGCTGACCAATCCGCCACACGTGGCATTCGCTGGAGAGCGAGTGCACCGGTGGCGGTTTTTGTTTTCTGACCTATGCAACATTTGGGCGTGAAGGAGGTGCCGTTGTGAATGAAATCATGATCCCCAAGAAGTGGGTGGTAATTGTCCTGGTTTTGATCGGTTTGGGCGCCGGCGTACTGTGGGGCGTTCCCAAAGTGCTGGGGCGCAGTCAGGCAAATGCAAGTGTTCCGTCAACACAGGCTCCCTCCCTGGATGAGCAAACCGGACAGGATGACATCGCAGCCCAGAAGGCTGCCACGGCCGGGGCGCAGGCGTTCTACACCGTGGATTACCAGAAAGAGCAGCAAGCCTGGCTAGATCAGCTTTGCTCGGTGAGCACACAGACTGGCTGCATCGCGTACCAGAATGTGATCGGCCCCAACTTATGGTCCAGTTTCGAGCAGGCGCAGACCGCAACCACGGTGAAGGTCACCACCCAGGAAAAGGTCGATGAGCAGGTCGCCGATACTCGCGGGGACGCTCCCATGCAGGTCTGGCGGCTGCAGATCGAGCTTTCTGCCCCCTGGCCTATCCAGAAAGAACCCCAAACGGTCTTCTCTGCGCTTGCCCTGGTGATCCAGGAGCAAGGTGAGTGGAAATTTGAGCGCTTTTTGACGGACGAGGAATTATCTGTTTTTTCTGCTGCGGGAGGCCAACCATGAAGACGTTTCGATCCATCATCCTGATGCTGGTCATTATCTCGTTGCTTGCTTATCCGCATCCAGCTGCTGCCGACGGCGAGTCGCCCTGGGGCGAGATCCTTAATCCGGATGGCTCGATCCGCTGGGATCTGCTCAGCGATCTCGGTACGGTTTCCGAATCGGCGGATTGGATGGATATCACCCTCCCCGGCGGCATGGTGCTCGATCTGGATGCCACTTATCACCGCTACCAGACACCCAGCGGCAATATCCTGGTCTTGCCCTCGCCGGCAACACTCTTTTTTATGGCGATGTATCCGGTGGAGAGCGGCCTGACTGGAGCGGAGAGCATGCTGGGCAACGGCGCGGCGATCCTGGCGATGTTGGTCGGACCAGCCCTCAACTCGGAGCAGTTGGCTCAACTGGCTACGATGGGCTACACCGATCCACAAGCCTTCTTCCAGGCGGTGATCGATGGTCAAGAAAATATCTGGTCGATCGTCAATTTCACTTACCTGTTCGAAATCTTGCGCATGTCATTCAACAGCGGCTTCCTGGTAAACGCCCTGCTGCTCTACCTGAACGGCGTTGCGGATTGCGCCAGCCTGCCGGGTGGTTGCGCCGGATTGGTGGCAGATTGCTCGGATGGCAGCTGCGTCCCCGAGACGCCGATCTGCCCTGCGCCAACTATCTCTCAGGCTCCAGCGACTTTGACGATCCAGAAGGCTGCTCCCGAAAATCCGCTGGTCGTCGGCCAAGACCCCGAAAAGCGCGGAGTGGATATCCAGGCCTCTGCCTCCATACCGCCTGTCATTTTTACATGGTATGAGCAAGTTCAAGATCCACCCACCTGCGAGTCTGCCAGCTCGGGCAATGGTGGTGGTTGCCCTGGGCCAGGAAGCCGCTATGACAACGATTGGGACCCGTCCATGGAAGGTAATCCAGCTTATGAAGTCGTCGATGGCGAGATCCATTGCATCGAGCATGTGGAAATCCTACCCGAGCCGATCACCGATGTTCAGGCGAATGCCCAGCTTAGCCCGGAGAGCCGCTACTGGATCCTGAATGACTTGGCCAGCAAATACTACGAAGCCTATATTCATCAGGATCGGTTCGATTTGCTGCCCGGCATGGCGCCCGTAAACGCTGGTTGCGGTGGCAATGGCACCTGTACTGCAGAAGCATTTGTCCCGAACGTGCCCTTTGCTGATCCTGGCGCTTTTGACCTGCGTTTGTGGGTTTATACCGCAGGGACAGTCTTCAACTGGAACGGGGTTGCGATCCCGATTACCCAACCCAGGGTCCTCTTCATGCAGGATACCATGCAGGTGTACGTAACCCTGGTGACATTACTGCCGGCAGGCGCGCCATGAACGAGCTGGATCGTATCGGTATGTTCTTGATGGATCTGCCGGTTTACCTGGCGAACGGCGGCCTGGTCATTGCCTACTGGTTGGCAGAAAATTCAGCCGCACTGGTCAGCCTGCTGTGTGCGATCCTGCTTGCCCTCCTGCCCGACGCAGAAATCCAGCAGCGAGCCGGCTTTCGCCCTCGCCGCAATGATCGCAGCCAGAACAATGGATCAATCAACCGACTGCCGCGCACTGCACAGACCATGACAGTAATCGTGTTTATAGTCTGGCTGATCGCCCAATGGGATATGGGCGCGCCGGTTCCCTGGATAGGCGCAGCCATGTGGCTTGGAGGCCTGCTGGCTGTCCTGGCGTTGTCCGCTCAACGCTTTAATTTGCTTTGGTATGTCAAAGCCGGGATCGCTATCTACGCTCTGGCAGTAATCGGTAGCCGTATTTATCTGAACTATACAGCCCATCTCACCCCGGAGCAGTGGGCCGCGCTGATCGGTTCCAGTGAGAATGCGGCCTCGGTGATCGCCAGCACGCGCGGTAACGTGACCACGATTTTGCTCTGGGTGCTGTGGTTGGTGGTACCGCTGGGCTATTTCTCCATGTTAGTTCAACAAGTTTTTATCAACCCAATGTCTGTCGTCAATCCCCTGGCAGGCGCGCAGGATTTGCTGCGCGCTCTGCGGGTAAGAGATTCTCAGTAACGGCAGGCTGAATGGTTTTCGTCGAATGGTCCATACCTGATATGACTCGGTTCTCGAATGCCCTCGAATCAGAGCTCCGCTCGTCAGAGCGCCACATGCCTGTGATGAATTCACCCGTTTTAGACGATTTCACCCCGGGTATGTGTTGCTCTGCGCAGACTCTGTTCTGTAATGGGCAGCACCAACGTCGGCTGGGCAACCGAACGTTGGAAACCAATCCCCACACGTTGGCCCTTTTTTTACACGGAGGATGGTATGGACATCTACACGATTGGAAAACTCGCTTTACCTGGAGTGGTTGCGATCATGGCTGTAGCCGCTATTTTGACGTTGTTTGCCGGGGTATTCACCGCTGTGAAGACCCTGTCGAGTTTGCAGCGTTTCTTCCAGCAGACGGAAGACAGCAGGCGACCTTCAGTCACGATCAATATCAATACTGGACGGCGAGCTTCCAAACCTCCCATGCAGGCAAAGAAATGAGCTTGCTTCACGACACGCTCGGGCGCAGCATGGGTGCGCCTGAATTTCTTCATCTTACCTATTGTGAACTAACGCCTGCCAAACCAGCAGGCAGGCGTGAGCTCATAATTCGGAGCAAACGAAGCTGATGGAAACAGGAAGCTTCCAATCTCATGTTCGTAATATTCGTGACTGGCTGCCGCGTATGCCGGAGTGGTTATCCCCACACCGTGCAAAGCCGCCTGTCATTCCAGATGATCTGGAGGTTGAACGCTCCGGCGTTAGTTTCGTAGATGGCCGGGATGAGCTGGATTACTTGTGGTACCGGCTGCGTGAGCGGGAGGGCGGGCGTGAGTATGCCGGCTATCGTGTTGTGCGGCTGCTCCAGCTCAGCTTTTTGCCGCTGGAATCACGTGCAGATCCTGGCTTGCTGCAAAAAATGCGCACCGTGCTGAGGGGTTTATACGGCTCGCATGTCAGCTTCTTGTATTTGGCAGCCGGCATATTCAACCACCAGCAATCCCCAGTGGGAATTGTACAGTGTTATGGCGTTGCAGCCTTTGCTCCTACGTTGGAGGAAGCCAGCGCTCAATCGGCGCGCAGCCTGGCAGCTCTCAAGGGAGCGATGGGCGGGGCTTACCGCCAGATTCGCCTGGAGCCGTTGACCGTTCGCCTGGCAGAGTGGATCTTCCTGAGCTTCCACGATATGCAACATGTGTTGGTCACAGTTGGTCACACCGATCCCCGCGAAAATGCCCGCGGAGGAAACAGCACCCTGTTGCGCAACCCGCTTACCGAGGCTGGCCCTACTGCTCAGCTGTACACCCTGCAGCAGAACGAAATCTTGTTCCGCGGTATGAGCGACTTGAAAGAAGAATTTCTCTTCGTGGTGCTCACCTCGCCGATCAGCCTGGCGGATATCACCGAAATGCTTACCGGGCTGGCAGAAGAAACCTCCACCTGGGCAGCCTGGCAGAGCGGTGTGCGAGCTGTTTCTTTTGGCGTCAGCTTGCCGGCATTACTTTCCGGGCTGATGGCGCAGTCCGCTTCTCAGGGATACAGCACCAGCCAGGGAAGCGCTCACAGTGAAGGGCAGGCCCACACCGACAGCCAGGCGCATACTGATGGCGTCGCCCACACAGAAGGGCAGGCCGAGACGAGCGGCTGGTCACACTCTCGGAGCGAGTCTGAATCCAGGTCGGTAGGGGTGGCTTATTCTGAAGGCCAGGCTCATACCGTCGGGCATGCTGTGACGGACGGAACAGCCGTCACCGAAAGCAGCGGTCATGTCAGCTCGCGCGGATCGGGCAGCAGTCACGTAGATAGCTTCAACTGGGGGCTGCGTGGCGGTATCCAACCGGCTGGTGTAGGCATCGGGGGAAATGTCGGCTGGGGTTCGGCAGATGGCGTCTCCAGCATGGCTTCAGAGAGTGACATACAGGGCCATTCCGAGACAGCTAGCCATGCGGAGACAAATAGCCAGGCGGATACTATCAGCCAGGGTACCGTGGTCAGCGAAGTGCTGACCACTACCCAAGGTGAATCATGGGGGACATTTGGCAGCCAAACCCATTCACAATCGGATACCGTCAGCCAGGCAGACACAGCCGGGCAAGCGGATACCAAGAGCTCCGCTGACAGCCAGATGCAGTCTCAATCTGCCGGGCAGGCAATTGGCCGGGCAGCTTCGGCAGGGTTAGCGGTTGGCATTGCGCCATCCATATCGGCGTCTAACAGCTACCAGTGGCAGTTTGATCCGGCAATCCTGGTTACTCAAATCCTGCGCCAGCAGCAAAATCTGCTTAACCTGGCCAGTAAAGAAGGCGCGTATTATACCGACGTCTATGCCATGGCGCGCACTGAGCAAGGCAAGCAGGCGCTTTTAGGGCTGATCCCCGAAGCGTTCCATGGCAAGGAAACGTTGGTCAAGGTTCCGCTGATGCCTCTGGAGGCGGTGGTGGATCGCTTCGGCTTGCTGCCTAAAGAAAGCTGGCTGTCCAGCTTCTGCAAAGCAGAAAAAGCCCGCGGCCGGCGGACGCTAGTGTACGTACGCCAGACCGGGACGCGGGATATCCAGGATCGCCTGGAAAGTGTGCTCAAACAGTCCGGTGTTCAGGCGATCACTCTGTACGGCTCGGTGGACCCGCGCCGGCGTGAGCGCTGGATTGAAGATCACGGCTATGCGGATACACTGATCACCAATCCTCGCCTGGTGCAAACCGGGCTGGATCTGGTTAGCTTTCAGACGGTCGTGTTCTACGAGCCAGAATATAGCCTGTATACCCTTTGGCAAGCTCTTCGGAGGGTGTGGCGATTGGGGCAGACTCAACCGGTCAAGGCCGTGTTTGCCGTTTACAAAGACGCCATGGAAGCCCAGGCGCTGGCCCTGATGGGACGCAAGATGCGCGCTGCTCAGACCCTGTACGGAGATGAGGTCGGCGGCGCGATCGTGCCCGTGGAAGAAGGAGACTTTATCACCGAGCTGGCGCGTGAAGTGCTGCGCGGCGCGGAGCTGGACGACCTGCAGTCACTCTTTGCCGATGCAATGCGAGTAACAAATTCGCCCATGGGTTGCCCAACTGAGAGCAGCCCGGTGCTGATCCCCGTAAAAACCTGGCTGGACTGGGCTCTGGAACATCAGGCGGCTAAAGCGGCTGCTGGTAGAAGGTCAGTTGGTAAACGAAGCAATATCGTCCAACCAGGCCAGTTATCGATTTGGAGTAATCTGAAGGAGGAATAACTTATACAGTACTGATATCCCACAATCAACGCTCCGGTTCTGACATCACGAATGTCGGGACCGGAGTTTTCTTTTACCTCCTAAAACGCATAAGAGACATTCAAAACAATTTACCGTATGAGGTGCAACTATGGCAGATGAGCATGTAAGTCAAAACCTCCCTGAAAACCCTGACCCACAAGAAAAACCAGTTTCTGGAGATGATATAACCCCTTCACAGGAGCAGCCGCTCCTTCCAGACAGGCTTCCACAGAGCCTGATCGAATGGCTGGCGCGCATCAACCGCCGTTACCTGGCGCTGAACCAGGAAAAGGCGAACGACACCAGCTAAATATTACTCTGGCTGCTCCTGGAATGGAGGTGTGTTGTGAAGCGATCCGGATAGTTTTCTCACTCAATGCCCTAACCAATTACAACTTCGAACGAAAGGATTGAACAAGATGAACCGATACAAGCAAAGAGAAGACTCTTCCCCTCTCCCTGGAGCAGCGTACATTCGTTTTTCATCTGAGATGCAAAGCGATTCGTTCAGCCTGGATGCCCAACTGCGCCAGATCAAGGAGCAGGCTGAGCGCGATGGGGTCGAGATTGTCAAGGTGTTCGCCGATCCAGCTCAATCGGCTTACCGCAAGAAATACCGTCCAGGGATCAATGCCATGCGCGAAGCTGCCCGGCGTGGTGAGTTCAAGGTGTTGTACGTTCACAAGGTGGATCGCCTGGCGCGCCGCCTGGAATGGTCGCTGGAGATCGTTCACGAGCTGCAGGAGCTGGATATCATCTTCAAAGCTGTCCAGCAGCCCTTCGATCTGGGGACTCCGGAAGGCAAGCTCCTGTTTCACCTGGTTAGCTCGCTGGGCGAATTCTATAGCGACAACTTATCCAAAGAAACCAACAAGGGCAAGCTGGAGCGTTCGCTGCAAGGTTATCACAATGGCGCGGTCCCTTGGGGTTACATCAGTGTGTTGCAGGGTAACCGCAAAGTAGGTGTTCCTGACCCGGAGAAAGCACCGATGGTCGTGGCAATGTTCGAGCGTTACGCTACCGGGCAGTATTCGGACATGCAGATCGCTGCCTGGTTGAACGAACAAGGGTATCTCACTGAAAAGAATCGTATGTTCAACAAGGACTCAGTGCGGGATATGCTCTGCAATCCCTACTATGTAGGCAAGATCCGTTACCGTGGGATGACTGTACGTCCTAAAGGAGTCAGCTATCGCTCCACGCCGCCCAAGGTCTCTGATGGCCAGCACGAACCAATCATCACCCAGGAATTGTGGGATCGCTGCCAGGCGCTGCGTGCCAGCCGGCGTGTTGTTCCCAAACCCGGGCAGAAGGCTGCCAGGGTTCACCTGCTGCAAAGCCTGGCGGTCTGTGCGCACTGTGGTCGACGACTTCGTGTCCAGACACCGAAGAATTACCCTACCTACTACCGGGAGGATTCGCACCTGCGTGGTTACTACGACTGCCCGTACTCAGGTCAAAGCATTCACGCTGACAGGCTAGATGAACAGGTGGCGGCTCTGATACAGTCACTCAAACTGACTGCTACCTGGGAGGAGGATGTGCGTAAACTCCTACATGATGGACAGGATAGACCCGACCCGGAGACTGAGCGCAAGGAGATCCGCAGTATGTTGCGCCTGATGCGCGATAACTATGAGCGCGGCCTGTACGAAGGCGAAGAATACCAGTACTGGCAGAAAGTCAACGGCTTGAAGGAAAAACTCGAGCTGCTCACCCGCATCCCGGAGTCGGCGATTGAACGGGCTGCACTTACCCTGCTGAATCTGCATGACAGCTGGGAATGGGCTACCCGCGAAGAGCGCAAGCTACTGGTGCGAACGATGATCCAGGAAGCTGGGTGCGATGTGGGAACGAAGCGCATCGTGTGGGTGAAAGTCAATCCTGACTATGAGATTCTCTTTAGGTTGATGGATAGACTACGCCCCGACGCCGGGCGACGCTACTGGATCCGAGAACAAGGTGCAGAAGGGAATATTGTTGACATAGGGGAAGACATGAGACAAACGGTAACGGAAGTCAAAATCGCCTTCCCGGTGTCCCACAATACCTTGACAAGTGTCGAGGAGTACGTACAATGAAGGAGTATCGCTTAAAAGTTGAGATCGCCCAGCGGACACTGAGCGATCTCGGGCGTGAAGATCACGCCAAAGCGTAAAATCCCGTACATTCACATCCGTTTTTCAACAGATCGAGAGCCGGTAGGCTCACAAGACTTTACGCTCAGCGGAGAGGGTGGGATTCGAACCCACGGTGACCACGAGGGCCACAACGGTTTTCGAGACCGCCCCGATCGTCCACTCCGGCACCTCTCCTGAGCAAGGCCAATTATAGCAGAGAGTAAGCGAGAATCAAAGCTCCACCCGGTCGAACATCTCCGGGTATGCCACCGGGGTATTCTGTACCTCGACCAGCTTTTGTTTAAAGGCCATGGCGGCGTCAGGCTCGCCGTGCACCAACCAGATCTGCCGCAAGTGTCCGCTGGCTGCCAGCGCGTATTGCAACAAAAAATCCTGCCCGGCGTGCGCCGAAAGACCGCCGATTGTTGCCACCTCAGCTCGCAGTTCATATAATTCGCCAAAAATGCGTACCAGTTTTTCACCATCAGCCAGCCGCCGGCCTAGGGTATGCGGCGCCTGCCACGAGACAATGCACACCGTGTTGCGCGGATTCTCGATATTATTCCGTAAATGGTGCAGGATTCGTCCGGTTTCCGCCATCCCCGAAGCCGAGATGATCACCATTGGTTCCTGCCGATCATTGAGCTTTTTCGATTCTTCGACGGACTGTATGTAATGCAATTGGTCAAACTGTAAGGCAGGGTGTCTCTCTTCCCGAATGAAGCGATTGGTCTCTTCATCAAAGTAGTCCGGGAACTCGTGGAATATTCGCGAAGCGGCCACAGCCAAGGGGCTATCTACATAGACCGGTGCACGGGGCACGTCCCCGTTGCTCATCATGCGGTTTAAATCGAACACCAGTTCCTGCGTCCGCCCCACCGCAAAAGCAGGGATGATCACCTTTCCGCCCCTTTTCAAGGTCTTCCGGACCACATCGCGGAACTCTAAAAAGGCCTCTTCGGGGTCGCGATGCGGCTTGTCGCCGTAAGTACATTCCATCATCATGTAATCCACATCTTCCGGCAGGACCGGGTCACGCACCAGCGGAAGCTTCAACCGACCGATATCGCCTGAAAACCATAAGCGGAGCTTGCGGCCTTTTTCTTCAATATCCAATTCAACCCCGGCCGCGCCCAGGATATGACCTGCATCGCGCAACCGGACTTTCACGCCCGGAACAGGTTCAAATTCCTCATCGTAATGATAAGCCCGCATCAGATCATTGACGCGCTCAGCGTCTTGGGCGGTGTAAAGCGGTTCCATCGGGGGCTCTCCCCTGCGCAACCGTCGCTTGTTGACGAACTCGATATCCTTTTCCTGGATATGCGCCGAGTCGCGCAACATGATATCTACCAGCTTCGCCGTGGCTGTGGTTGCGTATATCGGGCCGCTGTAGCCGTTCTTTACCAGGTTCGGCAAGTTGCCGCTATGGTCAATATGCGCGTGCGAGAGGATGACGGCATCGATCTTTGCCGGGTTGAAGCTGAAGTGCAAATTTTTTTCGTAAGTTTCCTGCCGTCTGCCCTGGAACAGGCCGCACTCCAAGAGCAGGCGATAACCGTTGATTTCCAGCAGGTGTTGAGAGCCCGTAACCGTACGGGCTGCGCCGTTGAAGTGGATACGCATGATTGCTCCTATCTCTTTATGACAGATAAGATTGCGCTGCCAAAATGTTCCATGCGCCAGGGAAGGTTTCTCATCAGCGCTTCCAGATCGTCCCTTTGCCGGGGGTTGATCTGCGCAATTTGTTCCATCAGATCGCGCGGCAAAACAACGTCCGAGGGCACGCCCATTTCCTCGGCGGTCTGCTTGCGCCAGGCGCGCAGCGCCTCCAACCGGTTAAGATAATCCTCTTTCGGTTTTGGCTGCGGTGGCGGCGGTTGGATCGGGTGAGAAGTCCTCCCACGACGGATGGCGTCCAGGATACGCGCCCCGTGATGCTTGAGAAGCCAGGGGCCAAGTCCCCGCATTTTTTCCAGATCCTCAAAGGTTTCAGGCTGTTGCACCGCCAGCGAAAGCAGCGTCTCATTGCTGAGGATCTTAAACGGCGGGACATCGGATAAGCGCGCCTGTTCTTCGCGAAAAGCGCATAGTTCGCTCAAGACAGAGGCTTCTTGCGCGCTCAAATCGCGGCTGCCGCTGATCCGCCAGCATGGATTGCCGTTGTTATGCCCCCCATTTGAAGCGTCGGTATGGCACATTCGAGCAAAGTCTTCAAGCGCCAGCTCCCACCGGCCGCGAGCAACCAGTTCTGCTTGGAGCCGGTCCCGCAGCGGCAGCAGGTAATGGGTATCCAGGCGCGCATACGCCTGCCATTCGGCAGGGAGCGGCCGCCTGGCCCAATTTGCGCGCTGGAAACGTTTATCCAGGTGAACGCCAAATTCGGCTTCCAGCATCGGAGCCAGACCTACTTCATTACGCCCTAGAATGCGACCTGCCAGCATGGTATCGAAAAGATTAGCAAACTGAAAATGATAATCCCGTTTCAGACAGATCAAATCATATTCGGCGGCGTGGAAGATCTTTTCGATTTGCGGGCTTGCAAAAATAGGTCCCAGCAGCGATAGATCCTTCAATGCCAGGGGGTCAACCAGGTAATCCTTTTCTCCAGTAGAAAACTGAATCAAACAGACCCGTTCTTTGTAAGCGTGCAGGCTGTTCGACTCAGTATCCACCGCCAGGCGGGTATGCCGGCTTAGGTCAACCACCATTTCCTTCAGCTCGGCTGGGGAGGCAATCCAGGATAAGTCTGCAGTGATGGTTCGATCCATGGGGTACATTATAACCCTTTTTATTCGCCGCTTCAGAGAGCATACACTATAATTGGAGAGAGAACATCTCATTTCAGGCCAAATGACAGAGGTTCTAAGTTCTTGTTTCTTCTTGCGCGGGTCTATGGTATAGTAATCATCAGGAGGGAACCATGAATGAACGTATCCTAATCATCGAAGACGATGAAGGCATCGTCAAGCTGCTGCGCCGGGGATTAGCCTACGACGGATACCAGGTGGAAGTTGCTTTGGATGGCGAGACCGGTCTGGCCCTGGCGCGCGACCGCCATCCCGATTTAGTGCTTCTCGATCTCATGTTACCAGGGATGGACGGCCTCGAAATCTGCCAGAGATTACGAGCAAGCGGAGGGAATATCCCCATTCTGATCCTTACCGCCAGAGACGCCCTGCAAGACCGCATCCTGGGTTTAGATTCCGGGGCGGACGACTACATGGTCAAGCCTTTCGAACTCGATGAACTGCTGGCGCGCATCCGGGCCTTGCTGCGGCGCACCCAGCAAGAGCGCGTTCCGGTGCTCACTTTTGCAGATCTCACCCTGGATATTTCTACCCGCCAGGTCACCCGAAAGAACCGCGTGGTCTCCCTTACCGCAAAAGAATTCGATCTCCTCGAGCTTTTCATGCGCCATCCGCGCCAGGTTTTAACGCGGGAGATCATTTTTGACCGGGTCTGGGGATATGATTTTGGCGGCGAAAGCAATGTGCTGGATGTTTACATCCGCTACCTGCGCCAGAAACTCGAGAGCAACGGCGAAGATCGCCTGTTGCACACCGTGCGCGGGGTCGGTTACGTGCTGCGAGAGAATCCATAAAGTGCCACTGCCCGCCGGCAGCGCGAAACTTGCGCCTGCCCGCTGAGAACAAAAAAACGCTGAATGTCGCTGCGTCTTCGCCTTACCCTCCTTTACACCACCCTTTTAGGGGGCGTTTTGCTCATTTTTGGCTCACTGGTCTATGGGCTGGTGAGCTTTACGCTCTTGCAGCAAATAGACGACACGCTGGCAAGCACAGCCGAACAAATTATTACCCAGCTGCGCGTCGGTGAGAATAACCGTTTTGATCCTCGCACGCTGGAAGGGTATCAGCCGCCTGAGAACCTATCCTTTCAGCTTTGGGATCAAACGGGCGTGTTGCACGTCGCATACCCTGCCTCCGAACGGCAGCCGCTGGATGAGCGCAGCCAAACCATAGGCCAGCCCAAGTACAGTTTTGTGCAGGATGGCGCCAACCGTGTGCGCGTTCTCAATGTTCCCCTGGTCACACCGCGCGGCCCGGCGGGGATTCTTCAGATCGCTTCCAGCTTAAGCGTGGTAGATACCGCTTTGAGCACCCTCGCCTCTGTGCTGGTCTTGTTGGTACTGGTCGCAATGTTTGCCGCCGGATTGGGAGCATGGTTGATCACCGATCAGGCGCTTTCCCCGCTGGCTGCGGTAACCCAGATGGCAACACAAATCACGCGGGCAGACGACCTTCAACGCCGCATCCCGCAAACCGCTTCGCCAGATGATGAAATTGGGGAATTAATTCAGGCTTTCAATCAAACGCTGGAGCGCCTGGAGCAACTTTTCAACACGCAGCGGCGTTTCTTGATAGATGTGAGCCATGAGCTACGCACTCCGTTGACGGTCATCAAGGGCAACATCGGCTTGCTCCGAAAGCTGGGAGAAACGGACGAGGAATCGCTCTCCAGCATTGAAACTGAGGTAGACCGTCTGAGCCGCCTGGTAGGCGACCTGCTGCTGCTGGCGCAAGCCGAGTCCGGGCGGCTGCCGCTGGTGATGGCGCCGGTCGAATTGGACACCGTCTTACTGGAGGTATTCCAGCAGATGCGGGTGTTGGCGGGCGACCGCTTGCAGTTAAAGATCACCGACATCGACCAGGTGCAGGTGACGGGAGACCGTGATCGCCTTAAACAGGTGATGCTGAACCTGGTTTCGAACGCCATACAATACACCCCGAAGGGCGGCCAGGTCAGCCTGGCGCTGCGGCGTTCCGGCGGGCAAGCGCAGTTCCTGGTGATGGATACCGGTCCAGGGATCCCATCTGAAGACCTACCATTTATTTTCGAGCGATTCTACCGGGCTGAAAAATCAAGGCGGCGCACACAAAGCGGCGGATTTGGCCTGGGCCTTTCGATTGCTTATTGGATCGTTCGCAACCATGGTGGCGCCATTGACGTGACCTCCCGCGAGGGCAAAGGTACCACCTTTTGCGTCTGGCTGCCGCTGACAGAAGAAAAAGCTCAATAAAAGAAAAAAGGCTTCTAGAGGCAAGTTCCAATTCCAGAAGCCTTCTCTTCCCGGCAGGCAAATTTCCTTCAGATTCTATCTACTTCAGTCTGGCCTGATTTGATTGCCGCGCCTTTGTTTGTGTCAGAATTTTCGGAACGCCGGGCCGGAGTTAGCCGCAGAGCTCTCGCCATCGCTGCCCAGGCTGTGATAGCTCGGCTCAGGCCGCCCCGCCGCCTTCAACCCCATCCCACTGCCGCGCACCGCTCCCCTTCCAACCGCATTCAGCGTCCCGGCCGCCGGGCTGCGCACCACCCGCTCCCGTACCCCGCCGGACGTACCCCCGCACTCGCCCCGGCGCTCGTCCCGGCCGTCCGCCTCACCCCTCCCCACAACAGCCGGTCCCCCGCCAGCGATAACGACCCAATGATCAGAATCCGGATCACCCACACCATCACCGATACAAACACCGGCACTACCCTCGTCAACATCTGCGCCGATACCACCGCCGTGCTCTGCACATTGTGGCTCACGATCGCCATCGATACCCCCCACCACGTCAGCATGGCGTTCATCGTCGCCGCCAATAGCCACGCCCCAAACAAATACCACACCTCCTTCGGCTCCTCGCTCCCCTGCTCCGGCGTGAACAATCGCGCAATCCCCGCAAAATCTATCCCACAAAACGCCACCGCCAGTATCGTCGCCCATCTCAACCCTGCAAAGCTTAGCTCCCCCAATAAATCCCGCAACGCATATTCCGTCGTCGAATAATTGAACATCTCGAACGCCAGCAGCGCCGTCATAATGATCAGCCCCAACACCAGCCCCGGTTTCACTTTCACCTTCCCCAACCTGAATGGCATCAAACCCCGATCCACTTTCGCTCCTAACAGGTTCATCTCGTCCTCCTTCCTACACCTTGTCCTTTATTTTGATTATAGAACATATATTCTATTTTGTCAAGAACTTCTTTGTTTGGGAGTGGCTAAATTTCTGGATTAGAATAGAGGAATGAAAAGCTGTCCGAAATGCCAACAAACGAAACGCCAGAACAAGGCTGGTCGAACGGAATCTGGTGCACAAAGGTATCGCTGCATGCATTGTGGGTATAAATACACTCCAGAGCCTAAACCGAGAGGCTATCCAGAGGAAATGCGCAAGCAAGCCGTGCAGATGTATGTAGATGGCATCAACTTGCGCAGGATCGCCCGCCATTTTGGAATTCACCACCGCACAGTATCATTGTGGGTGCAAGCCAGCGCTGCCAGTCTGCCTGAAGCGCCAGTTCCCAGCGAAGTGAAGACCGCCGAGATGGATGAATTGTTCACCTTTATCGGGAACAAAAAAACAGGATCTACATCTTGACGATCGTGGACCGGCAAACCCGTTGTTATTTGGGCTGGAAAGTAGTGTGGGAGCGCACTCAGCCAGCTATTCAAGGGATGGTGGACGATGCGCCCAAGGCCAAGCAGTATTACAGTGATGCATTTGATGCCTATGACCGCTTGTGGTATCACTTTGGCAGATATGAAGTTTCTGATGGCAAAACCGATACCTACACGGTGGAAGGAAACAACGCCGAGCTGCGTCATTACCTGGCTCGACTGGCCAGATCGTCGCGCTGTTTCTCGCGTTGCCCTTACGCACTGGAGTGCGCCTTGCGTGTATTTATCTACTGCTACAACAGGCGTCAACTCTACAAGCAACTGTACCCTGCCTATCCAGCCCATGTGAGGGATTTCCTTGATCCACTATTTTAGCCACTCTCTTTGTTTATTAACCTGAGATCGGGCAAAACTTTATTTCGTTGCCGCAAGAGCCGGGTCTTCGATGCTGTTTCAGCCGCTGCATTCCCCAACCCCGGCAATTCTTCAATTTTTAAATTAGGCCTATAATTAAATCCTAGCGAACGTTCGCTATTTTAATTAAGGGTCCCCATTTATGAACGAAATTAACGCTGCTGCCAGAAAAGGCGAAATCGCGAAGAACCGTATCATCGAGGCGGCCTACCTGCTCTTCATCCAGCAGGGCTATCACAAGACCTCCATGCGTCAAATTGTCGAACGATGCGGCATCACAATGGGTGGCATTTACAATCACTTCGAGAACAAAGAAGCCATCTGGCAAGCCGTCTTGATCCAAAAACATCCTTACCATGAGATTGTTCCACTCATGCTGTCCGTCGAAAGCGATACAATTGCCGGTTTTGTGCGGCAAACTGCCAGCCGCATGGTTAACGAGTTGAGCAAGCGCAAGGATCTCCTCAATCTGATGTTCATCGAACTGGTCGAATTCGATGGCAGGCACATCCGGGCATTGTTCGACGTCATCCTGCCCGAAATCATGAAGATCAGCAACGTCATCAACTCCAAAACCGGAAATCTGCGCCCCATTCCGCCGCCGGTCCTGGCGCGCACTTTTTTCGGCCTTTTCATCTCTTATTACATTACAGAAATCCTCATTCCAGACGAGTTGCGTCATTTTGCAGGCGAGAACGCCTTGGAAAATTTCATCACTATCTATCTCTACGGAATACTCGATAGCGCGCAAGGATCGCCGGAATGATCAACCGCCTGGTTAGCCTGATCCGCAAAGAATTTATTCAAATCATTCGCGACCCGCGCACACTGGGCATTACGTTTATCATGCCGGTCGCTATGCTTTTTCTGTTGGGCTACGCTGCCACCAATGATGTCCGCAACATTTCGATGGCCGTCTTCGACCAGGATCAAACCCAGGCCTCGCGCGCCCTGATCACCGCATACAAAGTCGCCGATTATTTCCGGTTGACCTATTGGGTATCCTCGGAGGAGGAAATTCAAACCCTGATGGATAACAATTCCGTGCGCGCCGGGTTGATTATCCCACCAGGGTATGGCAAAACGCTCCACAGCGGGCGCTCCGCCCAGGTTGCCTTTGTCCTGGATGGCTCCGACCCAACGGTGGCAAGCACCGCCCTGGCTGCGGCAGTGCTGATCGGCCAGGCGCAATCCACCCACATCATCGCCGAGCGGCTGGATCGCCTGGGGATGAGCAATGCCGTGCAACCGCCAATTGATGTGCGCACCCAGGTCTGGTACAACCCCGGGCTGGTGACCGCCTACTACATGATCCCGGCGCTGATCGGGCAGATCCTGCAATTCCTGGCGACGCTCCTAACTGCGACCTCTATCGTCCGAGAGCGGGAGCGTGGCACCATCGAGCAGCTAATTGTGACCCCTTTACGCCCTTGGGAACTGATCGTCGGCAAACTGACCCCTTATGTGCTGGTATCCTTCCTGGATATGATCGAAGTGCTGGCGGCGGGCGTGATCTTCTTCAAAGTGCCTATCAACGGCAGCCTGCTCTTGTTGCTGCTGATGGCGGCGCTGTTTTTGGTGACCACGCTGGGCATTGGGCTGCTGATCTCCACCGTGGCAAACACACAGCAAGAGGCCATGTTGACAACAATGTTTTTGCTGCTGCCTTCCATTTTTCTTTCCGGCTTTTTCTTCCCGCTCGCCGCGATGCCAGCCTGGTTGCAAGCGCTCAGCTATGCGATTCCCTTGCGCTATTTTCTGATCATTTCACGCGGCATCATCCTGAAAGGGGTAGGGATTTCGGCGCTCTGGGGTGAGATTGCGGCTCTATCCATATTTGCGCTGGTTGTAATGACGGCTGCAACAACCCGATTCCGTAAAAGCCTGGATTAGGAGGTCATCATGAGCGTGCATAGGGCAGTTGTACATCTGAGACAAATGAGAAACCGCGTCCGGCAAAACCCCAAGATCATCCTTCCCATCGCGGTCATCCTTCTCTTACTGGCCTGGGGCGTCAGCGCGCTGTGGCAGGCGTTGTTCATTAAGACCTCATCCGTCTTCTCAGGGACAATTGAAGTGACCGAGATCCACATCGGAACTGAGCTGGGAGGGCGAGTGGGAGCAGTGAATGTACGAGAAGGCGAACTGGTAAAAACGAATCAGTTTTTGGTTGAGATCAACCGGTTGAACGGCGGCATGGAAAGAATACGCGCTCCCATCGAGGGCGTGGTTTTGGAACGATTGGTTGAACCCGGCGAGGTTGTCGCTCCAGGGAGCGTTGTAATGATCATCGGGAACCTCGACATGCTGACCCTGACGGTATTCGTACCAGAAGACCGTTATGGCCATATCTTTCTGGGACAGGACTGCCAGGTGATGGTTGACTCATACCCCAACCAGGTATTTCATGGCAAAGTGAGCCATATCGCTGACCAGGCCGAATTCACCCCTCGCAACGTCCAAACGACCGAAGGCCGCAAGACCACCGTTTTTGCGATCCGGCTGGAGCTGGACCCTTCGGGTGGAAAACTGAAACCAGGGATGCCAGCCGATGTTCGCTTCAAGTAGCGAGCCCCCAACCTGCGCGCCAACCGGACAAGCAATTCACCTGACCGGCCTGAGCAAGAAGTTTGGCAGCGTTCAGGCCCTGGAGGGTGTGAGCCTTGAGGTGGCCGATGGGGAAATCTATGGCCTGGTCGGGCCCGACGGCGCAGGGAAGACAACGCTGATCCGGCTGGCTTGCGGTGTGCTCAAGCCCGATGCGGGCAGCGTGAGTCTGTGCGGCTTTTTGATGGCGCAAGATACTGAGCAGGCGCGGGCGCAGGTGGGCTACCTGGCGCAACGCTTTGCAATTTATGAAGATATGACTGTCATGGAAAACTTGAGGTTTTTTGCCGAAGTGCGCGGCCTGAAAGCAGACTACTGGAAGGCGCGCGCCCGGCAACTGCTCGACTTTGTTGGTCTGGCCGAATTCACCTCCCGGCGGGCAGGGCAGCTTTCTGGCGGTATGAAGCAAAAACTGGGGCTGGCTTTAGCGCTCATCAGCCAGCCTCGCGTTCTGCTCCTGGATGAACCCACCACAGGCGTTGATCCGGCCACCCGCCTGGATTTCTGGCGGGTGATCATCCACCTGGTAAATCAGGAGAATCTTGCCGTGCTGGTCAGCACACCGTACATGGACGAGGCAGCCCGCTGTACCAGAATCGGCTTTTTGAGAAATGGCCGCTTGATCCGCGAAGGCAAACCTCGCGAGTTGAGGAATCTTCTGTCCGGCAAGATCCTGGAACTGGCTGGTGAGCCTTTGCCGCTATTGATCCAGCTTTCCAAGGCCAACCAGGCGGTGGAAAACGCCCAACGGTTCGGGAACAGTGTTCACCTCCGGGTTCGAGAAGGAAAAACCGAAGAAACCGCCCAACAACTGCAAGAAGCGATTCACCACGCTGGTGGGACAGTCACCCGACTACAAACGATCGAAGCGCAGCTCGAAGATGTGTTCATTGCCTTGGCCGAGGAGATGGGATGATCACCGCCATCCGTGCCCACAACCTGACACGCTATTTTGCCAACTTTCTGGCGGTGGATCATCTTACTTTTGAAGTTGCTGCCGGGCAGGTACTGGGATACCTGGGTCCCAACGGATCGGGCAAGACAACCACCATCCGCATGTTGTTGGGATTGCTGCATCCCTCCGAAGGCGAGGCGCAGGTTCTGGGGTACGATGTGGTTTCGCAATCAGAACTCGTCCGTTCACAAACAGGGTACATGTCGCAAAAGTTTGCCCTTTATAATGAACTGACGATCTGGGAAAACCTGGCCTTTTACGCCGGGATGTATGGCGTCAGAGACACCCGGCAAATTTCCGCCATACTCGAAAGTCTCGGCCTGGGGGCAATAAAAATGCAGAAAGCGCAAAACCTCTCAGCGGGCTGGCGTCAGCGGCTGGCGCTGGCTACCGCCATTGTTCACCGCCCCCGGCTGCTCTTCCTGGACGAACCCACCAGCGGCGTTGACCCGACCGCGCGGCGTTCTTTTTGGGATCTAATCTATGAGCTTTCCACCCAGGGTATTACGATTATGGTAACCACCCATTACATGGACGAGGCCGAATATTGTTCGGTGATTGGGATCATGCGTGCCGGAAAATTACAAGCGCTGGACGAACCAGGCCATCTCAAAGCTTCAATCCCAGGACAGGTATGGGAAATCTACGTCGAACCACTGCTCCCGGCGTTAGAAGCGGTTGAAGGCCTGCCCGGCATCGTGCACGCCACCCTGGCAAGCGATCATTTGCGTGTCATCACCCGTTTAAAAAGTGTCCCAGAACGTCTGTCCAGCGAACTGAGCTCAAAAAAAATGCAGGTGCAGAAAATTCTACCTGGCGAAGCGACCATCGAGGATGTGTTTATCGCCATGCAATAACCTCAGGCGGCCGGAGAATTGGCCGGTATAAATCACCAGGAGGATTCCCTATCGCTGCCGAGAGAATCACTCGTCGCTGACACTGACCAGCACCGCCCGCACCAGGCGCCGGAAGGAATAGTTTTGCGAGCCCGCATGATAGCCTTCGCAGGTCAGCAGGGTGACCCAATCCAGTTCTTCGTGCTTCAGCGCAGCCGTGAGGTCTTTGGCTAGAATCAGTTTGCTCTCGCGAACCTCATAGGTATAGATCTTTCCCCAGGCCCGGATACGGACGATATCGCCATATCGCAATTCCTTCAGGCGCGCGAATGGCCCAGGGTTGTTCCTGGCATCCCAAACGTGCGCTGTGATCACGGTATTCCCCGGCCACGTCGGGAAGGCCGTTCCAGCCAGGTAGCCGGCATTGTTCCCCAGCCAGGTGACATCCCAATCGCCGCTGGCGGATAGAGGTATCCCCACAATCGGCAAGTGGAGACCCAGGGTTGGGATTTCCAACAACATCCCGCCCATGTCAAAATAGGCCAGGTCAAGCGGTTGGGCAGGTAGTTGGGTGATAACGCCGGTGGCAAAACCGGTGACCGGTATCTGGCCTGGCGCTTTCCAACTGGCAACGGCGGTCGCCACATTTTGCTCGCCGGGGTCCAACGCATCGCCATCGCCATTCAAATCCGAATCAATCGTAGCCCGATTCTGCGCCTCTAAAACGCCGTCAAGCAATTGGACATCGAAGGAAATGCTGACATCATTAACGGCAACGACTGGGTCGGTGACGCCCATATCTGGTCCCAACACCCCCTGCCAGATAATCCTCCCGCGCGGGTACCCAGCCGTAGGCCCTTCATAATAACAATATTGCGTCGTCGTGATGACAGAAGTATCCTCACACACAACGCCACTGGCCACAGAACCGGCGGGCAATGGCCCCGGCGGCAGTGGATAACCGCTGGGCACGCCGTTATCGGCAAATATTGTCCCTGCAGGGATGCCGTCGCTGGCTGTCGCGTTCACTGCCACAAAATTCGCGTTATTGATCCAGACCATCGTCCAGCGCAATACCGGCAAACCGAATGTGTTTACAGATTTAATGCCAGAGGGTGGATCGAACAAATTGGGACCAAAATCGAGCGGGGTTGGATCGTTGTTGTTGGTCGGGTCGCCATCTGATGGCGCAGGATCCGGGTCAAGGCCATCCTGAGAATCGTCCTGAACTGGCAGCCCGCTGGGTGGGGTGCCACTCCCCACAGCGGTATTATTAAAGGGACCAGGGCTGGCGGGGACTACGCGCACCACCAGGGTTATGATGCCATCTTCCTGATAACCCAGCGTATCAGTGCCTGCCAGTAAATGGATATCTGTGCTGCCGTTGTAGGCAGGGTTAATTGTGAAATCCGTGCTGGTCAGCGATTGCACCGCAAAAGTAGAAAGCGCCGGAAAAACGGCCGCGAGGTTATCAACTACCTGGATATCCTTTAGGGTAACATTCCCATAATTGCGTACAAGAATCTCATAAGTCACATCCCACGTGCCAGGGCTGACTTTTACCGGAGCGCCAGCCACACGTTTAGCAACACCGATCACGGGAACCGAACCAAGTGTCTGCTTGTCATCATCTGTATCGGTCACTTCGGGCAACCCATTCGGCGGTGTCCCCTTGACAGTAGCCGTGTTGGCAAATGAACCGGCGTCAATATCCCCCTGCTTCAGGGTATAGACGCCAGTGTAGGTAGTGCTGTCGCTGGCGCCCGGCGCCAGGCTGCTAATTGGACCTCCTGAAATGACCACGCCGCCCACTGTATCCGTGATAGTGACATCCTTGAGGGTCACATTGCCGCTGTTTCGAACGGTAAAGGCGTACGTAATGGTATCGCCGACATTGGCTACCCCATTGGGTGCAACCACTCCAAGATCTAACGTCCCGTTTTTAGTCAGCTCAATGGAGGGAATCTGGGTAAAGTCAACGCGCTCGGTATCTGCGGCGGCGGATGTCTGGTCGCTGTCGCCATAGGCAGTGTTCGAAAAGCTGCCGGTGTCAATATCCGCCTGAGAAACCACATGAGTCGCAGCGCAGGACATGATCTCGCCCAATCCCAGGGTGGCCGGCGCAGCAGGCGTACAGGCGCCCAGCGTGACGTTCGCGCCAGGATCCGTCACGGTTACCCCCGTCAGGGTTTGGTCTCCTTTGTTGACCACCGCAATATCATAGGTGAGGGTTGTCCCAAGCGCATAGGGCGGGTTGGTCAGGAGTTGCTTGTAAACCTCCAACGCCGGGTTTCGGGTAATGGGGATAATGACCGTATCGCTGGCCGGTTCCGATTCCACACTATCGGCAACGGCGGTATTTCTATAAAATCCCGCATCCACATCTGCTTGTGTCACCACGTGGCGAGCGGTGCAGGTCATCGTCTCGCCAAACGCCAGCGCCGCAGGCTGGGCAGGAAGGCAACCTTCCAGGATGGCCCCTGCGCCCGCATCGGTCAGGGTAATGCCTGTCAGCGGGTCGCGGCCAATATTCCTCACGATAATTTCATAGGTAAGGGTACTTCCAAGAGTGTAGGGACCGGTGGAAGTAGAACGCTTGACAACGTTTAATGCCGCCGGAGGGGGAACCGGAACTGTGACGGTATCAGTGACAGGATCGGTCTGATCGCTATCCGCAGTCGCCGTGTTGGTATAGACGCCAGCATCATAGTCAGCCTGGGTCACCGGATGGCTGGCTGTACAGGTCAACAAATGGCCTGGCGGAAGGGTAGCAGGCTGAGCCGGGGTACAACCGGTGAACGTCACGCCAGGATCTGTGATTGTCACATTAGTCAGGGTGATGTTGCCGCGATTGGTCGCCGTCAGTTCATAGGTGATGAAATCATTCACATGATACGGACCAGCGCTGGTAACCACCTTAGATAGCTGCAATTCAGGCGCCGATGTCACCGTCAACGTATCTTCTGCGGGTAGCAGATTGGTAGCTTCTTCATTTGTTTTGAGGGCGCCTGCCAGGATAATATTGCTGTATTTCCCAGAGGTTGTGCTGGTCACCGGGACTTCGATGGTACAAAAGCCGTTGCCAGCCAGCGATCCGCCAGTCAACAAAATTTGCTGCGTTCCGGCCTGCGCGGTAAGGGTTCCGCCGCAGGTTGTGGTCGCAGCGGGCGCCGGCGGGCCAGCAATGAACAGGCCAGCCGGCAATGTCCCGGGCAGGGTATCTGTCAGCCCCATACCGGTCAATGGAATGTTGCCAGTATTTTTGATGGTGATTGTCAATAAGGAGTAATTCCCTGCCTCAGCAACAATCGGATTGGGCGAAAAAGACTTGCTGACGCTGGCGCCGGGCAAATTAGTCAGCGAGGCCTGAGCCGCCTGCGGATTGCTGGCGCCGTTGAAAGTCTTTACATCAGCAGCCTGGATGATATTGGTCAGGTTCCCATTGACCGTCATGGTAATGCTTAACGTCAGGGTGCATTTCTTTCCGGGTTCTAAAACGCCATCCTTAAACGTAAAAGTGCTATCCCCAGGATTGGCAGTCAGAGTGCCTCTGCAAGCGCCATTTGAGACATTGGCCGGATTGGCGACCAGCATTCCAGAAGGCATGGTATCGGTAAATTCAATCCCGGTCAGTATGGCGTTATTGGGGTTGGACAAAATAATACTCATGGTGGAAGAAGAACCGCCAAACACCGTGAGAGGTTCAAAACCCTTCACCACGCCAATCGTAAGGTTGCGTATGGTCAACGGAGCGCTGGCGTCTGAGACCGGATTGATGACCGTGCCAACCCCCGCGATCTTCCCGCTGACATTTAGCCTTGGGATGGTATTGGTGCGGGTTGTTGCAGCGCCTTTTCCCTGAACATTGATAGAGACGGTGCAAAGTCCTGGCACACCAAGCACTTGGGCCGGAATTGTACCGCCGGTCATCACAACGGATTGGGACCCATTGGCGTTTGTTACCACCGACACCGAACCTCCCGGGCATGTGGTATTCTCCTTTGCATCTGGCGCCACGAAGACCCCATTGGTTGCATTGGTAAACGGCAACGGGTCTATTAAGGAGACATCAACCAACGGCGATGCGTTGGTATTGGTCAGGGTAATGGTCAACCGAGAAAGGCCGTTCGGATTCACCACGTCGGGATAAAATGCTTTGCTCATCGTCAGCGTACTGACGCTCAGATCACCATAAATACTGTTCGCAAGTGTTTGATGCTGGGCATTATCAAAATCTGCCGGTTCAATAAAATTTCTAAAAGTTCCAGGGGTAGAGCTGGTAACATTGACCTCGATGCGACAGCGAGCCCCAGCGGCGATTGCCCCGCCTGTCAGGGTAATGGTGGTTGAATTGGGGGCGGCAGTCAAAACACGCGGCGGTGCAGCGCCGCAGCCGCTGATTGACGGCGAAGGAGAAGCGCTAATTGTCACACCTGACGGAAGAGCATCCGTAAGCGTTACGTTTGTCAGCGCCTGATCAGGAGGGGCAAAGAGATCGATCCGCAACCGGGAAACGCCGCCAACGCTGATGGAAGGTGTCAGAAATTGTTTGCTCCCTGTCACGCCGGTGCCCGTCGCATATACCGAGACAACTGCGTTATTGGAGGCGCTTAAGTTTGTCACGCCCTGATCGCTGGTCACCTGGCCTGCAGGAATCGAGTTCGTGTAGGATCCGGCAGGGGTAGCCGGGTCAACAGTGACCTGGGCAGTGATCACACAAATCCCTGGAGTCGCTACCGTACCTGGGGGAATGGAACCGCCGCTCAGCGTAATTGAAGCGCCGGTACTCGTGACCGTTCCCCCGCATTGCGGCGATATAGGCGTGCCGGAGATGAGCAAACCGGCTGGCAAATCATCGGTAAAGCCCACGCCAGTAAACTGGTTGCTGGTGCGATTTTGCAGCGTGATCGTCAACGTGCTGACGCCGCCAGCTTGAAAAGTGGTCGGTGAAAAAGCCTTGACCACCCCAATACTGAGCGCCTGGACGCTGAGACTGGCGGTCGCTGGCAGGACGTTTGTGATGCCCTGATCAGTAATCATCGTCATGGCGTTAATGGTATTGAGGTGGCTGGCAGTAGACGCGCCAGGCGGGGTCGTTACCCTCACTGTTATCGTACAACTGCCTGGGTTGGTCACATTGCCAGACGGCACCCTACCGCCCGAAAGAGTAATCGAGCGCGGCAGGCTGCCGCTGAAAGACAGGGTTTCGCTGCCGCTGGCGCAGGTCGTCGCTTCGGTCCCGGGGATAAATTCCAAAACAGAGCCAGGGAGCGTATCCGTCAAGGTTACGCCGGTAAACGGCGTGCCGGTTGGGTTGCGCAAAGTGATTGTCAGCAAGCTGGTTTCCCCAGCTTGAATCGTAGTCGGCGAAAAGGCTTTCGCAATACCCACCGCCTGCACATTGAGATCGGCGACAGCGTTTCCACTGTTTGTCACGCCCTCTTTGGTCTGGATAGCGCCAGCTAAGATCCGGTTGGTATACACATTCGCTACAGATGAGCGTACATACACAATGATCGAACAGATCGTATTCTTTGGAATTGTCGCGTTGGTTAATTGCACCGAAGCAGCCCCATTGGGGGCGGTCACGGTACCCGTGCAGCCCGTCCCAGTGAATGTTGGGGCAGGTACCGAAGGTGGATTGTTAACTACAAAAACATTGGCTGGCAAATTGTCCGTCAGACTGGTTTGCGTCAATGCGTTGACCAGATCATTGTTGATGATATTAATCGTCAATTTGCTGGTCTGCCCAACCCAGACCGTATTGGGATCAAAATTCTTATTCAAACTGGGCGGCGCAATTGTATCCACCTGTAAAGTGGCGCTGGCTGGGGTTGAATTCGTCACGTCGCCGCCATTCCCGCTTGCCGTTAACCCGCCGGCCGGAATGGTATTGATCAGGTTTCCAGGTGTTATCGAAGTCACATCAATCGCCACAGTGCAGGAGCCATCAATCCCGCCAGTTTTGGCCGGGACAATGCCCCCGCTCAACGCCAGAGTCGTGGAACCGGCGATAGCCGTGACTGAGCCGCCGCAGGTGTTGGTGAGATTGACGGGATTGGAAATGCGGATCCCCGGCTGGACGCCTGCCAGATTGTCCGTCCAGGCGGCGTCGGTCAATTGAAACGCATTCGGGTTATAAATCGTTACCCTCAGGCGTGAAATACCCCCCGGAATGATTTCAATAGGAGTAAAACTCTTATTGATTTCAGCATAATACGTGAGTGTCTGGGCATAAACAGGTTCAACCAGCGTGGCGCCGTTAGAACCCGAAGCCATCATCATCGCAATGAAAAACATGATTGCGCCGCCCAACCGGAGCCTTCCGCCCCATAGGTTCCGAACGAGACAACTGACTGATATTCGATTGTTCCTTGGGGATTTACTATCGCTAAAGCAATTTGAGTGGTGTGATGATGCCAGTACGCCCATAAATGATTTACTTTTCCCCGTCCGCACAAATAAACTTGATTAATTATATTCTAATTTGATAAGACTAATCCCGGCGCCGTCTAATATTTTAGAAATCTAAACAAATTCTGGCCGGAACCTTTCGCTTTGTTCAAATAAACCGCGCCGCTTGTTGTTGTCTAAAAAGCCTCCTGGTCTCAGCGGCCAGGGGGCATAGGGGTTTAGCAAAATTAATTTCTACACGGATCAACGCCGCCCACGCCAGACTTAAAAATTTATAACCGCCCTCCCCTGTTTTCAAACGAGCCGCCAGAAATGCCCGGCACCAGTGTGACGCGGTCGCCTTCGTTCAAGGGAATATTCAGATGATCCTGGTTAATCAAAACATCGTTCAACATCACGCGCAGAAATGGCTCTCCACCGGTGTTTCCTTGCAATAACCGGCGGTAGGCAGGCGGGTTGATTTCTTCCAGCCGGCTAAGCAAATCTCTCAGACTGCTCCCGGCTGGAACCTCTACCGATATTTGACGAGCGCCGGCATAATATGCCAGCGCTCCATAATAACGCACCTGAATCTGCAAGTTGGCAAAATCCATGAACCGTCTTATGAGATCTTCAGGGCAACCTTACAGCTCACCGGCGATCCCTTTTTGTTCAGGACTCTGCCCAGCATCACCCGTTCCAGGTTGGCCGGCAGCTTGCGGATACGGCGGCCGGTGGCGTTGGCAATCGCATTCAGGATGGTTGGGGCAGTGGGCACCATGGCCGGTTCAGCAATATTTTTAGCGCCATAGGGGCCTTGCGAGTAAAGTGCCTCGACAAAACCAGCCTGGATCTCTGGCATATCCACCGAGGTGGGGATCAGGTACTGATCGAAGTTTATGCTTTGGGGGTACCCATCCTGGAAATCCAGGTCTTCATAGAGCGCATATCCCAATCCGTGGGAGATGCCGCCGTACAGCTGTCCGTACGCACCCTGCGGGAAAATGACTTTGCCGGAATCATGAACTGCCCAAAATCCAACGACGTCAGTGGCGCCGGTCTTCAGGTCGACTACTACCTCTGCAACCTGCGCCCCGAAATGATAAGCAAAATAAGGAACGCCGGTGCCATGTTCCTCGTCCCATTGGATCTTGGGCGCCGACCACTTGCCATGAGCTGAAAGCACCAACCCCATCTCGCGAGCGTGCTCCACCACCGCCTCCCAGGGCACAGGTTCTTCGCTGGGGCCGACATATTTCTCGCCCACCCGATGAAGCTGATGCAAATCGCAATGGAGCAGATCCGCAGCAGCCCAGTCCAGGATCTGTAAGAGATTGAGCGCGGCAACTTTGGTCGCGTTACCGCCCAGCATCGTGGCGCGGCTGGCAACCGTCGGCCCGCTGTCAATGGCAGTATTCGTATCTGGCCGGTGAATGCGGATGCGGCCAGGGTCAATGCCCAAAACCTCGGCAGCAATCAAGGTATAAACGGTGCGGGATCCGGTGCCATAATCCGTGAGGCCGGACGTGAGTGTAACCAGGTTATCGTCATGAATTTCGATGGTACCGGTGGCTTCATCAATGCCTTCCGCGCCGAGCGAGGTGCCATGGAACAACGCCGCAACGCCGATACCGCGGCGTTTGTCAGTAGCACTCTGGGCTGCAAATTCCTTGCGCTTGCGGTCCCAGTCGCTCATCTTGCGAACTGCCAGCAGGCAATCGGTTAGTCCGACCGACTCAGTCAACTTTTGTCCGTGCGGGGTTACATCACCCACCCGCAGGCAGTTTTTCAACCGGAAGTCAATCGGATCCATGTTCAAAGCTTCTGCCATTTCATCAATGGCCTGTTCGATGCCAGAACAAACTTCTGTATTGCCAAAACCGCGATAAGCGCCCGCATATCCCTGGTTGGTATAAACCGTATTGATATCCACTGTACAGGCATCGTACCGGTAAGCGCCCATGGCGTGAATGCTGGCGCGCCAGCTTGTAAACGGGCTCTGTGAAGAGTAAGCGCCGGAATCATAGGTGCTCTTGAACTGGCAGGCTCTCAGTGTTCCGTCCTTGTCGGCGCCAAGGCGAATGTGCATGCGCATCGCGCCGCGCTTATAACTGGCAAGAATGCTCTCTTCGCGCGAGAAGGTGATCCGTACCGGCCTCCCAGTCTTCAGGGCAAGCGCCGCCACCTGGCCGCCGGTCTGGTAATTCAGGTCATCCTTGCCGCCAAAAGAGCCGCCGACAGGAGGGACAATCACCCGCACTTTGCCCTCAGGCAAACTGAGTACACGGCAAATATGCCCCCTGGGTATGAACGGGCTCTGGCAAGAGAGATAGACCACCACCCCGCCCTCTGCCGTAGGAATCGCAAGCCCACCCTCCGTTTCAATATAGGCATGTTCTTGCATCACGGTTTCATACCGCTGATCAACAACAACGTCGCACTCTTTAAGTAATTCTTCAGGGTTACCCTTGTAAACCGGGTAATGACCGAGGAAATTCGGATGCTTGCCATCTGATCGTGTCGGCCCCACTTGAGGCGCATCAGGGTCGAGGGCATGATCCATGTCGAGTAACACCGGCAGCGGTTCCAATTCACAAACGATGGCTTTTACACCTTCAATCGCAGCTTCTGGTGTCTCGGCGGCAACCGTGGCAATCCCTTCGCCGACATATCGCACCTTCTCATAAGCCAGCATGTAGAGGTCGGAAATTGGGAAACCGAAAACACCATGATCGGTGAAATCTTCACTGGTGATTACCGCCACCACACCGGGGACTTTGAGGGCAGGAGAAACATCCAGTTTTTTGATGCGCGCATGTGGAAGATCGCTTCGCAGTGTCCGGCCATATAACATCCCCGGCAAAGTCATATCTCCCACATATTTGGCTTTTCCCATGACTTTTTCCAGCGCGTCAACCCGTTGAGCTGGTTTTCCGATATATTGATATTCTGTCATCGAAACATGTCTCCCTATTCGTATTATTGAGACTTTTTGGCGCGCTCGCTGGCAGTCGCCTCGATCGCATCCACAATTTGCATATAACCAGTACAACGGCAAAGGTTACCCGCCAAGGCTACTCGAATCTCTTCGCGGGTTGGGTGGGGGTTCTTCGAGAGCAGCGCCTCGCCTGCAACGACCATTCCAGGAATGCAATATCCGCATTGCACCGCCCCGTAAGAGATAAAATTACGCTGCATATCATTCGGGCCACCGTCAGCGTCATGGATCCCCTCAATGGTGACTACCTCGCGCCCCATCACCGACGGCGCAGCAATCAGGCAGCTATTGACCAAATTGCCATCCAGCAAGACAGAACAAGCGCCGCATTCGCCCACTTCGCAGGCTTCTTTGGTTCCGGTCAATTTTAGATAATCGCGAAGCAATGCCAATAAAGTGATATCCGGCGGGGCTTCCACCGCGACAGGTTGATTGTTAAGTGTGAACTTGATCAACATAAAGACCCATCCTGTAAAAAGATATTTGACAAAGCGCGTTCGGCAATGGCTTTGAGTGCCACTTCCTTATAGGGTGTTGACCACCGCTGGCCGGTGCTCTTGATCATTTCTGCGACCAATTGGTCACCGGCAGAAGCGAACAATTCTTTACTCGGCTTTTGCCCGGTCAGCATCTGCTCAACATTCCTGAACCGGACTGGTGTAGCGACCGCCGCTCCCGGACAGATACGCACAGTCTCGATCTTGCCGTTGCGATCGAGATTACCAATCACCGCGATGCTCAAACGAGAAATGGATTGTGCCTTCCGGCGGCCAATCTTGATAAAACAACTCCGAGCATCTTGGGGAGGAACCGCAAAGGTGAAATGGGTTATCAGTTCCCCGGGTTCAATTTGCGTCTCATGAGGAGCGGTCACCAATTCTTCCACCCGGATCCGCCGCTCGCCTTTCGCAGAACGAAGGTGGGCTACCGTTTCAAGACACACCAGGGCTGGCAGCGAATCGGCGCAGGCAGCCGCGTTGGCAACATTGCCGCCAAACGTCCCGCAATTCCGGATGGCAGGTCCTCCAATGGTCTTGCAGGCTTCTACCAGGAAAGGCGCCCTTTTTTGCAAGATTGGGCTTTCCACCGCCTGCGTAAAATTAACCGCCGCGCCGATGGAGACCAATCCAGCATCCTCTCGGATCTGTCGCATTTCTGGCACGCGCCCAACATCTACCAACCGGTCAAACCAGAGCGGATTTACGCGCAACGCCACAAAAATATCGGTCCCCCCCGCCAGCACGACATTTCGTTTGCCCGGCTCATTGAGCAAACGGACTGCATCATCAATCGTTTGGGCTATGGCATACTCATATTTCGACATAGAATTCGTCCAACCTCGTCTTTTATGGATAGTTTCTCAACACAAATCATTTTGACAGAACGCTAGCTCACCAGAATGCCAGCTGCTTCCTGATCCAAACCAAGGGCGTGGAGCTTCTCAGGTCGCGGACGTCCCTGTTGATCCCAATGGCGCAACTGATAATAGCGGTCAAGCATGGCGTCAAAATCATGGATAATAGCCGTTCCGATTTGTTTTCCAAGCGTAGTCTTACCGGTGGCAGGATCAATTTCGTTCGCAAAGATCGGCATTTCTTCTGTCGTGAAACGGCGGGGAAGAACGTCCTCAGCGCGACCAAATCCTTCGCGGACATTAAACAAGCGTTCCAGGTTGACAATGCGCTCGCCAATTTCCAGCAGGCCGCGCTCATCAAGGTCAAAACCCAGGGCTTTCAAGCCGGGGATAAAATCGCCTGGCATCAAACTGTATTCTTCAGAGGTTGTAAACTTGCAGATGCCAAAAGAATCAGAGAGCGCACAATAATGCTCGCCGTAGATCAGCATATCCGCTTTATATTTTTCGTTCGAAGATTCCATTAACTCATCTATGATCTCAGGCGAGAAGATCTTACGCGCAGTCTCAAAGTTGCCGCCCAAATCAATTGCGGGCAGCCCATAAAGATGGTCCGCGCCGCGATTAGAGACGGCGTGCCCAAGCCCCATCCCTTTTGCAACGCGCGGCTCCTGCTCTGGGATCTCAAGACCTTTTACGTGCATCGCATAAGCCTCGGCGCCATGGCCGATCTTCTCTGCAGCGCGTTTCGTACCCTCTGCCAGGAGATCGCCAAGACCTCGCCGAAGGGCGATATGCTCAATCAAACCCAAGATTGTGGCGGCGTCCCCCCACTCCAATGAAAACTCGGCGTCAGAAAGCAGTCCCTTTTCGTGGCACTCCATCGCAAAACCGATGACTTTACCCGTTGAAATGGTATCCAGGCCATATTCATTGCAAAGCAAATTCCCTTCGATGATGACGTTGACGTTGTCATTCCAGCAAACCGGGCCCAACGCATCCGTCGTTTCGTATTCAGGACCCTCTGTGACGACCTTTCCGTTGACGCCATCGGCCACCGATTCGCAGGAACAACGCACCGGGCAGAAGCGACACCCCATGCGCTTGATGCGATAATCCTTCATCTTGGCGCCATCCATCGCGTCAATAAACGGCACCTGACCCAACTGGTGATTCTTGGCAGGTAGATCGCCGCTGATGTTCTTAGGACGCATCAGGAAGACCGTGCCTGTATCAATGAGGCCTTGCATTTTGGGATCCTTGAGAAGGTGCTGGCTGGCAGCTTTAATTTCTACGGTCAGGTCCTTGTTTGAAATGCCCTTGCTAGAAGCCTTAACATGAACTGCTTTGAGGTTTTTCGAGCCCATCACCGCCCCAGGCCCGCCACGGGCGGCCGCGCGGCCATAATCGTTGATGATGGCTGCGATGCGAACTCGGTTCTCTCCGGCCGGTCCAATGCAGGCCACCCGTCCGTTAGCACCCGTCGGACTGCCCGCGCCAAGTAAGATATCTTGCACTTCACCGGTCTTTTTGCCCCACAGGTGTTCGGCCTTTTCAATCGAGACCTCGGTATCTACGATTTTGAGGTAAACCGGCGTTGGTGATGCCCCCCAGATCACCAGAGCATCGAACCCCGCCAGAGCCAGTTCAGGCCCAAAACCTCCACCCGAATTGGCATACCCGTAACCATTCGTAGCCGGAGACTTGAAAGTAACATGATAACGGGATGAAGAAGGCCAGGGCGTACCACTGAAGGCACCGTTGGTGAAAATCAGATAATTTTCCGGCCCAAAGGGATCTATCCCTGGCGCGACGTGATCATACAGGAGCTTTGCCCCCAGCCCGCGGCCCCCCAAAAAATGTTTCAAAAGGTCGGCGTCAGTTTTTTCTACCCGAACCTCACCGGTTGATAAGTTAATCCACGCTGTATTGGCCATATCGTTCCTCGGTGTGTTTAGAACAAGATTTTAAGAGGCAATTCCTCAGCCTTGATCGTTAGTTGTCCAAAATTGTTGAGCAGGCGTCTTTCCGAATTAATTGAAACCCATCACGCCCCATCTTATTGTTTAAACCTCTTACACTTTAACGATTTCTGGCAAATGTGTCAAGTGATATTTAACATATCTTTGGGTGAAATATTGCGCAAATCGCAAAACAAGAGACGCTTCTGAAAACCAGCAAGCTAAATGGGATTCTTTCGAAACCCTGCCACAACACATTGCCACGTCGGCGTTTTTGATAGCTCCAAATGAGATATAATGAGCGCAATTAAGAAGCAGGAAACCTCCAATATCAAGCCGGAAGGACCTTTCGATGAAAGACCAGGCGCGTTCAAAACTGCAGTCTTCTTATTATACCCGCCTTCCAAAAGTGGATTTGCATCGCCACTTAGAAGGTTCACTGCGGGTTCAATCACTGATAGAGATTGCACGAACATATGGCATCACGCTTCCTCTTAGGCCAAGTTTGAAAGCGCTTATCCAGGTACAGCCGGACGATCCGCTAACTTTCACGTCTTTCCTCTCTAAATTTCAGACGCTGCGCATGTTTTATCTTTCGCCGCAAATTATTTCTCGCCTGACATTCGAAGCCATTCAAGACGCCGCAACCGATCGCGTGCGTTACCTTGAATTGCGCTTCACCCCGGTCGCGTTAAGCCGCTTGAAGAACTTTCGGCTGGGCGATGTAATGGATTGGGTTTGTGTCAGCGCCTGGCAAGCCAGCCAGGCAAACGGCATCACAACCCGGCTCATCGCCAGTGTCAATCGGCATGAAGACCCAGAACTGGCACGCCAGGTTATCGATCTGGCGATCAGTCGTAAAGCCAACGGGATCATCGGCGTAGACCTGGCCGGCAACGAAGCGGAGTACTCCGCGGAACCCTTCCGAGAGATTCTAAAAAAGGCGAAGGACAACGGCCTCTCGCTTTCAGTACATGCTGGCGAATGGGGAGGCGCTGAAAACGTTCGCCACGCCATCGAAGAATTGGGGGCTGACCGGATCGCCCACGGTGTGCGGGTACTGGAAGATGAGCGCGTCACGGCGTTAGCTTGCCAGCGCGGCGTCGTCTTTGAGGTCTGCCCAACCAGCAACTATCATACCGGGGTATTCTCCGACCTCAGCCAACACACACTCAAACGCATGCTGGATGCCGGGCTAAAGGTCACGATTAATACCGATGATCCGGGAATCTCCAATATTACGTTGAGCGATGAGTACGAAATCGCCTGTACGAAATTAGGTCTTTCGCATCAGGAGCTAATCCAGACCATTTTCACGGCGGTTGAAGCCAGCTTTCAAACGCCAGAGGAAAAGAAAACCTTAACGGAACGGCTGAAGAAAGAAATTCAGGCCATCTAATCGGCCGCAACCTGTCGCAGAGGACAATTTCTACACATGCATATCCTGGTTACAAACGATGATGGAGTTCACGCCCCTGGCCTGTTGGCGCTGGCGCAAGCTATGCGGACGCTCGGCAAGGTAACCGTGCTCGCGCCGGATCACAACTGGTCTGTTTCGGGTCATGTTAAAACATTACACCGCCCGCTTTGGGTCAAGGAGACCCTCTTGGCAGATGGAACCCCAGCGCTGGCCACCGACGGAGCGCCTTCAGACTGCGTAGCGCTGGCAGTGCTGGGAGTATTATCCGAGACAATTGACTTCGTGGTATCCGGAATCAACCCTTTCCCAAACCTGGGGAACGATTTAACCTACTCCGGGACGGTCATGGCGGCGATGGAAGGCGTGATTTGGGGAATCCCGGCAATTGCGGTATCCCTGGATGGCGATGAAAACAACCTTAAGCACCTGAACTACGAAACGCCGGCCGCGGTGGCGGTTCAGGTGGTGAAACAGGTACTGGCCAACAAGCTGCCGGATGAGACCTTGCTCAACGTCAATGTCCCCAATAGGCCGCCAGAAGAGATCAAAGGGTTTCGCATCACCCGCCAGGGAAAACGCGTCTATAAAGATGTATTGATCGAACGCCAGGATCCGCGCGGGCGGCCCTATTACTGGATCGGCGGAGATGCGCCGGTCGGCATTACAGAACCAGATACAGACGTAGGCGCGTTGGAAGAAGGGTATATCTCGATCAATCCGATCCACTGCGATTTGACAGCGCATCACCTCATAGAGCCGCTCAAAAAATGGTCTTGGCCGTCAATTTCATGATATTCTTCAGAAAATCTTTTCCCAGAGAAACTGTCCGACATACCAGGGTAGGTGTCATGGTTAGACAATAGCGATAAACCTGGATCATTGTTTTTCAAACTTAAACCTCCAGGCAATCAATCAATTCCAGTATATTTTCACATGACGCCAAACTCTCGTTTCTTTCACACGACGCATCGCAGCAGCCAATCATTCACATGGGGTGATTTAATCGCTGTTGTATTGATTGTTGTGTCGTTGTATGTGGGTGCTCGGCTGGCATTCGACGCTCCAACAGTTATTTCGGGACCGGATATTTCGCTTTCTCCGTCAAACTTGCCATGGTATGCTGTTCTCTCCGTCGGGAGAATGACAGCCGCCTATGCGCTTTCAATGCTATTTACACTCATCTACGGGCACTTAGCAGCCTATCACCGGCGTGCAGAACAATTGCTTATACCCTTGTTAGATGTATTACAAAGTGTTCCTATCCTCTCCTTTCTACCGGTAGTGCTGCTCAGCCTAAGCGCGGTGTTCCCTGAAGCAATAGCCGCTGAATTAGCCTCGATCGTGCTTATCTTTACCAGCCAGGTCTGGAATTTAACCTTTGCCTGGTATCAGTCATTGGTTACGATTCCAAAAGAATTGCGCGAAGCCAGTTTGATTTTCCGGTTAAATTCCTGGATAAAATTCAAAAACCTTGAACTTCCTTTCGGAATGATCAGCCTCGTCTGGAATAGTATGATGTCCTGGGCCGGCGGATGGTTTTTTCTCATGGCAGCAGAGATATTTACGGTTGGTTCGCTTGATTTTCGCCTGCCGGGCTTGGGAGCTTATCTTCATGAAGCAGCCAACCAAAGCGACTATGCTGCAATTGGCTGGGGATTAGGAGCGCTTATTTTGACGGTAATCATTCTCGATCAATTGGTCTGGCGGCCTCTTATTGCCTGGTCTGATCGTTTCAAAGTTGAAATGGTCGAAAATGATAATCCCCCTACCTCCTGGTTTTATAATCTAATTAGCAACGGACGTATCGCGAATTGGCTCTCCAAACGTATTCTCTCACCAATAAGTCAATTCATTGACCGTGTTATGCTTCGCCAATTCCCAATGCCTTTAGAACCTCCCACAGGACGAAAATCACATTTATGGTCGCTAATAGCATTAACGACTATATTTTCACTCGGTGTTCTTTACGCTCTCTACCGGGCTGGGCAAATGTTAATCATGATTCCTTTTGGGCAGTGGACTCAGATTTGGATCGGCGCACTGATCACTTTGTTGCGGGTTACCATTGCCATGACGATCGCCTTGGCCTGGACCGTTCCGCTGGGTGTTGCAATCGGCACCAATCAACGCCTGGCGGCATTTCTACAGCCAATTGTACAGGTAACCGCCTCTATACCCGCTACCGCCCTCTTTCCGGTGATCCTTTTATTCGTGGTGAATCTTTCAGGCGGATTAAATCTGGCAGCAGTCATTTTAATGTTAATGGGAACGCAATGGTATCTGTTATTCAACGTTATCGCAGGCGCCAGTGCGATCCCTCAAGACCTGAAATACACCGCCCAATTGATGCAACTTACCCCCTGGCAACGCTGGCGCATCTTAATTTTGCCCGCTATTTTCCCCTATTTGATCACCGGCGCGATCACTGCAAGCGGAGGCGCATGGAACGCCAGCATTGTAGCTGAGTATCAAAATTTTGGCGGGAAGGCTCTTTCTGTGATGGGGATCGGTTCACTTATTGCTCACGCCACCGCATTTGGCAATTATCCATTGTTACTGGCAGCCACACTGACAATGGTTCTGGTGGTCGTTTTGATCAACCGTTTATTATGGAAACGACTATACTTACTGGCCGAAGAAAAATTCCGCATGGAATAATCGGGATGGGCGAAACATTACTTCAACTAAAAAATGTTTATCAAGTTTACGGCTCCAAGATGCGCCGATTTACTGCTCTTGAGGATATTAATTTAAATCTATCAGTGGGCGAATTTGTAGCATTGCTGGGCCCTTCTGGATGCGGCAAGAGCACACTGCTGCGCATCATTGCCGGATTACAAGAAGCTTCTCAAGGGAACGTGCTATATCGCAGCAAACCATTAAATGGCATCAATCCTTATGCCTCGATAGTTTTCCAAACTTTCGCCTTATTTCCCTGGCTGAACGTGTTAGAAAACGTCTTGCTTGCTCTTAAAGTGAAGGGCATTGAAGAGCCAGAACGCACACGCAAAGCAGAGGATCTATTGGATCGCGTAGGTCTGGACGGATTTGAGTCCGCTTACCCACGTGAATTATCAGGAGGCATGCGACAGAAAGTTGGATTTGCCCGCGCTATGGCAGTTGAACCAGAGCTGCTTTGTTTGGATGAGCCTTTCTCAGCCCTGGATGTCCTGAGCGCCGAATCATTACGCAGCGAGTTATTGGAGTTGTGGACCGAAGGCAAGATTCCTACCCAATCTATTCTCATGGTCAGCCACAACATAGAAGAGGCTGTCTTTCTGGCCGATCGGATTATCGTGATGGATAAAGAGCCAGGGCGGATCATTGCCGAACATAAAATAGATCTACCCCACCCACGCCAGCGCAAATCTTCGGAATTCCAACTACACGTAGACGAGGTATATGCAATTCTGGCGGGGCAAACCCAATCAGAGCAAGAGGAATTGGGTACAGCGCCAGGCGAAGCCGGGTATACACGCTACCTGCCAGAAATTGCAATCAGCGACTTAACTGGCTTGTTGGAACATCTTGATGAATTCGAACAAACCAAACATGATATTTATCTTTTAGAAGACGAATTGGGCATTGATTCTGACCACCTGCTTAGCCTTGCCGAGGCAGCAGAATTGTTTGGATTTGTTTCCATTGCCAAAGGCGATATTGAGATAACTCCTTTGGGGCAAACCTTTGCAGAGGCCAGCATCCTGGCGCGGAAGGAAATATTTGCATCCCGTGCTCGGCGGCTACCTCTAATGCAATGGTTATTGAAGATGCTGAGCAATGCAGAGAAACATCAATTAAAGTGGAATGTAATTCAAACCGCTTTAAGCCTGGAATTTCCTCCTGATAAAACCGATAGCCAGATTGAAACGCTTATTAACTGGGGTCGTTATGGAGAACTATTAACTTATGATGATGGCAGCGAAATCATCTCGTTGGAAACCAAACCAGATAAAACGCCAGTTCCCCAAACCATTTGATTATGCCAAGCCCATCAGCCAATGAGATCAGCCCCCTAAGTGAGGCGGCTTGTGTTTCACTTTGTTTCTGCTATACTGATAAAAAGCTCAGAACTCGCTGATAATCCGTATCAACCGATCAATTGACAACCCAGAAAGGAGATCCCAGGAGATGCAGTTTAAAGTGCACGATTGGATGATGGACCTGGTGGTCTTTATTGATCCAGACGCAACCGTATCGGAAGCGCTGGCAATCATGCGCCGCCGATATATCCAGAGTCTGATTGTCCGAAAGACAAGCGAGCACGCTTACGGCATCGTCACCTCACGAGATATCAGCGACAAGATCGTCGCTCAAGAGCGCAACCCGCGCGAAACAAGGGTAAAAGAAATTATGACCTCGCCGCTCATCACCGTTTCACCCGAAATGACGCTACAGCAATGCGCTGCCATCATGCGAGACAATCACATTCATCATTTACCGGTTCAGGATGAAACCGGCGATATTATCGGGATGATCGCCGCAGCAGACTTTTTGGTAGCCGCAGAGGCAATGGGGCGTAACCCCGGAGAGAAGTTAAGCTAAGGCTCCCGCCGCGCTCGGAAAACCGTTTCCAGAAAACGACTGACTTCTCAACCTGCTTGCGGGGATTACACACCCAAGCCAAACAGGTTGGAGAGAAATTATTCTTGATCAGTTTCATGAGGGATCAACATTGAAAACTCTGATTACGAACGCCCACATCGTAACCGTAGATCCAACCGATGCAATTTATCCTGAGGGTTCACTGATCATTGATGGCGAGCATATTTCCTGGGTCGGGGATAAAAATACGCTCAAACAACCGCTCGAAATCTTTGACGAGGTCATCGATGCCAAAGGGGATCTTGTCATTCCAGGTCTGATCAACGCCCACACACACAACGCTTATTACCTCATGCGCGGCCTGGGCATGGATCGGGAGCTAAAAGCATGGCTCATTCAGGCCACCTGGCCGGGATTGATCGAAATCCAACCCGAAGATGCCTATATCGGCGCCCTGGCAGGCTGCCTGGAAAACATCAAGAGCGGCGTGACGTACCTGGTAGACAATTATTATTCACCCCGTTACAAAAAAGGGAACATTGATTCTCTTTTGCAAGGCATCATAGACAGTGGCATCAAGGGAACAATCGCCCGCGGCTATCATGATATTCCACATGACATTCCCGAAGACTTCATGGAACCTGAGGATGAGGTCCTGGCAGAATACCGGCGGATCATCGAAAAATGGCACGGCGCAGGTAACGGGCGGCTCTCGGTCTGGGTTAGCCCCGTCAATCTGGTATATTCCACAGCCTCCTCCGTGCAAAAAGTGTGGCAGCTCGCCCGGCACTACAATGTTGGGATGCACACCCATACAGCCGAAGCGCGCTTCGAAGTGGAAACCATCAAAAAACGTTATGGAATGACCATCATCGAAGCGTTCGAATCTCTGGGTGTGATGGGCAAGGACTTCCATGCCGTGCACGCTGTCCACCTGACCTCCAGAGAAATTGAAATTCTGCGCGATCACGGGGCAACGGCTATTTTCAACCCGGCCAGTAACCTCTTATTGGCATCCGGTATTGCCCCTGTAGAAGAGATGCTGCAAAAAGGGCTGAGGGTTGCATTGGGCACAGATGCGCCCAACAACAACCAGGATATGATCGAAAGCATGAAACTGGCCACCATATTGCCCCGGGTGGTCAACTATAACCCCGTCGCAGTCACATCGTACCAGGCCTTGCAAATGGCGACCATAAAAGGCGCGGAAAGCTTAAACTTAGAGGGAGAAATCGGGTCTTTAGAGGTGGGCAAGAAGGCAGATATTACCATCATCAACATGCACAATCTCCATAATACCCCTGTCCACGACCCCATCACAAACCTGGTCTATTCCGCCAACCAGAGCGACGTGCTCACGGTATTCATCAATGGGAAAAAGCTGCTCGATCAGGGAAAGCTATTAAACTTTTCTGAGCAGGCTGTGGTCGCAGATATGCAGGCCGCCTCAGAAGGACTTACGAAAAGAATCCGGCAGCGTTTCTAATATGGTCAGATTTCACAAAAAATCAGCTCACATCCGGTTATAATTCAAACCGAATGCGTCTTTTTTTATCTGTTTCCCTGATCCTGATCAGTCTGGTTTGTCTCGCTCCCGCACAGCCGGAAAGCGTCCACGCGCAAACATGGGGTGCATCAGACCTTATCAACACCGTAAACGAAATGCGAGCTTCCTTTGGTCTGCCTCCCTACCAGGTAGATGGCGCCCTGATGGCAATCGCCCAGGAACATTCTGACTATATGGCCACCATCGGCGTATTCACACACACCCGGAAAGATGGCAGCAGCCCGGCAGATGACGGAATCACCGCCGAAAACATAGGCGGCGGCCTGAACGCCTCTCCCCAATACGTGGTATACACCCAATGGGCAGACGACCTACACACGAACACAGTCGTCGGGTATACAGAAGGGCTGGTAGGCGCCGGTGTGGCAGTAAAAGACGGCGTTGTGTACTACACACTGGATGTCAAGAATACAGGAAAGACCACCAACTACCGCCAGACCCAGCTTCCGGGCAGTTCCGGCAGCGCCAGCCCGCAGCCCACACTTGCACCGGTTAACCCCATGCAAACTGCAACCCCGGCAGAAGATGGCTCCATCATCCACGTTATTCAACCTGGCCAAACCTTGTGGAACGTCGCTATCGCGTACGGTGTCAAGATCCTCGATCTGGCGGCGTTGAACCCTGGAATTTCTGTGGAAAAACCAATTGTTTACCCCGGGCAAAAGATCGTCGTTCGGCTGGCTTTTACGCCCACACCATCCCTGATCCCCAGCCAGACCCCTCTCCCGCCCACCAAGACGCCAAAATTCACCTTTACCCCTCGCCCGACTCGAACCATGACCATCGAGCCGACAGCAACCCCGCCCCCCCTCTTGCCGAGAATCCCCTCCTTAGGCAGCGAAGATTCGCGCGCCTTAGGAATTGCTGTGGTCGCCATCAGCGTGCTCGGCTTGCTGGCAATTCTGATCACGACGCTGCGGGGTGGGCAAAAACCGGGGGCGTGATCGGTTATAATCTTCTCCCATGCAAGACAAGCCTCTCTTCACCACCTTGCTGGCGGCAGCCATTCTGATCCTGCTGGTTCTTCTCCCCTTCCCTCAACCGGCGGTGATGGCGCAATCCACGCCGCCCAGCCCTTATAATTTGATCGCGGCAATCAACAACTTGCGTAACGCAAACGGGTTACCAGCGCTGCAAATCAATAACGCGCTGATGTCCGCCGCCCAGCTTCATTCGCAATACCAGGCTTCCATCGGATCGTGGTCCCATACTGGTTCGGGCGGCAGCAGCGAAACCGACCGCGCCCTGGCGGCCGGTTATGGCAGCGGCGACAGCGTGATTTGTGACGAAGCTGTGGCTGTGGCGCAGGCGGCAACAACGGTTGACTACATCGTTAATGTGATCTGGAACGATTACCAGCATCGCAACCTGGTACTGCTCAATTCAAGATTTTCCGACATTGGCGCAGGAGCCGCAATCGGGAGCGACGGGCTAGTTTACTATACCGTTGATCATTGCACAACTGGCGGCAGTCAGACAGTCGCTTCCCCCGCAGCGACCGCAGTCACCAGGGGCAGCGCTGCCCCCTCGCCCAGCGCGGAGGTCATCAAAACTGTCGTCGCGGCGACTCCTCTGGAGAACGGTTCGATCGTACACATTGTTGAAGCCGGCCAGACGCTCTGGTCAATTGCCACAGCATACGGACAGACGACCGACCAGCTTGCTGCACTGAACGGCCTGCCAACCCCAAACCCTGTGATTTATGTCGGCCAGAAGTTATTGGTGCGGCCAGCCTTCACGCCAACGCTCACGCCCACCATCACCATCACGCCGCGCCCCGCCACTCGCACTCCTCGGCCTACATTTACCCCGCAACCTACCCGGCCAACCCGCACAGCCACATTGGAACCCACGCCAACGAGCCAGCCGCTGGTGACCTTACCAAAGTTCGACCGGCGCTGGTTCGGGATCAGCCTGGTGGCCATTTGCGGGCTAGGGCTGGTTACCGTTCTGGCCAATCACCTGCTGCGTTCTAAACCCGGCGCCAAAGAACCGCCAAAAGATCCCACAAAGGAACCATAGCAATAAAAAGACCTCTGGTTGTTCGACTTTCCGGAGGTCTTTTCTAAGCTGTTCACGTGCCTCAAATCATAAAATCTTCCCCGCGCCACAAGCCGTGATCAGGAGCATGGGGGTGATGGGGAGGCGTTTCTTTATGGCCGTTTCCATTGCCGCCCGCCAGTACAGTCTCAAGCGCCAATGGCGCGCTGGCATAGGCGCCCAACCCCTTTTCCAATAGCTCCACCCGCTCCATCAAAGAAGCCAGGGCAATGCCGATGGTATCGGGAAGCTTATCGTGATTCAAATCCGGCGCCGCTGCGCTCGGCTGGCTGCGCACAACCACCTGACCAGGAACGCCCACGACGACCGAATTGGCGGGTACATCTTTCACAACCACAGCGTTCGCGCCGATGCGGCTGCCCTTGCCCACAGTGATGGCGCCTAGAACCTTTGCGCCTGCGCCAATCACAACGTTATCTTCGATGGTGGGATGGCGTTTGCCCTTTTGCAAGCTCACCCCACCTAATGTAACGCCATGATACAGCGTCACATCCCGCCCTACTTCAGCGGTCTCGCCAATCACCACGCCCATGCCGTGATCAATAAACAACCGGGAGCCAATTTTCGCGCCGGGGTGGACTTCGACGCCGGTCAGAAACCGGAAGAAAAAAGAGACCAGCCGCCCCAGTAGCTTAAAGTGGTGCACCCACAGCCAATGGGCAATACGATAGCCGAAAACCGCATGCACACCAGGATAGCTGAGAATCACCTCAAGAGGGGTGCGCGCCGCCGGATCGCGCTCGAAAACGGCTTCAAGGTCATGTTTTAACCATTGGAACATAATTTTCTCTGCCTTTTGACCAAAGCGTTAACCTGCCAGGTCAGCAAAAAGAGGCGTGCTGAGATAACGCTCGCCGAAAGATGGGATGATGACCACAATCAGCTTGCCAGCATTCTCTGGACGGCGCGCCACCTGCAAAGCTGCCCAGGTTGCCGCGCCGGAGGAGATCCCCACCAGCAGGCCTTCCTGTTTTGCGAGCAGCCGGGCGGTTTGAAACGCGTCCTCAGCTTTCACCCGGATAATTTCATCGTAGATCTTTGTGTTCAGAACTGCTGGCACAAAACCAGCGCCAATCCCCTGAATCGGGTGCGGCCCCTTTTCTCCCCCCGAAAGTACAGGGGAAGCGTCCGGTTCAACCGCAACCATGCGAACATCGGGCTTGCGAGCCTTGAGCACCTCACCGACCCCGGTAATCGTGCCGCCGGTGCCAACCCCAGAAACGACGATATCCACTTTCCCATCGGTATCACGCCAGATCTCTTCGGCGGTCGTGCGGCGGTGAATCTCCGGGTTGGCAGGGTTTTCAAATTGCTGCGGGATGAAGTAACGCGGGTCGCTTGCGGCCATCTCTTGAGCTTTGCGGATCGCGCCGCCCATACCCTCGCTGCCGGGCGTCAACACCAGCTCAGCGCCATAAGCGCGCAGCAGTATACGGCGCTCCTGACTCATTGTCTCAGGCATGACCAGAGTGCAGCGGTAACCCCGGGCAGCGCAAACCATTGCCAGGGCAATTCCCGTGTTCCCACTGGTCGGTTCCAGGACGATGGTATCCGGTTTGATCAAACCTGCCTTTTCGGCAGCCTTAATCATAGAGACGCCAATCCGATCCTTGACGCTATGAGCCGGGTTATAGAATTCCAATTTCAGCACAACATCTGCATGATTGCCTTCAACCAGGCGGTTCAACCGCACCAGGGGGGTATTTCCAATTAACTCGGTGACATCGTTAGCGATTTTCATCTTTCATTCCTTAACTCATGATGTAGAATAAAAAAGACCAACCAGACACATTGCCCAAAATGGCGGCAGCGCTACAAAGATCGTTGTGCGAGGCTGCAGACCACGGCCCTGCTGGTTGGCCAAAATTTTTCTATCTTACAGGGCGGTGACTACATACCCCGCCCCAGACACATGCACGTTAACATGAATTCTCCTAATATCTATCTAATTCTTCTAAATTATTATATGCCATGATAAATAAATGTCAAGGGTGTATATAAAAAATGTTCCCCCCACCGGTTGAGGGGGGCAACCGGCAGGAGGAACAATATGATATTATCACAGCCAGAATAGATTTTCAAGCATCAACGGCGGAACTTTTTTCTGTTCCCATCGTCTGTTGTATAAAGGATAAAACCTATCTCACCAAGGAGCAAAGAATGATCTCTCGTAAATACATATTTGTTGTCATCAGTCTCATGCTGGCGTTTGGCCTGGCAGCCTGCACCGGCGCTGCTGCAGCCCCTGCGGCGAAAGAAGCGCCCACCCGCTCACTCTCCGCTTCCGGCACCGGCATCGTGTACCTGGTACCTGACCTGGCTTACATTAACATTGGCGTCCAAAGCCGCGCTGAAGATGTGGGTGTGGCGCTACGTGAAAATAATGCCCAGGCGCAGTCCATTTCTAAAGTGCTGACCGATATGGGCGTAGACCAGAAGGATATTCAGACCAGCGCGTTCAATGTCTACCCGCAGCCTCAATATGGGCCAACCGGTGAGATTACACAGACCGATTATGTCGTGGATAACGTTGTCGTCGTAACCATCCGCGACCTGAGCAAACTGGGCGAAATGCTCGATGCGGTGGTCAAAGCTGGCGCCAACAACATCAACAGCATCCAGTTCGATGTCACCGATAAGAAGACGGCTATGATCGAAGCACGCAAGGCAGCTATCGAGGATGCAAAAGACACCGCCCAGCAAATCGCCGAAGCAGCCGCCGTCCAACTTGGCGATATCCTCTCAGTCAATACCTACTCGGCCGGCGCCCCGGTACCCGTCTTCGAAGGTAAAGGTTTGGGCGGATCTTACGCAGCTTCTCAAGCCCCAGTCTCAGCCGGACAATTGATCCTGACGGTAAACGCCGACATCACCTACGCCATCCGGTAACGATGACCTGAACGAACAGCCCTCGGAAAGAGGGCTGTTTTCGTTTCTTGATACTGATGTTCGGACGAGAGTTCAAACAACCTACCCCAGCCTACTTCCCAGTTGGGAGGGGATTATTTTTTTAACCTCAGTTAAAACTTCCACCCACTGACAAGGGGTAGTTAGAGGAGGGTGGAAGAAATAGCGTCTGAACTTTTGTCTTAACCCGGTGAAACAATCTTCTCGATCCCGGTATAATCGGAAAGGGTTGAGAGAAGTCCTTCGTGCCCACGCATCCCCGGCCTTCTGGGAAGCAGCGCAAAACCGGCGGGCGCAAATGTCGCTGCCCCATTATTCACTCATCAGAACAGGGATCATCCATGAAAAATTTTGGCAAGAGAGCTTATGAATATGTCCAACACCTGGCAGGAGAAATCGGCTGCCGCATGATCGCCACACCGGGCTACCATGCTGCCGGTAACTATATCAGCGAAATTTTGGCAAAATGCGGGTTTGCCGTAGAGGTCCAATCCATTGAATTCCCATACTGGTTCGCAGAAGAAACCCGCTTAGAAATCGGCGGCAGGCTTATCGAAGCCATCCCGAATGTCTTCTCGCCTCCCTGCCAGACGGCAGCGCCTCTCATTCCGCTTGGAACACTGGCCGAACTGGAAGCAGCCGATCTCACCCATCAGATCCCCGTGCTTTATGGCCACCTGGCGCGTGAACCACTGGCCGCAAAAGAAGCTTTCTACGCCAGTGAAGACGACCAGCGGGTTGTTCAAATATTAGAAGAAAAACGTCCACCTGCCATCATCACCGTTCATCCGCAACTGCACAGGCGCTGGGCGCTGATCGAAGACTACCAGTTCACCATCCCTTCGGTCACAGTACTGGCTGAGGAGGGATTGCGGTTGATCCGGTCAGCCGGGCAGACCGCGCACCTGCAAATTCGCAGCCAGAGCAAAGCCGGGCAGGCAAAGAACCTGATCGCGCGCCGCCCGCTCACCGCCGGAAGGCGGATCGTGCTGTGCGCGCACTACGACACAAAAATCGACACCCCCGGCGCGTGGGATAACGCCAGCGGTGTAGGCTTGCTGTTGGCGCTGGCCGAAAGCCTGGCGGAGAGCCAGCCCGCGCCGCCGGTCGAACTGGTGTTCTTCGGCGGTGAGGAGTACAGCATGACGGTTGATCAGGCTTATATCAACCGCTTTGACCAGCCCGCTGAGGATATTCTGGCCGCCATCAACCTGGATGGAATCGGTCATGCCCTCAAAACAACCACGGTGGCCTTTTTCGAAGTTCCGGCCGCGATCGAGCAAGCCGCCAGGGCAGTCATCCGGCAATTCCCTGGCGCCATGCAGACCGAACCCTGGCCCGCCAGCGACCATTCCTGGTTCTACCCGCGCGGCATTCCCACCCTGGCGATCAGCCAGGGCGGCTTGCTGAACCTGGACTTTGCGCACACGCCAGATGATAACCTGGGATGGATCAGCCCGGAAAAATTAGAAGAAGCGGTGGGCCTGACCGAAAAATTGATCCGGTTATTTGTATGAACAGACCAAAAGGAGTGGGGCACCCTCTTTTAGGTGCCCCACCTTGCCGCACGATCAATATTGAATCGAACTGACGACATCCAGCTTTTTCAGGCTGTGGGTGGCCATGATACGACGAACCGTACCGGTAAGGCCGCGCATTACCAGGCTTTCGGTGCGGGCGCCGTCGGCAAAATAAGTTACGCCCTTAAGCAGTTGGCCGCCGGTCAACCCGGTAGCCGCAAAGAAAACGTCGTCAGAAGAAACCAGATCCTCGATCATCAACACCTTGTCAAAATCGTAGCCAGCGTCTCTGCCGCGTTTGTATTCGTCTTCGTTGCGGGCAAAGAGCTTTCCTTGCATCTCGCCGCCTGCTGCGCGCAAGGCGCAGGCTGCCAGAACGCCCTCAGGAGTGCCGCCAATGCCCATCAGAACGTCAATGTTCGAGTCGGGGTCGGCTGTCATCAGCGCGCCAGCGACATCGCCATCATGGATCAGACTGATGCGGGCGCCACAGCGCCGGACATCAGCAATCAATTGCTCATGGCGGGGACGATCCAAAATGACCACCACCAGGTCATCTATATCCACCCCTTTGGCGCGGGCGATATTGTGGAGATTGACGCCAACCGGGGCGTTGATATCAATGGCGCCTCGAGCGCTCGGACCGACCGCAATCTTGTGCATATACACGATGGGACCTGGGTTGAACATACTGCCACGCGGCGCCAGTGCCACGGTCGAGATGGCGCCCGGTAAACCGAACGCCAGAGGGCGGGTGCCGTCAATAGGATCTATAGCAATATCAACCTCCGGTTCTTCACCGGTGCCCAGCCGCTCGCCGTTATACAGCATCGGAGCTTCATCTTTCTCGCCCTCGCCAATGATGATGATGCCATCCATTTGGACTGAATTCAGCACGAGACGCATGGCATTGACCGCCGCCTGGTCGGCGGCGATTTTATCGCCGCGCCCCATATAACGGCCCGCAGCCAGAGCCGCCGCTTCCGTCACCCGTACGAGCTCCAACGCAAGATTACGAGTAGGCCTTGTAAAATGTTCCATATCTTCGCTCCTGAATTGTATGCTGATCTACCGCTGGTTTGCCAGCGGTAGTTACCCCAACCCAATGACGAGATAATACCCGATCACTGCCGCCCACAACCAGGAATCGATGCGGTCCATGATGCCGCCGTGACCGGGTAGAACGTTGCCAGAATCTTTGAGACCAAACTGGCGCTTGATCATGCTCTCGCCCAGGTCGCCTAGGGGCGTGAGAACTGCAAGCGTCAGACCAATGACCAAACCTTTTACTGGCGTGACCTCCGCCGCTCTGAGTTGCCAGAGCCAGGCCAGCAATACGGTGCCGGCCACGCCAAACAAAATACCGCCGAGATATCCTTCCCAGGTCTTGCTTGGACTGACCCTGGGGGCAAGGGGATGCCTGCCAAAACGACGCCCAAACAGAAAAGCCCCGCTGTCGGCCAGCCAGACAGAAGGTAGCACCAGCAGCGTCCACCATATCCCGTTCGGAAGATTGCGCAGCGAGATGAGGTACGATCCAAGCCAGCCGAGGTAGAGAATGCCGCCTAACGTGATGCCAAGATCAGCGGCGGCCTGCGGCTGGCCGCGCTCATACCTGAGAACATGCGCTGCCATGGCAACGAGTACGAAGACGCTGAGGATGATATCGGAATATTGGAAGTTCCAAAAGACGCGTCCCAACACCAGCGAAATAACGCCGGCGGCCAACACTGCCAGTGCGGGCGAATATCCACCGTCATGAAAGATACGCCAGTATTCCCAAGCAGCCCAAACCAGGGCAAATAGTATCAGCAGGGTGTACGGCCAGCCCCCCAGAACAATCAGAAGAACAAGAGCAGGGATAAGAAGATTAACGACCAGCAGGCGTTTTACCAACATCCGGTACGCACTCCGAAGTCTCAAGGACGCGGCCATAGCGACGCTCGCGCTGAGCGTATTCAACCAGTGCCTTGTATAGTTCATCTTTGTCAAAATCCGGCCATAAGGTCGGGGTAACGTACCATTCTGCGTAAGCGGCTTGCCAGATGAGAAAGTTGCTGATGCGCATTTCGCCAGAAGTGCGCACGATGATATCGGGGTCGGGGATGCCATGGGTAAAAAGATATTTCCCGATCAATTCATCGGTCACGTCTTCGGGTTTGACGCCATCGGAGATCATGTGACGGATTGCACAGGCAATTTCATCGCGCCCGCCGTAATTGAACGCAATGGCAAGAATTAACCGGGTATTGTTTTTGGTCTTCTCGATGGCTGCGAGAACCTTACTCTGCAATTGCGGGTTCAGGCGTTCAAGACGGCCAATGTGCCGGAGCTGAACGCCCTGGCGGTGCAGTTCATCCAGCTCACGGTCAATGACATCTTCCACGATAGACATCAGGCCAGAGACTTCTTCTTGCGGACGCTCCCAGTTTTCGGTGGAAAAAGCATAAATGGTGAGATATTGGATGCCAAATTCCACACAGGCGGTGATGACGCGCCGTAAGTTCTCCGTGCCGGCGCGGTGTCCGGCCAGGCGCGGCAGACCGCGGGCGCGCGCCCAGCGCCCGTTGCCGTCCATGATGACGGCGACATGCGTAGGAATTTTTGAAAGCGGCTTATATGTTTTTTCTTGTGCCATAATCGCGAAGGGTCAAACCTCCATGATCTCTTTCTGTTTTCGTTCCGCCACCGCATCCACCTGCTTGATCATCTGGTCGGTCAATTTTTGCAGTTCCTCTTCGCCGGTTTTCAGATCATCTTCTGAGATCAGCTTCTCCTGCTGAAACTCGCGTAGATCGCGCAGCAGGTCGCGGCGGACGTTGCGCACGGCCACGCGGGCCTCTTCGGTGCGGTTGTTGACCACCTTAACCAAGTCGCGGCGGCGCTCTTCCGTCAGGGGGGGCAAGTTAAGGCGGATCACCTTGCCATCGTTATTGGGCGTAAGGCCAAGGTCCGAAGCCAGAATAGCGCGCTCGATGGTCTTGAGCGTGGCGGCGTCAAAAGGCCGGACGAGAAGCTGGCGGGGTTCGGGGACGCTGATGGAAGCAAGCTGAACCAACGGGGTGGGCATGCCGTAGTACTCGACCTGCAAGCGCTCCAGCAAGACCGGCGAGGCCCGGCCGGTGCGAATCCCTGCCAGGTCATCTTCCAGAACCTGGATCGCGCCTTTCATGCGGGTTTCAGCTTCTTTCAGGGTATCTTTGATCACAGCAACCTCCTGGAGTCCGGGGAAATGTGAATTCGTGAATGATGAACAGATCTAGCCGGACCGGCTTCACCTGACCTGGTCTGGTAGGTAAGCCAATCCCGCCAGACAGTATTAAGCATACCTCATATTTTCAAAAAATGCTATGCGAGAAAAGCGGCGGGAATCCACCTTACCGCCGCCGGCTGCCCGCGCATAAATGACCGCGACCTCACCTTGTGGATCGACAACGTCTTGAAGGAGACGGTGAGCGGGATCAACAACGACGCCCGCCGGGTGAGGGTGGTGGGTTTCGGAGCGGTGGAAGACCTCGACAGCGATAGTTAGGGATGATCTACCTGAACGCCTTCGCCTCGCAGCGCGCCGGGCCGCTCAGGAGGAAGCCACCCTGGAAGAGAGCGTTCCAGGGTGCTGCGCGACCCCAACACCGACACCGACGGAAATCCCTACCCCCACCCTAACTGCGGCCGAGACGGTCACGTCAACCCCCACCCCCACCGCCAACCCGGCCTCGCCTCGCCTGTTAATGGGTTTGGGCACACCGACCCTGAAAGAGAGCACTCCAGGGCGCTTCGCGGCCGAGACGCCGCCTTCCCAACCCCTGCCATCACATCTCAAAACCCCTTAAAACTGAGTGGTTAACCTGTTAATTTTGATAGCTTGTATTCACTCCCCACTCGCTGTATAACCGCATCATGCCCCCTTCTCTCTCTCCCAGCTCCCGCTTCCCCATGCCTCTATTCATTCCATTCCTTTCTGGTTCCAATCGCCCTGCCCTTCCCCATCCGCAGCGCGCCCCTCCGTTCCTTTTCTCTTTTCCAAAAAACGAATTTCCCGTCGCGATCTTTGCATCCCCGACCGCAGCGAGAAGGGCACGCTTTTTACGTTATAATCCAGCCGTCAAGGCATCACAGGAGCGCTGCATGACTTTCGATAGGGGTTCTATAAATTCTAAAATCGGATTTCATATTCCAGCCATGATGGGTTTCACGGGGATTTGGTGGCGCATAGTGCCAAATCCCCAAATTCATCCCCTTCCCAAACTAGCGAAAGGGGCTGGGGGATCGGCTGAGAAGAAAATCACGAAAACCGCCCTCGCCTGGCTGGCTGTTGGCACGATCGCTCTGCTGTTTCTGCTCTTCGCCTTCCGACGCGCCTGGTTGAGCGATGACGCCTATATTACCTTCCGTACCGTGGATAATTTTATCCAGGGATACGGGCTTACCTGGAATGTGGATGAACGCGTTCAAGCGTACACCCACCCGCTCTGGATGTTCCTGCTGAGCGCAGTCGTCTTTTTCACGCGAGAAATCTACTTCAGCAGCATCTTTCTTTCGCTGGCGGTCTCGGCGGCAGCAGTTTTGCTTTTTATCAAAATCTCCCCTTCGCCCTGGGTTGCCGCGTTTGGCCTGATCCCGCTGGCGTTTTCTGCCGCTTATGTAGATTACGCTACCTCCGGCCTGGAAAATCCCCTGACGCACCTCTTGCTCCTCCTCTTTCTGGCGATTTACCTTGCCAGGCCGCTTCAGCAGGTGGATCTCTTCCTGCTCTCGCTTGCCGCTTCGCTGGTGATGCTTAACAGGCTGGATGCCGGGCTGTTGGTCCTCCCGGCGCTGGCTTCCGCCTGGTTTGCGCAACGGCGGCGCGGATTGCTGCCGCTGCTGGCCGGGCAATTCCCGCTGGTTGCCTGGGAGGCGTTCTCGCTACTTTATTATGGCTTTCCTTTTCCCAATACCTTCTATGCCAAGCTGAATACCGGCATCCCCTCGCTGGAACTGCTCCGACAGGGGGGATATGCCTTTGCAGACCTGGCACAGCGCGACCCCGTTACGCTGGTCACGCTTGTGGGTGGCGTGCTGGCAGGGATTTGCGATCGAAAGCGGCGCGGCCTTTTTCTCTCGGTTGGCGTCTTGTTGTACCTGGGCTATATCCTTAAAATCGGTGGCGATTTCATGGGCGGGCGTTTCTTTTCGGCTCCCTTGCTTCTTTGCGCTTTCCTGCTGGGTGGCGCGGTGGTTTCAAAAGGTGCCCGCTGGAAGCAAGCCCTCCTGGTTGCGGCCGCGCTGGTGGTCCTGGGGCTGCTTTCTCCGCTACCAACCTACCGCGTGCTCACGCTCGAAATTCAACGCGAGCCAGAGCGCTGCCCGACCGATGCGCATGGCATTGCCGACGAGCGTTTGTGTTATTACGTTTACACCGGCCTGCTGCGCGGGCTGAAAGGCGGCGAGATGCCGGATCATTACTACCGCCGTTGGGGGCTTGATGCTCGCCAGGCTGCGCTGGAGGATCCTTCTCAGCGCGTGCGGACGCACATCAATATCGGCGTGTTCGGCTATTTTGCCGGTCCGCCGGTGCATATCGTGGATCGTTACGCCCTCTCAGACCCGCTGCTGGCTCGCCTGCCGGCGCTCTACAGCAAAAATTGGCGCATCGGGCATTTCTACCGCCCGTTGCCGCGTGGCTATCTGGAGACGCTCCAATCCGGCGAAGACCGTTTTGAGGATGCCAAGCTGGGATCCTATTACCAAAAACTTTCGCTGATCATCCGGGGGGAACTCTTCGATCCCCGGCGGCTGGTCGAGATCTGGCGTTTGAATACCGGGCATTATGATGCCCTGATTGACCAGGACCTTTACCGGTATTACGAGATGGAGCGGGTCAAGCTGGCGGACCTTGCCATCCCCAAGCCGCAAGGGACGCCCAGCGACAGCCCAGGGGTGGTCAAGTTCGGCGATAACGGCCTGGAGATCGCGCTGGGCGGGGTTTCTCACGCTGCTTCGGTGCAGCTCACGCTGGACAACAACGACGATTACGCCATTGTGTACCGCCTCCAAGACGCCGAGGTCGCTTCGCAAACCGTGGCAGGGCTAAACCTTTCAGAAGGGCTGACGCTCTATACCTTGAGTGTTCCGCCTCAGGCTGTTTCTGGCGGTTTTGACCGGTTGCGTGTCTACCCGCTGCGCGGCGACGGCTTCTATGCCATCGGTCATTTGCAATTGGCGCAATAACCCCTTCCCGCTACCTGATTATTGGATCCAGCGGAACCCCTGGCGGAAAGTCTCGCCCCGCATCTCCACTTGCGGGTTGCCCCCTGGTACGCAAGGGAAGGGGTCGTACCAGCACTCCTGGTAAAAATCGGCGCACATCACCGTGAAACCGCTGAACTCGCAGGGATGGGTGGGCAGGCGGATATAATCGTCCGGGTAGAGCAGCCGTTGCGCAAAGGTTTCGGCCTGGAAGGATTGCGCTACCATCAATGCCAGGTAAGCCAGGATAATCACCGCCGCTCCCCGCCACATCAGCGCGGGGCGTTTGAACCAGCCTGCCGCCAGCAGCGCCCAGGGCAATAGCGCCAGCAGCAGCGCCGTGGTCACCCAACCGATCCCAAACCGGAAGCTGGGCGCGTTCAAAAACCAGAAGACCACCCCCAGCAGCGCAGTTGCATAAGCCAGTTTGTACGGCCATAGGCGCATCAGGAGTGCCCTGCCGCGCGCAGGAAAGAGAAGCGAAAAAAGCAAAAAGCCCGCCAGCAAAACCGGGATCCCCCAAAGCATCGCTTTGCGGTTGGCGGTCTGGTTGAAGTACCAGGTGGTAGCCCATTCCCGCAGCGGCATGGCCTGGACGGTTGCCACCTCCAGGCGCGGGATCTTTGCCCAGCTCTCGATCGACTCCTTTTCGGCGGTGGCGATATCCGGCGGGATTTTCCAATCCACTGAAAAAAGGTCAATTGATGATTCGGGGAAGATCGGGTAACCGGAGAGAGCAACGTTGCGGGCGACCCAGGGCAACAGCGCCAGTACCCCAAGCGCCGCCATCGCCAGCAGCCCCTTCCACTCCTTTCTAACGGCGATCCGCACGGCCGCCCCGGCAGCCAGCAGCAACAGCGGCGCCGTAGAAAGTTTGACCGTCAGCGCGCTGGCAGCCAGCAGCGCCAGCAGATAAGGCCTGAAGGAGCAGCGCCGCGACTCTTCCTCCATCCAGCGCATCCATTCCACCGTCATCATCCAGGTTAGCAGGATCGCGGGAAAGTCGGTGCCAGGGGAAGAGAACGCGTTGCCCTGCGTGTAGATCGCAGTCGGCAGCAACATGAGTTGAAAGATATCGCTGGAGTGGCCTCCGCCTTTGAGAAGGCGGTTTACCCCCCCGATCAGATCCCACAAAAAGACCAGGTAGAAGACGCCCGGTAGCAGGTGAAAGGAGCGTAAGCCGGTGAACGCAAAACTGAAGAGGGCATTGGCGACCAGCCAGGTTGAGTTGTAAGCGAAACGGGTGTGCAGGTTTCCCAGGCCGGGGACGACCGGGTAAGTCTCGATCCAGCGGATGGCCTGGGCGTGGTAAATGCCCGTATCTGGATTATTGGCTCGCTGAGTGCCGATTTCCAGGACGATCAGTAAACATAGCAGGCCCGCCAGCGCCGCAAGCGGGTGCAGCGAGAGGGGCGGCCATTGCCATTTCAGGTAGCCTGTTTTCCAAAGCCAGCTTGCAATCGCCGCCGCGCCGGCCAGCAGGATCAGGTTGGCTTCAAGCCCCAAGCGCATGAACAGAGAAAGGAGAGAGGCCAGCGCGCTGACGACGCACAAACCGGCCAGCCATACCGTCGTGAGCGGAGGTGGTGCAAAGTCCTTACCGGCTGCCTTGCCGGTCAACCAGACGGCGAACAGCCCGTAAAGAGTGCACAAGCCCAGGCTGTAAAGCCCGATCAGCAAGGCGGCGGCCATGTCTCAGCTCCCTTCTGCCCGGTCCAGCCGGTAAATTTTTAGCAATGCAACGCCTTCTGCTGTGATCTGGTACACGGGTTGCAAGTTTTCCTGGCAAAAGCGAGTTAGCTCGTTCTCGGCCTCTGGCCGGGTGATGAACATCACGTAAGTGGGCGAAGCCAGGCCGTCCGGCGTGGGCGTCTGGTCTTCGGGGAACAGCCGCAGGTCTTCCCGCAGCCACAGGGAGGACGGCAGGTGCACCAGCCATCGTGCGACCGGGACGTAAATACTTGCATCGGGCGGCGCCTCGGCGCTTAACCAGTTCATGCCCTCGCGGTAGGTTGTCCCCCAATAATCGGTTGCTTCTGCTTGCCCAAACTGAGCCGCGGCCCCCGGCAGGCCGCCCCATAGGTGGTTGAAATAGACGTGCTGGTAAGGCCCGTACCCCAGCCAGGCCAGCAGGGTGGAGAGCGCCAGCCAGCCTGCCAGAGCTGCTGCACTTCCGGCCTGCGCCAGCCGGGAGGCGCGCCCTGCTCGTTCGATCAGCGCCTGTATGCCAACGCCTGCCAGCAGGCAGGCCGCCGGTAAGAATTCTACGAAATGCCGTATGCCATCAAAGTTCACCATCCCCGGAAGCGAGATGCGCAGGACCGGCAGCAGACACCAGGCCAGCAGTAAGCGGTGAAAGGCGCGACGCTGGACGGCCGCCCGGTAAACTGTGATCCCGATGCCGGCCAGCAGGAAGATCAGCAGGATTTCAGGCAGCGTTGCCGAGACCATCTTGATCGGCTGCCAGCTCCAGGCATTGGCGCCGCTGCGACCTCCCTGTGAAAGGATGTAATTCAGATAATTCTTGATCCGCAGCGGGTTATCGTAGAGGTAAGGCCACGAGAGCAGCAGGATGCCCGCCCCGCTTATCCCCATCAGGATGTAATCGCCGGAGCGCTGCAAGAAATGCCGCGCCAGCCTCAGCCAGTCCTGCCAGCGCAGGCTCCACGGCAGCAGGCCCGCCAGCAGCACAATTGGAAGAAACCAGCCATTGGCCTTGATACTGATCGCTGCACCGAACGCCAGCCCCGTCTGCAGCGCCCTCCAGCAGGTTGGGCGCTCTAACCAGCCCGCAAAGCTCAGGATGGTCAGCGAGAAGAATACCATCTCAGGGATGTCTTTCACGTTGAAGTGCAGGTCTGCCCAAAAGCGTGGTGCAAAAGCCAACAGCAGCGTCCCGAACCAGGCGGCTGTCTTGCCCAGGCGGGGGGTGGCAAATCGGTAAAGCGCCAGCAACAACAGCGCGGTTGCCAGGACGGTCGGCAGGTGGAAGGCATCCACCGGATCCAGCCATCGGAGACGGTAAGCCAGCAGGTGCATCGCTCCGGCCGAGAGGGTATCGAAGAGAGCTGGGAACTCGTGCGGAAAGTCCCGCAGCGGTGAAAGAAAAAGGTGCAACGGGTAACCTGCCAGCGAAGCCAGGTCAGCCTTGAAGTCCAGGTACTTGCCGTTAAAGGTCAGCAGGTAGAACAGATAGCGCTCGCCGAAGAAGAAGTTTCCCAGCCCCTCGTCCCAGGTCATGCCGTAAGCCGGAAGCGTAGCGATGGCAGCCGCCAGATAACTGGCGGTAAAGATCACCATCAACAGCCCGGAGCGCAGGTTGAGCCATGCCCCTGCTTTTTGGAAGATGCCTGGTGGTCTGCTCATGCCCGGCAACGCGCTCGCTTACATGTTTCGCACAGCGTTCAACCAGTCGGCTAAAAGACCGTAAGCGGTGGTTTCGGGCCCCGGGTCGCTTTCCACAACCCCCAACCCCGGCAGAACATCTGTCTCGAATTGGACAAAGGAACTGGTTCCGTTGATGCTGAACAGCGGAGAACCGGCCGAGACACGCTCTGGCGCGACACGCGCTTTGACCTCGTCGCCGTCCCTGTGGGCGGTGCAGACCAGCTTCCAGCGCTCTCCAGCCTGTTGGGCTTCGCGGATCATTTGGGGGGTCACGGCGCGGATGCCCTGGCGATCTACCTGCTGCGGTTTGAATGGTATGCCCATCATCACAGTAATCAGCGCTGCGACTTTGATCGAAGCGTCCCAGCCGTCAATGTCTCCGCTTGGGTCGGTCTCGGCGATGCCGATGGACTGGGCATACCTGACGGCTTCGTCGAATTCCTTTCCTTCCTCCATCAAACCCAGCAGTAGATTAGTGCAAGAATTGAGAATACCGCGAAAGCCGCGCAGCTCTGCCGCAGGCAGCGCCCCGCGAAATAGAGAGAATATCGGTGCCCCGTCCATGACGGTGGATTCATACATGAAGCGGCAATTTTTGGCAGCGGCCAGTGCGGTCAGTTCGCGGTGGGCGTGCACCACCGGACCCTTATTGGCGGTGATGGCGTGCATGCCTCGCCCCAGCGCCGCTTTCAAGTGATCCACAGCCGGCTGGCCGTTCTCCACATTTACCGGCGAGTTTTCAAAAAGGACATCCGCCGGGCAGTCCTGGATGAATTCCATCACACTGCCTGGCGCAGCGCGGCGCGAAAGCTCGTTCAACGAACCACCGCTTTTCATTACTTCCAGCGCCTGGGTCAGATCCAGCCCCTCAGGATCGATTGCCATGCCATGGCGCCCTGTGGCAATCCCCGTCACTTTAAAAGAAAGGCCAAAATCTCTGGCGAGCAGTTCCTTTTTACGCATCAACAGGCGAGCAAGCGCCTGTCCTACGTTTCCAAAACCAACCAGTGCGAGTCGTTGTTCGATCATTGCGTACCTTCCTCTGATAATTGCTTGTGATTTAAACCGGCGGCCAGGGAAATGGCCGACGGATTTGATCTGGCATCGGAAAGACCCCTGCTTCGGCGATACGAAGAGAGCGCTCCTTCAATGCGCTGATTTCTGCCCGACTCAACAGCCCTGTTAACTGCTGGCGCACAACCCCGCCCGCTTCGAGTTCCTGGTGCAGTCGCTGGAGGTCCGCCCGCAAGCCGGCAGGGATTGCTTCGCCGCTGAAATCCCAGATGACAGTGCGCAGCTTGTCTTCCTCGTGAAAACAGACGCCGTGGTCGATCAACCAGAGATGATCATTGGGGTCAATGAGGATATGGCCGCCCTTCCGGTCGGCGTTGTTGACCACCAGGTCAAACAGGACGGCGGGCCGCAGCCGCTGGCGGTCTGCTGGCTTGAAGTTGAAATAATGGTATTCGGGGTCGTGTTCGATGAACAGTTGCACGGACCCCGCCCCGGCTGGCATTTGCTGGCGGCGGTAAACGGTCGGGGGTACCAGCTCCCAGCCAAGCGCCTCGCTGAGGAGATAAGCTGCTGCTTCGCGGCGGGCTAATGTCGCTGGCGGAAAATCCCACAGCGGTCGCTCGCCACGCGCCGGTTTATACACCACGCGCGCTTGCACACCCTCATATTCCAGCAGTCCCAAGAAAGTATAGTTCGAGCTGTTAAGGAACTGACCTTGCAGGATAATTTTCCCTTTCTGCAAGGCCGTCAGGATGGCATTTTTCTCAACCGGGCTGGTCATCTTGGATTGGTTCAGGCTGTTCAGCCCCTGACCGCTGCCCTAGTGTTTATGCCCGTTCTTCTTGGGGCAAAAATGCCCTTCGGGGTCCATCGGCTGGCCGCAATACGGGCAGATCGGGCGGCCACGTTTTGCAACCTCCAATCCCCAGCGTCCCAAAGCCAGCGCCTGGTTGCGTGTGCACCAGTAATTGACCACGCGCACATCTTCTGGCGACTGGTCTCCGGTCAGCGTTTCGCGGGCGATGACGACGACCAGGTCTCTTTCGCTGTCATATCCCAGGCCAAGTTCTCCCACCCGGAAGAGCGGGTCCACCGGCGGGTGAATGTGCATTTGCAGTTCGTCGAAATCGCCGGACGCTTCCTGCTTATCTGGATAGCGCTCGGTAATTTCTGAGAGAAATTGTTCAATGCCGAGCGCCAGGGTTTGTACCTGGATCTTCTCTACCAGTAAAGTGATCGAACGTTCGCCTTGCACGCCTTGGAGATAAAATACTCGCTCACCTGGCTTTCCAATTGCGTCGATGGTGATATGCGAAACGGGATCAAGATTAATCTCAAGCTCGGACATCCATACAGCCCCTCCTTGGGCTTCGTGTGGTAAGTATACCAGAATGTGATCTGGCTTGCGGGTCATTGGCGAAATGAGGCGAAGGGTCTTGTTATTCTTCTGCCAGGTGAAGCCGCCCGCCTCGCCAGAAAGCTTTTTCCACCTCTCCGCCGCTGCCCATCAAGCCCGGCAGCAGCTGCTTGAACGCTTCTGGCTGCCCGCTGGTAATGTATCGCACCGCAGCGCCCGGGTGTTCCTCCGCGTTCAGGCCGTGTGCTAGCAGCATTCTGCCAGTCTGGCGGGCAATGGCCGGCGCCGGGTCGATCACCCGCACGCGCCGGTTGCCCGGGTAATTCTGGATGATCTCCTCGATGCGCGGGATCACAAAGGGGTAATGGGTGCAGCCCATCACGATGGTGTCAACGCCTTGCGCCAGCATCGGGTGTAGCGCTTTTTCCAGAATGGCGCGGGTATGCTCACCTGTCATCCGGCCAGCTTCGATCTCCTGTACCAGGCCGGGGCAGGTGTCCTGCAGGATGACGACACCGTTGGCGAATCGTTCAACGACCGAGGCGTATAGCGCCCCCTGAAAGGTGGCCGGCGTCGCCAGAACGCCCACCACACCGGTTTGCGTTCCTTCGGCGGCGGGCTTGACTGCTGGTTCCATCCCCACGAAGGGAATCCTCGGAAACTTGCTCCGCAGGGAGTGCAGCGCCGCAGCCGAAGCCGTGTTGCAAGCCACCACCACCAGCCGGGCGCCCTGTTCAAGCAGAAAGCGGGTAATTTCCTCGCTGAAAGCGCGTACCTCTTCCAATGAACGCGGGCCATAAGGCACGTGGGCCTGGTCGGCAAAATAAATTAAACTCTGTGCTGGGAGCTGTTCTCGGATGGCCCGCAAGACAGAAAGCCCGCCGACGCCAGAGTCAAAGACGCCAATAACTGGTGCCGAAGGATCGGTTTTTTTGACCGGTTCAGGCATACACCCGCAATTATACCTTCTTCAATTAGGGGATAAGAATTATATCTCTGGGGGATTTTTTAAATTGATATGAATGATCTACATAGTTATAATATTATCCAGGCCGGTCACATGATCTGGTTCTCAACCAGTAGTTTATGATAAGAGAACCTTGCTGCGTGGAGTATGCAGCATTAGGTTGTTGCGGTTCTAGCTAACTGTGCCTCAAAAGGAGAAAAATGTCCACAAAAATTTTTGTCAACTTGCCTGTCAAAGATCCCAGCCGCTCTGTTGCATTTTTCAAGCGGCTTGGTTTTACTTTTAACCCACAGTTTACCGATGAGAACGCCGCTATGATGGTGGTGGATGAACATATCTACGTGATGTTGCTGGTAGAGAATTTTTTCAAAACGTTCACCCTCAAAGAGATAGCCGATACCGGGAGAAGCACAGAAGTGATTATTTCCTTATCGGTCAGCAGTCGTGGAGAAGTGGACAGGTTAGCCGATCTGGCGTTGCAATCGGGCGGAAAGCCTTCCAGCGCGACTCAGGAAATGGGTGGGATGTACATACGCAGTTTTGAAGATCCAGACGGCCATTTGTGGGAAGTAGCCTATATGGAGATACCCGATAAGTGATTGGCTTTCTCCTGCTCAAACACAAAAAAGGGTGCAATCCGGCGTGGAATGCACCCTGGAGAAGGAGAAAAGATCGAACTTTGCTCTAGAATTTTTGTTTGAGGCGGGCCGATTTGCCTGTCCGGCCACGCAAAAAGTAAAGGCGCGCCCGGCGCACTTTGCTGTGTCGGTCCACAACCACCTTTTCGAGACGGGGCGAACGCATTAAAAAGGTGCGTTCAACGCCGATGCCATTGCTGGCCAGTCGCCGTACGGTGAAAGTGGAGTTGGCGCCGTTTTCGTGCACGAACAGAACGGTGCCTTTGAATTCCTGCACGCGTTCGCGGTTGCCCTCTTTGATTTTTACATGCACGCTCACGCCGTCTCCAGGACGGAGCTGCGGAATGTTCGGATTGACTGGGGGTTCAACTGCTTTTAATAACTCGCTCATTGGTGCCATTCCTTACAAAAGTATAAATAATTGCTCATCATGACCTTCTAGCGCGAAGCGAGATTATATCACGAACCCGTAGGTTCGTACAGCCAATTTTTGGTAATTTTCGAACCAATTTAATCAACAAAATTGTTGAGGAAAAGAACTTGACAATTACTGGTATGCCCATTATAATACCAATAAGGACCATTAAAACAATGTTAATCCATAGGACTGAACAGCCAAAATACGAAGTCATTGTCGACGAGATTAAAAATTCAATTGAAAAAGGCGAACTGCTGCCTGGTGATCTCTTGCTTTCCGAGCGAGAATTGAGCGAACAATTTCACGTCAGTCGGACATCGGCGAGAAAAGCGTTGGCTGTTCTGGCTGGAATGGGTTTAGTGGAGATCACTCCACGGCATGGTGCTGTTGTCAGCGGTTTAGAACCAGATCAACTGGCCGTCTCTTTCACGCGCATGATCATAAAGAACCGGGATTACGTTGGTCATTTGTATGAAGTGCGAAAAACTATCGAAGTGCAGGCTGCAAAATTAGCTGCTGCTCGTTGCACGGATGACGATATAACACAATTATGGAAAACCTTTCAACAATCTACTGCCAGCATTAGAACGGGTCAGGACCCGCATAAGGCTGACATTAACTTGCATGTCGGCATAGCAGAACTCACAAAAAATCCATTCTTCAATGAGGTCCTGACGGTTCTGGTTTCCTCGTTGATGGAAGTTTTCGATGTGATCTGGAAAACGCCACCAGGAGATCAGGAAGAAAATCCTGTTGATCTGTTCGTAGGTCAGCACCAAAGTATCGTTGAGGCAATTGCCGAGAAAGACCCTCAGAAAGCGGGCGAATTTATGGAGCGCCATATTGATTATTCGTCTCAGCGATTGCAACGGATTTTGCGTGAAGAAGTATCAAAACTAAGCACCAGGAAAATGAAAAGTGAAGGTCCCGCAACACGCCTCACCTAAGGGCAAAAAGGTTTCTCTTTTTATCACCTGCATGGGCGATATGCTGTATCCCGAAACAGGCATGGCGGTCGTTGATATCCTGGAGTATTTGGGCGTCGAGGTGGATTTTCCGGCCGGACAGACTTGCTGTGGGCAGCCGGCTTATAACGCAGGGTATTGGAACGAAGCCAAAGAAGTGGCTAAAACCTTTCTTCGGGCATTCCAGGATTCTACTGTCATTGTTACCCCCTCAGGTTCATGTGCAGCTATGGTAAGGGATATCTATCCAAAACTTTTTAAAGATAACCCTGAATATCTATCAGAGGCAGAGCGGCTGGCAGGCATAACCTGGGAGTTTACTGAATATCTTGTCGATGGCTTAGGGATTACCAACCTAAAAGCGCGTTTGGCTGGACAAGCAACCTTCGCTTTCCATGATTCCTGTCACAGCCTTCGCCACACAGAATCGAAAAGAGCCTCTCGTGTCCTGGTGAGTAATGTTGAAAACGCACAGGTTATCGAGCTCGAAGGCGAAGAAATTTGCTGTGGTTTTGGGGGGGTCTTCAGTGTTAAGATGGCTGATCTGAGTGGGGCGATTCTGGAGGAAAAATTAGATTCGATCTTGGCTTCTCCTGGGCAAGTATTGTGTGGAGACATTAGCTGCATCGCTCATATTAATGGTGGTTTAGCTCGCCGCAATACTGGTGTTAGAGTTCAGCATATTGCCAACTTCCTTGCTGGTGCTATAAAAAAGAATGAAAACCCAATCTAATCATTTCGTCCGCCAATCTGAACGTAATATTCAGGATAAGGGTTTATCAACCGCTGTAAAAAAAGCGACCCGGAAAGCATTTGAAGGCCGCCTCAAAGCCATGGGAGAAACCAGTATCGAACATGGTGAGCAAATACGCATGCAGGCTGCTTTTGTGAAACGGCGCGTTCTGGCTGATCTTCCTTATTTTCTCGAGTTAGCCGAACAGCGCATGATAGAAAACGGTATGCGCGTCTTATGGGCCAGAGATGGTGAAGAAGCATGCCAGCAGGTGTTGGAAATTGCAAGCAATCATAAAGTGGCCCAGGTTGTGAAGAGCAAGAGTATGCTTACAGAAGAAATTGGACTTAATGAGTCTCTGGAAAAGTCCAATATATCCGTTGTGGAAACGGATTTAGGCGAATACATTTTGCAGCTCAACGGTGAGTGGCCAAGTCATATCGTCACTCCAGTTCTGCACAAAACAAAAGAGAGTATTCGCGATTTGTTCATTGATAAAACCGATATGCCTTTCACGAATGACTCAAGGCAAATTGCGCAGCATGCCCGCAAAATATTGCGGAACGCCTTCCTAAAAGCGGATATGGGTATTACTGGCGGCAACTTTGTCATCGCAGAAACCGGCACACTCTGCTTGGCAACGAATGAGGGGAATGGGAGAATGGTAACCTCCCTGCCTCGCGTTCATGTCGCTTTGGTTGGAATTGAAAAAGTTGTTGCTACACTTAAAGACTTTGCTACGCTGACGCAAGCTCTTTCGCGCAGTGCTACAGGGCAGAAAATCACTGTCTATACTAGCATGATCCATGGACCTAGCCGGCCGGATGAGGCGGATGGCCCCGAAAGTGTCTATGTGATCTTTGTTGATAATGGTCGCAGCAATATCTATGCTTCCAAGTATGCCGAGGTGTTGGCCTGTATCCGCTGCGGCGCTTGCTTGAATGCCTGTCCTGTCTATCACCAGATCGGCGGACATCCTTACGGATGGGTCTATCCTGGCCCTATCGGTTCTATCATCACCCCATTGCTGAATGGACTGGAAAATGCTTCTCCTTTGCCATACGCCAGCAGTTTATGCGGCGCTTGTAAAACGGCCTGTCCAGTGGATATTGACATACCAGCTATGTTAGTGGCGCTTAGAAATGATCTAATAGAAAATGGCCTGTCGGCTGGTGTTATGGATTTCGTGATGAAAACCTGGATGGGTATGATGACTTCCAAGTCGTTGTATTCCTTTTCTGGTAAAGCAGCCTCCTTGATTTTCAATAAGCTAGCTATCGAAAAAATACTGCCTTCTCCTTTGAATGGCTGGACGAAATACCGCCAGTTTCCAGAATTTGCAAAGAAGCCTTTCCATGCAATATGGGAAGAGAGGGGGAAAAAACAATGAGTAGCAGACAGGTGATACTTAAAACTTTGAGGGAAGCTTCTTTTCTCTCCCCCGATAAAAATCTTCTCTCGGAATACCGGCATGTGACACCCATGCCTGGCGCGACTCGTGAAGCTATCCTTGTCCGGTTTGTTCAAGAAGCCGTTGCGCTTGGTGTCCATATCTACCGGCCGGATCATCCCTCCGAAGCGATAAGAATTGTGCTTGAGATTATTGGAAACGAAAAAAAGATCATGGCGTGGGATTTTTCTCATATTCTCTTGCCGGGTTTATCGAATGAATTGGAAAAAGAGCGTATCAAGGTGGTGGAAGAATTAGATCCTTCCATTGAGATTGGAATAACTGGGGCCGATGTTGCCCTCGCATCCACCGGCACAATTATTTTATTTGACGGAGGCGGAAAACTCAGCAGGGTCTCTTTGCTGCCTCAAAAGCATATTGCTATTTTTCGCGAGGATCAAATTCTTCTGGATTTTGAAACATGGGTGCAAGGTCTGGCGGCAGATAAAATGGATGTTTTCCGAAAAACCAACAGCATTACCGCGATCTCAGGACCGAGTCGCACGGCCGACATCGCTATGGAACAAATTATCGGGATGCATGGACCGGGGGAGCTTCATGTCATTATTGTTCAGTGAATCAATGTGAGGAACAAATAACAGATTTGTAACGATTGTTGAACTATTCGTCAGGTAGCGGACCCAAAATGTAGCCGCATTTTATAAAACAAAACATAGACCCCCCGCATATTCGGGAACAACGCCCTGAGAAAGGAGGATGGAACAGACAAATCATCAGATTCAAAGAGCTGTTTTCGTTGTGCCAGGTTTATGATGGAAATTAATAAAATCTTAGTGAGCATTTTATAGTAGGAGGAACCAATGTCTGTTGATCGTGGTGAAGAACGGAAAGTTGAGTTTCTGGGCGGTGCAAGCGTTGACGGCGCTCCTGTAGCTTATGTTATTGTCCTGGCGGCAGTTGTATTAGCGCTATCGTTCATACCATTCTCTGTGGTTGTAGCTGCAGGCGGCAGCTTCCCAATGGCTCAAGGTATCCTTCCGCTGGTTGGCTGGATTCTGGGTCCGATTGCCGGGGCAATTGCCAATGTCGTGGGCACTGCTCTGGCAATCTTCCTGGCGCCGCATACGGCAAGTATACCGGTGATGAACATTGTGGGGGCAATTATTGCAGGTTTGGCTGCCGGATCAATGGTAACTGATGGACCGCGCAAAAGGTGGTGGATTCCTATTTCTGTTGTGCTGGTGATTTCATGGCTTCTTTATGTTGGACGCGGTATCCTCGTTAATGGCGTTGGTCTGTGGCCTGCCTTTGCACAATCGTTCATTGATTGGTCGGGTACGTTGTTGTTCATCCTGCCAACTCGCGTGCTGGTTGGGAAGTGGCTGAAAAGCAAGAATATGGGGCTGGTTGCTGCGGGATTATTCCTTGGTACATGGATTGTGGCTGGAGCCTATCATGCTGTGCAATCTCCAATTGCCTATTGGGTATTAAACTTTCCTGAAGAAGTCTGGTATATCTTGATTCCAATTCTTCCGGTTGAGCATTTGTTCCGCTGCCTGATTGGGACGGTGATTGGCACTGGCGTGATCGCTGGTTTACGGGCGATTGGGCTTGTAAAACCAAAGCACGCAATTTACTAAACAATCATATGCTTAGAAGGACATCGATTCAAATCTAAGTATATGTAGTCGATGTCCTTCATAAGGTAATCTGGTATGGCAAAAAAAATCGCAGTTATTGATAATATTTCGTACATGTATCCGAGGTCGGAAAATTTTGTCTTGGACAGGATATCCTTGGATATTTACGGCGGTGAATTTCTTGGATTGATCGGTCCAACCGGCGCCGGTAAAACCACTCTATGTCTTGCGCTGAATGGGATCGTACCCCAGTTCTATGGCGGGCGTTTCTATGGGAGCGTCCAGATTGCCGGTTTGGATACACTGCACTACCCCATTAGCAAACTTGCCCGATATGTCGGGGAAGTATTTGAAGATCCTGAAACGCAACTCGTAGCTACTTCCGTGCAGAATGAAATCGCATTTGCAATGGAAAATTTGAAATTCCATCGTGAGGAGATCCTGGCGCGTATTCCAGAGGTACTGGCAGCAGTCCGTTTGGAAGGTACCGAGTTGAAACATCCAGCAGAGCTCTCGGGTGGGCAAAAACAGCGTCTGGCGATTGCTGCCGCCCTGGCTGTCCAACCGGATCTATTGGTCCTGGATGAGCCTACTTCCCAACTAGATCCTGTCGGCGCTGAAGAGGTTTTTGCCACGGTGCGTGAATTGAATCGGAATCTTGGCAAAACGATTGTGATGGTGAGCCATGCGGCCGAGGAAATGGCCGAATTTGTTGACCGCCTGGCCTTCCTTTCGCATGGAAGGTTGATTGCTTGTGGAAAGCCGGAGGAAATTTACTCTGATATTGAATTGTTGACCAGAAATGATTTGCGACCGCCTCAGGTAGCCAGTACTTTCTATCTCATCAATCAGAAAACAAATTGTAAGGTTACCGATGTGCCGGTACGGTTGGATGAAGGCAAGAACGCGATTGTGAAGATTGCAAAAATGGCGGAGTTTGACCTGTCTTCTCCTCTGCCTGAACCCCCCAAATATTCAGGCTCACCGCTCTTTTCGGTGAAAGACCTTAAATATGTTTATCACGATGGCACCGAGGCTCTGCGCAATATTTCTCTGGATATTTGTGAGGGCGAGTATGTGTTAATTATCGGTCAAAACGGAGCCGGCAAGAGCACTCTTGTCAAGCACTTCCTGCATCTGTTATCGCCAACTTCTGGTACAGTGACGGTTGCCGGTAAAGATTTGGAAAAATATACCGTTGGGGATCTTGCGCGCCGGATCGGCTATATTGCCCAAAACCCAGATTACCAGATTTTCAATGCAACTGTTGAGGAAGAAATTTCATTTGCTCTGAAGAATCTTGAATTTCCCGCGGAAATCGTTAAGGAACGTACAGAATTCAGCCTGGAATCGATGGGCTTGACTCAATTTCGGAATCGACATCCCCTTTCCCTGCCAAAAGGAGACCGAGCGCGCGTTGTGATTGCTGCGATCCTAGCAATGGAGCCAGAGATCATCATTTTCGATGAACCGACCACCGGCCAGGACTATCGAGGGGCTCGCTATATCCTTGATCTTAGCCGCCAGCTACATAAGATGGGTAAGACAGTCATCGTCATTACTCACCATTTATATTTGATGCCGGAATATGCTGAGAGGGTGATTGTGATGGGAAAAGGCACAATACTGATGGATGGGCCCATACGTGACGTGTATCATCAGACTGAACTTTTGGGTAGCACATTTCTGACACCACCGCAGGCTGTTTTGCTTTCTCAAGAACTTGGAAAGTTGAATGGGCACCTATGCCCGTTTCTGACACCGGAAGAGTTGTCAGATCGGGTTGTCATCAAGGAAAGGCAAGTGTGATATGGCGATGATGAAATTTCAAACAGTTGAGCGCGACTCTTTCTTCACAAAACTTGACTTTCGTCCTAAGTTATTGATGATGACAGTGATTTCGATCGTTGCATTTGTGTGGGAAAATCCGATCATGGAGGCAACACTTGCTATTTTGATCATTGTATCTTGCCTGCTGGTTGGCGTTCGCTGGGGGTATATTCGCACTGTTTTATTGATTATGTCCCCGTTTTATGTCATCTTGTTGCTGACCCATGGTTTTTTTAATGTTGATCAGGTAAAAACAGTCTTAGGCATTCAACAATTGAAACCGATGTTTGCCATCCCGAAAAATTGGTGGTTGATTGGGGGAGGTACAATGTCATGGGAAGGCTTCTTCTATGGTATTAATATCATCTTCAAAACGCTTTGCTTAACGCTGATCATCCCACTAGGAATTTTTACTACAGAAGTTGACAATATGATTGTAGGGATGGTGCGTTCAAGAATTCCATATAAGATTGCTTTTATCTTTTCCTCTACGCTACGGTTTTTCCCGCTCTTATTCCAAGAGATACAAAACATTATTGAGGCGCAGCGGTTGCGCGGCTTAGCCATGGAGAAAATGGGGCCGGTTAAACGCGTGCGTGTATATTCAAAAGTAGCAATCCCTCTTATCCTGGGCGCGATGGTCAAATCGCAGCAATTAGAGGTTGTGCTCCAGTCTAAGGCTTTTTCGGGCGATTCTGATCGCACTTATATTCACCAGTCGATCCTGCGTTGGTTGGATTGGGTGTTGATTGTATTTTTTTTGGTGTTTTTTGTCGTTTCGCTGGTATTGTATATCTGGTTCGGCATAGGGAGATTTTTCAGCCCTGTCTAGGAAAGATTACAAGAAAAAATCAACTAATAGGAGTAAAAATGAGCAGGACGAAAGCACTATCTTTGCAAGACCTATCCACTGCCCAAGTTGCTCAGCTGGATCCTACCGAATGGCTGGTGATCTGGCCGATCGGCTCGCTTGAACAACATGGCCCGCATCTTCCTCTCGGTACAGATACGTTTGTCCTGGATGGCATCGTGCAACAGGCTCGCCTTGAGTTGGGGAGGGAGTTTCGCGGGCTATTTATCCCTACGATGACCATCGGAAAAAGCCCAGAACACCTGGATTTTGTGGGCACTTTATCTTTTAAACAAGAGACATTGTTGGGCATGGCCACAGATATTGTTCACAGCCTTGCTCAGCATAAATTCAGTCGTTTTGTCTTCTTGAACGGTCATGGCGGGAATACGTACTTGTTGCAGGATCTTGCTTATGAACTGCGCCAAAGGTATCGGGTGGGCGTTTACACACTGGAGATATGGAGCCCGGACTTTTTTAACCGCATTTTCGCTAAAGTTTTTCCAACGCTTGAGGAGAAGGATGGACATGCTGGGGTGGTCGAGACTTCTGTGATGCTGTATCTGTACCCTGAGCTTGTTGGCCAGCTTCCCAAAGGTTATTATCCTCCAGAATTTGATAAACCTGTCCCCTACGGATGGTTATCCTCTGATTACAATACCAAGGGAGTTTTTGGCGACCCGTCCAGAGCGGATCGAGAAGCCGGTAAGACAATCTTCGATTTGGCAGTGGCTGAAACCTGCAAGTTGTTACGAGAGATCTATGACTCGCATTGATTGGAAGTTTGACCTCAATCCAACGCAAGATTTGCTCGAAGCTGAAAAGGTTTATTGGTTAGATGCTCCCTTGAATCTATTTGGTAAGAAACGATTGACGAAGGCGTGAATGAGAAGACTTATTATCGTTTTCAGCGGGAACGTTTTCTGTTGACTAGTGGGTAAGGAGTAAGTCTTCCCATTTTTGTATCAGTCTAGCCAATTCTCGCTCCTTAAAGCGCTCAGTCCTTGCTCGCCAGCAGCGCCCTTCGTTTTAAAGCCATCTCGATGGCGTTTGTCAGTTCCTCAAAATTGACCGGTTTGAAGACGTACCCGTCTGCGCCAAGCCGGATGGCTTCTTCCACCATGATTTCGTCGCTTTCGGATGTGACCATGAGGATGGGCAAGCGCTTCCAGGCGTCGCGTTGGCGGATGAATTTGAGCAACTCCAAGCCGCTAACCTGTGGGATATTGATGTCAATGAACAGCATATCCGGATGCTGGCCATCGAGGAGGGCGCGCGCCGGGGCGCGTGCTTCGCTGAAGGTTTTCACTTCGTAACCGATGATCTTTAACATCATGGAGAGCGCAGTGCGGATTTCATCGTCATCGTCAATAATCCAGGCGTCTTTTTTCATGGCTCACTCCAGTTGCGACTTTAAAGCCTGCGCGATCTCTTCCGTGATCCCGCGAACGCGGGTCAGTTCTTCCAGGTCCGCTTCTCGGATGGCTTCAATCGAACCAAAATGCGCCAGCAGCGACCGCCGCCGCACGGGGCCGATCCCCGCGATGGAATCCAGCCGTGAAGCCAACCCCTGGCGGCTGCGCCGGTTGCGATGTGCCGTGATTGCAAAGCGGTGCGCCTCATCGCGAATGCGTTGCAATAGGTACAGTCCCTGAGAATGGCGCGGTAGCGCCAGTGCATCTTTGCGGTTGGGCAAGAACAATACCTCTTCTTGTTTTGCCAACCCTGCCACCGCCACCCGTCCTATCAGGTTGAAGCGTTCCAGTGTCAGAATGGCCCGCCCAAGCTGTCCTTTGCCGCCGTCTACGATCAGCAGATCCGGCAGGATCGAGAATGCCAGGTCGGTTTTCTTGCCCGGAGACTGGTCCTCCTGGGCGGCTTGCCAGCGGCGAAACCGCCTGGTTAACACCTCTTCCATGCTGGCAAAATCATCTGGGCCGGAGACGGTCTGGATGTTGAAACGGCGGTAATATTTTTTGCTGGGAACACCCTGTTCAAAAACAACCATGCTTCCCACTGCCGACGTGCCCTGCGTGTTGGAAATATCATAACACTCGATCCGGTTGGGCGGTTCTGGTAGATTAAGTGCTTTTTGCAGTTCTGCCAGCGCTTCGCTTTGCCGGTTGGTATCCTGCTGCCATTGAGAGCGCAGTGCCTGGAGCGTCTCGATGGCGTTCTCGGTGGCCATTTGCACCAGTTCTTGCGGCGGCCCGCTATGAGGCACCACCAGCTCCACCTTATCGCCGCTGCGACGGCTGTTTAGCCATTGCTTGATGATTTGAGCTTCTTCGATGTCGTTGGGGAGCAGAACTTCGGGGGGTACGATAGCCGCCTCAGCGTAAAACTGTTTGATGAACTCGGCGACCACTTCGCTATCAGCTTCGTCCTCAGTGCCTTCCAGGATGAAATATTCGCGCCCGATTAGCTTGCCGCTGCGGATGAAGAAAACCTGTACACAGGCTTCGCCATTGGAACGCGCCATCGCGATGACATCCGAGTCCACCTGTTCGTTGGTGATCACTTTCTGGCGCTCGACCACTTTTTCAATCGCTTGCATCTGGTCGCGCAAAGCAGCGGCTTTTTCAAACTGCAAGTCTTCGGCGGCTTTTTCCATCTCCTGCTGCAAGCGCAACATGATCGGGGCGGTGCGCCCTTCCAGAAAACGGCACAGATCGTCAATGAGCTGCCTGTACCCCGCCTGCTGGATGGCGCCGATACAGGGGCCGCTGCACAATTTTATGTCATAATAAAGGCACGGGCGAGCGTCCTGACCGGTGATTTCGCGGTCGCAGGTCAGGTAGGGGAAAATTCGCCGCAGTACATCCAACGTTTGGTGAACCGCCCAAACGCTGGTATAGGGACCATAATAGCGCGAGCCGTCCTTCACCATCTGTCGCGTCACGGTCACCTTAGGATAGGCATCTGCCCAATGAACTTTGATATAAGGATAACGTTTGTCGTCTTTGAGGCGGATGTTGTAACGCGGCCGATGTTTCTTGATTAGGTTCATCTCAAGGATCAGCGCTTCCAGTTCGGAAGCCACAACGATCCATTCGATGTCGGCGATATTTCTGACCAGCTGCCTGGTTTTGTAATCTTGCTCGGCGCTGCTGTGAAAATATGATCGCACCCGGTTGCGCAGGCTGACCGCCTTGCCAACGTAGATCACCTGGTTGTTGCAGTCTTTCATCAAGTAGCAACCAGGTTTTGCTGGCAGCGTATCGAGGATACCCTGAAGATGCTCAGAAGAACACGCCATAACGAAATTGTATCACAGCGAAATTGGGTCTGAATTGGCTTGATGGTAAAGAAAGTTCCCGCTGCAGCTTTACACGACCTCGATTCCCTCTCCTGGGACCGCCTCGCCGATTTCCCAAAGCGGCTGGCCGGTCTGGGCGGCGCGCGCCTGGAAGGCTTTGAACTTCTCGGGAGGGATGGCCAGCAGCAACCCGCCGCTGGTCTGGGGGTCGAACAACAGCATCTGTTCCATCTCGTCTATGTGACTGGCGAAACGAACAAAGGTTTGGAAGTACAGGCGGTTGTCGGCTGCGCCGCCTGGGAAGTTCCATCCCTCGGCGTATTTCCTGGCGCAGCTTACGAACGGAATACGATCATAGACCAGCCGGAAGCCCACCCCGCTGGAAGAAGCCATCTCCCAGCCGTGCCCGAGCAGGCTGAAGCCGGTGATATCGGTGGCGCCCCGCAACCCAAATTCACTGGCCAGCTCCGCCGCCTGGCGATTTAACCGGGTCATCCAGTTGACCACTTCGGCGACATCCTGTGGTTCGGCGGCTTCGCGCTTGAGCGCCGTGGTGGTGACCCCAAACCCCAAGGGCTTGGTAAGCGCCAGCCGGTCGCCAGGTTGGACGCCTCCCTTGGTGAGAACACGGTCTGGGTGCACGAATCCAATCGCGACCAACCCGAACTTGGGCTCTTTGTCCTGAACGGTATGTCCTCCGGCAATCACCACGCCAGCTTCGCGCGCCTTCTCAGCGCCGCCCCGGATGATCTCTGAAAGCAATTCGTGCGGCAAGTCGGGCGGCAGTGCGGCTATATTCAAGGCCAGAAAGGGCTGTCCCCCCATCGCATAGATATCCGAAAGGCTGTTGGCAGCCGCAATTGCGCCGTAATCGTAGGGGTCGTCTACCACCGGTGTAAAAAAGTCGGTGGTGATGATCAAAGCTTGCTGATCGTTTAGCTTCCAGACGGCGGCGTCATCTGGCGAATCTAAACCTACCAGAAGATTGGGGTAGTCTTCTGAATGGAAGATGTTTTCAACCGGGCGCAGCACGTGCGCCAGCGCTTCCGCGCTCAGCTTAGATGCTCAGCCAGCGCAGGAGGACAGGCTGGTCAGCCGGATTTGTTTACCAGAGGGTGAAGGAGGGGTTCCGCTCATATAAAATAATTATACTGGATGTTTCCTGCCTTTTATGGATGCCTATAAAAAACCATCCTGCATGATTTGCTGCAGGATGGTTTGGTAATTCACAGGCGGTTATTGGCCGGGCGTGGATTCCGGTAGGGTTGCCCCTGGTGTTACCGTGGGCAATGGGAACAGGAAGGGAGAATTGTTTGGCAGCAACATAACTTGCACGTTCGGGCCGATCTTTGAAATATACTGATACGTCAGCAATTCTGGGCGATCTTTGAGCGCTTCGGCAATCTTCTGTAGCGCCTCTGCCTCAGCCTGCGCCTGAATCAGACGCGCCTGAGCCTCGCCTTCTGCCTTTGTGATGGCGGCGTCTTTCTGTCCCTTAGCGGTTTCGCGCGCCTGGTCGGCTTCAGCTTTCTTTTGCTCGATCACAAAGCGGGCCTGTTGCGCCTGTTGCTCTGCGATCTGTTTCTGTTCTACCGATTGGGCGTATTCAGGCGAGAAGGTGATGTTACGCAGCACAAAATCTTGCATCATTAGCCCATTCTCGGATAATTTCTTTGCGATGTTTTCCCGAATCATTTCAACCAGCTCGAAACGTTTGCTGCTGACCACCTCTTCCACGCCGAACTGTGAGACTGCGTCGCGGATAATGCCGCGCGCCTGGGCGCGCACCAGGTCAGAGGTGTAGCGATCCTGCCAGTTGATGTGCACCTTTACGACCTCTGCCGGGTTGATCTGGTAGATCACTGAAGCGTCCACAAAAATCTCCTGTCCGTCGGCCGTTCGGGCTGCAATCGAATCGTCGCCCTGGATTTGCCCCTCTTGCCCGGCAATGGACATGGTGTAGGTCTGCATCGAGATCGGATACAGCTTGACGGTCTCGGCAAAAGGGATGACCCAGCGTAACCCTGGTTCGAGAGCCTCTTCCCGGTAGCCTTTCGGCGCCACTGCCGAAATCACAACCCCACGCTCCTCTGGCTGGATGAATACCAGACCGGAACTAACGGTGGTCAATAGAACCGCCACTAGAAAAAACACCATGATGAGGACACCGCTTTTCGCGAGTGTCCGGTTGCGCGCCGCACGTACAACTGCCAGAACCAGCACGCCAATTGCGGCCAGCCAGGCTAAGGTTGCGATAATTTGGGATAAACTGGCTATATTCATTTCTTCTCCTCTGACGATTACCGGGTAATGCAAGTTTGCTATCAACCTTATCTACGTATTATACTTGCAGAAGTTTGCTATTTACCAAGAGGTGTACAGAGTCGAGTTTACCTTGCCGGCTTTCCTGTCTGGCCTGTACTTCCTGGCGCAGCCAATTGATCAGCTTGCCCTGTACGCAGAGCCGTCTGCTGCCCACACCGGATGGCGTTTGCCGCGCTGGCTGGAGCTAGCCGTTTGCTCCCATTGCTTGCACTTACGCAAGAAACCGATGAGACCCTCGATCTGAGCGATCTGCTCTCTGGATTACCAACGGTGGTCGAGGTGCTCATCTGGGGCAGTTGCCCCTGCGAAGCTTGGAGGAGTGACCCGGCATGGTTATAAACTGGCCTGGTAGGATGGGCTGATATTCCTCTGGAAGGATTTAGAACTGGAATGAAAGTTTTGGTCATTTTTGCACACCCAGACGATGAGACGATGTTGTGCGGCGGTACGCTGGCTTTGCTGCGCCGCCAGGGAGCGCAAATCCACTACCTTTGCGCGACGCGCGGTGAAGGGGGAGAAGTGGGCGAACCGCCGTTGTGTGAACGCGAGCAGCTTGGCGCGGTCCGTGCCGCTGAATTGGCCTGCGCCGTTCAGGCTTTGGGTGGAGGAAAATTGGAATTTATGGGATTTGTGGATCCCACGGTCGGACCCGGCGACACTCTCTACCCATTTACCGACAAACTGGAGAAGTTTGAAGATGAGATCCTTCAGGCGGTCCGGCGAATTCAGCCGGACGTTGTTTTGACCCACGGCAGCAACGGAGAATACGGCCACCCGGCTCATAAGATCGTCCATCAGGCGGTTGTAACCGCGCTGAAAAAAAATACTTCGGGTCACATGCTTCTCTACACATTTCAGGCTGCTTTTGCGGCTCACCCCAAGCCGCGCATCATGAACCGCGATGATCCTGCAGACCTGGTACTGGATATCACACCAGCGCTCCAGGCAAAGACGCAAGCTACCCTCTGTCATCGTACCCAACATGCTCTCTTTGTGCGCAATGCCTCCCGCGATGCTGGCCGCCAGTTGAGCGTCCCAGAAATTGTCGTCAAAATGGAAAGCCTGCACCGTTTACATCCCTCGCCCAAGGCGGGGACAGACCAGCTTGCGGAGCTGCTGATTGCTTCTGGCTGCGTTGTCCTGAGGTCGCTTTGACGCCAGTCTGGCAGGATTTTGTTTTGCGCTCTCTCTGGCTGAATGCTTCCGGGACGATTAATTTTTCGCCGCCACGTCGCTGCGCTGGACTTCCTCAGTTGGCTGTTGGTCATTGCTTCTGGCGGTGCTTGCCGTCTGGAAGACAGCAAAAAATTGATTAAATCTGGCGCCTTGCCGGTACAGTGGACACAGTCTTGTGGAAGTTGGATTTGGCGATCCAACCTTCTGCCTGACAAGTATAGCCTTTAAGCGCCCACTGGTTTGCTCTTTTATTCCGGTTCTTGCCGGATCTCGGCTGCATGAGCGTGCGAAATCAACCCTTCGGAACGCGCGATCTGCGCCGCATCTTTACCGATCCGGCGGGCGGTCTCCGGATCCAGCGCTACCAGGCTGATGGTGCGCACGAAATCCCAGATGTTAAGCGGCGAGGAAAAATGCGCCGTGCCGCCAGTTGGCATTACATGGCTGGGTCCCGCGGCGTAATCGCCCAAAACTTCATAAGAATGTTCCCCGACGAACACACCCCCTGCTGAGGTAACTCGTTCTACCCACTGGCAGGGATCTGCTGTTACCAGGTTGAGGTGTTCCGGGCCATAGGCGTTTGAAAGGTCAATCGCTTCTTCTAGACTGGCTGTCACCACGATGCCACTGCGCCCTGGTAGCGAGGCCTGTAGGATTTGCGCCCGTCCCCCCGGCATAGTGGTCAGTTCTTGCACCCGTTTTTCGACCGCTTGCTGTACTGCCTCGGCCAGTGTCCGGGAAGGCGTTAAAAGGATTGCAGCGGCCAGGGGATCATGTTCGGCCTGAGCCAGAAGGTCGGCGGCTACCCAGTCGGGTCGGGCAGTGTCGTCTGCGACGATCAGCGTTTCGGTAGGTCCGGCAAGCCCATCAATACCGACTGTGCCAAAAACCTGTTGCTTTGCCAGGGTAACAAACAGGTTCCCCGGTCCAACAATCTTATCTACAGCGGGGATGCTCTCGGTGCCGAAAGCCAGCGCTGCAATGGCTTGGGCGCCTCCTAGAACATACACCTCTTCAACTTCTGCCAGGGCTGCCGCGGCCAAAGTCACAGGCGAGACCCGACCTGTTTCGCGTTGCGGTGGGGTGACGATGACGACTTCTTTCACTCCTGCGACATGCGCCGGGATGGCGGACATCAGAATGGTAGATGGCAGCGGAGCGCTCCCGCCCGGAACGTACACCCCGACCCTGCGCATGGGGCGAATCAGTTGTCCGAGTGATCCACCCATTTCCTGTGTAAGCCAGGGATTAAGTGGTTGCCGGCAGTGAAATTCCTCTATCCGGAGGGCGGCTGTTTCCATTGCTTGGAACAGTTCGTCCGGCACGGCGTTCAAAGCCTGGAGAATTTCCTCCCTCGAAACACGAAAGTTGTCTGGACGAAATCCGTCCAGACGTTCACTCCACATTTTTAAGGCTTCATCGCCGCGAGCGCGAACATCCGCCAGGATGCGCGCCACCGCTTCGCTTGGCGAGAGTGGCTCTCCCATAATACGTTTAATCCCCTCCAGCACAGTTTGGGGCGCCGGGAGGTCTCCGGTTGGAATGCGCTTCAAAATGGTTTCTTGAGCCTGCTTGGGTTCGTAAATCTTGATGATCATGATCGTTCTCCGTGTGGTAAATAAACCAACCCCCGCGATCAGCGGGGGTTGGTTTAAAGAGTTACTGGGTACTTGCAGCTTTCACCCGCCCGATCTGGGTTTTGAAATCTTCCAGGAATGGGTGCAATGCAGAGGAAGAAAATTGATGGACACCATAGCTTTTTTAAGTCTAACACACCCATTAAACCCCTGTCAAGAAAATGTACCTCTACAACGCGCTTAATCCATGAGCAATACAGGCGAATGCAGATTGAATAATTGAATAAATGTAGTCAGTTGCGTTTCTCATTCCCCGGCTTGAAAAGCAATCGCTATTGTGCCCGGGCCAGTATGGGAGCCAACCACCGGGCTGACTTCAGCCAAGATGCTTTCAATCGGAGAAAAACGCGCTTGCGCTGTTTCGAGAATTTCCTGCGCAGTTTCCAACGCCATAGCATGAAATACAGAAATGCGCACCGGCGAACGCCTGCCGATTCCTTTTTCTACCAGCATGAGCATGCGTTCGACTGCTTTCCGGCGCGAGATAACGCTACTCACGAGTTCGATTTTGCCATTCCGGATTTCCAGAATAGGTTTAATGTCGAGGGCTGATCCTAGCAGGCGTTTTGCGCTGTTAATCCGGCCGCCAGCAGCAAGGTATTTGAGGGTATCAACTGTGAAATAGACGCCGATCTGCTCGTACGCCTGAAGAGCAGCTTGTTTGCATTCGGCCAGGCCGGCCCCATTGGCGGCAGCGCGTGCAGCCGCCAGAACCTGAAAGCCCAATGCCATCGAAACCAGCTTTGTATCCAGAACCGTCAGTCGCTCGGAGGGATAACGGCTCAAAAGGGCGGCGGCGGATTGGTAGGTGCTGGATATTCCGCTGGAGATGGGCAGCGCGAGTACATCGTAACCGGCTGCCACTAGCTCATCAAATGCCGCTTCAAACTGGCCGGTTGAAACCTGGCTGGTGGTTGGTAGGCTTTCAGAAGTAGAAAGGCGGGTATAAAATTCGGTTGCTTTAATATCAACACCGTCACGATAGGATTGTCCATCCCAGTTCACCGTGAGCGGGAGAACCCGCACCGGGTAACCGGCGATGATTTCGTCCGGCAAGTAGGCGCTGCTATCGGTAACGATTACGACTGGATTCATAACTCCACCCTTTCTCTGTTCATGTGCCTGAAAATAATAATTACAGCCAGGCGAATTCTGGCAGGTCTTGACTTTTTCGCCACCTGATTTGTTGTATTCTTGAAACCACCCCGAAGCTTTCAACCTAATTTTACTATATCCCCCAGCATGCTTTGATGTTTAGGTTTCCGCTCTAAAACCGCTTTTTCAACCAGGGTTTAGCGCCTTGCGCCAGTTCATAAAAGGGAAATAAATCTGGATTTAATGCTCCTGATTTCTGATTCGGTAAATTCTTCGAATTTTCGGGGGTGGCTGTTTCCCCTAATTGGGACCGTTGTGTTTTTAATTTAGAAATTCTGGCGTCAAGTTCTATGATTTTTTCGCTTTCCCAACGAATATTCTCTTCTTTCTCGCGTAAATTTAGCTCGGTTTCTGGGTGGCCAATTTTCTGCCAGGACTCTTCACTGGGAATTCGGAGCAATCCGTAGATTCCCATCCCAATGAAAAACAATCCACACCCCCCAAGAAGCAGGCTTCCAAAAACACCAGGTGTTGTCAATATGACGATTAGGAAAGAGAGGAATCCAAAAGTCAGCAAGAACACCGCCGCTCTGCGCTGTTTAGAACGAATATCCTTCTGTTGCTTTTCTGAAAGTTCCACAGACAACCCCTCAGCCTCTCGCAACAATTTAAACAAATGATCTTTCTTTTGTTCAAATTCTTTTTCTAAGACCGGCAATTGGTGATCAATCTTAATTTCCAACAGGTCGGCTTTCAGTTCTGCCAACTCGAGGCTCGATGCGCCTGTTTCAGATTTTCTTATTCTTAGCTGTGACGCACAGAACGAGCAAACACTAAATTCTTCCTCTTTATTGATTGGATGGGGAGCGCCACACGCGGGACAATTCAATTTCTCAATCGTCATCATCTCACTCCAAGAAAGCGATATTTTGTGCTTAAATTAAAAAAGGCTGTTCTAATGGAACGGGACGCCAACTATACCCCCATCCCTATAATATGCTACCATTATAAGTACCACAACGCCAATGTCAACTTGTGCGCAAATTGGAAAGCGGTCTAAACAAGTTTTGCGCCCGGCTTTCCTTCCTGCTGAAGATGATCTTAGGAATACAAATATTGGCTTTTAAAAAGTCCCCAATCAAAAACCAATGATCATTACTATTTTTCCCCGTACACCTGGATCTCCTTCCATGCTACCCACGAAGGACTGGCTGCCGTCTCCAGGCGCAGGATCTGGACATTCTCCAGTGGAAATTGGGGCTTGAAAATCAGCCAATCTCCGTCACGCGTTACCTGTTCGAAGCGCGCTGCTTCGATAAAAGGGTTGACGGCGCTGCGAACCTTGAGAAAGTGGATTGTATTGCCTTCCGGGTATTGCGCGACAAGCAGGCGGATTTCGCTCACTTTTGCTGGCGTCCCCAGGTCAATCTCGATCCACTGCGGCGCGCCAGCGCCGGCGCCCCACTGCGTGCCAGCCAACCCATCAACAGCATTTTGCATCGGCTGATCTGGTAGCCAGTTTGAAGCCTGCACGTTGGCACCCTGCGCCAGATTCTTTCTTTCCCAACTGCCATAGTCGCAAGGATCCGGGCGGTTGACGGGAGAAAGAGCATCGTTGATCAGGCCGCCGCTTGCGGTGCCTGGGATGACTTCGCCATTGGTGTCATCATCCCAGGTCCACAGCAGCCAGCCATCGAATCCATAGCGGCACGATTCCACTTGCCAATCCACCAAAGCCTGGGCGGCCCCCTCTATCGAAGGAAATGCGCTTTTGAACGCGCCGAATTCCCCCAGGATGATGGGTTTGACCTGCATCCCGTTGACCTCATAATTTTCAATGTGTTGCGCCAATGTCAGATCGCCGCCAGGGTAAGCGTGCAAATCAATATAGTCAGCGGTCGATCCCCAGATGGCAGAATAGGTGCGGATCAGGCGTGCATCCCCTGGACGGGTAGGGTTCGGCGATTGCGGGGCAAAGAAGCCCACGCTGACCAGAGCGGTTGGGTCCAGTTCTAGCACGGTTTGGCGAACTGCGTCAATGATTATGATCAGGGCGTCATCCATCATGCGCTGCTTATCCTGTGGGTTTGCCATGTCATAGACCTTGCCGTTCGCCAGCGTAACCGCGCCGGAAGTCCACGAGAGGGGAGGCTGATCAGCATCGAAGTAGAGCTCGTTGCTGACGTTATACGAAAAAACTGCGTCCAGTGGAGCCTGACGCTGTAGTAAAGCCTGCACAAGATCTTTAAAAAACAAGCGATGAGCCTCTACCCCTGCTGGTGAAAGATAAATGGCATTGGCGAAATTGAAAGTGTCACAGCATTGTCGTGCGATGATTTCGCCGTAGCGAGGCGAGATGGGCAGCCACTGCTTGACAAAGATCACGTAAATTCCGTTCTTTTGAGCCAGCCTCAGAAAATCCACCACGTTTTCCATAAACGCTGGATTGAGACCATTAGCATCCCCCAGTCCGTTAACGCCTTCGCTTTCGATGAAAACCCGCACGACGTTGTAACCAGCGATGTGCATCTGTCCCAGAACCTGACTGGCTTCGTCATGATTGTAAAAACCAGGGTTGAAGGTTGAGAAAGTGATCACCTGGCCAGCGCCTGCTTTTTCCTGCGGATCTAACCGGATGAAATTGGCGCCGCGCGGAATAAACTTTTCGCCTGTCAGCCGGTCATAAAACTCGCCAGTGCCGTCCACAACCCGTACGCCGATGCGATGTTCTACTGGAGTGAAAGACGGTTCGGTCACAGGCGCAGGCGATGGGGGCGCGGTGGTCGGCGTCGCTGTGGTTGTTGGCTGCGACGCTGCCAGATTTATCAGATTGCATGCCTGCTGAACTAAAACCAAAACAACCCAAGCGACGAACAACCGGTATCGTTTCATCTTCAAGTTACCTCAACAACCATCAAAAGAGGTTACCCAAGCAATGGGCCGCTTGAATTTTGCAAAAACTCTTCAGGTGCATGGAAATTCATATTTTTCATGTTGCTATTTAAGGTGAAATAGGTATAATAAGTAATATTAGTATGATTATAGCGTAATTTGTTTTCCCTTCAAACCCTTTTGGAATGCTCGCTTTAGCGGCCCTCGTCGCCGCTCTTTCAAGAAAAAACCCGCCGATTGCCCAAACATTTTCATAACCGCAATCCTTCTCCCACAAAACTTTAAACATTGACCCGGCAATAGGTATGCTCTTTAAAAATTGTCGAAAGGTTATCGAAAAAACTTGACGACGTCTTTTTGCCCCAAAAAGCTAATATGAAAGCGGCTTGGCGCCTGAACCACGACTGGAACAGTTTTTTTCTTCTTTGAAGTTTTGTTGGAAATGTTTTGCATACTGCCAAAAGAAAGTCGGGTGATCCTAGAAGGGCAGGAGGATAAGATGAAAAAAAAGCGCGGTTTGTTGATTGGTTGCGGAACCGGAATTGTGTTATTGCTGATCGGTTTAGTAACTGCCGGTGTCTGGTTCCTGAGCAATCTACCTGAGGCAGATGTTCAGGCTCCAATGTCGCCCGTGTTGGTTGATATTGTTTTTCCTGAAAATGGTCTGGAGACGCGGCTGGATAACGCCGTGCCGGTCAGTGTGCAGGCGATCAGTTCACGCCCTATCACTCACCTGGAGCTATGGGCAGACGGGCAGCTTTATGGAAGTGCAGACGACGCCAGTGAATTCCAGTGGACCTGGCAAGCTGAAACAGCCGGTATCCATACACTTGTAGCACGCGGCCGTGATGTACAGGATCAGACAGGACAATCGCAGATCATTGTCTTAAATGTTCTCCCACGGAGCGTTCAAGAAATAAAGGCAATAAAGGGGCAGACGCTTGAAGTAATTGGTGACCAGTACGGGATCGCTGCCGAGGACATCGCCGCGGCTAACCCGGCGCTAGACCCAAAGCAACCCCTCGATGGGCAACAAGAAGTAAAAATACCTTCAGGCGATGGCGGGAAAAAAAATAACGCCCCGAATCCTCCCAGCGGGCAGCCAGAGCCTCCACAACCTCCCCCCGATCCGTTCTGGTTCTGGCTCAATAAAAATATTCTCCAGGCAGCAAAACCTGCCAGCCCGCCAGACGCGCCCGATCTGGCTCTGAAGTACGAAAAATGTAAACTGCAACTTTTTGTCACCCCCCATTCAGACAATCAAAGCGGTTTTATTCTTTATCGCTGGAGAACGGGGGAAAGCGGTTTTAATAAGATTGCTGTGCTGGGAGCCGGGACCAACGGAGTCCCTACTCTCTATGCAGACCCAGCCCCTATCGCAGGGGGTATGCAATCGCTTTACTATGCAGAAGCTTACAATGCTGGCGGGAAAGCGCTCAGTCAGATCGTAGGTTATTCAGCAGATGCGGAGCAATGTCCAGCTGCTGGGCAAAATGAACCCACTTACCTCATCAAGATCAACTTTGTGCTAAAGGAAAACGTTGACAAAACGTATTGCTATTGGTTTGGAGGGAACAAATGGCAGCGCATCCCCGCCGAAGATTTTGATTTTTTCGGTAAGTTTGATGACATCTCAAAAGGTATTCCCCTGGAAATTGGGGCAGAGAAACCGGCCACACAACAAATACTTCTGGACTGCTGGGGATGGTCAGACGGCGCGCTTAAGTATTTGGGACAAGGACAGGCGAATTTTGATGTAAACCAGCCGCCAAAAGAGATCATTCTGGATGCCAGCGGTTTTCATGCAGCAGGAATTCCGGCGCTTAAACCATTGAAGGATGACGGCGAGTCGCCGGCTGAGTTGAAGAATTTAGTCGTCCCGCCGCCTTTTGCGCTGCGAGAACCAGAAAACACGGCTGAATGCGCTTCGCATGGGTTTCCAGTAGGGGGACAGTTGGTTTGCGACCAATTGCTCAATTCAAAGGTAAAACAATACATCACTCTGGTTTGGGAGTGGAAACCTGGCGCTTGCTGGGCAGGAGAATGTAAATGGTGGAACAACATTGATGGTTTCCACATTTATAAGGTTGATGCAATTACGAAAAACACAACACCTGTTAAGACAATCGCAAATTCCAAGCAAATGGTGACGGCAATACCACTTTCTTGGGGATCGGTCTGTTATGCTGTAAGAGCATTTGCGAATCACCCTTCTGCTGGTGAGCTTCTTTCTGCCCCGGTCAGTTATTGTCCTGGTCAGCTACCCGCTCCTAAGAAAATTATCTTACAGCCCATCGATTGGCTAACAACGGCCGATGATTGGATTTATGATGGCTGTGAAGATACGGGCCAGGCATGGCCATGGAAACCCCTAGGCATCGAGGTTGTCGTAGGTGGTCTTGAGGTAAACTCGGATGATTGTGGGTTGCAAAGCCGCAGCGCGGGTGCAGTTTTGTTCGACATCCCGGCGATGAAATTAAGCCAACCGCTGGCTGTTATTCAAAAAGCTACCCTTCTCTTTCACAATCGTTCCACCGATTATTCTGTGTATTTTGGAGAAGACAAAGGGTATGTGGCGACCAACCAAAAACCTTTATGCGCGACCCGACTGGGAATTTCAAAAGTAGACTGGAAAGGATGGAGTCCTTCAAATCATTTTAGTTTTGACCAATCTATGCTGGATCATCCTGCCAATATTGCGCCTTACACTGCTATCAAGCCCTTCAACTATTCAATCGATGTCACCAGCGCGGTGCAAACCTGGTTCAAGAAGCCCGATACGAATAGGGGATTTGTCCTGTACCCAACTTCGTTAGATTTAGCATACTACTTCTATAGCAATGCAGAAAATCAACGGTGCATGTCCAATTTGAATGATTTCAAACTCGAGATTTTGTACTTTACCCCCGCGGAATAAAGGAAAGGGAGGATATGATGAGACAAGCGCGAACGGTGATGTTTTTGCTGTGTGTCAGTTTGATTTTTTCTGCCTGCAGCTCTCCTGCTCAAAACAATGTAGAGCAAGGGGCTCCTTCCGGACCTCAAGCTTGGTTTGATGCCCCTTTGCCGAATTCCGTCTTTCCGCTCGGGACTGTACAATTGGTTGCGCACGGCAGCGACACGGGAGGTGTCTCCAAATTCGAAATTTCCGTTAATGGCGATGTGAACATTTTTCAGAGCCCGAATTCCAGCCAGTCGTTGGTGATTTTTACGCATGATTGGATTCCACCGATGCCAGGAGAGTATTTGATTACCGTACGGAGCCAGAATAACGCCGGGGTATGGAGCGCGCCTGCCAGCACTGTTGCGATCATCACAGGCGAACCTGCTCTTCAACCAAGCGCCAGGCTCTCCGGGCTGGTATTTGAGGATCAAAATAGCAATGGTCGTTTGGATGTGGGTGAGCCGCCGTTGGCCAATACTCTGGTGACTCTGAGCGACTGCCTTGAAGCGCAGACTTTTCTGACTTCTAGCGATGGAGCGTTTTTATTCGAAAATCAGTATCCGCCGAACCCATGCAAACTTGAGGTTGATAAACCAGGTTATCAATTCAGCGGATCGCTGCCAGAAATGGCCTACCCTTTGCTTCTCTCATTCTCTGGCGATTCCGATACGGAAATTCAAGTCCTGATGGCGCCGCTGCCAACCGCAATTCCCGAAGCGACGGTCGCGATCACGCCGACTGCCTCGCCGGCTCGGGTTACAGTAACTGGTTATTCTACCTCGGTTGTTTATACTTATGGGAGCGGCTGTAGTCCAAAAGATGTAACCATCCAGGTCAATGCAATTGACCCGGTAGGGATTTCTGTAGTTGTGCTTTTCTTCCGAATCTCTGGGGTTAATGGCATCACACCTTGGGCGTCGAGGGCGATGAACCCGCAGGGAAATGACTTCTACCGCGCTACGGTCAACCCAGAAATGGAGTTTGGGAGTGATGTCCTGGCGAACCTGGGGGATGGATGGTTTCAATATCAGGTGGTCATCCAAAACGCCAACGGAGATACTCAAACAAGAACTTCCCTGCTCTCCGATATTGTTGCGACAGGCTGCGGCGGTTTGGTTCCCCCGCCTGGTTCGGGCGCGACCCCAACAATCACTCTAAGGCAGCTTCCAACGCCAAGGCCTACGTTTGTCATTAAATGATCATGAGCGATTCAAAGAAAATGGTGTCGTTTACCTGCTTTTGATGAAGTGCCAAAATCCCTGAGCGGGATGGCGTAAGCGCAGAACCGCTTGCCTCTCAAAGAGAAGTATAGCCATCATGCGAATTTCAGTTTGATGATGCGCCATGACAGGCGAGAATCGCCGGGCTATTTTGCAACTTAGTGCGCCTTAAGCCAATTAAGTTGACCGGCACCTCACCTTTGTAGCGTACTTGTCGATAGACGCGGTCCACCCGGGGAGGATGCGTAGTTGCAGGGCTTGTCCGCTAGCCTCGGTCAACTTAACCTGAGGCAAGCTCACCTGGGAAGGATGAAGAAGTGAACCTTCCCCGCCACCTGAGCTTGTAACAGTTCTATATAACTGAATTAGATTAGTTATGGTGACCATATCGTATCGAGTTTGGTCACTCTTATCATGCTTTTCCCCCTTTTTGTCCGGACTTTTGTCTGAACACCACAAACGACCTCTTGACTCCGGCCTTAAAAGTGTTACAATAGGTCTAAATAGAACATATATTCTATTAAGAGGAAATCGGATGTTAAAATCATCTCTTTTTCAAGATAAACCCCGGCTGGGTATCCGGCCACCTGCTTTCGGCCCAAAGCCGCCAAGTACGCTGCCGCGTAGCCTGTTTGTGGCTTCGGACAGGGGACGGTTGACGCTGGCTGAATTTAATCAGCGCTTCAGGCAGATCCCTGAACAGACCGCTGCGCTGGGGGTATGCGAAGACGGCCTGCCGGTACTGCTGAATTTGAACGACCGGCGCGGCGGTCCGCTCCTGGTGACCGGCGATGAAGGCTGCGGCAAGACCATGCTGTTGAAAATCCTGGTCCAGAGCGCGCTCGCACACGATCCAGAACAGCGGGTGCTGTTCACCGTGGTAGCCAGCCAAAAAGAAGATTATTTTGAAATCGAACAAAGTGGACTGGAGACCGGGCAATGCCTTGGCGTTTATGAGCCGGAGGATGAGATCCTGGAGACGCACCTGCAGCAGGTGGTTGGGTTGATCGAAAAACGGGTGCAGCGCAAACAGGCTGCCCCGCCCCTGTTGGTGGTCGTGGACGGCCTTGAGTTTCTGATAACGGCACGGGGCGAAATCCGCAACCTCGTCGAATTGCTCCTGCGCAGCGGTATGGAAGCAAAGATCTGGCTGGTGGCGGCGCTGAGGACGGCGGACTGCCTGGAGATGGGACGCTGGACGCGGCATTTCCGCACCCGCTTGATCGGCCACATGCCGAACCAGGCAGCCCGGAGGCTTTCGCTTTTTGGTGGGCTGGATGCAGAAAAGCTGCAAGCGCAACAGGAATTTGCGACGCTGGCAGCTGGGAAATGGCTGATCTTTCGGACGCCCGACGCGACCGCCGGGAATGATGTAGGAACAGAAAATACCCTACCGGAAACGGAGGAAGATACAGGAGAAGATGATGAAAACTGGGATGTTGTGGTTCGATAACGACGTAAAAACAGATCTTACCAGCAAGATCAAGCAGGCAGCGGCGTATTACCAGAAGAAGTACGGCTGCCGGCCGAATGTTTGCTTTGTTCACCCCAGTATGCTGAAAGAGAGCGCTCCGAAAGCGCAGGATATCGAGGTTCAGTCCAACCAGATGATCTTGCCCAACCATTTGTGGCTGGGTATTCACGACAATGGAGCGGCAAACCATTCGCCGCATTCCACTTAGAGGCTGCAGTGGACCCTACGGCCAGTGAAAGACGTTGGGGGGCACTTCGTAATTGGTCGGCGGGTTTTCCCCTTCTCCGGCGACGAGGGATCGGGCTGTGTTGCGGATCACCTTGAAAAGATATGCCAAAGGAGTCTCAGTAAAGACCTCGGCAAAGTGTTCTACCGCTTCTTCCAGGCTAACGTCATCGTATTGCTCCCGCAAATACCAGAGGTGCTCGATCACCCAAAAGTAGAGATCGGCTTCGGTGCGACCGGGGAACTTGCGGAGGATGTTCGACTCTCGGATGACTTTTACCAGCGGTAAGTAAACCTCATCGTACCAGCTTGTTACCGCATCCTTCCACGGAACAGGGCGCTTGCGTTCCACCCCCATAAACCAGCGGTGGACGTGGATATGTTCCACCAGCTTATCGTATCCGCCCGGCAGGGTAAGCTCGACTTGAGAGCTTGGGCGAAGATCATTAAGCCCGGTTTCCAGCATAAAGCGGGCCTGTTCTTTTTTGCGGATGAGGTCATCCACATCGGTGTCCGGCCCGATCGGGACGGGCACATCCAGCTCGATGACATAGGCGTCAATTTCCACCTGGCCGCGCTCGCGCGCCACCGAAACGCGATGATTGCCGTCTTTGACGAAATAGGCGTCCCCGATTTTATAAACCTCAATGGGGGGGAGGATAATATCCTGCAGGTGAGCGCGATCGATATTGATCCAGCGCCCGCTTGTGTAAGCGTGTCTGGGCAAAAAAGCGCGGTCAAAATCGCGATAACGCCCTACGCTGCCGATGATCTGATCGAGCGGGATCTGACGCAAACCGATATACCGCTGGCCGCCCATCGGAATGTGCTTGCGAACCTCGGAATAGGGTAGCAGCTCGTTGCTGGAACGGGTGATCCAACTGGCAACCGAACGCCAGAAACTTTTCCGTCTTGCGTTCTCAAAGTCGGAGCGCGCCTGCGTCTCCAACAGATCCGACATTACTCAGCTCTCCATTTTGCACCAGGATTTTTTTTGCCTTGTCGCCCGGAGTCCATCCAGGCGTCAAGATCAAACGTGATTTCCTGATAGCCAAAGGTATTGATAATGCGGGTGCGGTTCAGACGGGTTTCGCGCACGGCATCCTGCCGGTATAAATGGATATGACCATGAAGGTGAAAAGCCGGCTGGAAGACCTGCACCAGCCAACGAAACGCTTTGATGCCGCGATGTGGGAGATCTTCCAGATCGTGGATCTTCCAGGGCGAGGCATGCGTGACAAAGATGTCCAGAAAGCGCCCAAACCGCATCTTGTTGATCAGCAAACCCGGCACAAGAGAAAAAACCATCCACCACATATCCAATTGCTCGTACTGGTACAGCCCCGCATTATACTGCAAACAGCCTTCGATCCCAGCCAATAGGAGCCCGCTCTCATCTCGGACAAGGCGGCGGTGCAGATCGACCCCGCCCCAGGGGGCGCTGCGCGACCCGCCCGAACCGAATTCGACAGGGTAGGCATGGTTGCCGCGCACGAAGTAGAGTGGGACGTCCAATGTGCTGATGATGTATTCAAGGTAATAATATGGCAGGTCGCCGCAGCCAATCACAAGATCTACATCCCTAAAGCGGTTTTTGATTTGCGGGCTATAGATCAATCCCAGCTCTTGATCGCTGACCGCAAGAATCTTCATGGTGGCGCGCTGCCCTCCTCCGGCGACCCAGCAGGCGCAAGGGCAGCCGCCACGGCAACCGCGTGAGAATAGTTGTGGCTGATACTGACCGACCAGACCGTCAAACCCTGCTGCAAGGCGAGGGCTTCGGCTTTGCCGTGCAGAAAAAGTTCAGGCTGGCCCTGCGGGCCGCGCAGGATTTCGATCTCCTGCCAGCTTACCATGCCAATCCCGCAACCAAGCGCCTTAGAAACTGCCTCTTTGGCGGCGAACTTTCCCGCCAGGCTGGGGTTGGATTCGGCGGCCTCTTGCAATTCGCGAGGGGTGAAAACGCGCTTTAAAAACCGCTGGCGAATGGTTGTTGAGATGGCTTCCAGGCGGTTAATTTCGATCAGGTCAACGCCGGTTCTCAGGTTCAAAACCTACCTCGAAACTTTCAAGTTGGTTGGCTGCCTGCGCTGGCGATGACTAGCCGCTGGGGATCCAGGTAGCGACGGCTGGCTTCCAGTACTTGGTCGGGCGTTACCTCGGAAACCATGTCCGGATAGCGGCGGTAATAATCCAGGCCGAGCTGGAAGCGCTCCAGGTTGAGCAGAGCGTTGGCGACGCCGATATTTGATTCCAGCGAAAGCGGGAGACGGCCGATGAAGTTGGCCTGGCTGTCTTGCAGTTCTTCGACGGAAACCCCGTCCTTAACGTAATGTTCCAGCTCTTTGATGATCAGATCGGCGGCGCGGCTCAGGTTAGCCGGATTGACCCCCGCGGAAACCTCCCATGATCCGCTCTCGATCCAGCCGTTCAGACTGGTGCTGGCGTAGTAAGCCAGACCAGCCTGCTCGCGAACGACATCGCCAATACGCCCCATCATCCCAAACTGGCCGAGGATGTTGTTGCCCAGCGAGACTGCCAGGTAATCTGGCGAGTTTCGCTTGGGTCCCAGGGTGCCGATCACCAGGTCGGCCTGGCTCTTGCCGGGAATTTCGACATGCTGGCGGATGGTTTCTCGCAGCGGCTGCACGCCGGAGAGCGACGGCGGTGAGGGCTGGTCGGGATTGGAAAACCCTCCTAGCGCTTTCTGCGCCTGTTCCACCGCCGCATCGGGGGAGACGCCGCCGACGATCACCACTACCATTTGGCGTGGCCCATAATGCCGGCGGTGAAAATCAACGATATCCTGGCGGGTGATGGCAGAGATCGTCTCGGGAAAACCTTCGTCGGGGCGCCCATAGGGATGGCCGGGGAAGAGCAGTTTTTCGAACGTCAACGAGGCCATATCGGCGGTATCCTGAGCGCGGATCGCCAGGCTGGTCATAATCTGGGCGCGGAGGCGTTCGATATATTCGGGAGGAAAAACAGGCTCGCTGAGCGATTCGGCCAATAATTCGAGCAGGAGTGGCAAGTCTTCGGCCAGGGCGCGTCCGCCAAAACTGGCGGTGTGCACACTGGAGCCGAATCCCAGGCTGGCGCCGGAAGATTCCAGGGCGTCAAAAATCTGTTGAAAGGTACGACGGGTTGTGCCGCGCATGAGCGCTGCAGCGGTGAAGTAAGCCAACCCAGCCTTTTCATTGGGTTCGAACACGCTGCCTGCCTGGAGATAACCGGTAACCACCACCGAGGCGCTTTCAAGGTTCGGGCGCGTCAATACAGTAATGCCGTTTTCCAAAACAACCCGGAGCGTATCGTCTGGACCGGGGAGTGATTGACTGTTAATGCTGGCGAAAGGGTTCATGCGGCTGTCTCCTGGCGGGCTTCGGGGATGTAAATGCCGATGACGCGCCGGTTGGGCTGCAAATAAAACCGGGCGGCGCGCTGGACATCTTCTGGGGTGATGGTCTCTAGCGTCTGAACATACTGAGTAAACCATTCATAGGTGGAAAACATTTCAGAGTACCCCAGCCAGAACGCCTGGTTGGTAATGTTTTCGCTGCCGTAGGCAAACAGGGCGCGTGCCTGCTTGATGGCGCGATGAATTTCTTCCTCCGGAACGCGCTCCTGCTGCAGGCGATCGATCTGCTCGTCCATCGCCGACAGAACAGCCTTAGGCGTCTGTTCTGGGTGCACGGTGGCTGTGAGATTGTACAAGAATGGGTCAATTGTTGCCTGCAGGGCACCATTGATGCTGACCGCCAGCTCTTTTTCTACAAGTGCACGATAGAGCCGGCTGGTCTTGTTGGAAATACCGCCGCCGCCGAACATATTCAGGCTGGAAGGGCCACTCAAGAGGCTATCCACTACGGTGAGGGCAAAAAAGTCGCGGTGGGCAGCAACCGGGGCGCGGTACGCCAGCCTCAGGTAGGCGGTCTCACCAGGACCCTTGATCTCGACTCGTTTCTCGCCGAACATTTCGTCTTCGCGTAGTTCCGGCAACAGAGGTGGCTGCCCAGCGGGGATGCCGCCATAGCGCTCGATTATTTTTTGGAGCATTTCTTCAACCTTAAAGTCGCCAGCTACTGCCAGGACGGCATTGCCAGGGACATAGTAGGCGCGGTAGTGTTGGTAGAGGTCTTCGCGCTGGATAGTGCGCAGGTCTTCCATCTCGCCGACTACTTCAAAGCGGTAGGGATGGCGTTCAAAAGCGGCTGCTTGAATGGCTTCATCCAGCCGGAAGAGTGGCTCGTTCTCGTTGCCTTCGCGCTCAGACATGATCACAGTGCGCTCGGATTCAACTTCTTGCGGATCGAACAGGCTATTGGTCATCCGATCCGCTTCTAAATTTAGCGCCAGGTCGATTTTATCCGCTGGCATAGTTTCGAAATAAGCCGTCCAATCCAGATAGGTAAAGGCGTTCCAAAGCCCGCCGTCGCGCGAGATCGCTTTATCCAGGACGCCGGCTGGCATCTGAGGGGTGCCTTTAAACTGCATGTGTTCCACCCAATGTGAGAGACCGGTTTTGCCGGGAACTTCGTTCCGCAGTCCGACGCGGTACCAGATCCAATGACTGATGAGCGGTGCAGAATGGATTTCTTTTAACTGTACCGTTAACCCATTGGGCAGCTTTGTTTTTATCAGAGCTGACATACTCCCTCTTTTAAATAAACAATTCGATTTCCAATGACTATAGCATAGAGTGTTTTTTTTGAAAATCGTAAGGAAGTAAATTGGCATTAAGGAATATGTACATTAAATCGAGTCTACCTGATAAAATAGGTTATTATTATCTTTTTAGGAAGGTCTCCTCATTGAACGAAGACAACTTAAAACACCTAGTTGCAGTGGTTGGCGCCGGACCAGCAGGATTGTTTGCAGCCCGAGAACTTTCCAGCGCAGATGTTCATCCTGTCCTCTTCAACCGGGATATTAAACCTGGCGGGCTGGCTGAGTATGGAATTTATCCAGAGAAGCATAAAATGAAAGAGGTTTTACGGATCCAGTTTCGGCAGATCCTGGAAATGGAATGTGTAGAGTATTTTGGCAACGTCTTAATTGGGAACCATGGCGATATCTGTCTGGATCAGTTACGACAATTGGGATTTCAAGCCATATTAATCAGCGCGGGCGCGCAGGGCACCAAGTGGTTGGGGCTTCCAGGCGAAAACCTGAAAGGCGTTTATCACGCCAAAGACTTGGTGTACCATTACAATCGGCTGCCGCCGTATAGTCAGCAAAAATTCGAGATCGGCCGGCGCGTTGCCGTCGTGGGGGTGGGCAACGTAATGACTGATATTGCGCGATACTTAATCGAGGTGATGCATGTTGACGACGTCACTGCGATTGCCCGGCGCGGGCCGGGCGAGATCAAGTTCGACCGCAAGGAATTGGAGCATGTGGTAGCCAATTTGGATCTCAAAGGAGTGGATGAAGAGATCGAACGAGCTGCGCCGCTCATGTGGTCGCTGGGCCAGGACCCCAACTATCCGAAGACATTCATCCACGCGGTATACGATAAAGCCGCTCCAACGGGTTCAAAAACCCACATGACGATGCGTTTTCTTCTTTCACCAACTCGCATCCTGGGGGATGAAAATGGGCGGGTGCGGGCGCTGGAAGTAGAAGAGAACACTCTGATTCGAGAGGCTGGCGAGATCAAGGCGCGCGGCACAGGCAGGCGGCGTGTCATTGACATGGACACGGTTATTTTTGCCATTGGCGACGGAGTTGATGAGAACCTGGGACTGCCCGTAGAACAATTTGAGTTCATTAAAAATCCTAATCCTCGTTTTCCAATTGAAGACGTCAGTTACGAAGCGTTTGATCCTGTGGCGGAAGAGCCAATCGATGGTGTATTTGTGGCAGGGTGGGCGCGCAGAGCCAGCACAGGCCTGGTTGGGATTGCGCGCAAAGACGGTGTTAATGTAGCGCGAGCCATCCTTCAATATCTCCAAACTAGAGAGGAACTGCAAGAATCGCCCCTGCCAGGTATCAAAGAGTTCATGAGGAATCTGGGAAAGCCAGTTATCACCAAGCAAGATCTGAGACGATTGGAAATTGTTGAGCAAGAACGCGCCCAACAGCTTGGCCTGGAAGAGTTTAAATTTTCGACTAATGAGGAAATGCTGGCAGTGATCCGGCAGCCGCTCTAGTCCGATTCGCTCTGTGGGGCGCTGGGTGGAGGAGGCGCAGCTGGATTTTCCTCAGCGGGTTTGTGCTGGCCATACGGCACTAGCAGGAGGAAGCCTATTGCGATGAGGGCTTCGCCGATCATCACGCCGCGGGCTTGCCAGCTACCAAAAAATGGGACGCCGGGTAGAGGGTGGCTACCAAAGCCAAATACATCTGCCATCCCTGTAAATACGGCAACCACAAAGCCCGTGGCGACCATGCGCTGGCCAAAATCGGCAGCAATGCTGGGAGATTGGCGATTCCAAAGCGCCATAAGGCTGATATAGCCGCCCAGGCAAATCACTGCCAGCCCGACAATAAACACGGCAATTTGAACAAAACCGATAATGGGGCTGCGGTCGAGGCCAAATACGCTGGGTTTGGTGCCGAGTAGAAAAATCGCAAAACCGATCAAGGTTGTCGTAAGGCCAAACCGGATGCGGCGCACTGAATAAGGGCGGTCCGGTTTGGCGCTTTGGTTTGAAGTGGAAAGGGCTGGGTCGGGCGCCAGACGTGTCATGAGACAGGCAGGATTTTTTCTAAAATACGCTGCCAGTTACCTCCTAAAACAGATTCAATATCATCTTTATTATAACCACGCTGTTCCAATACGGTGGCAATTTTCTGTAAATCTGCGATGGTATCAATTTCTTCCGGGATGGCCGGATATCCGAAGCCACCGTCGAAGTCCGTCCCAATGCCGACATGCCGGGCGCTACCTGTGAGCTGACAGATGTGATCGATATGATCCGCCATGTGAGCCAGGGTGACGGCGTGCCGGCCCATTTCGGGCGTCCAATCCGTGATGAAGAAGCGGTTATACGGCAGCAAGCCCATTACACCATCACGGGCGGCCAGGCGACGGATGGCCAGGTCACTGAGATGCCGTTCGCCGTGGGCATCGGTAGGGTAGCGACCTGCGCCAAATTTGATCCTGGCGCGGGCATTGCAATGCGTTGCAATCACAACCCCTTCGTAAGCATCCAGGGCGGTCAGGCTGGAGACTTCGTTCATGTGGGTGATGTCGAGCGCGTAACCGATCTGTGCCATCACCTTCATGAGGTCGTAGCCCTCCTGCGTGAAAGCGCCGTTCTCAAAGGAGCCGCCGCAAAACCGTGAGCCTGCCCAGACAGGGCCGATAATGCGAAGGCCGACATCCCACCATTCCTGAAGCTCATCCAGGTTGCGGATTCCCTCGGCACTTTCCATCAAGAGCACCAGGCCGACCGGGTTTGTTTCATCAGGAAAATGGGCAGGGTGATCGTTCCACAATTTGAGCAGTTCGTGAAGTTGCGGGAGGGTTTTAATCTGGCGGAATTTATCGGGATGGTTTTCAAACAGATTGAGATAATAATCGAGTTGCTGGCGGTACAACTGGTAAGCCTGATCCAGTGTGTTGTAATAGAAACGGCCAAAGTCGCCGATGCGGTACTTTTCGGCAGCCAGGAAGAAGGTGCCAAAGACGACCGCTACCTGACCGGCCTGGTAGTCTGGCCAGCCTAAAACGGTCTGGCCATTGCGCTGCTCGGTGAGGGAGCCGTGCTCGCGCCGGCGGGTTTCGTGAGCTGACAGGAGGTAATCGCGCCCGTATGTGAGGCTGGTATGCGCCAGGTCTTCATGGGCATCTATGATGATCGGCATATTTATTAATTGCTCCAAGATAAGAGCGCACCCGCTGCGGTGCGCTCTCGATTATTTTGATGGAGTGAACCTCGCAGGCCAGTTCCGGCGATTTCAGTCTGAATCCACGTGAGACTCGGCATCCGGGGCGCTGTCCAGGTCTTCTTCAATGTCGGGGATGTCCTCTTCGAGAAGCGTCTGCCAATCGAGATCGGCATAAGCCATTGAGTCCACCCGGCGAAGGCTGAGACCGATGCGGTGGTTGTCCGGGTCAATCTTGATGATGCGCAGGGTAACGACGTCGCCCTCTTTGAGAACTTCTTTGGGATGCTCGATGCGCTTCTCGCTGATTTCGGAGATGTGGATCAGACCTTCCATGTCCTCTTCCAGGCGTGCAAAAGCGCCGAATTTGGTAAGACGGGTGATGGTGCCTTCGACAAGCTGGCCAACCTGATAGGCGCCTGCGCGCTGGAGCCAGGGGTCTTCTTGCAACTGCCGGATGGAAAGGCCGATCCGTTTTTTGTCTTTATCAATGCTGATGATCTTGACTTTTACTTCCTGGCCAACTTTCAACACCTCGCTGGGGTGCTGGATACGGTCCCAAGAAATTTCCGAAAGATGCACCAAACCATCGGCCCCGTGGATGTTGACAAAGGCGCCAAACTCCGCCAGGCTTGTGACGCGGCCGGTGCGGACTTCGCCTTCTTGTAGCTCCTCGATGACGCGTTCTTTGAGGGTCTCGCGCGTTTCGGCGCTGGCGGCGCGCTCGGAAAGGATCAAGCGTCGGCGCTCGCGATCCACCTCGATGACACAGACTTCGATGGGTTCGCCCACCATCTTCCCCCAGCGCTGTTCGGGCGTATCACCCGCCAGGGCGGCGCGGCGCGAAAGGCTGATTTGCGAAGCTGGCACAAAACCGCGCAGTCCGCCAACCGGGACGATTAACCCGCCTTTGTTATAGCCGATGATTGAGCTGGAGACGCTCCCTTTAGAAGCAAGGAGCTCTTCCGCCTGCCGCCAACTGGACTCTTCACGGGCACGGACATAAGAAAGAACAACATTGCCGTTTTGGTCCTCTGGGTTAAGAACAAACACGGGGATCTCCTGGCCGATCTCGAGTTTTGCTAACTCTTCTTCGGGGATCTGCTCATATTCGCGGCCATTGATAATCCCCTCTGACTTCGTTCCTACGCTTACAAGAATTTGACCAGGGGTGATGCTGGCGATAACGCCTGATCGTATTTCACCGGCCTTTGGAAAATCAATTCCAAGGCCCTCCTGCTCCAGCAAGGATGCCATGTTGTTATCATTGGTCTCATTGTGCTCGGTCTCGGGCATAGCCCCCTGCTCGAGTTGGGAGTCGTTACGGTCCATACGGTATAAAGCTCCAGTTAAAATTGATGTCCTTAGATTATAAAAGGGAATCTATTTCTTTGCAACCCTCACTTAATTTAAATGAGGAATATGCCGCCCTGAAGACGACTGGCTAAGCCCAGTTTTGGGACGGAGAGAGGCGCTTTAATGCTTCAAGATGTATTTCACATCTGCCGCGATGGCTGCGGCGTTGGTCTGGTAAGGATAGACGACCCGGAGAAAGCCCTGCGGGTCAATAAGAAGAATCGTGGCGGTATGATCGACCAGATAACCGGTCTCGCTAAAATATCGTTTTTCATAGAAGACACCATACTGCATGGCGGCGTTGGCTGTTTCTTCCAGGCCGGCGTTCAGCCCCAGGATGCGGCCATCAATGTGATTGAGATAAGCCGCCAGGCGCTGAGGGGTGTCTTTTTCTGGATCCACAGAGATCATCACGGCTTGAACATCGGCAGAGCGGTCGCCGAGGCGATCCAGTGTTTTGCTGAGGGTCTGCAGCGTGGTTGGGCAAATATCGGGGCAGGAGGTGTAGCCAAAGAAGAGCAGCACCGCCTTGCCGCGAAAATCGCTCAAACGGTACACTGCTCCTTGCGGGCCCCGCCCGGTAAAATCATAAGCGGATTGGGGCGATTGCAAGAGTGTGCCTGCAAAAGTGTGCGGGCGCAAGATGCTGCTCAACAGGATGACGGCTGTCAGCCCGACTACAAGGCCAGCAAGTGGCAGCAACCAGTGGGGCGTCAAGAACTGCCGGATCGAAAAAGGTTTTCCCGCGTTCATGTTGTTTTCCTTATGGGTAGCAGGCAAAAAAATGAGCAGCTTCGTAAGCCAGGCGGTTAGCGCCTTGAGATCGTTCAATTTCTTTGTAGAGCAGAGCAAGCTGGGAAAGGATGTTCTGCGAATCGATCTGGGAACCTTCAAAGGAAGCGCGTACCACTCCGGCGCCATCCACCAGGACAAGGAGTGGTGTAAAAAACAGGCTGCCATCCTGCCTGGGTTGGACCAGGACTTCGAACCCTCCACTAGCGACGGCGTTGACCCGCTCCTGAGGGCCGGTGAGCCAGCGCCACTGCACTGTTTTTGGATCGAATGGCAAGGCGAAGGCTGCCAGCGCTTCGGGGGTGTCGCGGGCGGGATCTACAGTGATGGTGATGAACTGGAGCCTGGGCTGTCTGGTGGGCTGGTCAGCCAGCGCTGCATCAATCTCCTGAAGAGCGGCGTACATCGAACGGCAATCATCGCCGCAGCGAGTATAGGCAAAGGAGTATAAAGTCAATAGGCCGCGCTGCTGGTCGCTGGTGACAAGGCTGTTCGAGGCATCTTGCAAGCCATACCCCGGCGAAAGACGCATGCGCGGCAAGACGACAATTGGGCGAGCCGTTGTGAACCAAAGGATTGAAATGACCAACAACCCCCCGGCAATGTAAAAGACTTGCAATAACCGGCCCCACTTCATTCCCTAAATTCTATCATCTTTCGTGGTAAGAATCAGGGGGAGGTGAGGATAATTGGAGTATAATCCTGAAACACAAGCACCCCAGACAAAGAGGGTGAGGAGACCAATTTTGCCTCGACAGCGATTGGCTGAAGACTTAAGTGTAGAAGAGCTGCGCCGCCTTTTAATTGAGAAGCGAAGGGCAGAACGACAGGCGCGGATCGAACGATTCCGTCAGACCGGCCGGGCAGTGATGGTCGAAACGCCGGTGTCGGCTGGGACAACGATTTGGACGGATCGCCCCAAGCCTGTAGAAGAAAGCGGAGAAGAACCGGTCGCCAGGCTCGCTCCATCCGCCCGGCGGCGGCGAAAACGCCAGCCCTGGATGGAAAAGGCGCTGTTGTTTATGGAAATTGCAGCCGCAGTCGGGCTGGTTTTCGTACTGTTGAGCGGCCTCAACCTGTTGCGCAACCTGAACCAGGAAGTGGCCTCCGCGCTAGCGCAGCCAACGTTGACGCCAACGCCGATGATCATGGCGTTGGTGCTGCCTTCCGGGCATACCCCTCCCAATTCTCCGGGGGGTGTCCAGCCTAACGAGGCGGAGATCCCTGAACATTTGCGCCCCCTGGTGCAGTCGCTGGCAAACTTGCCTGTCCCGACCCCCGGTCCGGAGCAGGCGGTGCGCATCCAGATCCCCGCCATCTCTGTGGATGCGCCAGTAGTGCAAGGAGATGGGTGGGAACAGCTAAAGAAGGGCGTTGGGCAACATATCGGCACGCCGAACCCAGGTAAGGAAGGCAATATTGTACTTTCGGCACATAACGATGTGTTCGGTGAGATTTTTCGCGATCTTGATCGTCTGAGACCGGGCGACGCGGTGATGTTGTTCACCAACCAGCGGGCTTATACCTATATTGTACAAGAAACGCGCATCCTGGAGCCCACACAGGTAGAGGTGATGGCCCCGACCCCTGAAGCGATTGTCACCCTGATCTCTTGTTATCCGTATCTTGTGGATGATAAACGGATTGTAGTTCAAGCCGTTTTACAAGAATAAGATCTTGAATGAATTTGAAGTCAGCGAAGGAGTAATTTTTATGTCCAAGAAACAGAAGCGTCAAGTCAGCGGAGCACCCAGCAGCCGGCCTGCCTCTCCAGAGACCGTGGCGCGCCCAGCCAGTCCCAGCCGGCCCGGAAGCAGTAGCGAGTTCAACCCGGATTACAGCTACGTGATTTCGGACTTAAAACGTATTGGCTTGCTTGCGCTCAGTTTTACGGCTGTTTTGATCATTTTGTCTTTTATCCTGAAGTAAACCGGAGACGGTGCTTCCCTTGCGAATCCGCCACTGAAAAGCAAATGGATGGAGGCGAACGATGACGCCGATGTTTGTCCCTGGACCAGTGGATGTTTCTCCTGAGGTGCTGGCGGCTCAGGCAAGGCCCATGCTGCCGCATCGCAGCAAAGAATTTGAGGCTATTTTTCAACGCACAGAAGAAAAAGCCCGCAAGTTGTTCGCCACACAGCGCCCTGTTTTCCAGGCGACCGCATCCGGATCGGGGATGCAAGAAGCCGGCATTCGCAATTTTGTCGTTCAGGATGTGCTGTGCTGCGTTAACGGGGCCTTTTCACAACGCTGGTTCGATGTGGCCCTTTGCAATGGAAAAAATGCCGAGATTTTGGCTGTGGAATATGGGGAGGCGATTTCCCCCAATTTACTGGAGACCGCGCTCAAAAAGAAGCATTACGAAGCCGTTACCATTGTCCATAATGAAACCTCTACCGGCGTAGAGAACCCACTTGTGGAATTGTGCGCGGCAGTTCGCCAGACCAGCCCGGATACGCTGGTGTTAGTGGACGCCGTTTCTTCGCTGGGCGGGGTGAAAATTGAGATGGACGCCTGGGGTATTGACTTCATGCTGACCTCGTCGCAGAAATGCCTGGCGCTGCCGCCCGGCTTGTCGCTGGCAGCGGCTTCTGAACGAGCCATGAAGAAGGCGGAGACAGTCCCCAACCGGGGCTGGTATTTTGATCTGATGCTGATGGAAAAGCACCGCCTTAAAGACTCGACGCCCATGACACCGGCGATGGCGCTGATTTTTGCGTTGGATGTACAACTGGATCGCATTCTGGAAGAGGGGTTAGAAAACCGGTTTGCTCGCCATGCCGTGATGGCGGGGCGGGTGCAAAAATGGGCGGAAGATCAGGATATGCCGCCGCTGGCGCCGCCGGGAGTGCGTTCCAAAACAGTCACTTCGCTGGTCAACAAACGCGGCTTTGCGGTGGCCGAACTGAACAAATTCCTGCTGGCGCGGGGGATGCGAGTCGCCAACGGGTATGGACCATTGAAAGAGAAAAACTTCCGCATCGCGCACATGGGCGAAACCCAATTAGAAGATATCGAGGCGCTGCTGGTTGCGATTGAAGAATTCTGCTCTTGAGCAGAACGAAAAAGGTGGAGAAAATTCTGACGCCGGGAACCGAGGGATCAGTCAGGGCAGCCAGCGGCCAATTTCTGCCCAGCAGTACTCCAGGTGGGCGGCAAGTTGTTTTCCAACCTTTCGCCGGGTTTGGCGAAAGGCATAATTCATCAAAGGTAACTCACCGATGTCGTGCAAACGCTGCCCAATTTGGCGGGCGCGATTGTGGCGGCATTGCAGGTTAAATGGGGGTACAGGGCGTTCAGAAAGGTAGTCATCCGTCTTTCCAATGCGGATCAGCTCTTCGATCAGCTTAGATACTTCTGCTCTGTATTGAGAACTGCAAGGCGGAATATTTAATAAATCTTGAAAAAATTCATTCATCGTGTACTCCTCTTCCAATACCTGGCAGTTTGGGTAGGGTTGCCTTTATTGTATCATCCCGTAGGGTGGAAAAAGTCATCCGCCGCGCTCTAAATGACCGCGTTTGACGCCGGATTGCCCAAAATCCGGTACAATTTATCCTGATCAAATTGATCCAGGGATTGAAAGACGTGTGTTTTTTTCTATGCTATACTGATGTCATGCCCGAAGAGCAGCTTTGGTCCCGCTGGGCCCGATTTTTGCACCGCTGGGGTTTGGAAGACTTTGTCGCGGCGCTGCTAGAGGCAGCCGGCCCCCTCCAATTTTTCGCAGCGCAAATGCTTTACGTGGGCGAACCCCTTTTGAGTGGAGCGCTGAAGCCCGGGGAGTGGCAGGCGCTGGTAAAGCTGCTGGAAGATCAACGGGAAAGTCGGTCATTTGCGGCTTTCTTGCGTGAGGAGACGACCCTGTGAGCGACATTGAATACATTTTCAATCTTGGTTTTCTCTTGATCGGTGCCCTGGCGCTGCTGTTTTTTTCCGTATCTAAGCGGGCGCGCGCCGGTGGCCGCCTGCGCAGCATGGAAGCTTTTCAAAAATTGCGGCGCGCCATCGGGCTTTCGGTAGAAGAGGGAAAGCGCCTGCACGTCTCGTTGGGCAACAACAGCATCCTCGGACCGAACAATGCCTCCGCGCTGGTGGGGCTCAGCACGCTGGAGCGCGTCGCCCAAATCAGCCTGATCGGCGACCGCCCGCCCGTCGCGACCAGCGGAGATGGAAGCCTAGCCATCTTGAGCCAGGATGCTCTCCAAGCTGCTTACCGCTCGAACAATGCCCTAGAACAGTACGATCCTGACCGGGGTAGGCAGGCCGGTGTGACGCCATTCTCTTATTTGGCGGGGATAATTCCGATCCTTCCGACCGAACAGGTTTCCACAAACCTGCTGGTGGGTTACTACGGACCGGAGATCGCGTTATTTTGCGAGGCGGCAGAACGCCAGGGAGCGTTTACACTGGCAGCGAGCGAGTCGCTGGCGGCGCAGGCTGCGCTGTACGCAACAGCCCATGAGCCGTTGATCGGTGAAGAGCTGTTTGCCATTCCGGCTTATTTACAGGCTGGCCCGGTTCACCAGGCCAGTCTGCGGTCACAGGATGTGCTGCGGTGGCTGGTGGTTTTCCTGTTGGTTGCTGGGGCCATCTTGAAACTAGCCGAATCTGTTTTGGGGGCGCCGCTTTTATGAAAATGCGATCACCTGTAGTTGCCGCCGTCACCATTGCCGTCGGGCTGATTGTCCTTTTGGGGTATTTTTTGCCTTCGCTGCTTGTGCAGAACTTGCGCGCCCTGTTGATCAACTGGGGCGTCAGCCTGGCTGGCGTTGCGGCGCTGATCGGCATTTTGAATTTGCTGGCGGTGCACTGGCGCAAAGCCAATGATAAAGGAAATCGCAACTTTTACAGCTTGCTGTTGCTGCTGGCATTTTCGGTGACTTTTGCGGCAGGGATGTGGCTGACGCCCGCCGACCCGGGATTTCAGCATGTGATCACCTCCATCCAGATTCCTGTAGAAACGAGCCTCATGGCCTTGCTGGCGATCACCCTGGGCTACGCTGGTTTGCGCCTCTTGCAGCGGCGAAAAGGGATCATGGGCATTCTGTTTGTAATCGGCGCAATCGTTTTCATCCTGTTTTCGAGTGGGTTTTTACCGGTCCTCCAACAGCTTCCACTGGTGGGCGGGGTGGCCAGCCTGGTCAATCGGCTGCCGGTTGCAGGGGCACGTGGCATTTTGCTGGGTGTTGCAATTGGTAGCATGATGACTGGTTTGCGGATATTCCTGGGTGCAGATCGCCCCTACAACGGGTAGGATGCTATGGATGAGATCCGGTGCCCGATGTGTGGAAAGCCAAACCCGGCGATCGCAGAGATCTGTCAGTACTGCCAGGCTCAGCTCAAGCCATTGGGTCGTCTAGGGGACGAGCAACCTCCTGAACAACCATCTCCCGATTGGTTGGACGAGGTGCGTTCTTCTTCTACGCTGCCCTTTGACGAAAGTATTTCGGAAGAAATTTCCAAACCTGGCGGGGAGGAAGATATCCCTGGCTGGCTGGCGCGCATCCGTCAGAGAGAACGTGAAGAGCAGGAAGCGCTCCAGGGAAGCGAGGGACTCTCTTTCGATACCGAGGCCGAGGAACTGCCCGATTGGACTGCTGGAATCATTGAACTTGAAGAAAAACGAGAAGAAGCCAGTGGGGAAAACTGGCTAGAGCGGTTGCGGAAGAGCAAGGCGATTTCCGAGCCAGGCGCTCCGGATGACAAGCTCGTTCAAGCCGCTGAAGAGGAAACCACCGAACCTCCGCAAGCTGATGAAGACAACTGGATGAACCAGTTGAAAAACTTCCAGAGTGCAGAAGCAGACGCTTTCGAAGAAAGCTTTTCATCAAGCCCAGCCGCCGGACAAAAAGAAGGAGGTGAGGGGGCAGAAGAATTTACTGCAGGTGCAGCAGAAGAGGATGAATTTTCTAGTTGGTTGCGTGCGCTGGAAGAACAGGTTGGTCCGGCTTCTCCCTCCGAAAACCTGCCAGAAACTGCCGTTTCAGCTTTTCTGGGAGACGTAGATCATCTGACTGAGCAAAAGTTGCAGGCCTTTGAGAGTGAAACAGGGGGACCGCCTGAAGGAGAAATCCCCTCCTGGCTGGCTGGTAATTCCTCCGACGAAAGCAGTAGGAACGCACCCACCGCGCCCAAAGAAGGTGAAACACCTGATTGGTTAAAAGCATTTGCCGAACCGGAAGCTGGTTCTATACCTCCGTCAGCCCCGGACGAGGAAACGCCGGAGTGGTTGGAAGGTTTTAGAGCCGAAACCCTGTCCTCGGCTGAGCAGGTTCCGCTGGCGGAAAAACCCGTTTGGCTGGAAACGGCAGAGGAAAAATCTGAAACCGGAGAACCAGCCGCTGGGGAGGAATCGTTTGAGCCACCCGACTGGCTGAAAGCTTTCGAAAATCTGACCGAGGAAAATGTTTCTCAAATCGGAGCGCCCAACGAAACCCTGCCCTGGTCAGGAGCATCCGGCAGCGAGGGTCAGGACTCCGGCGGCGGTTTGCAAGACTGGTTTTCACAATTGCCATTGGAAGAACCAGGCGATCAGAAAGAAGAGGAACTTCCTGCAAGCGAGCCTCCCGGTTTTGGGACGGAAATCTCGAGCGATGATTTGCAGCCTGAAGTGCAGAATCTTTTACCGGACGAACTTCTTCCTGCATTGGAGTCTTCGGCGGTATTTCGAATCGGCGGCGAGGAGGTCGAGCTGCCAGAGGAAGCCACTCCCTTTATAAATCAGGAAACGTCAGAATGGTCCTCGCCGGGGACGGCAGCCCTAGTCGGTGCAGGCGAAAATGAAACAGAAGATTTGACGCCCGCCACGCTGCCCGGCTGGCTGGAGGCCATGCGGCCGGTGGAAGCGATCGTTGGAGGGCAGGCTCAGAAGATTGATGAGGAACAGATCGAAATTTCTGGCCCTTTGGCAGGTTTGCCTGGCGTACTGCCGCCCGAAGACATCATCGCTCAATACCGCAAGCCGCCTGTTTATTCGGCAAAGTTACAAGCCACCGAACGACAGCGCGCCCAGGCCAGTATTTTGGAGGAACTGATCCGCACTGCAGGCAAGCCCCAGGTTCTTCAAAAGGAAAATCCAGAAGCGCCGCGCCTCCTCGTCCGGCTTGGACTGGCGGTCATTCTGATTTTCGCGATCCTTTACCCAATCTTGTTCGGGCCGCCTACCACCGAAACCCCTGGACTGGGGATCACAACGGAGATTCTGACATTCAGCAACCAAGTGGAGGCTCTCAGCCCTGGTCAAACTGTTTTGCTGGCAGTGGATTATGATGCCGGCTATTCCGGCGAGATGCGTTTTGTGGCCAAAGGCGTGATCCAACGGTTGATTCAAAAACGGCTGAACCTGGCGCTTCTTTCGACCGTACCAGCAGGGCCTGTGCTGGCCGAGGACATGTTGCAGCGAGCCTCATCGGAACTACTGGCGGCTGGTGCTTTGTCTGCCCCGCTTCCGCCGGAGAGGGCGGTCAACCTGGGCTACCTGCCAGGCGGTTTATCTTCGTTGCAAGAATTGGCGTTGAAGCCGCAGCAAGCCATCAGGTATACTTTTGTCTCCTCGTACGAAGCCAAACCTGCCTGGGAACATCCGGCTTTGCAGGGCATTGCCGGGTTGAACGATTTTGCAGCCGTGATCGTTTTGACCGACAGTGTGGAGACCGGGCGCGCCTGGATTGAGCAAACTGGAGCGCGGCTTAGCGGCGTCCCGCTGCTGTTGGTGACCAGCGCCCAGGCGGCGCCGATGCTGAAGCCTTACGCCAGCTCTGGCCAGGTGGATGGCATGTTGAGCGGCTTGATGGATGGGATGGCGTACGAAAGACTGGCGAAAACACCAGGCAACGCTGCCGCCTACTGGAACGCTTACCGTTATGGCATGTATGTGATGGTCGCCTTTTTGATCTCAGGCGCGATTTTAAGGACGATTGTTTGGCTGCTCTCCCGGCGTAGCAAGAAGTTAAAATAGGCAGGAAAGGCATGCAATTGGATTTTCTCTGGACGCTGACCGGTTTTATTCTGACGCTGCTAATCTTCAGTTACCTGTTTGGCGATCATTTTCTGTTTCGAATTGTGGCTTACCTGTTTGTGGGTGTCATGGCAGGATATGCGGCTGTGCTGTTGATCTACCAGGCAATCTTGCCGCGGCTGGTGTACCCGCTTTTGGAAGGTGGGGCGCTGCAAACTCTCCAGGCAGTCATCCCGCTGGCGCTTGGCGCTCTCCTGTTGACCAAGCTAACGCCGCGCTTTTCTAGGCTTGGCAATCTTTCCATGGGATACCTGGTTGGCGTCGGCGCGGCTGTCCTGACCGGCGGGGCGGTTGTGGGTACCCTCACCAGCCAGGTTCAGGCCGCAACGGTTGGTTTTGATCTACAAGCGGCTGCCATGGTTGGCCGCAACCCGGCAGGCGCGCTGGCCGAAGCCAGCCTGTTTTTACTGGGAACGATCAGCGCGCTGATCTATTTTCAATTTAGCGTGAGAGATAAACGCCAAAAGGCTGAACGGCCGCCCCTGCTGGAGGCGGTTGCGACGATCGGCAAGGTTTTCATCGCCATCACGCTTGGCGCTATCTACGCCGGGGTGTTTGCGGCCGCGCTGACTGCGTTGATCGACCGGTTGGACTTTGTTACAGAATTTATTTTCAACATCGTATTTTAGGGCGTTATGACAACATCCATCGTCGAAGCTGAATCTATCCTGGCGATTGATCTGGGTTCCGTGCATACCCGGGCATTGCTTTTTGATGTGGTGGAGGGGCAGTATCGCTTTATCGGCAGCGGATCTGCCGCCAGCACAACCAACGCACCCTTTCGGGATATCGGCGAAGGATTTCATCAGGCGGTGCTCGATCTACAAGAGAAACTTGGGCGGACGCTGGTAGAGAACGGTGTTTTGATCTTGCCCTCGCGAGAGGATAACGCGGGCATTGACAAGCTGGTGGTTACTTACACCGCTGGGCCGGAACTGCGCATTGTTACAGCCGGGTTGCTGGCGGATGTATCGCTTCAGAGCGTCCAGCGACTGGCTACTACGGTATGCGGGCAGATCGCGGAGAGCATCAGCCTTGGCGACCACCGGCGACCCGAAGCGCAGATCGACGCCATTCTGCGGGCTGAACCCAACCTGATAATTTTAGGCGGCGGCACCGAACAAGGCGCCAGCCGCTCTGTGTTCAAACTGGCGGAACTGCTGATGATGGTATGCCGGGTTCTGCCACAGGAACGACGCCCTCACATCCTTTACGCTGGCAACCAGGCCCTGGCGCGCAGAATCCAGGATGTGCTTTCCAAATGGACTATCGTGCATGTTGCGCCCAACCTCCGCCCTGGCATTGATAGCGAAGATTTATCCCCGGCTCAGGAGACGCTTGCAAGCCTGGTAACCGGTTTTCGAAACAGCCAGATCGGTGGCATGCAGTCTTTGACCAGCCAGTGTTCCGCTGCCCCTTTGCCGGTTTCTCATGCCATGGGGCGAATGGTTAAATTTTTGAGCCAGTCCTATGATCCAACCAAGGGAGTCTTGGGGATCGATATCGGTAGCAAAGGCGTGATCGTCGCTGTCGGCAAGGCCGGAAAATTGAGCTTAAAGGTATCGCCGTATGGGATGGGCAGCAGCGCCAACCGTCTGGCAGAGACTTCCTTGATTGATGAGGTCAACCGCTGGATGGCTGTGTTCACGCCGCCTGAAACGATTCGAGATTACTTATGGCAAAAGACGCTCTACCCGGGCAGCATCCCCTATACAGCCGAGGCGCTGGCGATTGAACAGGCCATGGCAAGGGTCATCCTGCGGTTGGGGATGTCACAGACCTGGTCTTCGTACCCGGATCTGGGCGAATCTTTCGAGCCTATCCTGGCAAGCGGCAGCATCTTGAGCCAGGCCCCCACGGCAGGCCAGGCGTTGTTAATGCTGCTCGATGGGCTGCAGCCGGTTGGCGTCTCGACCGTGATCCTGGATAAGTATAACCTCCTGCCTGCACTGGGGATAGCCGCAGAGGTTAATTCCTTGCTACCCGTACAGACGCTTGAATCCAGTGCCTTTCTCAACCTGGGAACGGTGATTTGCCCGATCAGCCCGGCTCGCTATGGCGCTCCCATCCTGCGCATCCGGCTGGAGTATGAAAAAGGAAATGAGACCCGCATGGAAATCCAGCAGGGTTCCCTGACTTCTCTGCCGTTGAAAAATGGCCAGAGCGCTCGCCTGCACCTCGAACCGCTGCGGCGGACCCTTATCGATCCGGCGGGACAGCGGGGTATTAACAGTTTCAAGATCACAGGCGGGCTGTGCGGGGCGGTAATTGACGCCCGCGGTCGACCGATCCCTTTGCCTGGTGATGCCGCCCGTCGGCGGGATATTTTGAAGAAGTGGAAACAAACTTTAGGTAATTGAAGTTGGCATGAAACATGCACCTCAGAAATGACGAGATGACTATGCAGCAGGTTCCAGTCACCCACACCCTTGCCTTAACGAACATTCGCAGAGCGCGTATGCTGCCGGTGCGCGGCCAGGTGCATGTGCGGCAGCACCAGAAGGTGGGCGCAGCCGATGTGATCGCCTCCGGCAATCCTGGAAACGAACATCTCCTGCTGGATGTCCGGCGGGTGTTGAATATCCGGACAGCCGAGCAACTGGAAGACGCCCTGCAGTGTAAGGCTGGCGACCGCGTCAAGAAAGACGACATACTTGCCGAGAGCGGCGGCATGTTCCGCCGGGTTGTCCGCTCGCCGGTTAATGGACAGGTGATCGCCATCATCGCCGGGCAAATTTTCATCGAGGCGCAGAGTCAATCTATTGAAGTATTTGCCGGGGTTGCCGGTACGGTCATTGACGTGATCCCAGAGCGTGGGGCTATTTTGGAGACCGATGGAGCGCTGGTGCAGGGCGTTTGGGGAAATGGGAAAGCCAACCAGGGCATGTTGCTGTCTCCGGCGCAATCTCCTGAAGAAGCGGTTGGTCGGCAGACGCTAGATATGAGCATGCGGGGCGCGGTGGTGCTGGCGGGATGGTGCGAAGACCCTGAGACGTTCAAAATCGGCGCCGAATTGCCCCTGCGTGGCTTGATTTTGGGCAGCATGACGGCGGACTTGATCCCGGCTGCCCAGAGCGTGGATTACCCGGTAATCGTGCTGGACGGGTTTGGGGCGTTTCCTATGAACAACCAGGCTTACAAAACGCTTGTGAGCAATGAAAAGCGGGATGTGTGCCTGAACGCTTCTCCCTGGGACGCTTTTACTGGCGATAGGCCCGAGGTGGTGATTCCTCTGCCCGCCGACGGAGAACCGGCCGCAGAAGTCAGTGAAATTAAAACTGGCAAGATCGTGCGCGTGGTGAATATGCCATTTCTTGGAAAAATCGGTGTCGTCGTCGAGACGCCGGTCGCGCCGGTGACTCTGCCAAACGGATTGCGAGCGCTGGCGGCGATAGTGCGCCTGGAAAATAGCGAGCTGGTTTCGATACCGCTCGCAAACCTTGATGTGCTAGAATAGTAACGTGAAAGCATTCTTAGACTGAATTAACCTGGTCGGGTCCTTCCCTGAAAACCAGGGCTGAACGGTAAATTGAAACCGCAGGAGAGATGATCATGTCCGATATAAATGATGATGATATTTTCGAGGGTTTTGACGAAGAAACCCTGGCGGAGCCAGAAGAACCCAAACAACCATCCAACAATCGCACTTTTGTCATCGTCCTGGGGGTCATCGGCGGGATCTTTCTCCTGGCGCTTATTGCGATGGCGGTGATTGCAGCCATTTACCTCCCTTCTCGCAATGCCGCCCGCCAGCAGCAGGCGGCTGAAATCAACGCCGCCAATACGGCCACCGCGCTGGCTGCCACTCAGGTTGCCTTTGCGCAGCAGGAAATGCTGACCCCCAGCGCCACCCTTGTGCCAAGCGCGACGCTGCCGCCCAGTCCAACCGCCGTCATCGTTCAGGCGACCGCCACCGAAGTGATCGCGGCTGCCGCCGCCGAGACTGAGGAGCCAGCGGAAGGAGCATTATCCAAGGACCTGCTCTCACGCACACAAACCGTTGCTGCGCTGCTGACACAGGCCGCCCAGGGGTATCCTACAGCGGCGGCAGGTGGAGGGGTGTCGCCAACGGCCTTGCCGCAAACGGGGTTTGCGGATGAGGTAGGGCTGCCTGGCCTGGTAGGATTGGCGGCCGTCCTGGTTGTCGTCATCATCGTGATCCGGCGACTGCGGCTCTCTGGGAACGGTTGATCTCTTTTCTGACCATTTCCTAGCGTCAGAATCTTTCTTGCGAAGAAAGAGACTGCCTGGTTTTCTTGCCAGGCAGCCTCTTTGATTCTCTGGAAATCCTAATTCACGGTGGATTTATTTCTCGTTGGCGACGCTTTCGCCGTATTGCAGCAGTTCTTTGACAATTTCTTGTGAACGGCCTTCGGCATAGATGCGCAGGACGGGTTCGGTGCCCGACGGCCGGATCAACAGCCAGGAATCATCCGCCAGGATGTATTTGACCCCATCCCTGGAGCTGATGCGGACGACCGTTTCGCCGCCGATGGTAGAAGGGGCTTCATCCTCTAACTTCTGGGTCATCTGTGCTTTGGAGACGGGGTGAGGCAGGCGCAAGTCGGTGCGCTCATAGAAGGCCGGGCCGACATCTTTCAAGAGGTCCTGCACCAGGTCATAAAGTGTTGTGCGGCTGCTGGCGACCATCTCGACCAGCAACAATCCCATCAAGATGCCGTCGCCTTCAGGGATGTGTCCCTTGAAGGAAATGCCGCCTGATTCCTCGCCACCGATCAGGACATCTTCTTTCATCATGTAATCGGCGATATGGTTGAACCCGACCGGTGTCTCGTGAACGGTTAAGCCGTAGCGCTCTGCCAGGCGGTCAATCATGCGGGTAGTCGAAACGGTGCGCACTACCGAGCCCCGCCAGCCGCGTTTTTCCACCAGGTAGCGCAAAGAAAGCGCCATAATCTTGTGCGGGTCAACAAAGTTGCAGCGCTCGTCCATCGCGCCGATACGGTCCGCATCCCCATCGGTCGCCAGGCCAAAATTCCCCAAACCGGTGCTAATCGCCCCAGCCAGGGCGCTCAGGTAGCGCGAAATGGGTTCGGGATGGACGCCGCCGAAACCGGGGTTCATCTCGCCGCGAATCTCCTGCACCTCGCAGCCGCTGCCCTGCAACATACCCCGGATGACGCCGCGCCCAGAGCCATACATTGAATCGACCACGACCCGAAGTTCACCGTCGGCAATAACATCGAAATCGATCAAGCTTCGCAGGTGCTGCCCGTAATCGAGGATGGGATTAAAACGCTGGATCAGCCCCATCTCGCGGGCTTTTTCATAATCCATCAGGTTCGGGCCGCGCCCTTGCGATTCGTTATCGGTAATATAGACTTCGACACGCTTGCACTGTTCTGGCAAGGCAGAACCACCGTAAGACGATTTGAGCTTGACGCCGTTGTAACGAGGGGCGTTGTGAGAAGCTGTGATCATCACGCCGCCGCCAGCTTTGAGCTTTTTGACGGCATACGAGACCGCTGGGGTGGGCACGTCGGCCTGGGTCAGATAGACGGTGAAGCCGTTGGCTGCCAGAACGCGCGCCACTTCTTTGGCGTAGCGATCCGAAAGGAAACGGGTATCAAAACCAACGACCATCTTGCGGGGATCGATGTCAGCCGGAAGGGAAAGGTCACCGTTATTCCAGGCGTCTGAAGCCACTGCATCTGCAATGGCCTGCGTAACCATCCGGAGGTTGTGGAAGGTGAAAGTTTCCGAGATAACGGCCCGCCAGCCGTCGGTGCCAAAATGGATCGTCATTCATGAACTCCTGTGAAAGAGGATTTGCTTTCAAAAAGTTGTTACCAGGCCGGTACCGGCGTGGCCGTCACCAGCAGGCTGCGAATGATCCAGCCCTCTCTTCCGTCGGTGGTGCGGACGTGCACCCAGGTGTTGTTATCCTGTTGCACGATCTCCGACAGTACTTCAACCAGCATTCCGTTCAACAGGCTGGTGACCACCTCGGCCTGCGTGCTGGGTTCGGCGCGAATCAACGCCCCGCTGAACTCACCGGCGTTGATCTTAGCCCAAACCGGCGTCGGAGCTGGGCTGATGGTTGTGGTGGGGGTGCGGCTCGGCAAGAGCGTTCTGGTGGGGGTAGGCGTAATGGTAGGCGGCAGGGGGGTGGGCGTAATGGTAGGGGTTCGTGTGATGGTAGCCGTTGGCGTGCGGGTGGGCGGCGCCATGGCGATTCGCCCGCCGACTGCCGCGCCGATGCCAGTAAGGATAATCACAGCGGCAACGCCGGCCAGCGCCAGACTGCTGCTGAGGGTGTACCCGAAGAGGTTGGCAGGCTTGAACCCCAAGATCAGCAGCATGATGATCCCAGCCAGCGCTGCCCAGGCCAGGTGCACAACAAAAACAACCAGCCCATCCGGCCACAAATTGGGGAAACCGCTGGTCAGCCCGAAGGCAGCTGCACCAATCGGCAGAAACAGTTCATAAGCAAGTGCTACGCTGGCCGCCACCGGGCGTTGGGTGGGGACGCTGATCATCAGAAAAGCGGTGAGGATAGCCCCAACCGTCAGGACGACGAAGTCGGGCCAGGTGAAGTGCGTATGCAGCAGGGCCTGTTCATAGTATCTGCCAGGGAAAAGATGCGAAACCCAACCGGCCAGCGCGCCGGCGGCAAAGAAGAGCAGGCTGCTGATGCCCAAACTGCCGAGCGATTGCAAAAAGAAGCGCGGCGACCCAACCAGGGTAGCCAGGGAAAGTCCCACCACCGGCGCCAGGAAAGGCGCCATGAGCGCCGCCAGAATGAAAAAGGCCGGAGCGTCCACCAGGAAAGCTACGCCGAGCGCCGCCCCTGCCAGAAGGGAAAATAAAAAGAAATCTGCTGTGGGAACCGCCCGCCGGGCTGCTTCTTCGATATGCGCTGCTCGCTGGACTGGCGAACCGGAGAAAATCATCCGCCGCCTGCGGCGTTTGCGCGCCGGCGGCATGTCCTGAAAATCATCCGAGGGTAGCTTCTCACTGGTTGGCAGGCTCATCTATCTCAATTATAATACAGTCCCTTGAAGAACAATGATATAGGAAAACAAAACCACATGAATCGCGCTCCCTCCGTCCGGATCTTTTTCTTTGCAGCAATGGCTATTGGATTGCTGCTGGCTGGCTGCGCTTCCGCCGCGCCGGTTGAACCCACCGCCGCCTCTACAGCCGAACCCGCCCCAACAGCGACCGAACTACCCACCCCAACGCCGCTGCCAGAAAAAGTGGTGTTGGTTGGCGGCGGGGAAAGCAATTTTGCAGCCGTGCAAGCGTTGATGCAAGAATTGGCAGCCCAGGACGGCCTGGTGTTCGAAACCCGCCCGGTCCTGGAGGCCAGCGAGATCACACCGGAATGGAAAATCGTAGCGCTGTTAACACTACCAGGGAATTTGCCCGACCTGTTGGCCGCCGCGCCCCAAACCCAGTTTGTCGTCGTGAGCCCGGTGGATATTCAGAGCGGAGCCAATCTCACCGTGATCCGCGTCCGGGGGGAGATGGAAGCCTTTACAGCCGGATATCTCACCGCCCTGGTCGGATATGACTGGCGCACAGCTGGATTGCTGCCCTCCGATACCCCCTTGGGCGGAGCGCTTTCGGATGCTTTCCGTAACGGTCAGATTTACTTTTGCGGCACTTGCAATACTTATTACGCCCCCTACGCCAGATTTCCACTGGTCAAGGCGCTGCCCTCAGCCAGCTCACCCCTGGACTGGCAGACTGCCATGCAAGAAATGGCGTTGAGCTATGTGTATTCGGTCTATGTGGCGCCTGAGGCTGCCTCGCCGGAGCTGTACAGCTACCTGATCACCCTGAATATCCCTATCACGGGCGGCGCGCTGCCGCCGGATGAGGTGAAAGCGTTGTATGCCGCTTCGATCCATTCGGATATCGGCTCTCCGTTGCAAGACCTGTGGGAGGAATTGCTGGCTGGGCAGGGCGGTAAAGCCGTCAACGCCGATATTCAAATCAGCGATGTCAACCCGGATTTGCTCTCGCCAGGGCGGCAATTGCAAGCCGAAAAGATGATCGCTGACCTGACCGGCGGCTGGATCGATCCTTTCTCTCCCCCGCTGGAGTGAATTGGTTACGCGGATTTAACTGTGCATAAATGGCGTCACACCTTCAATCGATATCCCACCCCAGGTTCTGTGTGAACATAAGTAGGACGTGATGGGTCAGGCTCCAGCTTTCCCCGTAAATTGCTGATATTAACCCGCAGGATATGCATGTCATTATAACCTTCGCCCCATACCTGGCGTAATAACTGGCGATGGGTAATCACTTTCCCTGCATGAGTGACCAGTATCTTCAACAGGTCATATTCCGTTGGTGTGAGTTGAACTTCTTTATGATTCACGGTTACGAGTCGGCGGGAGAAATCAACGGTCAACCCGCTGGATTGGAAGATAGGTTCATTGGGGCTGGTAGATTGCTTTCGCAAAGAAACCCGCATCCGCGCCAACAGTTCGCCCGTGCTAAATGGCTTGGTGAGGTAATCGTCCGCGCCTGCGTCAAGGGCGGCGATTTTGTCCTGTTCAGCTTCACGAACAGAGAGTATTATGATAGGCGTTTGACTCCATTCGCGCAGGCGGCGCGTGACCTCGATACCGTCAATGTCGGGCAAACCCAGATCGAGGATGATGACGTCTGGACGGTGACTCAGAACGGCTTGAATCGCCTCTGCCCCCGTGGTGGATTCGAATACTATCAATCCCTGCGCTCCCAGCGCTGTGCGCAGATAACGCCGAATGGGCGCTTCATCATCTACAACCAGAACGCGTTGATTAGCTAACATATGTCTCCAGTGGTAATTCAATTTCAAGGATGGTACCGTCGCCTTCGCGGTTCATAGCGCGAATTTGCCCACCATGTGCCTCGATGATCCCCTTGCTGATGGAGAGTCCTAGCCCCGTGCCGCTTACGCTTTCAGGGCGCTGGACTCGGTAGAATTTGTCGAAGACACGGGAAAGATCATCGGGCGGAATCCCAATCCCACGGTCCATAATTTTAAGGCGGGCTTTTGAGTTATCTGAGGAAGCAGTAACTTCGACTACGGAGCCCATCGGCGAGTATTTGATGGCATTTTCCAAAAGATTGACAAGTACTTGCACCATCAATGTAAAATCCATTGGCACGAGTGGAAATTTTGCAGGCACATCCACCATGATCTGATTCTTATTTGCACGTGCTCCGAGGTGCTCTATGGCAGTGCCAATTAAGTCCTGTACATCGCCGGGTTCAAGATGAAGTTTGATCGCTCCGCTTTCGATGCGTGTCATATTGAGCAGGTCGCCCACAAGGCGGTTGAGCCGGTCCGCTTCACCGCGCGCGTTTTCAATGAGAGCACTTCGAGCGGAATCATCTAATCCGATCTGGTTTTCATCCAATGCCGAAAGTGCTCCAGTTATAGCAACCAATGGTGTGCGTAGATCATGCGAAATGGAATTGAGCAATGCGTTTTGTAGTTTCTCGGCGGACTGCAATAAGGCAATCTGGCGATTCTGTTCTTCGAGTAGAGCACGCTCGATGGCTTGTGCGCCCTGATTTGCAAAGGCTTCCATCAGCCTGCGTTGTGCTGGGGTAAGGTCTGTGGTCTCGACGTCAGGTGTGCCCACACCCAGCACACCCACAACTCCTTTTGGGGTCTTAAGCGGCAAATAGCGTAACTGCGCAGCGGACAATGTATTGGTGTGCCGGCCCGCAGGATCTGCATGACGATACACCCAATCTGCAACAGCTAATTCTTCGTCGCTCAAACTCATATTACTACTGGCCTCATGCAAGATAAGGCGACCGCCCTCGGGAAGCAGAACAGCGATTGTGCGGCTGAAGGTCTGTTCTAAATGCCTTTTTAGGACGGACAAAATGGATTTGAGATTTGTTGCGGAGGCAAGATCTCGGCTTAGGTCATACAATTCCCCCGTCTCCGCCTCACGTTGGCGCGCTGCCTTTGCCTGTTCGTTTGCTCGAGCTGCCAGCTGGCTGATGACCATTCCTACTAGAAACAATCCGATGAATGTAATGATGTATTGTGTGTCGGCGACAACGAACGTGAGATACGGCGTGACAAAGAGAAAATCGAAAGCCAGTACGCCCAATATCGAAGCCAGGATGGCGGGACCGCGTCCGAGATACACGGCGGCAATGACTACTGGCAATAGATAGATCATGACAAGGTTGGTTGGCTCAATTTGCCAGCCGATCAAAAAGCCAGCCACTGTAGCAAGTGCAACCAATAGAACGCTCCAGATATAGCGTTTGATCGAGCTGTGCAGTCGCAGCGGACTTTCATCGGCAGGGAAGGATGGTTTATGCGCACTGGTGACGACATATACATCAATATCCCCGCTCTTGTGAAGCAATTTGTCCACCAGCGATCCGCGCCATAATTCCTGCCAACGTGGGCGCAGAGGTTTGCCAACGGCGATCTTGGTGATGTTGTTCTTGTGGGCAAATTCAATGATGGTTTGCGCGACCGAATCCACCGAACTGTCTGAAGAGAGTGTGTAGGCTCGCGCGCCCAGATCTTCCGCCAGTTGCAAAATATTTGCCACACGGTCGCGCTTATTCTGAGACAACGAAGCGAACTGCGGCGTTTCCACGTACAGGGCAATCCATTCCGCCTTGAGTTCATCCGCCAGTCGTCGTGTGGTGCGGACGAGTCTCTCACTTAGCGGGCTAGGGCTGATGCAAACCAAGAGACGTTCAGCCGCCGCCCAGATCCCTTGAATGGCGCGAGTCTGCATGTAGGCGCGCATCTGGTCATCCACACGCTCCGCCGCGCGTCGCAAGGACATCTCCCGCAGGGCAGTGAGATTCCCTTTGCGGAAGAATTTTTGTATCGCCCGCGCCGCCTGTTCGGGAACATACACTTTCCCCTCTTTCAACCGCGCCTGTAGCTCATCGGGCGGCAAGTCAATGACTTCAATCTCAGAAGCTTCATCAATCACAAGATCTGGTATCGTCTCGCGGACGGTGACACCTGTGACTTGCGCCACCACATCGTTCAGACTTTCAAGATGTTGGATGTTAAGTGTAGTGTAAACGTCAATGCCCGCCGCGAGAATTTCCTGTACATCCTGAAAACGCTTTGGGTGGCGTGAACCTGGTGCATTGGTATGCGCGAACTCATCCACCAGCACCAGTTGGGGCTTGCGCTTGATGACTGCATCTACATCCAATTCAGTCAAGGTTACGTTCTGATATTCTAACCGCTGGCGCGGCAGAATCTCCAGCCCCTCGAGCAAAGCTTCTGTCTCTGGCCGTTTATGCGTTTCGATGTAGCCTACAACTACATCCACACCTTGCGCTTTTCGTTGGTGCGCGGCCTCGAGCATGGCATAGGTCTTGCCTACACCTGCCGCATAACCAAGAAAAATTTTCAGCCTGCCAAATTTTTTCTCTTCGGCTTGAATATTCTTTAACAGCTCATCGGGGTCGGGACGATGTTCCATCAAAAATTATTGTACCTTATCGAGCGCCAGATTCAACAGAAGGACATTGACGCGCGGTTCGCCTAAAAAGCCAAACTGACGGCCTTCTGTGTATTTTTCCACCAGGGCCGCGACTTCCGCTTCGCTCAACCGGCGGGCTGCTGCCACGCGCTGAACCTGATACAATGCTGCGGCAACGCTGATGTGCGGGTCAAGGCCGCTGGCAGAAGCGGTAACGAGATCCACAGGGATTGCAAGTGTGTTTCTGGGGTCTGCTGCACGTAGGGCGTCGATGCGCGCTTGGATCATTTCCATCAGAGCTGGATTCAATGGCCCGTAGTTCGAGCCGGAGGAGGCGGTCAGACTATGCGCGTTAAAGGTGTTGTAGGGAAAGTCTCCGGTGGCTGAGAGGCGTCCCCAAAAATATTTGGGGGCATCAAATGGTTGTCCAATCAATTCAGATCCATAAGCCTTGCCGCCAATGACGATCAGGCTTCCATTTGCCTGGTGTGGAAATGCGATCTGAGCGATCCCGGTTACCACTAACGGATAAATGACGCCGGTGATCACGGTAAAGATCAAGAGCATTGTGAGCGCGGGGCGAATTTGAGTTTTCATAGTTTAAACATTCCCGTAGCGTAGAGGACAAACCAAACGATGAATGCAAGGAGGAACCAGGGGCGCATTGTATTGGGGACTTTCATGGTATCTGGCGCACATGCAAAGAGGGCAAAAGCCAGAGTTGTGACTGCCCCAAGGCCATTGAACAGGGTTTTGAGAAGGTTGAATTTTTTATTTGGTTTCATTATTTGTAATCCTTTGTCCGATATTTTGACGGCCACAGGACAGTTAGCGCTTTAGAACAATCCCTGCTATCCCCTAAACCCATCCAATCCAAACGAGGATCATATTGATCAGTTTGATGCCAACGAACGGCGCTATCAGACCGCCAAGACCGTAAACCAGAAGGTTATCTCGCAGCAATTTCGCCGCTCCGACGGCGCGATAGGGGACGCCTTGCAGGGCGAGCGGGATCAGTGCAATGATGATCAGTGCATTGAATATCACCGCGGACATGATGGCGCTTTCGGGCGTAGCAAGCCGCATGACGTTGAGGGCGTTCAACTGCGGATAGGTTGTTGCGAACGCGGCAGGGAGGATAGCGAAGTATTTGCTTACGTCGTTGGCAAGGCTGAAGGTGGTCAGCGCGCCGCGAGTCATGAGCAGTTGTTTGCCAATTTCTACGATCTCGATAAGTTTCGTGGGGTTGCTGTCCAAATCTACCATGTTAGCGGCTTCGCGCGCGGGCTGTGTGCCTGTATTCATTGCTACAGCCACATCAGCTTGAGCGAGCGCAGGCGCGTCGTTGGTGCCATCGCCTGTCATGGCAACCAATCGCCCACCCGCTTGATATGCGCGGATGAGTTTTAGCTTGGCTTCGGGGGTGGCTTGCGCCAGGAAATCGTCTACACCCGCTTCGGCGGCGATGGCGGCGGCGGTGAGCGGGTTGTCGCCCGTGATCATCACGGTCTTGATGCCCATCTTGCGGAGCTGTGCAAAGCGCTCCTTCATGCCGCCTTTGACGATATCCTTCAAATGGATGACTCCCAACGCCTTGTTGTTGCGAGTCACTACCAGCGGCGTCCCGCCAACATGGGCAATGGCCTCAACTATCGACTGAAGGTCCGAAGCGACGTGGTTTCCATTCGACTGCATCAAGTTGATTATCGTGTCGGGCGCGCCTTTGCGGATCTCTACGCCGTTGTAGTTCACACCGCTCATACGGGTTTGCGCAGTGAAGGGGATGAAGCGCATTCCACTCGGGGCTTTTTCGCTTGCGCCCATTGTTTGTCCGCGCAGCCCGTATCTTTCCTTGGCAAGAATGACAATCGAACGACCTTCGGGGGTCTCGTCGGCAAGGGATGCCAGTTGTGCAGTTTCGGCAAGGTCTTGCGCCGCAACGCCGTTAAGGGGGATGAACGCTATCGCGTGACGATTACCAAGCGTGATGGTTCCGGTTTTGTCGAGCAGAAGCACATCTATATTACCTGCCGCTTCTACCGCACGACCCGAAATCGCAATAACGTTGTGCTGGATCATACGGTCTATGCCTGCGATGCCGATGGCAGAGAGTAAACCACCGATGGTGGTGGGAATGAGACAGATGAGCAGCGCGATAAGAACGGTGATGGTAATGGGCTTGCCTTGCCCGCTCGCGCCAACGCTGTAAATGGAGTATGGCAACAGTGTGGCGCATACAATGAGAAAGATGATCGTGAAACCCGCAAGCAAAATGTTGAGCGCAATTTCGTTCGGGGTTTTCTGGCGTTTTGCGCCTTCAACCATGCTGATCATGCGATCAAGGAAACCCTGGCCAGGGTCAGCGTTGACGCGGACGATTAGATAGTCGGAAAGCAAACGTGTCCCGCCTGTGACAGCAGAACGGTCGCCGCCTGCCTCACGCACGACAGGAGCGGATTCGCCCGTCACTGCGCTTTCATCCACCGAGGCAATACCCATGACAACCTCACCGTCGGCGGGGAGGTTGTCACCCGCTTCAACGAGATACAAGTCATCCTTGCGAAGCTCAGTGGATGAAACGACTTCCACTTTGGAGAACGCAGATTGAACGTCTTTTACTTCACCGCGAATCTTTTTTGCGGGCGTATCCTGCCTTGCCTTACGCAGTGACTCTGCTTGCGCCTTGCCGCGCCCTTCTGCTACGGCTTCGGAGAAGTTTGCAAACAGCACCGTGAACCACAGCCACAATGCAATCGCGCCGATGAACCTGGCGGGTGCTTTGCCCTGTCCGAGCAGGGCTTGAATCCACAGTATGGTCGTGAGTGCGCTTCCCACTTCTGCAACGAACATGACAGGGTTGCGCACCATCCAGCGCGGGTTAAGTTTGATAAAGGATTCCAGCACGGCGCGTTGATATATCTTGCGGCGGGCTTGGGTTTTGTTTTTAGCAGACATACATTCCTCTTTTCACCACAGAGAACACAGAATGCGCAGAGATTCCTTTTTGTTTTCTCGTTAATCTCCGTGCGCTCTGTGATTAATTCTTTATCCAAATATCATGATGTGCTCCACAATCGGACCGAGCGCCAGAGCAGGCAGGAAACTCAGCGCGCCTACTAAGACGATGACGCCGATGAGCCAGGCAATGAATAGCGGAGTGTGCGTTGGCAATGTCCCAGCACTGGCAGGCACTTTCTTTTTGTTTGCCAGTGAACTCGCAATCGCCAGAATGGGAATCATTACCCAATATCTTGCAATGAACATGGCAATACCCAGTGCAATATTGTAGAAAGAGGTGTTCGCCCCCAGACCAGCAAACGCAGAGCCATTGTTGTTTCCGGCGGATGAGAACGCGTACAGTACTTCGCTGAACCCATGCGCCGAGGGGTTGTGAATTGTTGCCCGGCCCGCTTCGGTCATCACTGCAGCCGCCGTCCCAACCAGCACCACCATGACAGGGATGAGAATCACGATGGACGCCATCTTCATTTCATAGGCTTCGATCTTTTTTCCAAGGTATTCTGGGGTGCGACCTACCATCAAGCCAGAGACGAAGACTGCAATAATGACAAACACCAACATGCCTGACAGGCCAGAACCGACGCCACCATAAACAATCTCTCCAAGCTGTATGAGCCACAGGGGGACGAGTCCACCAATTGGCATATATGAGTCGTGCATGGAGTTGACCGATCCATTCGATGCGGCGGTTGTTGCGGTTGCCCAGAGTACAGAGTTCACGATGCCAAACCGTACTTCCTTACCTTCCATGTTACCGCCGGGGTTGATATTGGTCTGCGCCTGATCAACGCCCATGACCGTGAAGACCGGGTTGCCGCCTTTTTCCGCCAGGATTGCAACACCAAGCAGAAGCACAAAGACAATTGTCATCGCGACGAGCAGCGCCCAACCCTGGCGTGTATCGCCAACCATCTTTCCAAAGGTGTAGCAAAGCGCGGCAGGGATCATGAGAATGGACAGCATCTCGGAGAAATTTGAAAAGGGTGTTGCATTTTCAAACGGATGGGATGAGTTGACGTTGAAAAATCCGCCGCCGTTCGTGCCAAGTTGTTTGATGGCGACCTGCGAAGCGGCAGGACCAATGGCCAACACTTGCTCGGTTACTGCTTTTCCGCTCGAATCGGTTGTGGGTTGGAGCAATGCGCCCGTTTTATATGGGCTGAGGGTTTGAACAACGCCCTGCGAAACAAGAACCAGTGCAACTATTAGCGACATAGGCAACAGAATGTATAGCGTGCTACGTGTCAAATCTACCCAAAAGTTTCCGATGATCTTCGCTGTATGGCGGGCAAAACTGCGCACAAAGGCGGCAAGCACCGCCATACCCGTAGCTGCTGAAACAAAATTCTGCACCGCCAGGCCAAGCATTTGTGAAAGATAGCTCATGGTCACTTCACCGCCGTATCCCTGCCAGTTGGTATTGGTTACAAAACTGACTGCGGTATTCCACGAAGAATCAGGCGTAACAGCGCCCAGTCCTTGCGGGTTAAGAGGCAACCCAGCCTGGAAACGTTGCAGACCGTAAAGCGCCATGAACCCCAGAAAATTGAATACCATCATGGCAATGGCGTAGGTCTTCCAGTTCATCTCCTCTTCAGGGTTTACGCCTGAAGCGCGATAAATAAACCTCTCGACAGAGCTCAGTACAGGGTCAAGAAAAGTGCGCTCGCCTTGATAGACTCTTGCCATAAACGAACCGAGTGGTTTTACCAGGGCCAGCAAAACTACCAGGTAAAAAGCAAGTTGAATCCAGCTGTAAATATTCATCCGAACCGCTCTGGTTTGAGGAGCGCCAGTACGAGGTACACGAACAAGACCAGGGTGATGGCGCCCGTGATGATGTACAAAGCATTCATGATTTATCCTCCATCAACCGCTCGCAAACGTGGATCAAGCCTAGGGTCAGCGCGAATAAAAAAGCAGCGAGTCCGATATAAAGCAGATCATCCATGTTGTGCCTCCAATGGAAGCAGTGTATTCAGTTGTGCGTCAATTTGGAATTAAGGAGTTGAGAATAGGCATCAAGAAAGGGTCAAGATTTTGACGGGATCACCACTACTACGTAAGTTCTCATAAGTCTTTAGAAAGCTGGAAACGGTGTAGATAAGCCGGGTCACTCCGATTGTTCAAGCTACTTTCTACGGGAGTTGCCAGGTACTACAAACCGGCTTCCAGCTTGTTGGCGCATGCCTGGTCTTTTAGATGACGCTAACAGTGAACTTGCTCTATGCTTCTTATTGCTTGTCTGCTGGCGCAAAATATCGTTTTGGAACGGTCTGTAAAAGGATTTCCTCAAGCTGGTTGAGCGTCCTTAAATTTACAAAATAATGACACTGGTTTACCAATCTTTGATAATCCCTTTTTCGAGCCAACCAGCCGCCGCCATCAACGAAATTAATGAATACACGGTTTTCGTTATATCGGCTGTTAGCGCGTTGGACCTTTTCATAGGCGTTTAACATATCTCTAGCCTTTGTGGATTGGCCACTGCTCGTTGTTTCCTGAAATGAGCTCATAATAATGACCCAGGGGTCTTCGAGCGTTGGGACTGCGAAATCAATGTCTGTCTCAATATACAACGACCTTCCCTTTGCAAAAGGAACGCCATATCGGTGCCTAAAATCTTCAAGAATATTCCTGATCTGTTCTTCTACTTTGTAGCCTTTCCTTCCCGAGTATGTCCCAATGAGTGACTTTTTATAGCGGACGTACCGCGCCGCGAAGGAACTGCTCCGTATTTCGCTGTAGTTTAACGTCTCCAGGTAATAGCGTGGGATATACTGACTTAATTCAGCATCTCGCTTCCCATTGAGGAGTAAATTCACAACCCTATCTAAGAAATCAGGATCCTGGCGGAGTTTCGTTTTGATTTTTTGAATGCTCCATTCTGTATCAAATCCGCCCTTCACTCGGCCTAACTTACGAAGAAGTGAGATTATCCGCATGAATTTTTCTTCGGACAGTTCAATTTCCAGCAGGATAACATCCAGCCCCAGCTCTCGTTGAAGGAGAAACTCTTTTACCAGCCCCTCATCGATAGGGTCGCCATCGGTAATTCGCGTATCTTCTGCTGTCTCCAACAGAGATCTTACCTTTTGATCAATTTCATTTTCCAAATCATCGTCAACGTAAAATATGGTGGATGTATCCCACGCCTCTTCGAAGGTGAGTTTTTTAATGGCCATTTTGAATCTCCAATTTGGCTGCCTTCAACGCTTTCCCCCAGCTCGTGAAACTATCCAGGTATGGCTGTAAACCATAGCGTCCGTGTTTCAAAACGTCTTCTTGAGTGGGTAAATGCCCTAATTCCAAAGTCAATCTCCGTAGTTCAAGTTGTAACTCTTTTTTAGAGTACTTCGAAGATTGCTTTTGTGTACTTACCCGCAATACTTTTCCAAAGGATTGTATTTCAGCTAATTTTTCGTTCGTAATTTTTACATATTCGGGATCAATATCAATTGCAACGTAACGGCGATTGAGTTTTGCGGCCATAACCGCCGTTGTGCCGGTGCCAACCAGCGCATCCAGCACAATCCCTCCCTCGTTCGTTGACATGAGGATAATCCGTTTGAGCAAATCATCCGGAAGCTGGCAAGGGTGATAATCCCGGTCACGGCGATGCTTAATTCGATGAATATCAGACCAGATATCAGTCAGAGGCTCTTTTTTGTCTTCGCCAGTGGCTTTTCGGCTGCGAATACAGCTTGTTCGCAAACAATATTGACGGGAATCAATTTGGTTGCCATTGATCGAATTCAAAATAAAATTGCTGGGGTGTTTTGTGTAAAATAGCAAACTGTAATGGGCAGGCATTAATTTGCCGCGCGGTTCAGATAAAGCATCCCAAACTATCCAGTTTTGAAAATGCATTTTTTTGTTAAGGTAACTGGCATGATACATTGCCCAGCGAGGCAGGTTCAGGATATAAAGAGAGCCCGTCGGCTTTAATATCCGAATATATTCATCCAGCCAGGCATTACACCATGATAGATATTGTTCTAGATCAAGCTCATCAGCATAGACGTTATAAGATTTGTCGAGATTATAGGGAGGATCTGCAAAAACAAGATCCACGGAGTCGCTGGGATACTGGCGTAAAATCTCAATCGCATCCCCCTGAAGAATTACATTCCACAGTTTCTCCTCTTCAATATCGCTTATTCGAGGGGCAATCTTTGTCTCTTGAGCTTCAATAAAAGGAAGGCGATATTGTGCCGATGGTTCTGCAATCCTCCCGGCATCGGACTGTACCCCTTCCTTTGGAAAAATTAGGCCGCTTTTTTGCTCTTCTTCTCCAGAGACCATTTTGATAATCACTTCCAGGGCGGAGTTGGATAAGACGGAATAGTTATCCTCTACCGGCAAATCCTTCCATACATCGGAAATTGCCCGGCCTTCAGGGTGCATCAGGTGGGACTTTCCGCCCCAGTCACGCAGCGTCTTTCCGCAATGTGAACATCGCTGATGTGGGAAACGAACCCGATTGATTTCAAACCGGTTGCTTTTTGAGAACATGAGGACGCCAGCATGAACAGATGGTAGACCATGCGTGGGTCGGTGCAGGGTAGATTCAACTGCGATCCAATACTTAAACCTCAAGGTTTTATCCAGAAATACACCTAATTCGGGTAAGAAGTCGGGAGTCCCCTGGACAAATAATAATCCTGTTGGTTTCAATAAGCGGATGGCTTGTTCAAGAATACTGGTAATTTCTTGGATCTGAAAAGACTGAATCAGCTTACCAGCAATGACAACAACATAGTCGTAGCAAGACTGCGGTTCGTCTGAGATCCTCTCTAACTCATTTTCTGAGATGTATTTGATCATCTTTTTCCATGTAAGTCATTTCTACTTTACGAATTAATTCTAGCATACTTGCTAGAAAGTTTGTTCTGAAAAGTGTTGCCAAAATCTGTCAAAACGCCATCCAAAAGCGTATACAATTCTTTATTCTCTATTTTCGCTCATATTCTTACTTCCCAGAAACTCTTTGGCGGTTGCTTCGCCTGGCTGACTGACGCCTTCGCGTCGCAGGGCTTTCCAGAAGGTGAGAAATAGGATTTTGAGATCCAGCCAGAACGAACGGTGATCTACATACCAGACATCCAGGCGAAATTTCTCTTCCCAGGTGAGGGCGTTGCGGCCGTTGATTTGCGCCCAGCCGGTGATGCCGGGTAAGACGTCGTGGCGACGCATCTGTTCGGGGGTGTAGCGATCCAGATACTGGACGAGGAGCGGGCGCGGCCCCACCAGGCTCATTTCTCCCTTGATGACGTTGAGACATTCCGGCAACTCGTCAATGCTGAACGCTCGCAGAAACCGGCCGATGGGCGTGAGACGCTGAGCGTCTGGCAGCGGGCGACCGTGCTGATCGAACTGGCTGCGCATGGTGCGGAATTTGTATAGGCGAAAAATCTTCCCTTTGTATCCCGGCCGTTCCTGCCGGAAGAGGATCGGAGGACCTTCTGCAATCCAGAGGCACAGCGCCACCCCGAGCAGGAGTGGAGAAATCAAAAGAAGACCTGGGATGGTTAAGATCAGGTCGAACAGCCGCTTATTGACCGGAATCCCCTCTGGAAACACCCTGACGCTCATAGATGGATTTTACCAAAAAAAGGAGTGCTGTTATAATCAACCCTACCAAAGGGAAAACCCTGAAGACTGACCAAAACGGTGGACAATTGTTTTGGTTTTGAGCCTGCAACATACCTGCCCGGAAGGACGCTATGCTTCTTGATATCCAACTGGAATACTGCGCTGTTTGACACTACACCGATCGCGCCGCCGGTCTGGTGGTGGATTTGCTGAAGGAGTTTGAGCCTGAGATCGAACGAATTGCGCTGGTGCCTTCGGATGGAGGCCGGTTTGAGCTGACCGTGAACGGCAAGCTTCTTTACTCCAAGCTTTCCACGGGACGCCACCTTGAATCCAGCGAAGGGATCAAGCTGGTCAGAAAATATTTACAGGAAGACAACCGATGAGCACGAAAAAAGGACGCGTTTTTTCAGGCGCCCGGCCAACGGGCAGACAGCACCTGGGAAACTACCTGGGGGCAATTAAAAATTACGTGGCGCTGCAAGATGAATACGATTGCGTTTACTGCGTTGTTGACCTGCACGCCTTGACTACCGTTGAGGATACCGAAGACCTGCGGCAGAACACGTACGAGATGGCACTCGACTTTTTGGCGGCGGGCATCCGCCCGGAGGAGAGCATCGTCTTCGTGCAGTCGCATGTTCCACAGGTGACGGAACTCCATACGATCCTTTCGATGGTCACGCCGCTGGGAAAACTGACCGACCTGCCGACCTTCAAAGAGAAAGTACGTATGCATCCTCATAACATCAATTATGGGTTGGTGGGGTATCCGGTTTTGATGGCGGCGGATATCACGCTTTACAAAGCCAGCGTCGTGCCGGTAGGGGTGGACCAGGCTTCGCACCTGGAATTTACCCGCGAGACAGTGCGTTCTTTTAACTATCGCTTCAAAACCAATGTGCTAATTGAGCCAGAAATGAAGGTGACGGAAGTGCCCAAAGTGATCGGGATAGACGGGCAGCAAAAGATGAGTAAGAGCCTCGATAATCATATCGAGATTGCCGCCACGCCTGAAGAGACCACCAAAAGGGTCATGATGATGGTGACCGACCCGCAGCGGCAGCGGCGCAGCGACCCTGGCAACCCGGATGTCTGCAATGTCTTTTCCTTCCACAAGATTTTTTCCAGCGCCGAGGAAGTGGAGATGGTCAATGTGGAATGCCGGCGAGCCGGGATCGGTTGTGTGGATTGCAAGAAGCTGCTGGCAAAAAACCTGAATGCGCACCTGGCGCCTTTCCGCGCCCGGCGGGCAGAGCTGGATCAAAAACCGGATGACGTCTGGAACGTGTTGGAAGACGGCGCCCGGCGCGCCCGGGAGATTGCCGAACAGACAATGAGAGAGGTGCGGGCTGCGGTTGGGCTGCCCTGAGCGCCTTGAATTGACAAAAACCTCCCAGTAGGAGCGCTTAAGCGCCCCTGCCGGGAGGTTTTTTGTTTCAGAGAACCTAGCCGGGGCACTCCATTTCAAGCCAATCGGGGAGTGTGAAACGGCCGTCTGGGCCGGGGGCAAACGGGATGACCTGCGAGACCGCCTGGACGTTCAATTCGCCGTAGATATGAGGGTATAGCTCGGCGCCGCCTTCCAGGTTTTCGTAGATCACTCTGGAATCGAGGCGGTTCGCGCGAATTTGCAGCAAGACAAGTCCGGTCTGCCCGGCATAAAAACGCTCGGCGACCGGCAATACCTGCCTCAAACTGGAACAATGGATAAAGCCATCGGCGGCGAACCCCGGCGGGGTGTACCAGCCAGCCGGTTTTGCCTGTTGCCAGGCTTCTTGTGTGGTGATGTGGTAAATGTAACGGTATGGATTCATGGTGCTATCGCCTTTTTGCATCGCGCGGCAGCAGGAAGATGAACGGTAGGCCGAGGAGCAAGATGCCTGCGCTGAGGTAGAAAGCCATCTGCAAACCGAGTTTGTCGCCGATCAGCCCTACCAGGACCACCGAGATGGCATTGACGCCGAAGTTGAGAAACATGTAGATACCATTTGCGAGGGCGCGGTTTTCGGGAAAGTTCTCTTGCACAACCGCCTGGATGACCGGGTTGATGGAGAGGCTGGCAAAACCGAGCAGCAGGAGGACAGGCAGCCGCACCCACCCGGACGAGGATGTGAAGATGAAGAAGAGGATGGATGTGGCGACAGTGGAAACCACCATGACCACCCTTCTGCCGAGGCGGTCGCTGATCGAGCCGCCCAACAGTGCGCCTGCCACCCCCGCAACCTGCATGATCGAGAGCGAAGCGCCGGCAAGCCAGAGGCCCGAACCCTGCTCAGTCAGGAAGGTAGGAAGGTAGAGGGGCAGCCCCTGCGAGATAAAGCTGCGGGCGATCAAAAGGAACATGATGGGCGTGATGACTGGTAGCATCTGGCGGAACACCAGCGGCACGTTGACATCCTGGCCGCCGTTGGCCGGTTTATATGCGACGTTGCGCAAGCGGAGGTACAAAATAATGGATGTCAGTAGGCCTGCGACCATGATGACCGGCAGCCCGGTTAACGTCAGGTAGCCGACCGCAGCGACGGCAACGATCGGCGCCAGCGTGCGACCCAACTCGCCGCCGACCATCCAAAAACTCATACCGCGCCCGAGTTTGAGGCCAGAGAGCGCCCCGGTCATAACTGGCGCCACGGAATGGAAGAAGGCGGAACTGAACCCGCCGATGAGGAGAAACACCGCCAGGATGGAATAAGAAGGAGCGATGCCGATCATGCTCATCACTGCCCCGGTGACGGCCGGCGCCAGGACAACCGCCCAGCGCATATCCTTGCGGTCGGCGATGAACCCAAGAAATGGCTGGATCAAGGAAGGCAAAAGCGTGAAAGAAGAGAGAAAACCCGCCTGGGTTTTAGAAAGCGAAAGCTTTTCGATCAACAGCGGCAGCAGCGGCGCCAGGAAGCCCTGGTAACCATCATGGATGGTGTGCGCGCCGGTGATGGTCAGCACGGGAGAAGTTTGAAATCCGCTGGTTTCGGATTGGGCAGGTTTTTCGATGACGCCAGAATTAATCATGTTGCTTTCCTATAAGGTGAAGTGTAGCCAATACTTCCCATTTATACCCCGAAAAAATTATGAGTCAATATGATTGTCTTCATTCACTAAGTGATTTAACCGGGCGATAGAAACGCTGAACCAAAGCAACCTCAAGTATAATTTCAGGGTTCAAAAACTTACCGATAGAGGTGCAAATCAGATGCGAGCTGTTATCCAGCGGGTCCGCCGCGGCAGTGTGAGCGTCGAGGGAAAGACGCTTGCCGAAATCGAAAAAGGCCTGGTCATTTTGCTTGGGGTGGGTCCTGAAGACGACGAAACCACCGCGCAAGCGATGGCGCGCAAAACCGCGCTGCTGCGCATCTTCGAAGACGACCAGATGAAGATGAACCTTTCCGTATTGGACGTTAAAGGAGAGGCGATCGTCGTTTCGCAATTTACGCTGTACGGCGACACGCGCAAGGGCAACCGGCCGTCTTTTATCGGCGCCGCTCTGCCCGATGTGGCCCGTCCGCTGGTGGAACGCTTTGCCGGGGCATTGCGCGAACAGGGGGTGCCGACCCAGACCGGCGAATTTGGCGCCAATATGCTTGTCAAGATCGAAAACGACGGCCCGGTGACCATCCTGCTCGAAATGTAAGGCGCAAGGCGACCGCGATAACCCATTTGGTCTCAAGGGCGCGCCAATCGTCGCCGATCTTGTACTGGGCGATGGACGTCACGTTCTTGCCGTCGTCCTTGACGTCGGCCGCGATGGCATAGGCGCCGGTGGAGCGCCCCAGGCTGAGGTCGAAGGGGGCCTCGTCTGCCGGCAGCAGCTCGAAGCGGTTATCCATCGCCAGGCCGTTGGGCTCGAGGTAGAAGTGCACCCCGTAGCGCGTTTCTTCGATCGGGCTGGGGGTCGAGGGCGTATAGGTTCACGTCATCGTCTACCAGCGCTTGCGAGCTGTAGCTGCCTTCGGCAGCCGCAGATAATCCAACACCTGCTGCTTTCATTTATGGTAAGATAGGTCAGGCGTTCCATTCGAGAAACGGGCGGCAGCCCTTTTTCAAGGATCGGTGAGATATGCAAAAATTTGCCCTAAGTTTTTCCCTGGCTCTCTTCCTTCTCTTCCCATCCGCTGTTCAGGCTCAGCAAGCGGTGGCGTTAGACAGCGTCCAGATCAGTCTCTGGCCGGAGTACGACCGCCCCAGCCTTCTGGTGATTTATGATTTTATGCTTTCGCCGCAAACCTCCCTGCCCGCTAATTTGCAGTTCCGCATTCCCCGTTCAGCAGGCGAGCCCTACGCGGTGGCGATGCGCGGCGCTGACGGCGGCCTGGTGAACCTGGCTTACGAAAGCCGTCTTGCCGATGATTGGCTATGGATCTCCTTCACCACACCGGTTCCCGAAATTCGCATCGAATACTATGATCCTTCGCTGGCGCGGCAGGATGACCGGCGTTCTTTTGAATTTCTCTGGCCGGGCGATTATCTGGTGCGCGCGATGAAAATCCAGGTGCAGCAGCCTCTCAGTGCTTCCCCAATGGAGATCCAAATCCAGCAGATCGCTGCCAATGGCGGGGCTTCTCAACCGCTTGGCATGGGTTCCGGCCGGCAGGGTGATGATGGGCTGGTGTATTATGACACGCTGATCGGCGAGATCCCTGCTGGGAGCGCCGTGAAGGTTTCGGCGGTCTATCAAAAACCCGATAACCTGCTTAGCTTCAACGCGCAGCCTGTGCAACCCAGCCAGCCCCTCACCCCTCAAACCGCCGGGCGCACCACGATCACCGGCTTGGTGCCGTGGATTCTTGGTTCCCTGGGAGTGCTTCTCATCGCCGGTGGCGCTTTCTGGTACTGGCAATCCGGCTACGGGCTTTCGTCCCCCCAAAAAAAGCGCCCTGCCCGTCGCCGCAAGACAGTTTCTCCAGCCCAGAATGAAGGCGGAGAAGTCTACTGCTCTCAGTGCGGCAAACGCGCCAACCCGGGTGATCTCTTCTGCCGGGTATGCGGCGCGAAACTTCGCACAGAGTAAGGCTGCTGGTGAGAAAAGCGATGTCTCGTAGATCGCTCTTCGTAAAAATGCGTGGCTGGTTTCGCCAGCAGCTACCTCCAGCGGCTCAGCCCTGGGAGTTAGGGCGGGCTTACCTGTTTATCGTCTTCGGCTCGATTGTGCAGGCTCTTGCGATGCGCATGTTCTTGATCCCAGCCCTGCTTGTCAGCGGCGGTGTCAGCGGTATGGCCCAGATCGTCAACTATTTCACCCGCTGGCCGATCGGTTTGATGGTTTTTTTAGGCAATATTCCTCTCTTCTTCCTCGGATGGCGACACCTGGGGGGAAGGCGTTTCATGCTGCGGACTATTGTTGCGATTGCCGCTTTTTCCTTTTTTACAGACTTTTTGGCGGTCTTTTTTCCACCAGGGGGGATGACGGATGACTTGGTGTTGAATTCGATTTACGGTGGTGTGGTGCTGGGGATTGGCCTGGGGCTTGTCTATCGCGGCCAGGGTACCAGCGGCGGCAGCGACATCCTGGGTCGAATTCTTAACCGCCGCCTTGGGATTTCGATATCGCAATCCTATCTGGTAACCGATACGCTGGTTGTCCTGGCGGGCGGGTTGGCGTTTGATTGGGAACGGGCTCTCTACGGGTTGGTGGTGATCTACGTCAGCGGCCTGGCTGCCGAGATGGTCTCTGAAGGATCGGGTGTTTTCCGTACGGTCATGATTGTCACGGAACATCCGGAGGAGGTTTCCGGTAAGATCCTCACTGTACTCGAAAGGGGGGTGACTATCTTATCTGGCACCGGTGCATATACTGGCAGATCGCGTCCCGTTCTTTACTGCGTAGTCACGCGCTCGGAAGTCAATCAGATCAAGACACTCGTGCGTGAAAGCGACCCTTCGGCCTTTATGGTGATTGGAATTGCCCACGAGGCGCTTGGAGAGGGCTTTCAGCCGCTTAAATCGCAACTCTGAGCGCCGCAAAGACCCCGGCTGGGACAAGGCGGGCAATGTTATATTCCCGTTGCGGTAGTATACCGAGCAACGCGCCAACCGGTTCCTGCAGCAGCCCAAGCAGCCGCCAGTCTCAGAGCGCGTCCGTTTGACTCAGGCCTCGTGATCCAGGCTGTAACCCAGCCACTTGAGCGCGTTGGGGTCGTTGCGCCAATTCTTATTGACCTTCACCCGCAGTTCCAGGTAAACCTTGCGCCCGCTCATTTGCTCGATCTCTATCCGCGCGGTTGTCCCAATCTTCTTCAGCATTGCACCTTCTCTTCCAATCACGATCCCTTTGTGGGATTCTTTTTCCACCATCAGGGTCGCGGCAATGAAGGCGTTTTCGCCGTCTCGTTCTTTGTACTCATCGATCCGTACAGCGATCGCGTGAGGAATTTCTTCGCGCAGGTGGTGCAGGGCGGCCTCTCGGATCAGGTCGGCTGCAATCTCGCGCTCATAAAAATCGGTCACTTGCTCTTCATCGAAGAAGGGCGCTCCCTCGTGCAGGCTGTTCAACAGCAGCTCCAGCAGTTCCTGCCGGTGATACCCTGTGGTGGCGCTCAAAGGCAAGGTCGTTTTAACCGATGGGTACAGCGCCTGGTAAGCGTCTCTGTTGCGGGCCAGCGTTTCTGGCCCAACCAGGTCAACTTTATTCAAAGCCAGAATGACCTGCAGGGGTTTTTGGATGGCCGCCAGCCTTTCGGCTACGAGCTTGTCTTCTGGCGTGGGCGGGTTGCTGACATCCACCATCCAAAGGATGACATCCGCGTCTTCCAGCGTTGCAGCCGCGACGCTGTTCATGAATTCGCCCAGTTTATGCACCGGTTTGTGAATGCCCGGCGTGTCAACAAAGACCACTTGAGCCTGAGGAAGTGAAAGAATGCCAAGCTGCCGCCGCCGGGTGGTTTGCGGCCTGGGCGAAACCGCTGCGACTTTTTGCCCCAGCAAGGCGTTGATCAATGTGGACTTGCCAACGTTGGGTTTTCCAACCACGGCCACGTAACCGCTTCGAAAAAGCGCTGGCGAGCTCATATCTGCTCCTGAATAGTGGAAGGGCGCTTCAGACGGCTGTTGGCCAGGATGACTCCCCCGATGATCAATGCGCCTCCAATTAATAGTTGCCAGGTGGGCTCTTCTCCGAGAAAGATGATCCCCAGGATGACCCCGACCAGAGGATACAGGTAGGAAATCATCAAGGTGCGGGTGGGTCCCACCGAATTGAGCAAGGAGAAGAAGAGGTTTGCGCCGATCGTTGTAAGCAATAGCGCCATAATAAGAATGGCAGCCCAGGTCTGCGGCAGTTGGGGGAGCGTGAAGGGGGCCTCGATGAAAATAGAACCCGGCAGAGCCACCACTGCGCCGACCATCACCTGGCCTAAAGCCTGAACGCTGTAATGAAGGTGGGTGGTATAACGCTTGGCATAGATTGCGGCGACGGCGTAACTGAGCGCAGCCAGGAGGACAGCGGCCGCCCCCAGGATAAAGCCGCTGCTGCCTATGGTTGCCTTGTTCGAAACCAGAAGGATCACCCCCGCAAAACCCAGCGCCAGCCCCAATAAACGGATGGGTGAGAAAATTTCGTCTCTCAGGAAGATCCAGGAAAGCAACATGGTAAACAAAGGTGATGTACTGTTAAGAATAGAAGCCATTCCCGAGGTGATATGCGTTTCGCTCCAGGCGATCAACGCAAAAGGAACCGAAAGGTTAAAAAGCCCCAGGAATAGGAAAGATAGCCAGGGGGTCTTCTGCGGGTAGGTGGGGCGGGCGATGCGGTGGTAGATCGCGATACCGCAAGTGGCAATCACAAGCCGCAGCGCCGTCATGGTTACGGGGCCTGTTTCGTGCAGGGCAATTTTTATCCATAGGTAATGAGAACCCCACAATAGTGAGATCGCCCAGAATTTTATCCAATCTTTTTTAGACAAAGAAGTCTCCTTTTCTCGTATCGAGAGACTGGTATTGTTGGCGTTATATCCCCAGGCCGCGAGAATATAACAGCCACATGCCGCCCAGATAAACGATGATGAGAATAAGCGCGTCGATTTCCAGGAACCAGATACGCCGCTCCAGCCGCGCAATATTGCCGATCAACCCAAACAACGTCAGGATCAATCCGAGCAGCCCTACGATCAAAAAACCCGGATCGATTGCATCCAGAAAACGCCCCTTCAGATAGAACAAGTCCGAAGCGCCAAGAGCAAAGATGTTGAACAGGTTGCTGCCGAACAGGTTGCCAACTGCCAGGTCAATGGCGCCCAGCCGGATGGCGGCGATGGTTGTAATGAGTTCGGGCAGCGAGGTGACCAGCGCGACCAGGACCGTCCCGATGAAGCCTGTCCCAAGCCCGGTGATCTCCGCAATGACTGTGCTGCTGCTCACCAGCCAGGGGGTCACCAGGATCAGGACCAAGGTCGCCAGCCCAAACCCAATCAGCGCTTTTCGTAGGCTGGGTATGTGCTCCTGTCCTTCCACAAACTCTCCGGTGGTCGCAAATGGATTGCCCATCTGGATCAGGTAGATGCTGCCCAGGTAAATTCCCATAAGGAGTATGCTATCTAACCCGACCCATCCGATCTGGAGGTTGATGTCTGCCAGGATGAAGAAGATGGTCATGGCGGCCAGCAGGGCAGCCAGGCTGCCGCTCAAGGCGTGTTTGAGCGCCGACCGTCGTAAGATGCGGTGCTGCCGGAAAGAGAGGTCCAGGATGGCGAGGGTGACCATATTGAACATGTTGCTGCCAAACAGGTTACCGGCTGCGAGGTTGATCACATTTTGGTTGATCGAGTTGATCGTTGTCAGAAATTCGGGTAGCGAAGTTGCCCCTGCCATCAATAAGGTGCCGATGAACAAACCGCCCAGTTTAGTACGGATCGCGATGATGTCGCCGTATTCAGCCAGTTTCATGGCAGCCACAACAAGCAAGGCCGAGCTGGCGACAAATTGAATCCAGACCATGGCAGCGTCTCCTGGTTATGCTTCTGGTTGGGCAGGCACGCCTTTTACAAATGCCAGAGGCCACGCCGCAAAGATGCCTGTGTTCGGATCATCCAGGTCCCCGGTAATACTCTCCACTGCCTGCAGGGCTTGCCTGGCTTTCTCTTCTGAAGGGACTACAGTAAACAGGGTGTAATTGTAATTTCCTACTTCCTCCTTCAGGGGAGGGAGGTTGTACCGCATCGGAATCAGATGATTCTGCGCCCGCCAGCGGTGAAATCCGCTGCTTTCAATGATCGTGGCGCCGCAAATACCGTTTTGTTGCCACGATTCTAAGACTTTATCCAGCAAATCTGGGTTGTCCAGTACCAACATCACCATATAGTACATGCTTTGTTTTCCTTAACCATCTTTGTGGGGCTTGCCGGATCCTGGCTTGAAATAATTCGATAATAAGTGTTGAAGGAACGGATGATTGAAACCAGGCCGGGGTCTCACCGAACGGTGTTCCCAGCGGTCATTATAACAAAGAATCTTCGAGCCATTTTACCTGCGGCAGTTTTCAGGCCGCCAGCCTTATTCCTGATTTACCCTCGGCGGATTAAGTGGCCTTTTTGGACAAAATTTGCAGAATTGTGGGGCTTGCGTAGGTTGAACGTAGAGTAAACGTCAAGTATCTGAATCGAGGTAATGGTAATATATTGGTAAGGGCGACTTCTCTTCTTCTCCTCCTTTATGAAAGCTCCGGGGTCGGCGTCCCCGGAGCTTTCAAGCTTTTTAAACCCCTGGTGTTATTTCGAGCGTTTTGATCAGATCATCCAGCAGATTGAATGCTGGATGAAAACTTTCGTCTGGATACTGGTCAAGCTGCTGTTCCATCTTCTCAATATATTCTGCAAACCGATCTGAAAACGCGGCCCAGTCTCCGCCAGGCGGGTTGTCCCCATTTGGCGGCAGATCGGGGTGCGAGAGAGGTAAGACTACCGAAACATAGTATTTCTCATCCGTTGTCAGCCCCTGGAAAGTATAGAACAGGTCGTGGTTGTTGATGGGATTTGCGGCCTGCCCGTATTGAGTGGCAAACCGCACTCCTCGTCCATTCTTAAAATCCAGGCAGGAAACTTTGACTTGTAGCATTTGGGCGGCGTTCCAGAGCGGCAAGAAGGGGATATCTTCTGGCCTTTGTGGACACTGGTTGAGAAAACTTTTTAATGCCGTTATCGTCTCGCCAGCCGCCGGGCTGACTTGCCGGTATTCTTCTACCGGAAAAACCCGCACCATCGGTTTGTGAAAGTGTTCCGGTAAGAGATAGCCATCCAGTTCGATTTCATAATATTCCGGGTTGATGTCCCATGATGGGGCATCGCTATACTGGCTGGCCGGGACGATAGCAGTTTTCACCCCGCGGGCAAGGGAATCGTCGTATGAAAAAGAGATCCCCTCGAAGCGAACATCCGGGGACGGAGTCTCGCTGGGCAGCGGCATGGGGGTCTGGCTGGGCTGTTGGCTCTGTGTGGTTGACGTCGCCGGGAACGGGGTGGGTTCCTCGGGCGGCGCCTGGCTGCCTGGCAGGTTACAGGCCAGCGAAGCCAGCGCCAACCCCAGAACAGCGGTAACCAAAGTGATCGAACGGGCGGTCTTCAACATTTTCTCCTCCTCTCGGCTGCTAAAGCGGCCGGTTGTTGCTCCCTGACTGGCATCTCGATGGGTGCCTTCGGTATGTTGGCCAGCAAAACCAACTTCTTGCCGTACTCTACGTGTTCACCGGCGGGCGGTTGAGTGACGCGGCACCTCCAAGGTGTGCTGGACGATAAGTTTTTGTTTTTGTTCGCGCCTCATGGCTTTGAGCGCTCTCTCCCTGCGCATCGCGTTGGCCCGATCCGGCTGCAATTCTACATACACCAATCGCACCGGCCTGCGGGTGCGCGTGTAGCGAGCGCCCCGACCCTGATTGTGCTGTTTTTCACGCCGCGCCGGGTCGGTGCTCCAGCCGGTGTAGTAAGTGCCATCCGCACATTCGAGAATATAACAATAGCATTCCATGATGGTTGGCGTTTTACTTTTATTTATTCCGACTTTCTGCGCCTGAAGCCGAAGAAGCGCGCCAGTGTTTCGCCGGGGGTTGGAATACCAGCGCTGGACGGCCTCTCCTCCCAATCTGCCGCTGTCCGTTGTTTCCACCATACCTGGCGCTCACGTTCGGCGTTGTGCAGCAGTTTATGCAGTTCTTTGCTGTCGCCTTTCTCGATCAGATCTCGAATGGTTAGAATTTCCGACACCACATTATTCAGGACGCGCACAGCATTTTCTCGATTCAGGATGGCGGATTGCCCGAACATGGTCGCCCCATCCATCTCCAGTAAAGGTTTGCTGATCTGCAGAAAAGCCCTGCCTGCCAGTTTACGGGCTTCCCGCCATCCGGGCTGGCGCGTGGCGGCGTTGACCAGCGCGGCGGACACCAGGAAGGGCAACAGGTGGCTGGCAGCCAGCAGTCCTTCTGCTTCCAGCAGGTCCGCAAAGAGCGGTTTGCAACCCAGGATGCCCGCCAGTTCACTGGCAACCCGGATCGCGTCGGGGTTGCTGGCGGCGGGAGTGTTGATTAAAACGACGGCGTCCTTGAAAAGGTCCGCCCGTGCTGCTTCGATCCCGGTCGCTGTCTCTTCCAGGTGCGCCGCGCTGATCATGGGGGTAAAACTCACGAAAGTTTGTCCCGCTGGCAATAGTTCTTCGGCCCAGGCGGTTGCCTGAGCCCTAAGCGCTGATGTATCCATCACAACGGTGTTGGGCTGCAAATCCTGCCGGATTAGTTCCAGCGTTTCGCGAAGCAGATCTGCGGCCACAGCCAGGATGACCAGATCCGCTTTTTCCACGGCAGCGTGGATATTGCGCTGGATTCGATCCACAGCTCCTATTTTTTGCGCCCGGGCAGCTGCATCTGGGTCTGCGTCGTGCCCGGTGCGGTTGATCTCCAGCGATTTGTCGGCCAGCGCCAGCCCAATGGAGGCCCCAATCTGACCAAGTCCTATAATCGTAAGCTCTACACCCATTTCGGGTCTCCTGAGGATTTTTTGACTGGAAGACAAGGTTCCCTGGCTGAGAACAAGATTTCTCAGTCGCTCCGCTCCATCGAGATGGTGGACAAGGGCATCCACCACACGTGACACTTGAGTCCTTGCTTCGCTCTCTCCCTCACCTTCGTTCGGGATAGGCTTCGAAATGACAGAATTGGAACGATTACCTGTAAAATTCATTATAACACGGGTGATATAATCGCATTATGCTGCCAGATTTGCAACTCGATGACCACGTCCGCCTGCGAAAACCGCATCCATGCGGCGGGTATGAATGGAAAATCGTTCGGTTAGGGGCGGATATCGGCCTGGAATGTTTCACGTGCGGTCACCGGATACTCCTCACCCGCCGGGAGCTCGCGCGCCGTATGAAGGTCTATCTGCCCAAACGCGATGCGGAAGGACCGGCGCAATAATCCTGCCAGGGAAAAAATTGAATAACATCCTCGTGACTGTTTAACGGTTTTGGGTATTGGCTGTATAATTTTTAAATGCCAATTCTAGCTCCTAACAACCTGGAGTTTTTTAGCCGCAGCCCCGAACAGACCCGCCGGATTGGAATGCGGCTCGGTGGGTTGTTGAACCCGGGGGACCTGGTGTGTCTTTCGGGGGATTTAGGGGCGGGCAAGACGACCTTTGTACAGGGATTAGCACAGGGATGGGGTTCACTGGATCAGGTTACCAGCCCGACGTTTGTGCTGGTGAACGTTTATCGCCGGCCTACGCAGGAGAATCTTTATCATTTAGACGCTTACCGGTTGGAAAATTCGATGGAAGCAGAGGACCTCGACCTGGATACTATGCTGGAAAACGGCCCGCTGATTGTTGAGTGGCCGGAGCGGATTGAAAAAGCCTTGCCATCAGACCGCCTTTTCATTCAGCTTCGCTGGGTTGCAGAAGAACACCGGAATATGATTTTATCCCCCAGGGGAGACCGTTACGAGACGATGGTGGTCGAACTGCGTCGGCGCGCTTTCGGTGGAGGGTGAAAGATGTTATTGGCTATTGATACATCCACACAGATGATCGGTCTGGCTTTATTTGATGGTAGCACGATCATCGCCGAATCGATTTGGCGTTCACAGAATCACCATACCATTGAACTTTCACCTGCCATCCAGCAGTTGCTGTTGCGTTGTGGAGTAAAATCGCAGCAGTTGAGCGGTCTTGCAGTCGCGCTGGGGCCGGGTTCCTTCACCGGTCTGCGAATTGGCCTGGCGGTCGCCAAGGGCATGGCGATGGCTTTGCACATCCCGGTAGCAGGCGTTCCCACCCTCGATATCCTCGCTTCGGCCCAACCCATCCTGGATATGCCGATGGTAGCTGTATTGAACGCCGGGCGACAGCGCCTGGCTGTTGGCTGGTATCAGGTTCAAAACCGGCGCTGGAAGCCTGAAGGACAGCCGGTGATTATGACCACAGAGGAACTGGCTCGCCAGATTCACAAGCCCACCTACATCTGCGGAGAATTGGATTTGCAAAGCCGCCAGATGCTGGCTCGTAAATATCGCAATGTCAACCTGGCTTCTGCAGCGTTGTGCCTTCGGCGGCCAGCTTGCCTGGCCGAACTGGCATGGCAGCGGCTTCAAGACAAGAAGCCGGATAACGTGGCTACGTTATCTCCTATTTACTTACGTGTGGCAGATGGAGAATGAGAGCGCCCAGGGCCAGGAAAAATTGAGTTTCCGAATCCGCCGGATGCGGCTGGAGGATATTCCTCAAGTTGTTGCGATTGACCAGGTCTCTTTCAGCCTGCCGTGGTCTGAACGATCGTTCCGTTTTGAGCTGACTCAGAACCAAAATTCCCGCTCCTGGGTATGCGAATCGGTCAGCACCGAAGGAACCACAAAAATCGTGGGAATGATGGTCATCTGGCTGGTGGTTGATGAAGCCCATGTTGCGACGATTGCTGTTGATCCGGCCTATCGCAGGCGCTCGCTGGCGCGGCGTTTGCTGGCATACGGATTATTAGAATTGTTCGAAGAAGGGGCGCGGGTTTCTCACCTGGAGGTGCGCCGTGGAAATGTTGCCGCGCAACGGCTTTATTACGAGTTTGGATACGAGGAAGTGGGGATCCGCCCGCGCTATTACAAGGACAATTTTGAAGATGCGATTCTAATGACGTTGCCAGAGATTCAACCAGAACATTTGAAACAGATATTAAGGGGATGAGGAGGTTCTTAACGATGGATGCAACCGAGGTCTTGCAAGAGATCGCTCGTCAGGTTAGGGAATGCAACAAATGCAGTTTGCACTTCTCGCGTAAAAATGGCGTTCCGGGCGAAGGTCCCGTGAACGCGGAGGTGATGTTGATCGGCGAGGGCCCCGGTTTTTATGAAAATGAGCAAGGCAGGCCCTTTGTTGGCTCTGCCGGAAAGTTCCTGGATGAATTGCTGGAAAAAGGCGGGCTGAAGCGCTCGGAGGTCTTTATCACCAATGTTGTTAAATGCCGCCCCCCTGGCAACCGCGATCCTATGCCCGAAGAACTTTCGGCTTGCAATGATTACCTTGAAGAACAGATCAGGACGATCAACCCGCTGGCGATTGTTACACTGGGGCGTTTTTCGATGGCTCGTTTTATTCCGAACGTTCGCATCAGCGACGTGCATGGAAAGCCCCGCTGGGTCAAGGACCGCCTGATCATCCCGATGTACCACCCGGCTGCAGCTCTGCATCAGCCATCACTCAAGACCACCGTCGAGCGGGATTTTGCCCACCTGGCGGAATGGCTGGATCAGGCGCACCGGAAGCGGGATGTTCAGGCTGCGCCCGTGCAGCCGCTGGCTGTACCGGAAAAGCCCGAAGACGAGAAACCAACTCAACTGAGCCTGTTTTAGGGTTTTATGGCGGCGCAGCTGCGGGTTGCTCATGTGATCACCGATCTCGATACCGGCGGCGCCGAACTGGTGCTTGCCAGGCTGCTGGTCGAGATGGATCAGCGGCGTTTCAAGCACGAGGTGATTTCATTGACTACTGCAGGTCAGGTGGCAGACCAGCTTACCAAACTGGGTATTCCGGTTTCCACTCTGGGAATGCGCGTTGGCTTTCCGAATCCCATGAGCGTCTTGCGGCTGGCGCGTATTTTAAGAACCTTCCATCCTGATGTTGTGCAGACCTGGATGTACCATGCGGACCTGGTGGGGAGTATAGCAGCCCGCCTGGCGGGGCGGGCGCCGGTGATCTGGGGCATTCGCAACAGCGTTCTCGTCCCTGGGGCCAGCAAGCGGCGCACCATCCTGATCGTCAGACTTTTGGCGCACCTCTCAAGGGGATTGCCAGCTCGTATTGTCTCGTGTTCCGAGGCTGCCCGCCTCGTTCATATCGGCCTGGGTTACCAGGCTCAGAAGTTTGTCGTCATCCCTAACGGCTTTGACGTGGAAAAGTTCAAGCCGGATGCATCTGCTCGCCTTTGGGTGCGGCAGGAGTTGAACTTATCACCGGAGACAGAAGTGGTTGGTTTTTTTGCCCGCTTTGATCCGCAGAAGGACCACCACAACTTTATCCGGGCAGCCAATCTCCTATTGGAACGCCGGGCTGGCGTTCATTTTCTTTTGTGTGGCGAGGGCGTTATTTGGCAAAACCCGGCACTGGCGGGATGGATTGTAGAGACGGGTCAGAGTGATCATTTTCACTTGCTGGGCCGACGGGTTGACATGCCGCGCCTGACGGCAGCCCTGGACCTGGCGGTCAGCGCCTCGGAGTATGGAGAAGCCTTTCCAAACGTGATTGGCGAAGCCATGGCTTGCGGCGTCCCTTGTGTTGCAACCGATGTAGGCGATTCGGCTGCCATTATCGCCGACACCGGTTTGATCGTCCCGCCCCACAACGCGCAGGCGCTTGCTGGCGCCATGTTGAAAATACTGGAAATGGATTCAGAAGACCGCCATGCTCTTTCCCAGGCAGCCCGCCAGCGGGTAATCGAAAACTATAGCCTTGCGGCCATGGTATCTTGCTATCAGGCGCTTTACTTCGCGGCTGCGGGCATTTCTGCATAAGGTTGAATTTCTGATTTATAATCCACATAGATTGGAAACAGAGCCAGGCGCTTGCGCAGGCTCTTTTTACGGAATGACCATCCTCGTCTATTAAGGCAGATATTTATGTGTGGAATCACCGGTTTCTGGGACCCGTCGCTGCAGCATGACTCGGAATACCTGGAAACAATTGTGAAAAAGATGTCCACCGAGATCATCCACCGCGGCCCCGATGATCATGGGACCTGGGTGGATGAGCAATGCGGCCTGGCATTGGGGTTCCGTCGTCTGGCTATTCTCGATCTCACCCCGACAGGTCGTCAGCCGATGACCTCGATGGATGGCCGTTTTGTGATCGTCTTTAATGGCGAGATCTATAACTTTGAGACATTGCGCCAGGAACTGGTAAATCTCGGCCATGCTTTTCGAGGGCGTTCCGATACTGAGGTAATGCTGGCGGCTTTCGATCAATGGGGCATTGCGGCGGCAGTAAAACGGCTGAACGGCATGTTCGCCTTCGCCCTGTGGGATTCTCGCGAACGGCAGTTGTACCTGGTTCGTGACCGCATTGGCGTGAAACCCCTCTATTATGGCTGGTTGAACGGCGTTTTTGCCTTTGGGTCGGAGTTAAAGACCCTGCGCGCTCATCCTGCCTTTCAGTCCGAAATTGACCGCGACGCGCTCACCCTGTTATTGCGACACAACTACATCATGGCTCCCCGCTCCATTTACAAGGGCATCTCAAAGCTCAAACAAGGCTGTATTCTGCAAGTCAATTTCGCAGACCGCTCCACCCGGTTGACCCCGTACTGGTCAGCCCTGGAGGTTGCTGAGTACGGCTATTCCCATCCCTTTGAGGGCGATGCAGAAGAAGCCGCTGACCAATTGGAGGCGCTCCTGCGGGAGTCGGTCCGGCTCCGGATGATCGCGGATGTTCCGTTGGGCGCTTTTCTTTCGGGTGGTGTGGATTCTTCGACGATTGTGGCGATGATGCAAAGCCAGAGCGCAAACCCGGTGAAAACTTTTTCGATTGGCTTTTGGGAAGAAACCTATGACGAAGCCCAACATGCGAAGGCAGTGGCAAAGCATCTGGGAACCGATCACACCGAACTGTATGTTACACCCAAAGAGGCGATGGATGTCATCCCTTGCCTTCCGTCGTTGTACGATGAGCCTTATTCCGATTCTTCTCAAATTCCCACTTTCCTTGTCGCCCAACTGGCGCGCCAGCACGTAACCGTCAGCCTTTCGGGCGATGGAGGTGACGAGCTCTTTGCCGGTTATCCTCGCTATACCTTTTCGAAAACGTTGTGGCGCTGGATGGGCTGGCTACCCCACGATGCCCGCCGCGCGCTGGCCTGGCTTTTGGGGCTGCCCTCTGTGGAGCAATGGCGGGGCGTCTTGCGCACCCTGGAGCCAGTTTTGCCGCCTGGCCTGCGACAGACGCTGGTTGCCGACAAGATTCACAAGCTCAGGTCGGTGATGGCATGTAAGGACGGGCAGGGGGTCTATAAGCGGCTGATTTCACATTGGATGGAGCCGGAGGAAATCGTCATTGGCGGGCATGAACCGGCCACCCTGGTCAATGATCCGGCGCAATGGCCGAAGATTGATGATTTTGTGCCCTGGATGATGGCGCTGGACCTGGTCAGCTATCTGCCGGACGATATCCTGGTCAAGGTGGACCGCGCCAGTATGGGGGTCAGCCTGGAAGCGCGCGTCCCTCTGTTGGACGATCATCGGGTGGTTGAATTCGCCTGGCGATTGCCCCTTTCTATGAAAGTCCGCCACGGTCAAAGTAAATGGCTGCTCCGCCAGGTCTTGTACCGCTATGTCCCGCAGGCGCTGATCGAACGTCCCAAGATGGGATTCGGCGTGCCAATCGATCACTGGCTGCGTGGCCCGCTGCGGGATTGGGCGGAGGCGCTCCTTGACGAAACCAGATTGCAGCAGGAGGGGTATTTTAAAGCCGAGCTCATTCGTGAAGCCTGGTCAAACTACCTGGCAGGCCGTGGAAACTGGCATTATCACCTGTGGGATATCTTGATGTTCCAGGCCTGGCTGGATTCTTTGCGCTAATTGGGGCATTTGTGAAGATAATCTATTTTGCGAATACAGATTGGTATCTTTATAACTTCCGGTTGAATCTTGCGCAAGCCATGCGAGAGCGCGGGCATGAAGTGGTTCTCATGTCGCCGCCCGGCGAGTACGGAGAACGGTTACAGGCGGCTGGCTTCCGTTGGATCAGTTTCCCGTTATCTCGCAAGGGCGTCAATCCCCTGATTGAATTGGGGGTGTTAAAACGGCTGACCAGAATTTACGCCCAGGAAAAACCCGATCTGGTTCACCACTTTACGGTGAAGTGTGTGACGTATGGTTCCGTGGCTGCAAAACGTGCCGGTGTACCTCACATTGTAAACGCTATTACAGGGTTAGGGCATGTCTTTGTGGAGAACGGTCTTTCGGTAAAATTGTTGCGCCTGATTGTCAGCGGCATGTATCGAAAGGCCATGCGCGGAACGCAAGTGATCTTTCAGAACCCCGATGACCGGCGTTTATTCCAGGAAATGGGGTTAGTTAATGAAGCCCAGTCCGTGCTAATCCGCGGCTCGGGCATTGATATGAATCGTTTTACGCCCCTTCCGGAACCCGAAACGAGCACATCCCTGGTGGTGTTACCGGCCAGGATTTTATGGAATAAGGGGGTAGGGGAATTTGTAGAAGCTGCCCATATCTTGCGCAGCGAAGGCATCCCTGCTCGTTTTGCGCTGGTTGGCGTGGCCGATAGTGGGAACCCTGCTGCGGTTTCTCTGGTGCAGCTCGGAGAATGGCAAAAAGAGGGGGTTGTCGAGTGGTGGGGATGGCAAGAGGACATCAAAGTAGTTTTTGCGATGGCACATATCGTTTGCCTGCCCTCTTACCGCGAGGGCGTGCCGCGTGTCCTGGCAGAAGCGGCAGCCTGCGGCCGCGCCCTGGTGGCCACCAATGTGCCGGGCTGCCGTGAGATTGTGCGCGATGGCGAAAACGGCTTTCTTGTACCACCTCGCGACGCTCCTGCCCTGGCAGAGGCCTTGCGGAAGCTGATCAAGGATGCCTACTTGCGCCGTGAGATGGGGCGGCGCGGCCGGAAAATTGTGGAGGCTGAATTTTCCACCGAGCGCGTGGTTTCGGAGACCATCGCGGTCTATGAACGTTTGCTTCAAAACAAGGCGGCAGGATGACCTCTTATGTGGCCTCGACCGCCTACATGTTTGCGAATATCCTCTTGGGGCTGTTGCTTACTTTTGCGAGCAGCTGGTTTGCCATCCGATTTGCTCGCCGCGTTGGCCTGATGGATGTTCCAGGCCGGGCGTCCCACAAGCTCCACCAGGTTCCCATTCCCCTGGCTGGGGGGGTCGCGCTGGCTCTTGCGATGGCCATTCTGGTTTTTGCCCTGAGTTTATGGCGCGAGCTCGAAGTGAGCGTCATGCTGCTGGGAGCTTTGCTGGTGTTTGCGCTGGGACTGGTCGATGATGCCCGCTCCTTAAAGCCCTTGTTCAAGCTGGCCGGGCAAGTCGCCGCGGCAATTATTCTGATCCTGGCGGGCGTCTATATCCAGATTTTTGAAACCGCTTCCTTTTTTCTTTCGGGAAGCGGCCCGTTTTTCTTCTGGTTAGATCGCATCCTGACGGTCGTCTGGATCGTTGGTGTGACCAATGCTTTTAACCTTGTAGATAGTATGGACGGTCTGGCGGTGGGGTTGAGCGGTTGGGCTTTTGCCTTTTTTATGCTGGCAACTTTCGATTCTCAGCAGTTGACCATCTCGGCGCTCAGCGCGCTGTTTTTGGGCGGGTGCCTTGCGCTCTATTACTACAATCGCTCCCCAGCCCGCCTTTTCCTGGGAGATTCCGGCGCGCAGACGCTGGGTTTTCTGCTGGCGACGATCGCCATCCTGTACACCCCCCTGGAAAAGGTGCAAAACTCCTCGTGGTTTGTGCCGGTTTTGCTTTTGGGGGTCCCCATCTTTGATACCAGTCTGGTGTTTATTTCTCGCCTGCGGAGGCGAAAACCGTTCTATCAAGCCAGCCGCGATCACACCTATCACCGGCTGGTTGCAATGGGTCTGGAACCGGGTCGTGCGGTCTTGTTGATGCACCTGACGGGTCTGGTGTTGGAGTGTCTGGCTTTTGTGGCCGTCTCGACGGATGCGTTGCGCGCCAACCTGATTTTTGGCGGTTGTCTGATGGCAGGGTTGTTGGCGCTGGTGATCCTGGACCACCCAAAGCGCTGGCCATAATTCTCATAGTAGAATCATAAAAGAGGATTACAAAAGTGGAGCCCGGATCACAATCAATCGCTGGAACCAGGCGCAATCTGATCCTTTGGGCAGCGCTGGCAGCTTTAGAGGCGCTGGCAGGCCTGGTCTATTTAGTGCTCATCCCGGCGGATCCTAAGAATGTGGTCTTTCTTGGCTACTCGCTGCCGCGCCTGGGCCTCATGGCCGGTTTTTTACTGCTCTTTCTGGCCTTGGTCGGGTTATGTGCCGGCTTCTGTCGCAACGAAGGGTGGGTAAACGTTTTTCGGCAGGGGGTGCAGCAAGAGAAGGGCGATCGTTTTCTTTGGATTGCTGCTTTGTTGTTGATCGCCGGTTGGGTGTTGGTTTTTCTCCCTCTCTACCGCTTCGGCGGCTGGGCTGGATATGCCGAGCGTCTTCGCCCGTTGTTCCTGTGGATGCTGCTGGTGGGCATTCAATCTGTCTTCTTTCTGTACCTGGAGCGGAGCAATTTCCCCCGGCGGGTCTGGCTGGGACAAATCATCCGGTCTGGCGGCGCTGCGCTGGTTGTGTGGGGTCTATCGCTGCTTGCCTGGTTTTTGATCGCGCTGACAGGAGTTGGTCTTGTCCCGGATAAAGTCCATTGGAACGATCATGGCGTCCCCCTTCTCGGTTTGCAGACGTTAGCGGCGCTGGCGCTGGGAGTTGGCTTGGGCCGGCTGGTGGATTGGTTACGCATGAAGATTTCAGGGGCGGGCGTTTTGAAAAACTCCGGGGCGTGGTTCGAGGCAGCAATCTGGCTGGCGGTTTGGGGTTGCGCGGCGTTGATCTGGTCGCAGTCGCCTATACAACGCAACTTCTTCGCGCCTGGCCCCTACCCCCCCAATTACGAGTTCTATCCCTTTTCCGATTCGGTAACTTACGACCTGAGCGCCCAACTGGCCCGCATTGGACTGCTCTACAGCGGCGGCGCTCACGTTGATAAACCGCTTTACTCACTGTTGCTTCTGGCTGTAAATTTTTTGAGCGGCAACCGCTATGACCTCTTGCTGGCCTGGCAAGCGGCCTTGCTCGCCGCGCTGCCTATGATTTTGTATGGAATTGGGAAAACGCTTCACAGCCGCGCCGCCGGTTTTGCCGCCGCCGCCCTGTTGATCTTTAAGGAGATCAACGCTTATCATACGGTGACCATCCAGGTTTCACACTCAAAGCTTATCCTCAGTGAAGTTCCAACCGCCCTGCTCCTGGCGCTGTTCACTTTCTTCATGATACGCTGGTTTGAAGGACGGGGCCAAAAAATTGGCTTTGCTGCCTTGGCTGGCGGGACTTTAGGTCTTTCCACCCTGCTGCGTCATAACCCCTGGTTTTTGTTGCCGTGGGTTGGGCTGGCGGTTCTGCTGGTTTACCGGCGCTGCTGGCGCAAGATGCTGCTGGCGGGTGGCCTTTTCCTCATCGTTTTCTTGCTAGGGATTGTTCCCTGGGCTGTTCGAACCATCCAGACGACCGGCAGCCCCCTTTATTTCTTCGCGGCGTTGAAGGGTGTGGTGTGGGAACAGCGTTATGAGCCAGCTTTGCAGCCATCTGCGACGCCAGCTTTTTCGCCTACCCCTACGTTGATCCCTGCCCACCAGCCGGATTCTCTTGATTCTATGTCTCTGCTCGCTTCGACTGCCCAGGTTGGCGGGGATGAGAGCGCAGGTTCCCAAAAGAGCACAGTGGGGATCATCCAGTTTGTCTCGGCGCATTTCTTTCATAACCTGATTGCCTCGACCTTTATCCTGCCCGCCCAGTTGACCCTGGATGACCTCCAACACGTGGTTTCCGGCCCGGATTCGCTTTATCCCGTCTCTGCCTGGGATGGCCGGCTTGGACTCGAAAATATCGCCGCACTTTTATTCAACCTGGCGCTGGTTTCGTTGGGTGTTGGCGCGGCGTGGAAGCGCTGGCGGTTCTCCGGTCTCCTTCCCCTGCTAATTTTCCTGGGTTATAACCTGGCCTCAGCGCTGGCGCGCACCTCCGGCGGGCGCTATATCGTCCCGGTGGATTGGGCGCTGGTGTTGTATTACGCGCTTGGCTGGATGATGGGTTTGGGATTGCTTTGGAAAGGGGCTGGCGGGAAATTCCCCTGGGGGGAGGTCCCGTCTTCGACCTCTGACGGCCAGCATTCCTGGCGGCAGGTGGCTGCACTGGCTGGGGGCGTATTTCTTCTAATTGGTTTGGCTTTGCCCGTTTCTGAGCGTTTGATCCCGCTCCGCTATTCGCCGGATGCACCTCAGCAGTGGCTTTCCAGGCTGGAAGAGGAAGAAGTGTTGCAGTCTTTGGGGGTCAGCCAGGCCGAGTTGGAACGATTTTTACAGGATGATCGGGCTGTTTTGCTGGCTGGAAAAGCCCTCTACCCACGCTTTTACCAGATTGAAGAAGGTGAGCCGGACCAGTACTCCTACCTGCGCCCGATGAAGTTTCCCCGCTTGACCTTTACAGTGATCGGCCCGCGAGGTGGGATCGTTTTGCTCCCTTTGGAAAGCTCTCCTCCCGTCTTTCAGCACGGCAGTGACGTTCTGGTATTGGGCTGCCAGGGAGAGTATGTGGATGCCGCAGCGGTGATTGGGATGGGAGAAAGGACTGACAGCGGATGGGCGTATCGCCGCTTCCCACAGGCACCACTGGAATGCCCGCTGCGACAGCCGGTTTGTGACGATAACCGGGTCTGCCGCTGAGCTGTATGAATTTAGAATATGCCTTTGCCCTCTGGTAAAATAGTAACGTTTCTGGCGTTACGATCCGATTCCGAAGGGGTATCACCGATCTATGGAAAATTCGACCTTTACCGAATTAATGACCAAACTGGAACAGCGTACAGCCCGAGTGGTTGTATTAGGATTGGGGTATGTTGGCCTGCCGCTTGCCACAGTTTTTTGCGAAGCGGGTTTTCGAGTTGTGGGGATTGACCCTGTTGAGGAGAAGGTTAATGAAATCAACAGCGGGCGCAGTTACGTGTTAGATATCCCGGACGAACAAGTTGACCGCCTGGTCAAAAGTGGCTTGCTTTCTGCAACCACCGATTTCTCCGCACTGAAGGATGCTGATGCGGTGAGCATCTGCGTCCCGACGCCGCTGCGCAAGACAGGGGATCCTGATTTATCGTTCATTGTTTCGGCCACCGAGTCGCTGGCGCCCTACCTGCATAAGGGCATGGTCGTCGTGCTCGAGTCGAGCACCTATCCGGGTACGACCCGCGAGCTGGTGCTTACCCGCCTGTGCGAAGTGGGCGGGCTGCAGGTTGGCAAGGATTTCTTCCTGGCTTTTTCGCCAGAACGGGTGGATCCGGGCCGGAAGGATTGGACCACCTATAACACCCCGAAAGTCGTTGGCGGTATTACGTCAGCATGCACCAAGATTTCGGCTGCCTGGTATGGCCAGGCGCTCAAGACGGTTGTGCCGGTCACCTCGACCGAAGTGGCCGAAATGGCAAAGCTGCTGGAAAACACCTTTCGGATGATCAACATCGGCCTGGTGAATGAACTGGCGATCATGTGCGACCGTCTGGGGATTGATGTCTGGGAGGTCATTGAAGCTGCCGCCACAAAACCGTTCGGCTTCATGAAATTCACGCCAGGTCCCGGCCTGGGCGGTCACTGCATCCCAATCGATCCGCTTTATCTTTCCTGGAAACTGCGTTCTTTGAATTACAATGCCCGGTTTATCGAGCTGGCCTCTGAAATCAACACCAATATGCCTCGGTTTGCCCTCGGCAAGATCCAGGACGCCTTGAATGACCGCGGCAAGCCATTGAAGGGCAGTCGGGTGCTTGTCCTAGGGGTGGCTTACAAACCGGATATTGACGACTTGCGAGAGTCGCCCGCCCTGGATGTGATCGGTCTTTTGAGAAAAAAGGGCGCCCAGGTTTCTTATCACGACCCGTACATCCCGGCCATAAGCCATGATGATTGGACGCTGCAGTCGGTTGAAGATCTGATGGCGCAGGTGAAAACTGCCGATTGCGTAGCGGTCATCACCAATCACTCCAGTTATGATTACCCGGCCATTCTCGAGACAGCCAGTCTGATTGTAGATACCCGCAACGCCCTGGGCAATATGGGGCGGGATCATCCGAAAGTTGTGAGGCTCTGATGGCGAAATATCTTGTAACCGGCGCAGCCGGTTTTATCGGTGAGCGCGTCAGCGATTTGTTGTTGGCAGATGGACATGAAGTGGTTGGGGTGGACGACCTCAACAATTATTACGATGTACGGTTGAAAAACTGGCGGCTGGAGCGGCTGAAGAAGCGGCCTGGCTTTACATTTTATCAGCAAGACATCGTAGATTTTCCGGCCGTCGAAAATATATTTAAAGAGAGCGGCCGGTTTGATGGCATTATCAACCTTGCGGCGCGCGCTGGGGTGCGCGCCAGCGTGGAAAACCCCTGGATCTTTGTCAATACCAACACCACCGGAACTTTAAACCTTTTGGAGTGCAGCCATCGCTATGGGGTTAATAAGTTTATCCTGGCCTCGACTTCCAGCATCTATGGCGCCAATGCTCCCCTCCCCACCCCTGAAGAGGCGGATAGCAGCCGCCCGCTGCAGCCATACGCCGCCAGCAAAAAAGGCGCAGAGGTATTGAGCCATTCTTATCATTATTTGCATGGCATTGATGTGACTGTCTTTCGTTACTTCACCGTCTATGGGCCTGCCGGTCGGCCGGATATGGTCATGTTTCGCTTTGCCCAATGGATTGCCGAGGGAAGGACGGTTCATCTCAACGGCAATGGCGAACAATCGCGAGGCTTTACGTATGTGGATGACATCGCACGCGGCACCATCCTGGGCTTGAAACCCCTCGGTTACGAGATTATCAATCTGGGCGGGCACGAGACTATTACCATCAACGAAATGATCGTCATGTTGGAAGAGTTCATCGGCAAGAAGGCCAGGATCGAAAACCATCCTTTTCATAAAGCCGATATGATGGCAAACTGGGCGGATGTCTCGAAGGCGCGCCGCTTGCTGGGATGGGAGCCGCAGGTTGGCCTGATGAAGGGCATTCGAAACCTGGTTGACTGGTACCTCTCAGAAAGGGAGTGGGCAAGCCAGATCGAAACTCCATGAGCATGCTCGCGCGTTGGACGCGTACCTGGCGTGAAGATCGCGTGTTGCGGGGGGTCATTCGCAACAGCGGTTATCTCTTAAGCAGCAACACCATCAGCATGGGATTGACTTCCGTGCAGGGGATCCTGGCTGCTTTGCTTTTGGAACCGGCGGCTTATGGCGCTTTGGGAATGGTGGTGTTGTTTGCCTCCAGCGTGAATCGGCTGCTTTCTTTTCGGATGGGCGAAGTCGTAATCAAATTTGCCGGACAACATCTGGCTTTGGGTGAAAAAGAAAAAGCTGCTGCCGTCATCAAGGCGGCGCTGCTGGCCGAGGCGTTGACCTCCATCGTCGCGTATTTGATTCTGTTTGTGTTAGCGCCGTTTGCCGCCCAGTACATCATCAAAGACCCGGCTGCCGGCCGGTTAATCGTCTTTTATGGCCTGGCTCTGCTTGCAAACCTGGTGTTTGAAACTTCTACGGCGGTTCTGCAGCTTGCCGGTAAGTATCGCGGACAGGCGGCTTTGAACCTTGCCCAAAGCCTGTTAACCGCCGGATGGATCCTGGGCGCATACCTTCTCGGCGGCGGTCTGCTGGATGTTTTGCTCGCCTATCTGGCGGGCAAGCTGTTATATGGTGTGGGCATGGCGGCACTAGCATACCGCCGGATGCCGCTGGTATTAGGGTCGGGATGGTGGAAAAGCTCGTTCAATCAGATCACAAACTGGCGGGATATTCTCTATTTTGCCTTCACCACCAACGTCAGTGGCACCATCAATATGGTTATTCGCGATAGCGAGGTTCTTTGGGTGGGGTTCTTTCTGTCCACCGTTGAAGCTGGCTATTATAAGTTTGCGCTGGGCATTATGAACATCCTGGTTATGCCGGTCTCGCCGTTGATCAATACGACCTTTCCGGAAATTAGCCGGGCTGTTGCTCGGCGCGAATGGAAGCCCCTCCGTTCTATCCTCCGTAAAACATCTGCGCTCTCCCTGGTCTGGACAGTGGGGTGTGCGGTGGGGATCCTGTTGTTCGGCCGGTGGCTGCTGGGATTGCTGAAGGATGGCCTTTACCTGCCTTCTTACCCGGCGATCCTGATCCTGATGGTTGGGTATGGGTTCGCCAACGTTTTCTTTTGGAATCGCCCCTTGTTGCTCTCTTTTGGTCTGCCAAACTACCCACTCAAGGTCACGGCGCTGGTGGGGGCCGTTAAAACGATCCTCATGTTTTTCCTCGTCCGTCCATTGGGGTACCTGGTGCAGGCGGCGCTGCTTTCCGCTTACTTTCTTTTTTCGGTTGGGTTGATTGTGCTGCGAGGGGTTGCTGAGATTAGAAAAGCCAGCTTCTCGCCTCAAGGAGAGGTGGAATGAAAACAGCCTGTATCTCATCCTCGCTGGTACCCTCCAGCACGGCCAACTCGATCCAGATGATGAAGGTCTGTCATGCTCTTTCCCAGGTGGATGAGCCGGTGCGGCTGTGGCTGCCGGGAGGTGGCAGCGCCGCCTGGTCTGATTTGGCGCTGCAATACGGCCTTACCCAGTCTTTTGAAGTGCGCTGGCTGTCTTCTGCCCGGATCTTCCGCCGTTATGATTTTGCCTGGCGATCAGTGACAGAGGCGCAGCGATGGGGCGCGCAACGGCTGTACACCTGGATGCCGCAGGCAGCAGTCCTTGCGCTGCGGCGCGGTCTGCCCGTGATTTTGGAACTGCACGACCGTGTGACAGGGCGGCTGGGCCCCTGGCTGTTCCGCCAATTCGTCCAGACTGCCGGCAAAAAACGCCTCTTGGTGATTACTCGGGCGCTGCGCAACCAGTTAGAGACCCAGTTTGGCGATCTTTCAGGCCTGGATATCCAGATTGCTCCCAACGGCGTGGCGCTGGAACAATATGACGGGTTGCCCGAAGCACCAAGTGCCCGCGCCTACCTGGGGCTGCCGGAAAAACCAACTGTTGTTTACAGCGGCCACTTCTACGCCGGGCGCGGCGTGGACTTGTTGGTCGGGTTGGCTGCCGCTTTTCCACAGGCCAGTTTTGTCTGGGTGGGCGGCCGTCGGGAGGATCTCGAAATTTTGCACCGGCGGCTAGAAAAACAAAATATCACGAACGTCGTCCTGACCGGCTTCATACCCAATCAGCAGCTTCCCCTATACCAGGTGGCTGGCGATATCCTTTTGATGCCTTATGAGCGTTCTATTGCGGGCAGCAGCGGCGGCAATTCGGCGGATATTTGCAGCCCGATGAAGATGTTCGACTATCTGGCGGCAGGGCGAGCGATCCTTTCCAGCGATCTACCGGTCTTTCATGAGGTACTCACCCCGCAGAACGCAGTTTTTTGCCCGCCCGAAGACCTTTCGGCCTGGAAGGAGGCCCTGGCGGAATTGATTGAAGACCCAGCCAGGCGACAGCAGTTGGGCAGCCAGGCTCGCCGGGACGCTGAGAATTACACCTGGCGTAAGCGTGCCGAGCGAGCCTTGCTGAATTTTGCGTAGTAGAATTACACGTATGGCAAAACCTTTCACCGTTTTACCCCGTTTGGGAATCTCTTTTGCAGCGGCACTCCTATTGGGAGCTGCAATCTCGGCGCTCAGCCCGGTGGGCACCTTTTTCCCCGGCTGGCTGGCGGCAAGTTTGCTATCCTGGGTAAGCATTTTCTCCCTGCTCAGCGTCTGGCGCTGGGCCGGGGGTGGGAAACTGCTGCTTTGGATGCTTGCGCTTGCTTTCGGTTTGCGACTGGCGCTGGGGATCGGGTTTACCCTGCTCTTGCCGGAATACGGGTTCGACGAGCCGACCCAAAACGCCGGTTACCTGTTTTACGACGCTTACCGCCGCGATATCGAATCATTCGATCTGACCAAATCTGGGGCTTCGTTCTGGCAAACCTTTGCCCTGGAGTTTGATACCGACCAGTACGGCGGTTTGTTGATCCTGGCCGGCCTGATTTATACCTACCTCAGCCCTGACGCCCACCGCACTTTCTTGATCCTCCTGCTTTCTGCCTTTGTGTCTGCGCTAGGGGTACCTTTCCTTTGGAAGGCGGTGCGCCTGCGCTGGGGAGAGCGGGTTGCCAGCCTGGCGGCCTGGATGCTGGTTTTTTATCCCGATCATCTCCTGTTTGGCAGCTCGCAAATGCGGGAACCTTACCTGATCACATTCAGCTGTATTGCTATCTGGGGGCTGGTGGTCTGGCGCCAGTCTTGGAGAACTTCAGCCGCGCTTCTGGCGGTTTCGCTGGTAGGATTAGGAGTCTTTTCTTCCCGCGTTGCGGTGGTGATTGCCGGCCTGCTGGCGGTCTGGTTCTGGCTGGAATACCTTTCCTTACGCTCCAGGATATTTCGCTGGCTGGGTTACGCCGGGATCGGCCTGGCGGCGTTGGCGATGGTGTACCTGAGCTGGGAATGGCTGCGTTCTTCAGCCTGGTACGATCTACGCCTGACGGTCTTAAACTCTGGCCGGGTGCAATATGAACTGGAAGAACTCCAGGAATGGCTGAGAACCCCTTTTTTGGTGGGGTATGGTCTGGTGCAGCCGGTGCTTCCTGCCATCATTGCTTATCCAACGCTGGCGGTCTGGAAATTTATCGGCGTGTTGCGTGCGCTGGGATGGTATCTACTGGCGCCGTTTCTGTTGTATGGCGTCCTGGCGGCATGGAAGGCGCACCCAAAAAGCGAAAGGCGCGTTCTGCTATGGTTTGCGGCTGCTGTGCTGGTCTGGCTGGTAATTTCCTCGGCGCGGGCTGGCGGCGATCAGTGGGACAACCCCCGCTATCGCACGCTTTTGCTACCCTGGATGGCCATTCTGGCAGCTTACGGTATAGAATGGGCACGCGAGCGTCGGGATGCCTGGCTGGCGCGTTTATTGTTGATCGAATTTATTTTTGTTGGGTTCTTCACAAGCTGGTATATCAGTCGTTACCTGCAATGGTGGGGTCGCATGTCGCTCAAAGCGATGGTAGTGTGGATTGTATCCTTGAGCGCACTGGTGGCGGCTGGCGGCTGGGCCTGGGATCGCTGGCGGGATCGTCGTCAGCGTATGGTTAAGGGATCGTGATCAATTTGAGCATGAATGTACGCTTGATAATTGTTTGGGCTAACAAATGAAATTGGTCGAACGCCTGCAAAGACGGATTGTTTTGCCCTGGGTGGCGGGTTTGCTCTGCCTGGCGGCAGGTGTCATTTACCTGCTTCAAGCGGTGAGCTATGCTCATTCCATGGATGTCACCATGGACGAAGGTACTTACTTAATGAAGGGTTTGCTGTATGTAAAGGGCGTTTACCGGCCTTTTCAGGATTATGGCCCGATCACGAATAAAATGCCCCTCTCCTTTCTCATCCCAGGCGCTGCCCAGGTTATTTTTGGTCCCGGGCTGCGCACCGGGCGGTATTTCTCTATCTTTCTCGGCCTTTTGCTGTTGGCGGCGGTCGGGTTGGCCGGAAAGCGCCTGGCGGGTCGTTGGGGGGCGGTTGCGGCTGTTTGGGCGGTTGCAGTCAGCCCTACAAATATCATGTATTACACCGTGGCGATTTCTCAAGTGGTGACAGCCTGTCTGCTGGCCTGGTCTCTGGCGTTAACGCTTGGTCGCGGGCGTCCGCTCTGGCAGCTGGTTCTCGGCGCGGTCTTTGCTTCGCTGACCGTGATGGTGCGACAGAATATGGCACCTGTTGTCCCGCTGCTGCTCCTTTACGTATTTTGGGAAAATGGATGGCGCAAGGCGCTTTGGAGCGCCCTGGCTGCTGCACTGACGCTGGGGGTCTTCCATGCCATGTACTGGCCTGAGATCATGATGCTCTGGAGGCCTTATCTGCCGGGGTTCGTCAGCCAGATGTTGCCCCTTGCTCCGGATTCGCTCGGTGGGGGGGTGTCCACCTGGCAGCAATCCTACGACGCCCTGACCAAATGGTATGTCTTCTGGGATGGCGTTCGTTCCAATTTTCCCGCGCTGGCAGGCGCCATGATTACCTGGATTTTCTGGCCGGCGCGGAAACAATGGGATTCTGATGTTCGCTTTAAGGCGGTTGTGGCGCTCTCGTTGATCCTGCTGACTCTGACAGGGCTTCACCTGTGGGCTTCCTTTGGCCAATCGTACTGCCTCTTTTGTTACAGCGGTTACCTGTCGTTTTTCAATATGACCGGCATTCTGCTCGTGATCGCGGCTTTTCCAAATTGGAAAAAACAAGCGGGGTTCATCCGTTCTGCCCTGGGGATCCTGCTGATTCTGCTCTCTACGACGGGGCTGGGGTATGGCGCTTACCAGCAGTTGGGCGGGCTGATGACCCTGCAGGCACCCCGCATTCGCAATATGCAGTTTCAGGGTGGGACGACCGACCTCTGGCGGCTGCTTACCAATAAGTTTGGCTGGTCGTATGATGCTTTACAGAAGCTGATCCCGACTGCGGCGGGCGCGGCGGTGGGGTTTGCCCTGCTTGTGGCCGCCCTGGTTGTATTTTTCTTGCTCCGCCGCAGAGGGTCCTGCCGGGTTTCTTACGGCTACCTTGCTGTACTTCTCTTTTTTGTCCTGGGCGTTTTACTTACCCCCAGCGGTTGGATGGCGGGCTGGCGGGCGCTGGAAACCTGCGGGGGCGATGTGATTGCTTCTCATGAGGCGGTTGGCGCTCATCTTGCAGCGCTCATCCCCCCTGGTTCGCTCGTCTATTGGGAGAATGATATTTCTCCACTGCCGCTGCTTTACCTTCCAGATGTGCGGATTTTTCCGCCCCAACTCAATCACTGGTACACTTATCTACAGGGTGGCGACCCCGATGAACTGGAGCGCCTGGGATACTGGAATTATGAGCTGGCGCAACGCTGGAAGCAAGAAGCGGATTTTCTCCTGGTTGCTGAACGGTATGTTAAAAATTGGGCGCCTGCCGCGGACAGTGGCGCAGCCCAATATGATGAACTTTCCCCGTCGCCCCAGACTGTCCCTTGCCGTGACCGTTCGATCATCCATATCTTCCGGAGAATAAAATGAACCTGTCTATCGTAGTCCCGGTCTATAATGAGGAAGATAATCTGCCTCTACTTTACCAGGCGATCAAGAATGCGATGTCTGGCGTAGAGAATACCTGGGAAGTGGTCCTGGTGGATGACGGTAGCCGGGATAACAGCCTTGCCGTCCTGGAAGAACTGGCGCGGCAGGACAGCGAACATCTCCGCATTGTCGGTCTGCGGCGCAATTTTGGGCAGACCGCCGCCATCGCAGCGGGCATTGACCATTCGGTGGGCGATATCATCGTCCTCATGGACGCTGATATGCAAAACGACCCCGCCGATATCCCGATGATGCTGGAAAAAATTCGCGAGGGATATGACCTCGTCAGCGGCTGGCGGATTAAGCGACAGGATGCGTTCATCACCCGTACGCTGCCTTCCCGCATCGCGAACAGTCTGATTTCAAGCGTGACCGGCGTGCACTTGCATGATTACGGCTGTACGCTCAAAGCCTATCGCCGGGAAGTGCTGACCGGTTTTCGCCTGTACGGCGAGATGCACCGTTTTATTCCGGTCTATGCCAGCTCGGTCGGCGCGAAGATCATCGAGCTGCCGGTTCAGCATCACCCGCGCAAATTTGGCAAGGCTAAGTACGGACTGGAGCGCACCATCAAAGTGGTGCTGGATCTCTTCACCGTCAAATTTCTCAGCAGTTATGCCAATAAGCCCATCTATATTTTCGGCGGAACGGGGTTAGGGTTCATCCTGTTGAGTTTTCTTGCGCTGGCTTACCTTGCCGTCCGCCGGTTGTTCTTTGTTGTCTCTCCATTCAGCTCACCTTTGTTCCCGGTAGCCATCATGGTGGGCATTCTGGGCTTCCAATCCATCCTGATGGGGTTGATCGCTGAGATGCTGATGCGCACCTATCATGAATCGCAAGGCAAACCCACTTATGCCGTGCGCCGCATGATCAATATCCAGCCCGACGCCCCGGCTTTGAAGAGAAGGTAATGCGCATCCTGGTGTTGATCCACGAGTACCCGCCGGTGGGGGGTGGGGGTGGCCGGGTGGCGCAGGACCTTTGTCAGCGGCTGGCTTCTGCCGGTCATGAAATTCGCCTGCTGACGGCGCAGTGCGGCGATCTTCCCGCCTTTGAAGAACAAGGCAGTTTGATCGTTGAACGCCTGCCCTCCTGGCGACGCGAGCCGTTTCGCGCCGATTTGAAAGCCATGGCTGGCTATGTGCTTGCCGCGCTGCGCCGCGGTTTGGAACTGACGAGACGCTGGAAGCCAGAGATCATTCACGCTCATTTCGCTGTTCCCGCCGGCGCGACGGCCTGGTCGCTTTCTGTTTTAACCGGCATCCCTTACATTCTGACAGCTCATTTAGGCGATGTGCCCGGCGGCGTGCCGGAAAAGACCGGCAAATGGTTCCGCTGGATCTTTCCATTCACCCCGCCCATCTGGCGGCGCGCCCGTTCTGTGATCGCGGTCAGCGGTTTCACCCGCCAGCTTGCGCAACAGAGTTACCCAGATGTCCCGGTCGAGGTCATCCCCAACGGGGTGGATCTCAAAGCGCTCGATCCCGGAGAGATCGCCCTGCAAGATCCACCGCGCGTCGTGTTCGCAGGGCGCTTTATGCCGCAAAAGAACCCGCTCCAGGTAGTACGCGCCCTGGCAGAGGTGCGTGACCTGCCCTGGCAGTGCGAAATGCTGGGGGATGGGCCGCTGATGGAGGCCGTGCAACAGGAAATTACAGCTTGCGGCCTGCAAGCGCGCATTCTCCTGCGGGGATGGGTTACCCCGGAACAGGTGCTGCAAGCCTACGCCCGCAGCGATCTTCTCTTTATGCCTTCGCTTTCCGAGGGGCTGCCGGTCGCGGGCGTTCAGGCGCTGGCGATGGGGTTGGCGCTGGTCGTCAGCCGCATCGGCGGTTGGGTGGATCTTGTTCAGGAGGGCCAGAACGGTGTCATGATCCCGGTAGATTCCCCTTCTGGTTTTGCTGGCGCGCTGCGGGATTTGCTGGGTAGCCCTGAAAAGCTGTACGCTGCCCGGCAGGCCAGCCGCCGCCTGGCGGAGCGCTTTGACCTGGACGGCATCACGGAGGCTTACGAGCGCATCTTCCGATCTTCTTTGTGATTGACACGAGTTCGGGATAAAGTTAAGAACACAACCTACAGAGGATTGCTTCACCGACTGCGGCGGCTCGCAATGACGAAAAAAGCGAGGGAAAATAATCTAAGTGACCCCAGTTCGGCCTCTGTTCGAGTTGGCCTGTGAAACGGTAATCGGTCGGCGTGATCCCGTCCTTCCAGCGCATCTCGCTGTTCCAGGTGCCGTCCTCGTTGGCGGTGACGTTCAGGCTTCCAAGGTGATCGGAGAGGATCCAGTGGAGCGTGTCCTGCTCACCCAAAATGGTGCGCACGGCGAAGGTCAGATTGCCCACTGCGTAGAACTTCTTGACCGTCTCCATTTCGCCGTCCACTTCCAAATTATAATCCCGTCCGGGGTAGTGGGCTACGACGCTGTTGACCACGGTCTTCACCAGGTTGCCGTCGCCATTATACACATAATGAGCGCTGACTAAAACGGCGGGAGGTGGTTCTGCCGCGAAGCGCCCTGGAATGCTCTTTTCCAGGGTCGGAGTAGAAGTGGGCGTCGTTGTGGGGGTAGGCGCAGGCGTTTCCGTTGGTGTTGGGGTGGGGGTCGCGCAGCACCCTGGAACGCTCTCTTCCGGGGTGGATTCCTCTTGCGCAGCCAGCAATAGTATCCAAGTCGATCTCAAACCTGCCGTCATACTCCCACCAGGCGACAAACTCGCGCTTAAAGTCCTGGTGGTGTGGGTAGGCTTTGAACCGCCCGTAATAGAGCTTCTCAGTTGGTCGTTCGCCCAGCACATCGCACAGGATGCTCAGCACCAGGTCTGCCGGGCCGGAATCACCATAGCCCCAACCGAACCCCGTAGAGCCGTGCAGCTTTATATGTCGTAAGGGCCGCGCCTTGCCGATGGCAGGCCTTTTAGTAGATATCGTGAACTGTATTGTACACGTTGAATTTTCCGGTGGGGGTGACCAGGTCTGGGATGCGGGCAACTTCTTCCAGCGAAGCGTCATCGTAAACAACAATCTCACCCGTTTCGCCGGGTTTGGCGGCGTCGCCCCAGACGCTGACCCAAACTTCTGTGCCCTGCTGGTTGTATTCAAAGTGCACGGCGCGGCCATAGGACGCGGCTTCCCAGCATTTATACACTTCGGCGGGATTGGATTTGGCGATCACGCAGATGGTGCGCGCCAGGACAGGATCGGGGTTGAGGGGCATATCCACCCAAATCCACGGGCTGTTGGGATGGGTCTTGATAAAGAGACTGCCAGCGCCGGGTAGGGGGGTATCCCGTACAGCTTTCCAGGCGCTATCGGGATGGTTGACCGGGTCGGTTCCGATGGAGACGACGCCTGGATCGCCCAGGTGGGCGGTGCTCCAGACAGGGCCAAATTGCGGGTCAATCCAGTTTGCGCCGCGGCCCGGATGCGGCACTGCCAGGGTATCCACCAGCGCTTCCAGTTTGCCTTCGGCGGCGTCAATCACGGCGACGCGGTTGGAATTGTTGGCCGCCACCAGGAAATAACGCTTGGTCGAGTCCCAGCCACCGTCATGTAAGAAACGCTCGGCTTCGATCATCTTGATGGTCGGGTTGACCGGGTCAGCGTAGTTCACCAGCCAGACCTGGCCGGTTTCCTTAACGTTTACAATCCATTCGGGTTTGAAGTGTGAAGCCACGATGGAAGCAACGCGTGGCTCGGGGTGGTATTCCTCGGTATCGTAGGTGTAGCTGCGGGTGCTGACGACCTTGAAGGGTTCGAGCGTCTGCCCATCGAGGATGGCAAAATGTGGCGGCCAGTAGCAGCCTACGATGGCATAGCGGTCGGTGAAGTCGCCCAGTTCGCCTTTATACTTGCTCACTTCGACCGAACGGGCATCGTAACACAACTGCACTTCTGCGACCTTTTGGGGTTTTTCCATCCACAAGTCAACCAGCGCCAGCTTGCCATCACGCCCGATGACATAGGCATAACGGCCGGTGGCGGACATGCGCGTGATATGCACAGCGTAACCGCTGTCCACGACGTTCACGACTTCATAGGTATCCCCATCAATTACAGCCACCTGCCCTGCGTCGCGCAGCGTGACGATGAAATAATTCTCCCAGTTTCGTTTCGTTTCTGGCTCGGTTGGGCGCGCTGCGGGCGGGACAAGCTCTTTCCAGGAGTTTTTCATCTGTTCCAGCGAGAGTTCGGGGGGCGTCGGCGGTTCGTTCAGCAAGAACTTTGCCATCGTCTCGGTTTCGGCCTGGGTCATGAAACCCTGTTTGCCCCAATCAGGCATACCTCTGGTGGTGCCGTTAAAAATAATTGCGGCCAGCCCCAGTACGCCTTTAGGCCCAGTTACATCGGGGGTGAGGGCGGGGCCGGTAGCGCCTTTGCGTAGCGTGCCGTGGCAGCCAGCGCAGCGTTCAAAGTAAGTTTGCTTGGCCCAGGCAAATTCTTCATCACTCAAGAGGGGCGCTTCGCTTGGGGGCGCGGCGGCTGCCGGTTCGTCGGTTTGATCTCCCTGGGCGATACTTTCATCTGGCAGGCTTGCCAGGTAACTGACCACGGCGTTGAGCTCGGCATCGCTGTAAGACTGCGCCAACGATTCCGGCATCAGGCCTTTCTGGCAGGGTTTACCAGCGCAGTCCGGGGCAATAAAAGCGTCCGGCGCGGACAGCGCCTCGGCCAGGTATTCTTCGACGGTTTTGGCCTTGCCTGTGTATTCACCGCTTTCCAGCCGCTCCTTTGCGACTTCACCGATTTCGCTCAGGTCTGGGCCAATGGTTCCAACGGCGCCAGGTATGCCGGGGATGACATGGCAGGCGCTGCAGCCGCCTTTTTGAAAAGCCGCGACCGCCAGCTCTCGGTTATACAGCCCCTGGACAGCCGCCGGTTCTTCGGCCTGACCGGTGGAAGATGTTTGTGCAGGGGTGGATTGGCGCGGCGCGCAGGCCGCCAACAAAAATAAAATCCCAATCAGTTTGAAGAAGATTCCAAATCTTTTCATCGCTTTCTCCTTAAAAACCAAAAGCAGGACGAGATTCGACCCAATGCAATGTTTATACCCAACCAGCCAGAAGGCTTCTTTGCGCTAGCGCAAAGAGAATAACTTCACTGCACACCGAATTTGATTCATGGTAAACTCATGGCGGCTGTATAATTGGATATTAATGAGCAAAATATAGAGGGTTATCGGCTCGTTTCATTCATTTTGGAGGCAAACAAAATATGGTAGAACTATCCGCAGCGACGAAAAAGGATATGTTCTGGAATATGCTGCTGGCGCGGCGGCTGGATGAACGCGCCTGGGCGTTACACCGCCAGGGGCGGATCGCCTTTCACATCTCCGGCATCGGGCACGAAGCAGCTCAGGTCGGGAGCGCCTACGCCTTGCAACGCGGCCGCGACTGGGTGACGCCCTATTATCGCGATCTGGCGCTGATGCTCTGCCTGGGGTACACCCCGCGAGATTTCGTCTTAAGTCTGATGGGAAAACGTGAAGAAACGACCTCCGGCGGACGGCAGATGCCCAGCCACTGGAGCCTGCGCAAGGCGAACGTGGTCAGCCACTCGGCCCCGGTGGCCACGCAGACGCCCCACGCAGCCGGGATTGGGCTGGCCATCAAATTGAAGAAAGAGGATAAAGTCGTCCTCACGACGATCGGTGAAGGGGCCACCTCTCAAGGGGAATGGTATGAGGCCGTCAACTGGGCAGCCATCCACAAGCTGCCGGTGGTCTTCCTGGTTCAGAACAACAAGTACGCCATCTCGGTGACGCCAGACAAGCAAATGGCCGTCAAAAGCGTGGCGGACAAAGCCTGCGGATTGGGGTTAGATGGGCGCGCGGTGGATGGTACGAATGTCTTCGCGGTGTATGAAGTCATGCATGAGGTGGTTGAAAACGCTCGAAGGGGCGGCGGTCCCAGCCTGATCGAGGCCGTGCTGTACCGCATCACGCCACACTCATCCGACGACGACGACCGTTCTTACCGTTCGCGCGAAGAAGTGGAAGAGCACAAGAAACAGGACCCCCTCCTGATCGCCCGGGCAATTCTGGAACAGGAAGGCCTGTTGACTTCAAAAGAGGTGGAGGAAATGGAAAGCCGGGCAAAGGAGATCATCAACGAAGCGGTAAGCTACGCCGAAGCGGCGGATTATCCCTCCGTAGAAGAGGGCGCTTATCCCGTCTACGTCGAGGAGGCGCGCCGTGGCTGAGATCACCCTGGTAGAGGCCATCCGGCAGGCGATGGACGAAGAACTGGCGCGGGATGAAAACGTCTTTATCGTTGGGGAAGATGTTGGGGTGCGCGGCGGCGTCTTTCGCGCCACGGTTGGGCTGTACGAGAAATACGGCCCGGCGCGGGTGATCGATTCCCCCCTGGCCGAGCTTTCCATCGTCGGCGTGGGGATTGGCGCGGCGCTGTATGGTATGCGCCCGGTGTGCGAGATCCAGTTTGCAGACTTTATCTACCCTGCGATGAACCAGATCGTCAATGAAGCCGCCAAGATGTGTTACCGCTCTAACGGGGAATGGACCGTCCCCATCGTCATCCGAGCGCCCTACGGCGGCGGCATCGGCGGCGGGTTGTACCACTCACAAAGCCTTGAAGCCTTCTTCACCCACGTGCCGGGGTTAAAAGTAGTGATCCCTTCAAACCCTTACGACGCCAAGGGGCTGCTCAAAGCCGCAGTGCGCGATCCCAACCCGGTGCTTTTCTTTGAGCCTAAAAAAGGATACCGCCTGATTCGCGGCGATGTTCCAGATGGGGAGTACACCACGCCGATCGGGCCGGCCAAAGTGAGCCGCCCAGGACGTGATCTCAGCATCTTCGCGTACGGCATGATGCACTACTACGCGCTGCAGGCTGCCGAGAAGCTGGCAAGCGAAGGGATCGAGGCGGAGGTAGTGGACCTGAGGACGCTCTACCCGGTGGACCGAAAGACGATCCTGGAATCGGTGAAGAGGACCGGCAAGGCGCTGGTGGTGCACGAGGACAACCTGACCGGCGGATACGGCGCGGAAATTGCCGCTACCATCGCGGATGAAGGTTTTACCGACCTGGATGCGCCGGTACGCCGCCTGGCCGGGCCAGACGTCCCCGGTGTGCCCTTCAGCCATCCCTTTCAGGATTGGTTTATGGTTGACGCGGAAAAGATCGTCGAAGCTGCCAGGAAACTGGCCGCCTATTAGGTTGACCGGATTGAGCCTGATGCGCTCGCTGCTTTTGGAGGAAAAATGGCAACAAAAGTCATTATGCCGCAATTAGGCGAATCGGTGGTTGAAGGAACGGTGACCCGATGGTTAAAACGTGAGGGTGAAGCTGTCGAGGAAATGGAAGGGCTGTTAGACGTCAGCACCGACAAGGTAGAGACTGAAATCCCCAGCCCGGCCGGAGGCGTGCTTTTGAAGGTACTGGTTGGAGAGGGCAGCACCGTCAAGGCGGGTACGATCCTGGCCTGGATCGGCGAAGTGGGCGAAACCCTGCCGGGCGAAGAGCCCCTTGCCATCCCCCAGGCGGTGGAGGACGGCCGCTCGCCAGAGGAAACCCCCGACGCGTCCCCGGCCAACGCGCCCGGAAGCGGACTGGGGTTCATCTCGCCGGTGGTGGCGCGGCTGGCGCGCGAACGCCGGGTAGACCTCTCACAGGTAAAAGGGAGCGGCGAGGGCGGGCGCATCACCAAGAAAGACGTGCTGGTTTACCTTGAGAAGCGGGAAAAAGGAGCCCCTGAACCGGCTGCATGGGAGACCCCTGGCGAAGGCGACCTGTTCCGCCCGACCGAAATGATCTTTGGCGAAAAGGCCAGCGCGGCAACCCAACCGGTGAGACCCGCGCCACAGGGGGGCAGGCTGATGGCGCACACCGCCATGCGCAAAGCGATCGCCGAACACATGGCGCAGAGCAAGAGAACTGCCCCGCACGTCACCACGGTAATGGAAGCCGATATGCAACGGGTTTCCGCCCATCTCGAAGCCAACAAGCAACGCTTCGCCCAGGACGGGATCAACCTGACCTATACCGCTTACTTTGCGTTCGCCGCCGTCCAGGCGCTTAAGGCTTTTCCGCTGGTCAATTCTTCCTGGTCAGAAGAAGGCATCCTGCTGCACGGGCAGATCAACCTGGGGATCGCCGTCTCGCTGGGGGAAGAAGGCCTGATCGTCCCGGTCATCCAGGACGCCGACGGGCTCTCGCTTTTGGGGATCGCCCGCTCGGTGAACGACCTGGCGCAGCGGGCGCGCAACAAGACCCTGCAACCCACCGAAGTGAGAGGCGGCACGTTCACCATCACGAATCACGGAATCTCCGGGTCTTTGTTTGCAACGCCGGTCATCCACCAGCCGCAATGCGCCATTTTGGGGGTTGGGGCGATCAAGAAACGGGCAGTCGTGATCAACGATGGCATCACGATCCGCCCGATGGTTTACCTCTCACTGACCTTCGATCATCGCATCCTGGACGGCGCTTCTGCCGACGGCTTTCTGGCGAAGATCGTCCAGGTTTTGGAAAACTGGAGCGGCTGAAAAGAAAACCGGCTGCCGCAGGTTATGGGGCAGCGCGGTTATTCTCATCTGAACGACTGTTGGTCCCGGTGGAGAGTACAAGGCCCGATCCCGGCTGCCAGGATCGGGCTCATGCTTTAATCGTTCTGCGAAGGCAGGTTCAGGGATACAGTTCCAGGACGAGAAGCGTCACCAGGACAAGCACCGGGATCGCTTCAATGGCATGAAGCATAATCGCCATCCAGTTCCTACGGAAACGGCTGGCCGGCCAGGTCGCGGTCAGCGAGCTGAGGATGAGGCTGAGGATTTGCCAGAACTTGTGCAAGTGGTACGCATCGAAGCATTATCTCTTGATAAAACTAATACTATTAGTTATAATACTAATATAATTAATTTATTAGAGGTAGCGATGAACACAAAATTTCTCGATCAAAAGAACGGAAAAATTGCCTACGAAGTCAGCGGCGAGGGCCCGCTGGTGGTGTGCGTTCCTTCGCTTGGGGATGTGCGCGGCGAGTACCGGTTTCTGACTCCCCTGCTGACGAGAGCCGGTTACAGGGTGGCCGTCATGGATGTGCGCGGCCACGGGGAAACCAGCACGAATTGGGAAGACTACTCGGTGGCAGCCATCGGGGAGGATATCCTTGCGCTCATCAGGGAATTGAAGGCGGGAGCGGCGGTAGTCATCGGCACCTCGATGGGCGGCGGAGCAGCCATCTGGGCCGCAGTGGAAGCACCCGAACTGGTGAGCGGGATGATCCTCGTCAATCCGTTTGTGGATGGCGACGGGGACCGGCTGCTCATCCTGGCTCTATCCATCCTGTTTGCCCGCCCGTGGGGCCCCGCTATGTGGAAAAAATATTACGCCTCGCTTTATCCCACCCACAAACCCGCCGACTTTGACGCCTATCTCTCGTCGTTGCAGGCCAACATCAAACAACCAGGCCGGATCGAGGCGGTCATGGCTATGCTACGCGCCTCCAAGCGCGCCTCGGGTGAACGGATGGACAGGGTGAGGCAGCCCGCCTTGGTGCTGATGGGCAGCAAGGATCCTGATTTCAAAAATCCTGAGAAAGAAGGCCAAAGGGTAGCGTCGGCCATTGGCGGCAGCACCATGATCATCGAAAATGCCGGCCATTATCCGCACGCCGAGATGCCCGAAATCACTGCGCCGCTTATGATTTCCTTTATGAATGCCTTGAAGAAGGGGTAACCCATGGCAGGCAAACCTCGCGCCCGGCTGGATAAAAGCGCCGTCCTGCGCGCCGCGGTTGAACTACTCGATACGGAGGGCGTCCAGGCGCTCACCCTCAGCCGCCTGGCAGGAAAGCTGAGCATCCAGACGCCTTCTCTATACAACCATGTGGATGGCCTGGCCGGGTTGCAGCAGGACCTGGCGATTTTGAACGCCAGTTTGCTGGCAGACAGGTTAACAGAAGCAGCTATCGGTCGCAGCGGGCAGGAGCTCTTGCTGTCCGCCGCCCAGGCTTTTCGCGATTACGTCAAGGAACACCCTGGTTTGTATTTGTCCACCCTGCGTTCTTCCGGCACTCAGCAGATTTTGGATCCCAGGCTGCAGCAGGAAGAGGAACGGATTTTAAAGGTCGGCATGGCTATGATGTCATCGCTGGGATTGCAGGGGGAAGAGGCCATCCATGGGCTGCGCGCCTTCCGCAGCATGGTGCATGGTTTTGCCTCATTGGAGGTGGCCGGTGGCTTTGGCCTGCCCGAGGACTGCGATGAAAGCTTTCGCAGGATGACGCTGGCGCTTATGACCGGCTTGATATCATCCAAGGGAGATGCATGATGCAAGGCTTAAAAGCCGTCAATTTGGGAATTCGATTTTTGCTCGAGCTGGCGATGCTCGGCGCGATCTGCTACTGGGGTTTCAAAACCCATAGCAGTTGGGCGCTCAAAATCCTTTTTGGCGTCGGTCTGCCGCTGTTGGTTGCCGTCTTGTGGGGCGTATTCATTGCGCCAAAAGCGATGCGACCCTTGGGTGGCGCGGCGCATCTTGTGCTGGAGTTAACCCTGCTCGCGACCGGACCGGTGGCGCTTTTTGCCAGCGCCAGGCCGGGGCTGGGGTGGGCATTTGCCGCCCTGCTGGTTCTAAACAAGATTCTGCTGGTCGTTTGGAAGCAGTGATCCATATTTCGTTACACGATCGTACAGCCCTGCCGGGGTTACGGTCAAGGCTGTACAGGGTGAGAAATTTCGGGCGGACGAAAAACCGGCAGCCGCAGGTTATGGGGGCGGCGCGCCATCCCAACTGGCGCTCTTGGGGGTAGGATGCGGCGCGTCAGATGGGCGGCGGATAAAACCGACCATCTTCTTGAGCGGCTCATCCCAAAGCTTTAGGCGGGTAGCGCTTAGGCTTTCGCCCAGCCGGATGACACGCGCCCATTTCTTGATTACCGGGATGTTCTCGTGCGCCGGTTCCAGATTGTAATTGGGAATGCGCGGGCTGAGATGATGAACATGGTGAAACCCGATGCTCCCGCTGAACCATTGCAGCAACCTTGGAAGCTGGTAGTAAGAAGCGCCTAACAAGGCCGAGGCGACATAATCCCATTGGCCTTCGCGCTCCCAGTAACTGTCTTCAAACTGGTGCTGGATGTAAAAGAGCCAGATACCCGCAGCGCCGCCCAGCCAGATGACGGGGAGCTGGATCATGACGTATGCCTTAAAGCCCATCAGCAAGCTCAGGAGCACCGCCAGAGCCAGGATCGCCAGGTTCGTCCAGATCACGCTGGCGGTCTCTTTTTTGCCATAGCGCGGCAAAGGAAGGCGGTGCATGAGCAAGAACATATAGATTGGACCTAAAAGGAACATCACCAGCGGATTGCGGAAAAGGCGGTACCCCAGGCGGCCAAACCAGCGGTTTTCGTGGTATTCATCCACCGTCAGGGTCGTCACATCGCCAACGCCACGCTTATCCAGGTTGCCGCTAGTGGCGTGATGGATGGCATGGGAATGCCACCAATGCTCGCCAGGGGTGAAGACGAGCACGCCCAGCCAAAAACCCACCCTCCGGTTCCACTGGGTGGAGGGGAAAAACGAGTTGTGACCACAATCATGGAAGAAGATAAAGACACGCACCAGAAAGCCTGCAGCCAGAACCGCCAGCGCCAATGTCAGCGCATAAGATACCCGCAGGCTAAGCCACATCAAGTACCAGAGCAAAAAGTACGGGATCAGTGTGTTGACAAGCTGCAAAATGCTGCGGCGGACGCTAGACTTTTGATAAGGCACAAGCAGTTTATTCAGCTCAGCCATTTTTGGAAGCGGTTCGGTAAAAGGGGATCTTCTCGTTTCCATCGCGGGGTTACTCCTTTCCGCACCATCATAAGCGATTCGAGCAAAATCAAGGTAGCTCTAAATAGACATCTATAGTCATATTTAAGGCACATTCGGCGCTGCCGCCAGCGTCTCACCAATTTTATAAAAATTAAGAAAATTTTAACCTGAAGTTTTTATACTGAAGCTCACTATTATCATAATAATTATCGCAATTACCTAAACAAGGAATTCACCCATGGACGCAAGTCCAGATATGCCATCCCTATCCCAATCCGGGTTTTGGAAAAAGCGCCTGCAGCAGCTTAGAGCGGCGCAGAAAAACCTTGCTCTATTTGGGACCGGAATCCTCGCGGCTGTGTTGGGTTTCTGGCTTTATAACACGCTCTTCCCAACACCCAAACCGCCGACGCTGAAAGAAGTGAACGAAGCCGTAGCGAAAGCAATGGCGTCTGCCACGCCTGCGCCTCCATATTCCGCCCAGGTTTACCAGGCCATCCAGCCTTCTCTGGTGCTGATCCAGTCGAAGGGAAAGGATGCCGATGGCAAGGAAGAAAGCGGCCTGGGCAGCGGCGTGGTGATCTCCGACCAGGGCGAGATTCTTACCGCCCTGCACGTTGTAGAGGACGCGGCGGAGATCCGGATCACCTTTGCAGATGGTACGCGTTCCGGCGCCCAGGTCGTTTCCGTCCAGCCTGAGAACGATATTGCGGTCCTACAGGCCGAGCAGCTGCCGACGCTTCTCATTCCGGCAGTATTGGGGAATCCGAACGCCAGGCGGGTGGGAGACGAAGCTTTTGCGGTTGGCAATCCCTTTGGTCTGTACGGGTCCATGAGCGCGGGCATCATCTCAGGGTTCAACCGCTCCTTCCAGGCAGAAGGCAGCAGCCGGAAGATTGAAGGGCTCATTCAAATTGACACGGCGGTGAACCCCGGCAATTCAGGCGGGCCGCTGCTCAATCGGAATGGGCAGGTGATTGGGATCGTGATTGGGATATTAAATCCGATGGATGAGGAGTTTTTTGTCGGCATTGGTTTTGCGGTGCCGATCACCGTTGCCGGCAGAGCAGCCGGTCTTCCGCCGTATTAGTTTGCCGCTTTTCCAACCGTGTGGTGCATGGGAAGGTTTGGCTGCAAAGAGGGAACCGGCAAGATTTACACAAGCAGGACAGCCGGGACATAACCCAGACAGGAGATGACAAATGGATTTTAAAGTTCAGCCTGAAAACCGGACACTGGTAGAAAGAGTATTGTACGAGGTTAAAAAGGTCATCGTCGGGCAGGATCAGTTGCTCGAGCGCCTGGTGGTAGCGCTGCTGGCGCGCGGACATATCCTGGTGGAAGGTGTACCCGGGCTGGCAAAGACCATGGCGATCAAGACCCTGGCAGAGGCCATCGGCGGCGATTTCAAGCGCATCCAGTTTACGCCGGATCTGGTGCCGGCCGATTTGATTGGCACGCGCATCTATAACCAAAAGACCGGCGAATTCAACACATCACTCGGCCCCGTGTTCACCAACCTGCTGCTGGCAGATGAGATTAACCGGGCGCCAGCCAAGGTACAGAGCGCCCTGCTGGAAGTGATGCAGGAACGTCAGGTAACGATCGGCCGCGAAACCTTTGCCGTGCCGGAGCCTTTTCTGGTCATGGCCACCCAGAATCCTATCGAAACAGAAGGCACCTACGCGCTGCCTGAAGCGCAAGTAGACCGCTTTATGCTCAAGGTTCTGGTAGGTTACCCAACCTCCACCGAGGAATTCGTCATTGTCGAACGCATGACCGGATTTCTGGAAACGGTACAAAAGACGCTTACGACGGAGCAGTTGCTTGAATTGCAGAAAAAATCCTACCAGAACGTCTACGTGGATCCGGCGCTGATCGAATATGCCATTCGCATGGTTACAGCCAGCCGCAAACCCAAGGACTTTGGGCTGCCCGAACTGGAACCTTACATCCTGTTCGGCGCCAGCCCGCGCGCTTCGATCAACCTGATCCTCACCGCCCGAGCGCTGGCATTCGTGCGCGGACGCAGCTATGTTCTGCCGCAAGACATCCTGGACATGGCGCCCGACGTGCTGCGACACCGCGTTATTCCCTCCTATGAAGCACTCTCAGACAACTTGACAAGCGACGACCTGCTGCAAAAGATCTTTGAGCGCATTCCGATCCCGGTCGTACCACTGCACGAACACAACAAAATACGCGAAAATGCTTAAAAAACTGCGGCGAAAAGTCAAAACGACCTTTCCGGCTCCGGATCAGGACACACCCCTTCTCAGACGAACCACGCCGGAGCGCATCCTCCAGCGGCTGGATTGGCAGGTCATCCGGCGGTTAGACGGCCTGCTGCAGGGCGATTACCGCAGCCTCTTTTACGGCTACGGTGTGGATTTTGCCGATTTGCGTGAATACCAGCCTGAAGACGATATCCGATACATTGACTGGAACGTGACGGCGCGCATGGACACGCCCTACGTCCGGCAGTATGTCGAAGATCGCGAGATCACCGCCTGGTTCTTGATTGATCTCAGCCCTTCGATGGACTTCGGCGCGAACCAGACCGACAAGCGCTCGGTCTTGATTGACCTGGTCGGAACGCTGGCTCGCCTTCTGACGCGGCACGGCAACCGGGTTGGGGCAATTGTGTACAATGGGCGGCTCGGCAGGCGGAAAGGCAAACGAGCAGAAGAGGCAAGGACGGCAGGCGCAGATGCGGGCATCGAAACCATCATCCCGGCCAAAGGGGGCAGGAACCATGTATTGCGTCTGATCAATGACTTGTTAAAACAACCCCGGCTGCCCGGCGCGGCGTTCACCGATTTGAAATCGCTGCTGGAAAGCAGCCTGCATACCCTCAAAAAGCGGTCCCTGGTATTTATCCTCTCGGATTTTATCGCCGCGCCAGGCTGGGAGCGGACGCTCAATCTGTTGAGACAGCGACATGAGGTGCTGGCGGTGCGATTGTGGGATGGGCGCGAAACAGAACTGCCGGATGTCGGTCCCATCTGGCTGGAAGACGCCGAAACGGGCGAGCAGGTTTACGTGGATACCCACGATACAAGGTTCCGCAGGGAATTCGAACAAGTTATCCGGCGGCGGGAGGCTGAGCTGGCGGCCGTCTTCCGGCGCGCCGGCGTGGAGCTGTGGTCGCTCTCAACTGGGGAAGACCTGGTGCGGGCGATTTTCCGTTTTGCCTCGGTGCGAAAACAAATTCACCGCCTGCGCGGCGGCGCTACGGCAGTCTCTCCGCTCCCTTCCCCTGGACAGCCTTTTCAGGCGTGAGGACGGCGATCCATGATTTTTCTCTGGCCTTCTATGTTGTTCATGCTCCTGCTGCTACCCCTGGCGCTCTGGCTGTATCTTACCACCCAGCAGAGGCGGCGACTTTCAGAAACGGTCTTTGGCTATTCGAGCCAGGCGCTGGGGGAAAACAGGCGCAGCCCCGGCTGGCGACGACACTTTGCCCCTCTGTTGTTCTTCCTCAGTCTTGGCCTCTTGCTGGTTGCTCTGGCGCGACCGCAGGCCCGGCTCAGGCTGCCCCGGTTGGAAGGAACGGTCATCCTGGTGATGGACGTTTCGGGTAGCATGGCGGCAAAAGACGCCGAGCCGACCCGGCTGGAAGCCGCCAAAGAAGCAGCGCGCGCCTTTGTAACGAACCGGCCCGAAACTGTGCAAATCGGGATCGTTTCTTTCAGCGGCAGCGGCTTCGCTGTGCAGCCGCCCACCAACGATGAACAAATGCTCCTGGCAGCCATTGACCGGCTGAAACCACAAAGCGGCACCTCTTTAGGCCAGGGCATCCTGACAGCGCTGAATACGATCGCGGTAGACGCCGGGCTGGAAGCGGCTGAACAGACCGCAACCCCTGCCGCACAGAACCAGTTCCAGCAGGAGTTGCGACCCGGCGAGGATTTGCTCGTGAATCTGCCGGAGGGGACGTTCCCCCCGGCGGTAATTGTCCTGTTTTCTGATGGGGAGAACAACCAATCCATTGATCCCGTCAGAGCCGCGCAGTCTGCAGCAGAGCGGGGGGTGCGAATTGACGCGCTGGGGTTTGGCAGCGTTGCCGGCACCATCCTGGAGGTGGAAGGATTCAATATTTATACCGCCCTGGATGAAACTGCGCTGCAACAGATTACCCAGACCGCCGGCGGCAGCTACTATAACTTTCAAAATGAGCAAGATCCGAAAGCGGTCTTTGCAAACCTCAACCCGCAACTGGTGGTGAAACCCGAAACGATGGAGATCACTTCGCTGTTCGCAGCCGCCAGCGGTGTTTTGATGCTGGTTGGGGCTGTCTTTTCGATGGCATGGTTCAAGCGCTTGCCATGATCGTTCTGATGTACAGGATTGGAGGTAACAGATGAAATTCCTCTGGCCCAGCGCCATGTTTCTTCTGGGTTTACTCCCTCTGATGACCCTGGCTTACCTGTGGACGCTGCGGCGCAGGCGGCGATTTGCGGTGCGGTATTCCAGCATCTCCCTCCTGCGCGAGGCGCTGCCAGCGCAATCGCGCCTCCGGCGACATCTGCCGTTTGCGCTCTTTCTCCTTACGCTGGCAAGCCTATCCCTGGCGCTGGCGCGCCCGGTGGCAGTGACGCTTGTGCCGGCAGGGCGCGCCACCGTGATGCTGGCGATGGATGTCTCGCACAGCATGCGCCGGAGCGATATCCCGCCCAGCCGCCTGGCTGCCGCCAAAGAGGCCGCCCTGTCCTTTATCAACCGCCAGGAAGAGAATAACCAGATCGGGATCGTCGCCTTTGCTGGGACTGCCCACCTGGTCCAACCGCCGACCATTGACACAGAAGCGCTGGAAACCGCCATCCAAAATCTAACCACCGGTCGCGGCACCGCCATTGGCAGCGGCATCCTGACTGCCCTGGACACCATCGCCGATCTCAACCCGAACGTCGCCGCCAGCAGCCGGGAAGCAGCGGCTGAGGAACAGGTCAGCGCCGTTCCGGAAGGCGTTTACATGGCAGATATCATCGTCCTGCTGACCGATGGGGTTGCCACTACCGGGCCGCCTCCGCTGGAAGCCGCGCAGCAAGCCATGAGGCGCGGCGTGCGCGTCTATACGATCGGGTTTGGCACCGAAGACGGCTCCTCTAGCGGGCAGGAGAACAACTTTTATGGCAGCTGGTACCGGCGTGGGATCGATGAAGAAACGCTCAAAGAAATTGCCAGGATCACCGGGGGCGAGTACTACGCCGCCGCCAGCGCGGGCGAACTGCAAAAAGTGTTCGAGAGCCTCCCCACCTACCTGAGGACGCGCGAAGAGACGACGGAAGTGAGCGTGCTGTTTGCTGCGCTCGGGGCAATGGCAATCATCACCGCCGTGATCCTGGCACAGCTCTGGCAGCCCCTTCCGTGAGGGCAGGCAAGCGGTGAACCAAGGGAAGGTTTTGAGAGGTTTTTAACTGCTTAAAAGCGCCCGGCGGAACCTCCCCTGCGGGTTCCCGGAGGGGAGGTTCATTGCACGCCGAATGATTTGCAAAGGCGCTATCCAGATGGCGTGAAATTCTTTTTTCGAAAAATCCTGCCCCAGGCCTTCTGCACCATAACCACAACCAGCGTGATGAGCGCGATGACGCCGAGATTGCGCAGGACGCCGAAATAGGCAATGGACAGCTCGACGCCATGCAGATCACGGGCGCGGCGACTCTCAAAGCTATGACTGCCGCGCCCAACGGGGAATCCACCGCCTTCAAGAGCGGGCCCGGCAAAGAGACCCTCTGAGAGGTGTTCCCCAAGTTCCTCCTGGCGGAATGGCAAGGCAGATGATGAGCCTGAGACGCTCACAAGCAAATAAAGCGCGCTAGAAATCAAAGCCGCCAGGGACAAGATTATGAGAATTCTTCCAATTGTCTTCACCATCGTAGTTCTCCCTAATCTTTGGGGACTTTCACGGGCGCGGGCTGGCTGGTTACCGCCCTTCCTCCTATGGAAGCCAGCGGAGAGAAGATATACCGCTTGACCATAGCAACCACGCAGTTCCAGTTGAGGGCAAAATGCAGACCGACCAGAACAAGGGAGACATCAGCCGATGCGGAATGGACAAAACGCCAGAGGTGGCTAGCATTCAGGCTAAAGCCAAAAACCGAAGTCAGGCTGCGCGAGATCATGATGCCGCTCATTATCACGGCCGTGAAGACAGTGAAGAGCAAAACATCTACGATGAATTTCAACCGGGAGGTATGAAAGAGCCTGCGGAAGAATCGAAGCACCACTGCTGTCACCCATTGCCAGTGTAGCAGGAGATGAACGACCAGCGCGACGGCCAGCGCCAGGCTGAACCACTCGTGTATGGCTATCCCAGTCAAAGCGGGGTTCATTGCAACCAGAAAACCTGTAAAAACACCGATATCTAACCAGAGATTTGTTTTTGTCATTTTAGTTTCCCATTTCAAATTTGAGCTTGACGCAAAGCGTCACCTTAAATCTGTTGATTAAATTCCTACAAATGCGGATCACAAACCCGCTCTTTTCTTAAGCATCTCAATCAGGGGGTCAATAAAAAGCGAAGACCTGCTCATGAGAGCGTTTTGATTGAATGAAACCTGACTTGCCCCAGACGAGGCTTGTGCGCTCCCTGCTCCTGTGAATTCCGCTGGAGGGTTGCCACCGGCCAGTGGTATTACACCGCCAGGTGGGCCGCCGCCGGGCATTCCTCCGGGAAAACCACCCCCGGAGCGCGATTGCGCCGCTGCAATGCGGGCAGCGCGCTGTTCTTCGGTCATACCGCTGTTACTGGCGCTGGCGCGCGGGTCAACCCCCAGGTCTGCCATCAGAGCGGTCAGGTCTTCTTGGGTGAGCGACATTTGCGAGATGGCTTCGATCTGGTCGGCGCTCATAGTCTCTTGAATTTGATCGTAAAGCGCCTGGATTTCTTCTTGAGAGATCGTATCACTGTTACCGAGCAATTTAACAGCCTTCCATAAAGGTAGAAGTTCTTTGGCCTGTTCAGCGGTTACCGCCAGATCCGTCCCTTCCAGTTTAAGAGTGCCTACTGCCAGGTTTGACTGAATTGACGAATTCGGAGAAGAGGTCATCTGAGTAGAGGGTTGACCGGCGCTCGAAGCGGAACAGGCGGCCAACGCCAGGACGAACAAAATCGCCAGTGTGGGTTGGAGAATTTTTTTGACCATTTGGTTTCCTTTCTTATACAAAACTAATCGTGCCGGAGAGCTTCGATGGGGTCGAGCTGCGCCGCCTTCTGGGCGGGCAAAAAGCCAAAGAAAATCCCTACGACAGCCGCTGAAGTGAAGGATAGAACAATTGAATAGGGAACAATGACGGTGCGCATATCGCTTAAGACCCCAAAGAGAATGGCGCCGCCGATCCCGGCCAGCACCCCGATCAGACCACCCAACAGGCTGAGGATCAGCGCCTCGGAGAGGAACTGTATCTGGATATCGCGCGGGGTTGCCCCAAGCGCCTGGCGGAGGCCGATCTCACGCGTCCGTTCGGTGACGCTCACCAACATGATATTCATGATGCCAATGCCGCCCACGATCAGCGACACGCCCGCCACCCAAGCCAAAAGGGTTCGGAAAGAGGATGTCGTTGATTCCTGGGTGGTGATGATATCTTCCTGGGTAAGCACATTGAAATCCAGGGAATTCAGAGTGACTTCATGCCGCTTTGCCAGCAGAATTGTGATCTGCTCGATGACCGAGGACATGTCTGCATCCTCCGCCACGGCGACCGTGATCTGGCGAACGTTATCTCCCATAAAGCGGGCGACGAAAGAGGGCATAAATTTTTTAAAGATCAATTTGATTGGGACAAAAACCATCTCGTCAAAATTTGTTCCACTTACCAATCCTTTTGGTTCCATCACACCGATCACAGCAAGTTTGGTGTTTCCTACGGTGATGGTCTGCCCAATTGGGTTTGCTGAGCCGAACAATTCTGCTGCAATGTCAGAACCCAGCACGGCGACCTTTTGAGCCCGTTCATTGTCCTGTTCGGTGAAAAAACGGCCTGAGCCGACTATCAGGTCGCGTACTTCGGCATAATCCGGCGTGGAGCCAAGAATGGTAATATCCTCCAGGGTAACATTACCCGCCTTGACAATCGCGGTCGTCTGCTGATCAACCGTCACGCCTGCCACCCCGCTGATCCTCTCGCGGATGGCAGCGACATCATCCATCTTCAGCCCGCCGCTCTGCAAACGCTGACCAGGGCCGCCGCGGAACATCGAGCCCTGGATGAAGACCAGGTTTGACCCTAACTGGTTGATAGCTTCTGAGATTTCTGCCTCGGTACCGGCGCTGATCGAAATCATCACAATTACCGCCGCCACGCCGATAATGACACCCAGCATGGTCAACAGGGAACGCAGTTTGTTGACAAGCAGGCTCTTCCAGGCCACATGGATCAATTCTGCGACAATCATGGTAGACCTCCTTCTGCAGCAATATTCGAGGCGTTATGGGTTGGTCTGGTCATCCTGATGGGATTGCCATTCTTCTCGTCGGAAGCCAGCAAACCATCCCGCACCAGGATGATGCGCCCGGTATGGTGGGCAATATCCGGTTCGTGGGTCACCATCACAATGGTGCGGCCGCGCTCGTGCAATTGGTGCATCAGATCCAAAATTTCGATGCTTGATTTTGAATCCAGGTTGCCGGTAGGTTCATCCGCCAGCACCAGGATCGGGTCGTTGATCAGGGCGCGGGCAATGGCCACTCTTTGTTGCTGACCGCCCGAAAGCTGGCTGGGAAGGTGGCGGGCGCGAGAAGCGAGGCCAACGCTCTCCAGCGCGGCCATGGCTTTTTCGGGCCGGTCTTTGACGCTCAGGCGGTTTTCTCGCTGGTACATCATCGGCAGCATCACGTTTTCCAGGGCGGTCAGACGAGGCAACAGGTTGTACGACTGGAAGACAAAACCCAGCTCGCGGTTTCGGATGAACGCCAGTTCCTCTCGGCTATAATTGCTGACATCTTCACCATTTAGGATGTACTTTCCCTCAGTGGCGTGATCCAGACAGGCCAGAATGTTCAACAATGTGCTCTTACCAGAGCCGCTAGGCCCCATGATGGCTGCGAACTCGCCCTGGTAAATTTTTAATGAAATGCCTCCGAGGGCTGTTACTGCGCCTTCGCCTTCGCCGTACACCTTTACCAGATTCATTGTTTCGATGATGATCTGTTTGTCGTCCATCAGTACGTCTCCACTAAACCTGTCGTTACTACCTCTCCCACCGACAGGCCGCTCTTGATTTCAACAGTTGTGGCGTCCATCAGTCCGATTTCCACAACGCGCAGGCGGGGTTTTCCCCATTCGTTCAGCACAAAGACCGCATACTGGCGATCACCCAGATCGTGCACCGCCTCAACCGGGATTAATAACGCTTGTTTTGCCTGGCCGCCGATGATTTCAACAGAAGCGTTCATGCCATTTAAGAAGCGGTAAGAAGCCGAAACGCTGCCGAGGTCAAGCTCGATAACGCCTTGAAGCACCTGATAGCCATCCATGGTGGTCAGCGCAGGATTGACCTGCGTGACGACACCGGTAAAAGCGTCGTCGGGGAAAGCGTCGAACACCACCTGGGCAGTGTTGCCGACCGCGACCTGATCCAGATCTGTTTCGTCCACCGAGAACTCGATCCTGGGATGCGCTAAATCCACGATGGAAATAAAGGTGTCGGTTCCAACTTCATCCCCAGCCAGGCCGGCCACCGACGCCACGACCCCATCAAAAGGCGCAGTCAGGGTGGCATTTTCCAGGCGCTTTTTGGCTTCTTCATAGGCAGCCTGGGCGTTCGCCACTTTGTTTTCTGCCTGCGCCAGTTCATCCGGGTCAAGTCCCTCATTTTTCTGCAGGGTCTTGAGGGTTTTTTCGGCTTCTTTGACGTTCGCTTCCGCCAGGATCAGATTTGCCTGAGAGGCCTCGATTTCATAATCGGTAAAACCGGCGCAATAGGTATAAGCGGTATAAGCCTGGGCAACCCTGTTTTTTGCCGGAAGGATGACGCTCAGGTAGTAATCCTGGCTGCCGCCGCCGTCTCCCAGCGCTTCGAGGCTGTCTTTGGCGCGGGTATAAACGTCGTAATAGGCCGTTGTAGTCTCATGGTCGCAGCGCTCCATCCCTTTTACAATCTTGCCTGCTTTTGCTTCATCAAGGGCCTTTTTGGCTTCTGCCAGGGCAAGCTGTGCATTTGCCAGCGCTGCGCCTTTGTTGGCTTTTAGATCTTCTAACGCAGCTTGCGCCGTCTTTAGCTCCAGCTCAGCCGATACGAGACTGGCTTGTAAGGAACTGACATCCTGCAGTTTGGCAAGCTCCTGGCCGGCAGCGACCTGGTCTCCCACTTTCACACTGACCGACTCTACCTTTCCAGAGATGGGAAAAGCGAGGTTCGCCGTTTTTCCCGCAACGAGCGTGCCGCTGCCGCTTGCTGAGAGGGTCAGGTCGCCCCGGCGAACCTGGGCGGTGTGATAACTGGCCTGCCCGGCTGAGGTTGTTTGCCCAGAACTTTGCCACCAGAACAGAACACCCAACCCGGCGACCGCCAGAACAATGGCCGCCACAACTGTGATGAGAACAGGCGTTTGAATTTTTAGACGTTTTGTAATCGCAGACATTGTCTCTCTTGCTCCTCAAGGAATGAACCCTTCTATAAAATCATTTCCTGCCAGAAGCGGCCCTTTAGTCTGACTTCACCTGGCTGATCAAGACGGAATCGCCTTCGCTCAGACCCTTACGAATTTCCACATAGGATGTCCCCTGCAAACCGATTTCAACCGTGCGCTTTTCCGGCATTCCGCTATCGCCCAGGACGTAAACGTAGGAAGAACCATCCGATGATTGGTACCAGGCAGAAACAGGCACGAGCAGGGCGTCTTGCACCGTCGAGCAGGTGATTTCCACGGAAGCGGTAAGCCCCAGCGGGAGAGGTTTTCCGGGCATCATTTCAGCGTCTTTTAGCTCCACCAGACCATGCACCATAGAAACGTTTTCGGCCGTAACCAGCGCCGGATCAACCTGGGCAACTTTGCCGGAAAAAGTGCGCCCGGGGATGGCATCGAAGGAAATTTTTGCGGGACATCCGACAGCAAAATTTTGCAGATCAGTCTCGTCAATTTTGACGTCCAGGTAAGGGGTCCTCAGATCGGATATTGTGATAAATTCGCTGGTGTAAATCGTCGCATCGCTACTCGCGTCCTGGATTTTATTGATGGCGACGACAGTCTGACCCTCTTCGGCATTAAGGGCTACAACAGTCCCATCTATTGGAGCGACGATGGTCGCGCCGTCCAAATCGTTTTGAGCTTTGATCACCTGAATCTCTGCGGTTTTCAGCCTGGCGCGGGCAATTTCAACCTGCGCTGGATCGACGCCAGCGTTTGCCAGCAAGTTCTGATAGATCGCTTCTGATTTCTTCAGGTTCGCTTCAGCTAATTGAAGGTTTGCATTCGATTCAAGAATTTCCTGTTCGGTATATCCTTCACAATATTTCAGGTTGTAATAAGCCGCGTCGCGTTCCTGCCGCATGGGCTTGAGAACTTTCAATATGTAATTGACGCCATAGCCCGTATTGCCGTATTGCAGGTAGTCTTCCCACTCATTGACGCGATCCTGAGCATACAGGTAGTTGTAATAGTATTCTTCCGTTTTGGCGGGGGCGCAGCGCGCATCCCCTGGTTGGCGCAAATTCTTTTTTGCTTCTTCATAAGTTTCTTTTGCGGCCGCATACTTTTTGAGCGCCTGCGCCAGGGCTTTGTCGCCGCTGTTCAAAAGGTCGTCGAGCGCTTTTCGGGCAGCATTCAACTGGAGCTTCCAATCATCCAAAGCAATTTGCAATTGGTCAATCTCATCCAGCGTCGCGAGAACCTGCCCGGCTTTTACCTGGTCTCCAAGATGAACTTTAATCTCGCGGATGAGGCCATCCGTTGAGAAGCCCAGGTCAACTTCCTGTCCTGCTATGAGATTTCCTGTTCCCGTAATCTCCACCGAGAGATCCCCCCGAATCACAGAAACGGTCTGGTAACCTGGTGATTCAGCAGCCGCCTGGGGGGCTCCTCCAAACCAGAAGATAAGGCCAGCGACGGCCGCCAGGATGACCAGCGGGACGAATGCCAGCCAGGGTTTTTGTTTGAAAAATTCCTTCAAGGCGGTCATGTCTTTCCCTCGCATACTCAGGCGGCCTTACCGGCTGGCTGTAGAGACAAGCCCGGTTGTCACGACATCTGCAGGGTTTAAGCCACTGGTAATTGCGGCATACGTCTCATCCTGGATGCTAACTTCAACCAGACGCAGCCGCAACCTGCCGTCAGCTTCTTTAACAAAGACAGCGTATTGACCACCGCCCAGGTCATGCACCGCCTCTACCGGTACGAGAAGCGCGTCCTTTGCCTCGGCTGAGACAATCTCGATGGTTGCGCTCAGCCCAAGCGGATAGGATTGCAGCGCCGCTGCTGCGTCTTCGCCAAGCTGAACCCATCCGAGGGCTGTGGTTGTCTCCCAACTTGAGCTTAATTGCGGGTCGACTCGCGTGACCTGACCCGTAAAGACTTTGGCGGGCAAGGCATCGAAGACAACATAAGCCGTGTTGCCAACCTTGAACTTATCCAGGTCCGCCTCATCTACATTGATCTCCAAGGTTGGAAGGCTGAGGTCTGAAATGGTGATGAACTTTTCGGTTCCGACGATCTCTCCCTGACCGGCTGCCAGGTAGGTTACCTTTCCGGTAATTGGGGCAATTATCGTAACCCCTTCAAGGTCTTTTTTACACTTAGCCAGCCGGGTCTCAGCTTCATTCACTTTGGCTTCTGCCAGAGCCAGTTCGTCCGGGTCAATCCCCGAACCTGCTTTCAGGCGGTTATATTTCACTTCAGCTTGCTGCATGGTCAACTCGGCCAGGTCGAGCGTTGCCTTTGCTTCGCTTTTTTCGTCAGCAGTATAAGAAATACAATAGTTGTAATTTGCCAGCGCCGTATCATACGCATTTCTCGCCTCTATCCACCCATCGGCGCCTGGTGTGATTGCGTTCAGCCGGTCTCTGGCGCGTTCGAGCGTTTCGGCGTTGCGGGTGTTGACATCCTGACCGCAACGGGAATAATTTGTACGTTGGTAGTGAGACAAAGCATCATCATAAGACGCTTTGGCCGTCACCCAATCCAGATAAGCCTGCGCCAGGGCGACATCTGCATTTTGTTGGAGGGCAGTCAACTCTTGCCTGGCCTCCAGGTAAGCCAGTTCCGCGCTTGCAAGATCGGCGTCCAGGGATTCGGTATTCCCTAATCTGGCCAACACATCGCCTTCCTTGACCCTATCCCCTAAGGCAACGTTCAGCTCCACCACCGTGCCGCGTGTAGAAAAGGCCAGATCCACCGATTGATGCGCCCCCAGGACGCCGGCGCCGGTGACCGAAACGCGCAAATCTCCCCGCCGAGCAATCGCTGTCTGATAAGAGGGCTGCAACGCGCTGGCGGCGTTCTGGTTATTTTTCTGGCTGGCGCTCAAAAAATACCAGGCGGCTGCCACCCCCGCCAGGAGGAAAAGGCCGGACAGCACGACCCCAATCTTTTTATGACCCTTCCACCAGTCGCTTTCGATAATCTTCGGCCATTTCATTGATTTACCTCCGGAAAGCCCTTCCTTGCGCAAGAAAATAGCAGGCTTCAAAGACCCACCCATTTACTACATGACCGATCATAGTGGAAGGCTGTTTAGATCTCATTTAGAGAATGTGAAGATTTGGATTATCATTTAAGGGAAATATAAATTGCGCTTACCAGGGTTCTAAATCAAATCTACATAAATCTGTGTTACCCTGTAATCCGCAGAGCCGTGAGTTTCGGTTTTAATGATTTTTGGAGCGCCATGACCCATACCATTCTTGTTGTGGATGACCAGAGCAGCGTCCGGCAATTGCTGCAAGAATATCTGAGCGAGCAAGGTTTTCGTGTGATCATCGCCCCAGACGGGCAAAGCGCCATCTATACGGCACGCCACGAACAGCCCGACCTGATCCTGCTGGATATCATGATGCCCAAGATGGACGGCTACCAGTTCCTGCGCCAGTTTCGGCAGGAACGGCAGACACCGGTGATCATCATTACCGCCCGCGAAGAAGAAACCGACGCCGTGTTAGGGTTGGATCTGGGCGCAGACGATTTTGTTATTAAACCATTCCGCCTGCGCGAACTGATGGCGCGCATCCGGGCGGTGTTGCGGCGGGTGGATGATGTTGCGGAAAAGGCCGAACTGTTACGCGCTGGCGAGATCGTCCTGGACGAGCGCACGCATACCGTCACCGTTCAGGGCGCGGATGTCTCTTTAACCCCCATTGAGTTTGGCTTACTGGCCATATTGATGCGCTCGCCGGGCAGGGTTTTTACACGGGCGGAACTGGCTGATTCTTTGGTGGGGCGCGGTTTCACCGGTTTAGAAAGCACATTGAACGTACATATTCGAAACTTACGCCAAAAAATTGAAGCTGACGCAGCCTCGCCGCGGTATATCGAGACGGTCTTCGGCATCGGCTACCGATTTCACAAGCCGGATTGACGGAGATGTTCAAAACGCTTTACTGGAAACTTGCCCTGGCCTTCGTAGCGGTAGCCTTCACCACCGCGGCACTGGTGGCCGTCTTCATCCGGGTGACCAGCGCCAGCCGACTGACGCAGTTGATCATTGACCAACAGCGCAGCAGCATGGAACAGACGCTGGCAAATTATTACACCGAAAACGGCTCCTGGGAAGGCGTTGCAAGCCAATGGCGGGAGCTTCAACACGAAAGTTCCCCGGCCCCCGCCCCCCCACCTGAGGAACCTTTACCCGGCGAAAATTTCCTGGTGCGGCGAGACCGCCGCAATTTGTTAGGCCTAGCCGATGCGCAGGGAATCGTCATCGTCTCTGTGGAGCGGGACTACCCTGAAGGATCCCAGTTGCCTGCCGACCTCCTGGCGCAGGGCGATCCAATTGAAGTGAATAACCAGCGGGTTGGCGTCATATTGACCGCCTCCGGCTTACCCAACTTTAACCCAGAAGAGGCGCTCTTTCTGGAACGCACGAACCGCGCTCTGATGTTGGGCATTCTGGGCGCCTTGCTGGCCGCGCTGGTGATGGGGATCCTGCTGGCCCGGACGCTCACCAACCCGTTAAAAGCGCTAACCAAAGCGGCGCAAAGCATCGCTGAAGGAAGGCTGGAACAAGAGGTCAGGGTTGCTTCTCACGATGAGATCGGGCAACTGGCAGCCGCTTTTAACCGCATGAGCCAGGAAGTAGCGCGCAGCAACCTCTTACGGCGGCAGATGACGGCGGATATCGCCCACGACCTGCGCACCCCCCTGACCGTCATCGGCGGCTATGTCGAATCAATGCGAGATGGCGTGCTCCAACCTACCCCCCAGCGCTTCGCGCTCATCCATACCGAAATTGAGCGGCTGCAGAAACTGGTGGGCGATTTGAGGGTGCTTTCTCAAGCGGATGCAGGCGAACTACCGCTGAACCCACAGCGAATCTCTCCAGCTGCGCTTTTGGAGCGGGCAATCCAATTATTCCAGCACCAGGCAGCACAGCAAAACATCGCTCTGAGCGTGGAAACAGAAGCGGGAATGCCCGAAATTTGGGTTGACGAAGATCGTATGATGCAGGTGATGGACAACCTTTTGAGCAATGCCTTCCGCTACACCCCGGCAGGCGGGAAAATTCTTGTAAAAGCATGGAATAAAAACGGAAGAGCGCGAATAATGGTTGAAGATACCGGAACGGGCATTGACGCTGAGGATTTGCCTTTTATTTTCGACCGCTTCCGCCGCGCCGACAAATCGCGCCATACAGAAAGCGGCGAAAGCGGTCTTGGGCTGGCGATTGTAAAAGCGCTGGTGGAATCACACGGGGGGAGTGTGTGGGCAGAATCGAAGCCGAGCGAGGGCAGCGCCTTTTTCATCGAGCTGCCTTTCGCCAACACAGGCTAATAGACGCACCACTTTCCGTACCACCACAACACCCCGATGATATTGCTGGCAATGCTGAGCAGGATGAGAACACGGAAAGGCCAGGAGACCCGTTTTCCTGCGGCAACCGCGAGCAGCATGATCACCGGCACGGCAAAATCGAGCATGTATTTGTACCCAAACTGCCAGGCGCCCGTGTTGTAATAAGTCGAGATAAGAGCAATCAACGCCAGGATGGCACTCCAGGCGCCCAGCACCCATGGAGAACGCCGCAGGGCTTTGACCAGGTAGACCAGAGCAGGCGTCGCCAGGAACATGCTCATCCCCTGGTGTTGCGGCACCACCCGCCTGCAAATCGGGTCCCATTCCGGCAGCGCCAGGAACATCACCCGCAGGTTACGTTCGATAAAGTGGGTATTGAACGTTCCGTAGTTCTTCAGGTCATCGGCCATAAAATCGGCCACGTTCTCGGTCAGATAGCCAAAATCCAGGAAGTCGTTAAAGCGGAGGTAGTTGTACCCCAGCAGCGCCCCAACCGCCAGGATCATGGGCAGCCCCGAAAGAACCGTCCAGCCCGTCAGCCTGCGCCAGTCCAGCCGGCTGCCAGCGTCTTTTTGAAGCTGGGCAGTGATGCCAAAGACGAGCGGCCAGGCCAGCGCGATGTTCGGTCTGGCGATCATCCCAAAACCCAACATCATGCCCACCAGCCAGGGCGGGCGCTCGGTAAGCGCAAAGAGAACTGCCAGCGCCAGAAAGGTGACGGTGACCGTCTGGCTCATGAACCACATCTTTCCTACAATCGAAAGGTAAAAATGCACCGTGCCGAAACCGAGCAAAGCCGTCAGCCACAGGTTGCCGCCGGTGGAAAGGCGCGTCCAGCCTCTGGCAGCCATCAGTTCGAGGATGATGAACATCAGCGCGAGGTTCAACGCTCCGAAGATTATTGAAAAGACGACGGTATTGACCCCGGCGACGGTGTACATCTTGACCCAAGGCACCATCAAAACCGCCACCATTGGCGGGTTGGCAACATACCATTGACCCTGATACAGCGTCAGGTCGTGGGTTTGACCCGGATCGGTCAGGTAGAGACGCCCATGCAGCCAGGCATCCGCCAGCAGATCAAAATAAGCTTTGGCCGGGGTGTTCGGGCGCTCGACCACAAAAGTGGCGGCGCGGTAAACCACAAACGTGAATACGAAGATCAGCAGCGCCAGCAGCCAGGTGCGCAAGGCTCTTTGGCCGTGATCCTGCCACAGCCAGAGCGAAACCAGCGTCAGCAGGACGAGCAGGATAAATATATTCAAGAAAGTATAAAACTGTTCCAGGTCAAAAAAAATAGTCACCGCCAGAGCCAGCGCGCCGCCGCAGAGCGCGGCGGCCAGCAAAAAACGCGCCAGGCGCACCCGCCGGGCACGCTCCGCGCGCAAACCAGCCCAGGAAAAACCCTCTTTAAAACGATAAAAGAGAAAAAGCAGGGTTTGAAACATCAGGGCCGCCAGCCAGAAGAACAGCCCAGTAGCTCGCAGGTAAACCGCCTGTAACATGCCAAGCATCTCGCCGCCTGGCAGGTTCAGGAAGACCAGCAGCGCCGCCCAACCCAGGAAACCACCCCCCAGCAGCAAAACCAGCTTTGCCAGCCTGTCCTGCGCCAGGATCCAGCACTCCAGCCGGGCATCCAGCTTCCTCAGCCACTCGCCTTGCCGCAGCGAAAGCAGGAACAGCGCCAGGAAAACCAGAAGGAACGCAAACGCAAGCCCGGCCGTTGCCAGGCGCGACAGAGAAAAACCCAAGAAAACCGCGTTGCGCTGCATCGACTCTAGCCGGAAGAGTGTAAAGAGCGCCAGCGCGCCCTCCAGCGTGTTGAGCAAAAAATAAAGCGGGTAGATCCGTAAAGGGGTTTGTGATTTCATAAAATTTCAGATTCGAACCGGCGGTCGGACACAATTGTACCAGATGCGCCGGTTGTTTTTGCGCCGCAAGGTTTCGCAGAGACTGTCAGACCCTAAAGGTTTCCTGTGCAATCAAAAGCACATTTTCGATGGGAGTTTTTTTGCAAGAAACAACCCTGGTTCTACGGGAAAAACCTTTAGGGCCTGGACTTTTCATCCGGTGCGCTTTCTCGCCCCTCAAAATTACATCGGAAGCGAGACGCTTCGCGACTTTGAAAGGACGGCGCGACGCGGGGCGCGGCCAGCGCTGTGGGAGGTCAGCCTGGCGCTCGCCAGACATTCTTACAGGAGAAAGTTGGGCAGTTCTCATAAAAGCGTTATAGTTTTTTCTATACTAAAATATTCTGAGACACAACTCCATATTGGTCAGCTCAGAAAGGGGAAATCATCATGAAGAAAATGCTGGTAGCGCTTGGTATGCTGACAGTCATCTCCCTGGCTTGCGGTTTTTTTGGGGGGGACAAAGAGGTTGCCACAAAGGAACCTGAGGTAAAGCAAGAAAGCAGCGAGGAAATCGGCGGCGTGACGACAGGGCATAGTTCAGGGACGGCAAGCGAACCCAAACCAGCACTGGCGGAGAAAGTGGAAGAAGAGGTTGAAACGCCATCCAATTCGGGGACCAGCAACGCCCCGCGCTTTTTCATGGACGAGTTCGACGGTCCCCTGAACACCACCGATTGGGCGCTCGAAGAGTATTACCTCTTGCCCGAAGGAGTGGAAGAAGAAGATGAAGAGGCCCAACCGGTTTATTCGGTCGAACAGGAACGAGGGGCGTTGAAATTCGACCTGGAGAGCCCTTACCTGTACCTGTATCACCTGTACACCCCCCATGAATACGAAGATGTGCGGATTGATTTTGAGGTTGAAAACAAGGGCGTCAACACCAACAATATTGGCATCGTGTGCCGCTTTACCGATTACGGCTGGTACGAGTTTATCGCGACCAGCGGCGGTTATTACAGCATTATGCGTTACTACGAGGATGAAGACAAAGAACTGGCAACCGGGGGTATTAAATCCATCAAATTTGGGAAAGACAAGAAAAATGTCTTCACCGCCATTTGCAAAGGGAAAACGCTGATCTTCATTGTGAACGACGTCGAAATCGCCAGGGTGAAGGACGAAGAGATCGTTGACCCAGGATACACGGGGATCAACGTCTCTTCTGAAGCGTACGTGCCGGTCAACGTGGAGCTGAACTGGCTTTCGATCAGCGAGCCGTAGAAACCTTTACGAGAAGGCCAGCGGCCTTTTCGTCCTCCACAGCCAGCGCTCGATCATTGCCCGGTTCGAATCAAAATTACCGCTGTCTCATCGCGGTAAACCTGACGCCAAAGGGGTGAACGCTCCGCGGCGCGCACGAGCAGCGGCTGGTCTTTCAGGCTCAAAAACAGCAGGTTGATCCCCTCTGCATCCAGTTGTTCTTGCCAGTCGGGGGCAGCGTTGCTGATCTCCAGATAGCGCGTGAACTGCTGCGGCGGGAAGGTCTCAAAACGGGTATGGATCCAGACCGGTCGCTGCGGCAGCGCGGCGGTCAGGTAGCTGGAAAAGGCCAGCTCGCTGAACAAGGGGCCGGGGAGTTCAGGGTGCGCGCCCAGCCAGCGTGCCGCCTCTACGGGGGTGGTTTCGCTCAACGCTGGGGGGGAATCTCTCCACCAGGCTTCTCGGACACCCGGCAAGAGCGCCAACGGCAAAAGAAGCAGCAGAACGCCGATCGCCAGGTTGGGCGCGGCGCGGTTAAAACTGCCCGGGCGATCCACCTTTTGGCCGATCCAGGCAGACAACATCCACGCGCAAAGCAGCGCCAGGATGGCCGTGAACCAGATGACGTAACGCAAGCCCGAAAGCGCCATCCAGCCGAAACCGAGGAACCATAACCAGTGCAGCGGCGCCGGTTTGACGGGCGAAAACGCCACCAGCGCTGGAAGAACCAGCAGCCAGGCAAAAAACAGGTTCATCTGCCAGCCCTGGTTGACGGGCGGGCGCCATTCAGCGCTGAAGAGCGCGCTGGAAGGGTTTTGAACCAGACTGAGGGTATACCCCCATTCCCGAATGCCTTGCGGGTTTAAAAAGGACGCCAGCAGAGCCAACGCCGCAACAAGCGCCAGCCTGCGACGGTTGCCCCTGCCTGCAGCCAGGGCAGCGGCAAGCAGGAAGAACAGCAAGATAAAGGAGCCGTGTAGATTGACCCAGGCAGCCGTCAGGAATGGGAGGAGCCAGAGCGCCTTTCTGTCACCATTCTGCCAACGGACCAGCGCCCACAGGGCAACGCCGAAAAGCGGGTAGGCAAATAACTGTGGCCGCATGGCCCAGTTGCTGCTGCCAGCCAGCGCCGCCAGCAGCGCGAGCAGGCTGGCCAGTTTTGGCCCTGCGTTAACCTCTCGGAGCGCCAGCCAGAGGAACAGGTAAAACCCACCCAACAGCGCGGCGCGCAGCAAATTGGTCAGCGCCGCCCCTCCCCATGAATCTACCCCCCAGAAGATCAGCGCCGCCAGCCAGGTCTGATAAACCACCGGCTGCCCGGCCTGGGTATAGCTGAGCGTCTCTACCGTGGGGATGCTGCCCTGGGCGACGATATCCCGTCCCACACGAACATACCACCAGTAATCGTTCGGCTGGATTGGCAGCAGGCAGGCAATTGCCAGGACGACAAAGAGTAACAGGCTGAGGAATAGAAAGCCTGTATAGCTCTGCCTGTTGGGTTGCTCAATCGGGAGGTTCGTCATCCTATCCGCCATTTCATCAAAGGGTTGCCTGGGCGCAGCAGCGTGTTAACCGCGGCAGACCAGACCATGCCACCACAATACACCATAGCCGTTGATCAGGATACTCATCAGGATTAGCAATTTCAACAGCCAGGACAGGCGCTTCCCGGCTGCCAGAGCGAGCAGCGCGATGATCGGGGCGATAAAATCGAGCAAGTACTTATAACCGAACTGCCAGGCGCCCGTGTTGTAGTACATCGCCAGCGGAAGGAGGGTAGCGAGGATCGCCCCCCAAGCGCCAAGCGACCAAAAGGAACGGCGAAAGCTGCACAGAAGAGCCACCAGCGCCGGGGTAACCAGGAACATGCTCAGCCCCTGCACACTGGGCAGGTAGCTCTGGCAGTAATCGCTCCATTTGGGCAGGCCCAAAAACATGATGCGCAGATTGCGAAGGATAAAATGGGGGTGGAAGGTGCCGTAATTCTTCAGGTCCGCCGCCATAAAATCGGCGACGTTCTCGGTCAGATAGCCATAATCCAACGGGTCCTCAAAACGCATCCAGTTGTATGCCAGCAGGGCAACCACAGCCAACAGTAATGGCGCGCCGGTTGAAATTCCCCAGCGCAGCAAGCCGCGCCAGCCAAATGGCATCGCTACATCATGGCAGCGCTGCCAGGCAATCCCCAACAGAAAGGGGGTCACCGTGAGAATGTTCGGGCGCGCCAGCATCGCCAGCGCCAGGGCTGCACCGCTCCACCAGGCCGAGCGGCCCGCGGCCGCAAGCGAAGCCGCCAGCGTGACCAGCGTGACCGTAACAATCTGGCTCATAAACCACATCTCTCCCCCAATCGCCAGGTACCAGTGCGCCGTGCCAAAAGCAAACAATGCGGTCAGCCCCAGGTTGCCGGCGGTGTTCAGCTTTGTCCAGCCCAACCCGGAAAGCCGTTCGAGCATCAGATAGATCGGCGAAGCGTTGAGCGCGCCGAAAAGGATCGAAAACACGACCGTGTTCATGCTCTCAAATCCCAAAAGCGCTATCCAGGGCACCATCAAAACGGCGACCAGCGGCGGGTTGGCTACATACCAGTTGCCCTTGTAAAGGGTAAGGTCATGCGTTGAAGAAGGGTTGTGCAGATAGAGACGCCCCTGCAGCCAAGACTCTGCCAGCGCGTCGAAGTAGGATTTGGCGGGGGTATTGGGCTGGCCCACATACAGCGAAGTGAGACGGTAAAGGATGAAGACAACGCAAAAGACCAGCAAAGCGTTCAAGGCGAGGAACGCCTCGCGGCGGGCTTGCCCTGCACGGCCGCGCAGGGCGAGAAGGATCTGACCGCCCAGCGCAAGAACGACCGCCAGCGCAAACCAGGGAAAGAAGGCGAACTGTTCCAGCTCAAAAAAAGCCGTCGCACCGAAAGAAGCCAAAACGCCCACGCCCGCCAGCGCCAGCGCCGGCCAGGCGGCGCGATAGAGGCGTTCTTTGCTCCAAAAACCAGAGGCGCGAAGTTGAAGCCGGTAGGACAGGAGGAGGTACAAACCGGACTGCACGGCCGCCAGCGCCAGCCAGGCGATGAACCACGCCAACCGCTGGTAAACCACCGCCAGCATCCCTAACATCGCCGCGAAGGGGGAAGCGAAGAGGAGAAAGACCGCCAGGGAAGAAAGGGCAATGAACGCCAGGAGGATCAGCGCCGGCAGGAGACGGTTCTTTTTTAGCATCTGACCGTCTAGCCCATCCATAAAGCGCCGCAACCAACCCGGCGAGGCGAGCGACAGCACGGCAAAGCTCGCCCAGAACAGCAGAAATGCCAGGCCGATCATGCCCGCAGCCAGCCGCCCGACCGAATATCCCATCAAAACAGCCGACCGCTCCATAGAAGGAGTCCCGAACAGCGCAAACAGCGGGTAGATTCCTTCCAGCGCGAGGAGGACAAAGAAAAGTTTGGTCAGGAAGGGACGTTTGGTATTCATAAGGTGTCTGGGAGAGTCTCTTTAATTATCCACTGATTAACGCCGGAAGGGTTATATTTTAAGTTTGGCTTGCCAAAAGCGGGAATTCACTTAAAATTACAATGCAAATAATGGTATTAAACAAGTAAAGATTACCCTTTTCAGTAATTTGTGCACCAGGAAGGATGAAATTCATTGGGGAAGAGTTCTTTCCGGCTGCTCAATCTGGTAATCTTGATTGCTTTTCCACTTTTTTCTTCAATCTTTGCCAGCGTTGGAGTGGTCAGCTTTCAAAATACGAATACGGATTCACCGACCTTAACCGTGACCAATGCTAGCGATGACATCAACGGCGATATTTCCAATGCAACCACACTCCTTGCCAATCCAGGGCCGGATGGCATTTCTCTATCCGAAGCCCTCCTGGCCGTGGAAAATACTGGCACGTATGCTCTGATTGACTTTGCCCCCTCCTTAAGCGGATCGGTTATTAATCTAACTCAGACTCTGCCCGCGATCGTGCGCGATGGTTTGACCATCAATGGCGACATTGATGGCAACGGTGTTCCAGATATCACCCTCGAAGGAAGCGGTAAAAAATTCCAAGCTCTTCAAATTCAAGGGGCATCCCATGTGGTGATTGAAGGTCTCCATTTTAATAATTTCGGCGCGCCTGAAATTGAAATCAGTACGATCCCCCAGCAAGATGTACACCTTGTAGAGGACGTATCTCTGCGTCATAACACGTTCACCAATTGTACCTCTGGCGCGATCGATATTATCCATCACCAAAATCATGCTGTGATTCGCAATATCGAGATTATAGAAAACACGTTTCAAAACAATCATTTTGGGATAAAACTTACCGGCGGATTTATTGAAAGCGAAAGCGACAATGAAATCTCGAATATTTCCATCCTCTCAAATACGCTGGCAGCCGCCGGTCTGTCAGCCGATATTTTTATCACCGCCACGGCGGGTAATCATGTATCTCGCAACAGGATCAAAGATATCCTGATTCGCGGCAACCGCATACATGACCACGCCAACCCCCCTATCCTGATTTCTGCTGCGAATTCACCCAATAGCAATGATAACGTTGTAAGCAATATTACGATCACTGAAAACCAGATAGACGGCACACCAGTAACGATGGAGCTGCTCAGTGTGGGTTTGGGCGCAAACGCTGCAAGAAACATGTTAACGAAAGTGATCATCACCGATAACACACTGACTGGTGGCGGCATCCAATTCAGCGGGGCAACAGGCAACGATGCTCATGATAATGTCATCTCAGAGGTGTTGATTGATCGCAATAAAATCTCTAAGTGTGATAATGGCGTTTCTTTGTATGCTGGCAGCGGTGGATCTCGAAATAATCTGCTTGAGAATGTCATACTCCGCAATACATTGATAGTGAATTGTGATGGCGCTGGTGTCTTATTACATGGAGATAATGGCAACAGCCAGAATAATGCCATAAAAAATGTCACTATTACCAATCTGACCCTGGTTATGAACGGGATTAACAGCGGCTGGGCAGGTGGGATTAATATCAATTCTCTTGACCCCAGCAATACCATCACAGGGGTAACTGTCGCTAATACTATCTTATGGGATAATGATGGCGAGATGCGATCCAAGGCTCTCTGGTGCCAGCCAGCGTCATTGATTGTATCCTGAATGATGGGCGCTTCAATAGCAATGGGAATTTCTACAAGGACCCGATGTTTGCTGACCCTGCCTCGGGGAACTACCATTTGCAACCAAACTCTCCTGGTATTGATTCCGGTGATTCCTCTGCGGCGAGCGTCGGTACTTTGGATTTAGATAAAAATGCTCGCTTATGGGATGCAAAAAGCTTTGGTCATGCGGTGGTGGACCGCGGCGCCTATGAGCTTAACGGTATGGCGCCACCCGAAGCCGATGGACTGAGCCAAGGTTCTCAGTTTTACGGATGTTTGATCATCCTGGCGGTTGGGATCGTACTGGTTTTGGTGATGAGGACACAGAAAAAAACTCCAGGCAACCATTCATCTTGAAATAAGTTTCATCGGAAAAGTGCACGAGGAAGCCATGCTTTGCTTTCCCCGCCTCTTTGCGAACCCGCCGCGCCATAGTACAATGGACGGGTATACTTAACGATGCAATCAATATTTGATATCATATTTTGAGAGGTAAACCATGGCAGAGTCCGCTATATACGATGTGGTTGTCGTCGGCGCAGGCCCCGGAGGTTATGTTTGCGCCATCCGCTCAGCCCAGCTTGGCCTGAAAACGGCCATCGTCGAGAAGCAATGGTTGGGCGGGGTTTGTCTGAACGTGGGATGCATCCCATCCAAAGCGCTGTTAAAGAACGCCGAAGTCGTGCACACCCTGCGGGAGCGCGGCAAAGAATTTGGCTTTTCCCTGGAAAATTTACAGGTGGATTACAGCGTGGCGTTCAACCGCAGCCGGCAGGTTTCAAGCCGCCTGACAAAGGGCGTGGGGATGTTGATGAAGAAGAACAACATTGAGGTCCACATGGGCAGCGCCGTGCTGACCGGGAAAGATACCCTCCAGGTGACCGGCGAGGACGGCCAGGTAAGCGAACTGAAGGCGAAAAACATCGTGATCGCCACCGGCAGTCACACCGCTATGATCCCTGGGGTAACCGCCGACGGTAAACGGGTGGTCACCTACCAGGAAGCCATCCTCCAGGATCACAACCCGGCATCGGTGATCATCATCGGAGCCGGCGCAATTGGGATTGAATTTGCTACGGTGTGGAGTTCTTACGGCAGCCAGGTAACGATCGTTGAAATGCTGCCGCGCATCCTGCCGCTGGAGGATGAAGAATCGAGCGCCGAGCTCGCCAAAGCCTTCAAGAAGCGTAAAATCGAGATGCTCACCGGCACGCGCGTCCTGGGCGTTGAGACCACCAGCAGCGGCGTGCGGGTGCGGGTAAGCGGAGAAGGCGGCGAACAGACCCTGGAAGCCGAACAGGCGCTGGTTGCCATTGGCTTTAAGCCCAACACCGCCGGGATTGGGCTGGAGAGCGCGGGGGTCAAGCTGACCGAAAGAGGATTTATCCAGATTGACGAACGCATGGCGACCAACGTGCCGGGCATCTGGGCGATTGGAGATGTCACCGGGCAGCTCCTGCTGGCGCATGTAGCCTCGGCCCAGGGTATCGTCTGCGCCGAGAACATCGCCGGCGTCGAGACCGTCAAGCTGGATTACCGCATGATGCCGCGGGCTGTTTACAGCTCGCCGCAGGTGGCTTCCTTCGGTTATACCGAGGCGCAGGCCAAAGAAGCCGGGTATGAGATCAAAGTTGGCCGTTTTCCGTTCCTCGCCAACGGCAAGGCGCTTGGATTGGGCGAATCGGGCGGATTTGCCAAGATCATCGCCGACGCCAAATACGGCGAAATCTTGGGCGCGCACCTGGTGGGGCCGGATGTCTCAGAACTGCTACCTGAACTCACGCTGGCGCAGCGCATGGAAATGACCCCGGCAGAAATCGCGCGTAATGTGCACGCCCACCCCACGCTCAGCGAGGTGGTGATGGAAGCGGCCGAGGCCGCGGAGGGGCACGCCATTCACATTTAGCACGGATTGCAAGAGAGCCAATATTAAACACGGAGGCAATATTGCCTCCGTGTTTTATCAAGCCGCCTTGTTTTCCAGCATCTTTTGTCTGCACGCCGGGCAGACGCCGAATAAGACTAGATGGTTGGTAACCAGGCGGTATCCGCTGGCTGCCTGAATGTTGGAGAAAAAAAGATCGATTTCCTGCCCTTCTATGGTGACAATGCTGCGGCATTGCTGACAGACGAGATGATGATGATTCTTGCCGGTTACCAATTCATAAACCATCGAACCGATCCCCAGATCGGAAATGGAAACCACTCCTTCTTGAGTAAGGCGCTCCAAAGCGCGATAGACCGTAGATGGATTGACAGCCGGCAACCGCTCGTGAATGCAATCGAATATCTCACGGGATGTCAGGTGGGTATCTTTATCCCCTAACACATCCAGAATCGCCTGAACGACAGATGAAGAGCGCATCGGTTCCTTAGAAAGTGAAGTTGGTTAATAAAATTTGCATTTATTTGCTATTGCAAATATTTGCAATAGGGTGTATGATCACCTAATAGTGATTCTATCATATCCGTTTTCTATCAGGAGGCTATCATGCATCCTTCCCCCCCTCCCATGCACATCCCCGATGGATTTCTATCCATCGTTGTATCTAGTTTCTTTTGGGCAGTATCGGTTGGGGTACTTTCCATCGCGCTACGAAAGACCAAGCGGATGCTTCGAGAAAAAGACTTCCCGCTGATGGGCGTATTGGCCGCAGCGATCTTTGCTGGGCAGATGTTGAATTTTTCGGTCACCGGCGGAACCTCCGGTCATCTTCTGGGTGCGGCGTTGGCAACCATCCTGCTTGGTCCTTGGGCGGCCACCCTCACCATGACGGTTGTGGTCAGCGTACAAGCATTGATCTTTCAGGATGGCGGACTGCTCGCTTTAGGAGCAAACCTGTTCAATATGGCGATTGTTGGCGTAGCCGTTTCGTATGCGGTTTACCGCCTTTTACTTAACCTGAGCAAGAAACAAAAATTCATCCCTTTGGCTGGTTTTGCAGCAGCCTGGTCCTCAATTTTCATCGCTTCGCTCTCATGCGCTTTGCAGTTAGCATTTTCCGGCACCTCGCCTGCCCAAATTGCCATCCCGGCAATGGCAAGCATTCACGCGCTGATTGGCATTGGCGAGGGAATGATCACCGCGGGCGCGCTGATCTTCATCGGAAGAGCGCGCCCTGATCTGCTGAGCGGTGAAACAGCTGTTTCGGCAAGTTCGCGAGGGGTCTTTACGGGAGGGATTGTTATCTCTGTTGCTCTGGCGGTTCTTTCACCGCTGGCTTCTTCTCACCCGGATGGCCTGGAGTGGGTAGCAGAACAGCAGGGTTTCATCGAGGCCGCCCGCTCCCCCATGTACAATTTGATCCCGGATTACCTGCTGCCTGGAGTTGAAAGCGAAGCTTTGGCCACCATCCTGGCAGGATTAATCGGGGTCGTCATCGTTCTTGGGGTCAGCATCGGGATCACCCACAACAGGCAAATTTCCCGACCGAACGATTCAAGGCTGTGAGCAACAACTTCTCTATTTCAGACCCCTATCAACCAGGAACCAGCGTTGTGCACCAACTGGGCGCGCAGACAAAGCTCTTGCTTGCGCTGGGGTATCTCTTCACGACAGCCGCCATGCCCGAAAAAGCCTGGAAGGTCTATCCTGTTCTGCTTATTCTTATTATTTGTACAGCATTCTTAGCCAGGATTCGCCTTGTCAGCCTGATCAAACGCTCGCTTCTCGCATTTCCGTTTCACCTGGCAGCGCTGCCAGTTCTCTTTACGCTGCCAGGCGATCCTTGTTTGATACTTTCTTGGAGCAAATTTTCCATCGCGGTTTCCGCGCCGGGGGTGAATCGTTTTCTTGCCATCGGCGCTAAAATGTGGCTGTGTATCCAGGCTGCCGCGCTCCTCACAGCAACCACCCCCATGAGGCAACTGCTGGCAGCGGTGGACGCGCTGCGAGCGCCAAAAGTATTGACCGCGGCGGCGGCATTGATGTGGCGCTATCTTTTTGTGATATCGGAAGAAGCCGTCCGCTTGATGCGCGCCAGATCTTCCCGCAGCGCACTGCTGAGTGAGGGGCAGGGCGGCGGGAGCATCGCCTGGCGCGCCAAGGTTACCGGGGGAATGGCAGGTAGCCTGTTTTTAAGATCACTCGAACGCAGTGAGAGAATTTACAACGCCATGCAGTCACGGGGTTATGACGGCAAAATCAGGACCTTGCCATCAACCCAAGCAGAGGAATGCGCTCCTCTGACGCTGGTCATAGGGGGATTCCTGTTCGCTTGTTTGCTCTTACTGGGAACATTATGGCAATAACCCACGAAAAAATGATCGAGATCCAGGATTTGTGGTTCGAATACCCCAATAAACGAATTGCTCTGAAAGGGATTGATCTTCATATCCATCCGGGAGAAAAAACTGCGCTGGTCGGTTTGAATGGCGCCGGGAAGTCAACCCTGCTGTTACACCTGAACGGTATTCTGAATGGACACGGAACGATCTGGATAGACGGCATCCGGTTAACCGCCAATACGGTCGGGCAGGTTCGGGCTCTGGTCGGGCTGGTGTTTCAATCCCCCGACGATCAGCTATTTTCACCCACAGTTTTTGAAGACGTGGCTTACGGCCCCATTTACCAGGGCCTGCCGCCGGAGGAAATCGAAGCGCGCGTCCGGATGGCGCTGAACATGGTCGGGATGCAGGACTACGGCGACAGGGCGCCTTACCACCTCAGCGTGGGGGAAAAGAAACGCGTTGCAATCGCTACCGTTCTTTCGATGCAGCCCAAAATTCTGGCACTGGACGAGCCGTCCGCAGGTTTAGATCCCCGGGCGCGCCGCAGCCTGATCAACCTCTTGAAGGGACTCCCCCATACGATGCTCATTGCAACGCACGACCTCGGGCTGGTAGAGGAAGTGGCTTCGCGAGTGCTGGTTATGTCAGAAGGAAAAATCACTGCAGACGGGAAGACAGAGCATATCCTGAAAGATAAAGAAACCCTACAAAAGTATCTGCTATAATGACTCTGTCCTTCCATGAAAAAAATTCCGCAACCACGCCGCCGCCTTCTCCCCGGCTCAACAGCAGGCGCTTTGCTGCAAACGCTGCTCCTGATGGCGGGGCTGGCGGTGTATGTGTTTCTGCTCACCAACCGCAGCCTGCCGCTTTTGCGCACGCTGGGCATCTTCACCCGCTACAATTTCACCCTCCTGGCGCCCCTGCTCGTTGCGGCTTTCACCCTGGCGTTCACGCCAGATACACGCTGGGGAAGGATCAGCGCTTTTCTTCTATCGCTCTGGGTCTTTGGGCTCTCGCTGACCGGGCTGTGGGCCAGCGGACAGAGCGAGCCCGGCGCTGCCAGCGGCCTGTTGCCTTGGACAGACGCTGCAAATTATTACCACGACGCCCTGCGCCTTCTGGAAGGTTTTTCATTTCAGTTGTTTTCCGCCTGGCGACCGCTCTTCCCGGCGCTGCTGGCCGGACTGTTGGGCGCCAGCGGACAGAACCTGCAGGCTGTGCTAGGGATTCTGGTTTTGATCGCAGGTCTTTCGGCTTGCGCGCTTTCCCTACAGGTACGTTACACGCATGGCAGCCTGGCCGCAGCAGCAACGCTGACGCTGCTTTTTCTCTATTACCGGCGTTTTTCCGGCACGACGCTCTCTGAGAACCTGGGGTTCACGCTGGGCTGTTTGGGGCTGGCGCTGCTTTGGCAGGGCGCACGCCAGCATAAAGCGTGGAGCGCGGTCGCCGGGCTGTTTTCTACGGCGCTGGCGCTGAACGCCCGGCCGGGGCCCTTCTTCGCGCTGGCTTTCATGCTGGTTTGGGGAATGCGTTATTTTCGTCGCACCAGCTTCGTTTCGTGGCGTTTTTTAGGGCTGGGCCTGGCAGCGATCCTGGCAGCCTTTACCTCCAATATGCTGGTGCAGCGGCAAACGACGCGTGAGCCCGTGGTGCCTTTTGGCAACTTCACCAGCGCGTTGTACGGGGTCGCCACCGGCGGGCAGGGGTGGACTCAGTTTCGAGAAGACCACCCGGAGGTTGCTGCGTTGCCAGACCCGGAACGGACACTCGTTTCGCTGCAGGTGATCTTCAAACAATTCGCTGCCACGCCCGAAAAGGCGCTGGCAGGAGTGCGCTACAATTACTCGCTCTTGTTCTCCAAGTCGTACTACAACCTGTACGCGTATGTGCGTGGAGAAAATGACCTGGTGGCCGAGGTTGTCCGCTTGACGCTTTACGCCCTGGCCGCCATCGGTCTGCTCTACGGGCTGATCGAGAGAAAGGACGCCCTGGCTACTCTGGTTTCTCTTTCGGCGATCGGGGTTCTGCTTTCGGCGCCGTTCGTGCCGCCCGGCGACGCCTTCGGGATGCGGCTGTACGCAGCTGGCATCGCCGTGATCATCCTGCTCCCCGTGATGGGCAGTTTTTTTCTACTGCGTAGATTCGGCGCGCCAGGCAGGGTCTTATCGCCGGCTTCGCAGCCCCACCACAGCCCTGCGCTGATGGTGATGATCCTCTTAACTGCCGCGGCGCTGCTTGCCCCCGCCGCCATCGGCCTTGCGCGCCAGCCAGAGCAAATCCAGCCTGTTGCCTGCCCTGACGGACAGACGCCGGTCGCCTATCGCCTGACGCCGGGCTCGCTGGTGCGCGTCATTCGCGAGGACACCTGGCAGCTTGACTGGATGCCCGAATTTCACCGCGGCCGTTTTGTCCGCCAGATCCACAACCTGCCGAGTATCGAACCCATTGAAGAATTCGAACGGATCGAGGGCGAATTTACGCTGGTTTCGACCATTGACTTGATTAGCGGTGTCAGCCTTCTGATCGTCGCCCCCACAGCGCAGCTCCCTTCCCCTCCGGCGGTCGTGCGCGCCTGCGGAGAGTGGAGCGCCAACCCGGCTGTGCGCGCTTTCAGCTTCTTTTACATTCGGTCAACGCTGGAGTAAACCTCCTACTACCCGGCCCCCCGGCGTGGGTTTATTCCCCCTCTGGCCGTATCACCTGGCGTAGCCCCTGAAACAACAACTGTCTGAAGGTCTCGCTCATCTGCTCCGGGGAATAGGGCATGCCGCTTTCCAGCCACCAGGTCAGCATCCCCAACAGACTTCCTGCAAAATAGTTTGCAACCACCTCGATGGGGATGGTTGAGCGAGGCTCCCCATCTCCATAGCCAAGGCGCGCGGAAAAAAATTCGGCGGCGTAGCGGCTGGCGATTTCGCGGATACGGCGGGAAACTTTGTAAGCGCCTTCGCCGCGGAGGATCACCCGGTAGATGGAGGCATTTTGGGCGGCATGTTGGAACACCAGCAGCACGGGGCTTTTCCCGGAGAAATCGGCCTGCAGATGGCCGTCTTCTTCTTGCGGCCGCGCGGGTTGAAGGAGGCCGATCTGTTCTGCGAGGCCGTCCGCCGTCTCTTCCAGGCACTGCAGCAGCAAGTCTTCTTTGTCCCGGTAGTGCAGGTAAAAGGTGGCGCGTCCGAGATCTGCCCGGCGGGTAATTTCTTCGACCGTTACCGCGTCGTATCCTTTCTCCAGAATCAGGGCAAACAGCGCATCTCTCAGCAAACGACGACTGCGTCTTTGACGGCGGTCCAGATTTTTCTCAGCCAACCAACGCTCCTACACGCATAGTTCTGCTCTTGGGTTGGACAGCCGCTTTCGCGAGACAGCCCCTCCAGCAATGAACTTTCCGCACTAATTCAAGATTGACAGGCATTTCGCCTGGGTTATAATAATAAACAATCTGTTTATTATTATACATCTTGTGTTTTATTTGTAAATATTTATTTCGACGTAATCACAATGCACCATCTCGATCCTCAACCTCCGCCATGCGAATCTGAAAGCGAACCAAAAGCTTTGATCCAACTGCGCCAGGTCGTTAAGCGATACCGCAGCGCGGGCGGCGAGTTTACAGCGCTTAAAGGAATTAGCCTGGATATTTATCCCGGCGAACTGGTCGGGATCGTCGGCAAATCGGGCGCAGGGAAGACCACACTGGTGAATATGATCACCGGCATAGATCACCCCACCTCCGGCGAGATCCTGGTGAACGGGGTTGCCATCCACAAAATGAACGAGAATCAACTGGCGCTGTGGCGCGGGCGCACCGTGGGGGTGATTTATCAAAACTTTCAACTGATGCCGACCCTCTCACTGCTGAACAACATCATGCTGCCGATGGATTTTTGCGGATTGTGGCAGCGCAGGATCAGCGCAGAACGGGCGCTGGAGCTGCTGCGAGCGGTCGAGCTGGAAGACCACGCTTACAAACTGCCTTCCGCCATTTCTGGCGGGCAACAGCAGCGCGTGGCCATCGCCCGCGCTCTGGCAAACGATCCGCCCATCCTGATCGCCGACGAACCAACCGGCAGACTGGACTCGGTGACCGCTGAGACGATCTTTCAGATTTTCATCAGGCTGGTGGAAGCCGGTAAGACGTTGGTGATGGTCACACACGATGAGAGCCTGGCCTGCCGCGCCTCGCGGGTGATACATATCGCCGACGGCCAGATCACCGGCGACAGCCGCCCCAGGGGAGAAGGAGAACCATGACCGGCCAATCCGCTCTGATCGAAGTGCGCGGCCTGGTCAAGGTTTTCAAGACCCCAGCAGGCAGCGTTACCGTGTTGAAGGGGATCAATCTCGACTTTAACGCCGGGGAATTTGTGGGGATTGTCGGAAAATCCGGCAGCGGTAAATCTACACTCGTTAACATGATCACCGGGATTGATCATCCCACCGAGGGCAGCGTGCGGGCAGGCGATGTCAACCTGCACTCCATGCGTGAGGGTGAGCTGGCAGTCTGGCGCGGGCGAAACATGGGGGTGATCTTTCAATTCTTTCAACTGCTACCGATGCTGACTGTATTGGAAAACGTTTTGCTGCCCATGGATCTGGCAAAGCTTTTGCCATTTGAGAAGCGCGAAGAAAGGGCGATGACATTGTTGGAACAAGTGGGCGCAGCCGAAGTAGCGAATAAACTGCCGGGGGCTCTGTCGGGCGGCCAGCAGCAAATCGCCGCTATTGCGCGGGCGCTGGCGAACGATCCGCCCATCCTGGTCGCTGACGAACCAACCGGAAACCTGGATACCGCCACAGCAGATGTCATTTTCTCGATCTTCCAAGAACTGGCGCGCCAGGGCAAAACCATCCTCTTTGTCACCCACGATATGACGCTGGCAAACCGCGCTGATCGCAAGGTCATCCTTTCGGATGGCGAACTCGTCAACGAACATCTGGCAGCCGCTTTCCCCACCCTGACGCATCCACAGCTTCTCCAGTTAACGCATCTTGCAGATCGGCGGCGGATTTCTCCCGGTGAGAATCTTGCGGGTGACCATTCCATGGCAGCCGGTTTACTGATCGCCTTGGAAGGAGAGATCGAACTGCTGACCAGCAGTCCAACAGGGAAGGAAAAGAAGATCAGGCTCACGCCAGGACAGTACATATTCCATGAAGCGCCGCCCGGCGAAACGACCTTCCAGCTCGTTGTGTCGCCGGAGGTTGCCGAATCTGCGGAAGCGCTGATCATCCAGGCTGGAGCGTTGGAGTCCTGGCTAAAAGCCAACCCCTCGGCCCGACTTGCGCTGCAAGAAAAAGCAGCGAACCTGGTAGACTTTCAACCGGCGGCCCACCGCCGCCGAGGCAGCCGGAGGCTGGTATGATCCGCCCGCGGTGGTACAAAGTCCTGGCCGATTTGTGGGGCAACCGGGTGCGCTCCAGCCTGGTCATCGCCTCGATTGCGGTAGGGTTGTTTGCCATCGGGATCATCCTTACGCTGCACACCATCCTGCAACGGGATATGCGCAGCGGGTATGCTGCCATACATCCGGCAAACATGGAAATGAGCGTCCTTTCTCTCCGCACGACGACGCTGGAAAAAGTGCGGGGGGTTGCCGGGGTTCAAAACGCCGAAGCCGCCCGTGTTTTCAACCTGCGTGCAAAAGCCAGGAGCGGCGAGTGGGTAACGATCACCCTCAATGCCTTCCCTGACATAAAGAATAAGAAGATCAACCGTCCCAAACTGGAAGAGGGAAACTGGCCGCCACACAAACGCCAGATTGCCATTGATCGCTACAAACTGGATGAACTGGGCTGCAACGTAGGAGATTGGCTAGAACTGGAATTGCCCGACGGCAGTATTCGCACGATGCAGGTATCCGGCGTGATCCAGGATCAGTCCATCGGCGCTTCTGGATCCGGCGGGGGGTTCTTCATGGCGCCCGCTCAGGGATATATCAGCGCCGACTCGCTCGGCTGGCTGGGGCAACCCGAAGCGTATAACCAGCTTTACGTAGCAGTCGCCGACCACGCAGAAGATGAGGAACATATCCGGCTGGTGGCTGACCGGGTGCGCAAGACCATCGAGAAGAACGGCGGGGTCGTCCTCAGCCAGAGCGTGCGCGCCTCGGATAACCATCCCAACAGCAGTTATACGCTTGCGATCTCCAACGTTTTGATCGTTCTGGGCGCGCTGGTGGTTGTCCTCTCCGGTTTTCTGATCACGAACACCTTTCAGGCTTTGCTCGTCCAACAGGTGGGGCAGATTGGGATCATGAAAACTATCGGGGGCCGCAGCCAGCAAATCATCGCGATTTATCTATCGCTGATTTTTATCTTTGGCGTGCTGGCGTTTGCGCTCGCGCTGCCGCTGGCAAATTGGGCTTCCCGCGGTTTGTTGAAATTCCTGGCAGGGCAGATCAATATGGAACTGCAGGAATTCCGCCCTGTGCCGGCGGCTGCTTTCCTCATGCTGGGGCTGGCCCTGATCGTCCCCCAGGCCGCCGGGTTTCTCCCCATCTTGAATGGGGTGCGGATCAGCGTTCAAGAGGCCACCAGCGGGATCCGGCAGACAGGTAAAACAAGCCGTCCCAGCCGGTTAGAGCAGCGTTTACTGCATCTGCGCCGGGCGCCCCGCCCGCTGTTGGTATCGCTGCGGAACACTTTTCGGAGCAAGGGACGCCTGGCGCTAACGTTGATCACCCTCTCGCTCGGTGGGGCAATCTTCATCGCCACATTCAACGTCCGAACCTCCATAGACGATTATGTCACCCGGGTGGGGAAATACTTTTTGGCAGACATCAACCTGACGCTGGAACGCCCCTACCACGTGCGAGAAATTCAGAAAAGCCTGGAGGCGCTGCCGGAGGTCAAAATGGTAGAAGGATGGGCCTCGGCGCGCGCTGAGATACTGCGCAGCGATAACCTGGTTGCCGATAGCACCACCATCCTGGCGCCGCCCGCAGACAGCCCCCTGGTGCAGCCCATCCTGCTGGAGGGGCGCTGGGTCAGCGCTGGAGACCACAATGCCATTGCGATCAGCGAACGCTTCAGCGATATCCTGCCTGGGATTGGACCCGGCGACACGCTGCGGCTGCGCATCAACGGCCAGGAGACGCGCTGGACGGTGGTGGGGCGCTTTCAACTGGTTGGCAAGAGCGGTGGCTACGTGGCGTATACCAGCTTCGAAAACCTGAATCGGACGGTGGGATACGCCAATCGCACCAACACCTTCCGCGTGGTCGCCAGCCAGCCCGGCCTCACGCTGCAAGGACAGAAGGAATTAGGGCGTAAGATCGAAAGCTATCTGAAGAGCCAGGGCTACAACGTCAAAGAAGCGGCTGCTGGGCTCACGCTGAATGAAAACACCACCACCGGCCTGGATGTTTTAACCACCTTCTTGCTCATCATGGCCCTGCTCACGGCGCTGGTGGGTTCGATCGGGCTGATGGGCACCATGAGTCTAAACGTGATGGAACGCACCCGCGAGATCGGCGTGCTGCGGGCGATCGGCGCCTCTGATGGAAAAGTGATCCAGATCGTGATCGTCGAAGGGCTGCTGATCGGCATCATCAGTTGGGCACTGGCGTTCTTGTTGTCCTTCCCCATCAGCAAGCTGATGTCCGATGCGGTCTTCATGGCGCTGTTCGACGCTTCGTGGCGTTCCAGTTTTACTCCAATCGGTTCGGTTATCTGGCTGGCTGCGGCGCTGCTGCTCTCTGCGGTTGCCAGCATCCTTCCGGCGCGCAACGCCGCCCGCCTGACGATCCGCGAGGTGCTGGCATACGAGTGAGGCACTGGATTGGCTTTTGCCATTTGCGCGGCGGTGATAAAATCAACCCATGCAAAAAAAATTCAGCCCTACCCTCATCCTGGATGGACTGGCAGGCGCCGGTCTCATCGCTTTTACGATCCTCTTCTCTTCGCTGCTTCGAAAATGGTACAGCCGTTGGGGCGCCACAGCGGAGGAAACCGGCCGCCGATTGCCCGGCGATGAATTTGTCCCCCACCCCCGTTCAGAACTGACGATGGCCATCACGATCCAGGCGCCGCCGGAAAAGGTCTGGCCCTGGTTTTTGCAGCTCGGCTGCCAGCGGGGCGGCTGGTACAGCTACGATTTACTCGATAACGGCGGTATCCCCAGCGCCAACCGAATTCTACCGGAATACCAGCATCTGAACGTGGGCGATCAGGTCAAAGCCACACCGGATGGTAGTTTTGGCTTCCCGGTCGCTGCACTGCAGGCCAACCGCGCCCTTTCGCTGGCGGGGACGATGAACACCAAGACCGGCCAGGCCGCTGAACCGGGCGACCCGACGCTGGAAGCGTACTTCAGTGGCGACCAGACCTTTTACCTGGAACCAGTTGGGGAGAAGGATACCCGTTTGATCTTTCGAATGCGCAACGACTGGAACCCAACGTTTTTCAATAACCTGATTTTCGGCAGCGTGGTCGAACCGATCTCTTTCGTCATGGGGCGCAAAATGCTCCTGACGCTCAAACGAAGGAACGAGGCCGCGCTCAACGAGGAAAAGAAATGAACCGGGACGAACTGCGCCAGCGCATCACAGGTAGCCTGGCAAACGCCCTGATTGGCGACGCCATGGGCAGCGCCACAGAAAGCCTGACCCCAGAGAAAATCTTGCAGCATTTTGGTGGGAAAGTTACCCGCTTTTATCCTCCACCCGAAGCCGCCTTTGCGAGGGGAAGAAAGGCCGGCCAGTTGACCGACGACACCACCCAGATGCTGAATATGCTGGAAGCGATTATCGAGGACGGCGGGGCGCTGAAGGTAGAAACGGTCGCAAAGTGGCTGTTGAAATGGGCAGAGGATGAGGTCTTGTTCCAGCAACTTGCCGGCCCCAGCACACGGCGGGCCATCCAGCGCTTAAAAGACGGCGTCAGCCCTTATGAGACGGGGAAACCCCCCTTTCCGATGGATATGGGCGCTTCCAACGGGGCAGCCATGAAGGTCGCCCCCGCCGGGCTGGCGCATCCGGGCGATCTGGAGGCGGCTGTGCGCGACGCGGCCACGATGTGCATGCCCACCCACAACACCGACCTGGCCTTCGCCGGAGCGGGAGCGGTGGCGGCCTCGGTCGCGGCAGCGCTCACGCCAAAGGCGGATGTCCTTTCGGTGGCGGACGCGGCGCTTTTTGGCGCGAAAAAAGCTTACGAGATCGCCAGGACAGAATCGGTGGTGACGCGCAGTCCGTCAATGGTTGAGCGCATCAAACTGGCCGTGACGATTGCAGCGGGCGGCGATGATTTTGACGAGACCTGCACCCGGCTGGGCGACGTCATCGGGTGCGGCCTGCCCATCATCGAAGCGGTGCCGGCCGCCATCGGTATCTTCGTGGCGGCGCGCGGCGATGCCAACCTGAGCGTGACCGGCGCGGTCAACCTGGGCGGAGACGCCGACACAGTGGCGGCAATTGCCGGGGCAATCTCAGGGGCTTATTCGGGGATCGAAGGCGTTGACCGGCAGCTGGTTGCCAACTTGCTGGAAGTGAACGCCATCAACCTAGACTCGCTGGCAGAAAGAATCCTCAACCTGCCGACCGTTCATCTTGCCATTTGAGGCGCGAAAATGTTCGATGTGATCTGTGTTGGCGATGTTGCGCTGGATGATTACTACTCGCTTGCTCACCTGCCGGGGCCGGATGAAAAGGTGCACGTACAATTCACCGGACGAGCAATCGGCGGGACGACCTGCAACACCGCCAGGGCGCTTAAAAGCCTGGGGGCGGATGTGCTCTTTCTGACAAAAATTGGCGAGGACGAAAACGGGCAGTATATCCAGGGGGCTTTTTCCCGGCTGGGACTATCCGCAAGGTATTTAAAAACCTCTCGGACGCCCATTGCACAGATCCTGGTGGCAAAAGGGGGCGAGAAGGCCATCCTGCTGCATGGCTTTGACGATGCGCACAGATGGGACGCGGTGGAGCTGGCTGAATTTATGGCGCCCGCGCCGGCCAAAGCGGTCTTCAGCACTTTGAGCCTGCCGATGCGCGAGGCGCTGACCCAATTCGGCGCCGAACTCGTCATCAGCCTGGAACCTGCGATTCTTGAATGGGATGCGTGGGCGTTTGGCTGGGCTACCTCTTATGCGCACACCATCATTTTGGATCGCCACGCCTTCAGGATGCTTTTTAACCAGGAAGCTACGGAGGAGAGCCTCTCAGGGGCATTTGACGGCCTAAAAAACCAGCCGCAGCGCCTGATCGTTACGCTGGGATCCAAAGGCAGCCTGGCGGTCTCCCGCCAGCCGCGGGCGGTCTATGCGTGCGCGGCCTTTGCTGTGCCGGTGGTGGATACCACCGGGGCGGGCGATATTTTCAACGCGGCTTACCTGGCTGCGACCTTTGTTAAAAAAGCGCCGTTACGCGAAGCGCTGCGCTATGCCAATGCGGTTGCAGCGGCATCCTGCACCGCATCTGGGACGGATTTAACCGCCTCGATCCTTGAAAAAGCCGAAATGCTGGTTCAAAGCAACCCGGCGGCGGATTTACTTTGATGCTAAGGAGGTAGGTGACATGAAATCAGAGCTATTCCTCAAGCTGGTGTTGATCCTGGCGGTGACGCTGACCGGATGCAGCGGCGGCAATGCTGAGAGCGCTGCGCCCCAAACCCAGACGGCAACGGACACGGCCACGCCGGAACCGACGGCGCCCTCCCTTGCGACCGAGACCCTCCCCCCGGCGGTCGAGGAGACCGTTCCTGCCCCGGTGGAATTTGCGCTGGCCAGCAGCGCATTCGAAGCGGGGCAGCAAATCCCGGCGCGTTATACCTGCGACGGTGAGGATATTTCTCCGCCGCTGGCATGGAGCGGCGCCCCTGAGGGCACAGAGAGTTTTGCGCTGATTCTGGACGATCCGGACGCGCCGATCGGGACATTCACACACTGGGTGTTATTCAACCTACCAGCCGATCTTAATGAACTGGCCGAAGGCGCCTCATCCGAAGCGGCACTGGGACCCCACCAGGGGAAGACCAGTTGGGGAAAAACCGGTTATGGCGGACCTTGCCCACCTTCTGGCGTTCATCGCTATATTTTCACGCTCTATGCGGTTGACAGCCTGCTCGATCTGCCCGGCGGCGCTTCAAAAAAGGAGCTGCTCTCAGCGCTGGAAGGGCATACCCTGGCTCAAGCGGAGCTCATCGGGCTGTACGGCAATCGGTAATGTCAGAGACGCTGTTCAGGCGCTGGTTTCAAACACCACCTGACCGTCATGCCACTGCGGGTCTTCTTCAAGCAGCGCCCTGATTTGCAGATATTCCTGGTGCTGGGTTTCGCTTTCGGCGTTGGCAAGGTAAGACTCACGATCCTTAAAAAGCACAACGAGCCACAATTCATTTGGGTCGGAATCCATCCGGTAAACATAAGAAGCGACGAACCCCTGCGGATGGCGCTGCTCAAATTTGGAAAGCAGTTCCAAAGCGCCGGGCTTCGCGCGCAAACGAGCAATGGTACCGTACATGTCAGCCTCCATTACACAAACAACCAATAAGGGGAGTTCACAGTATAAGATATTATATATCAGATTACTCAAAATACGTGGCAACAAACCACTGGCGCACGTATTTTAAACCTCTTGTCAAGCCCCCTATATTTCAACTGCAAAAGCCAGCGGTCGAACGCATTCCCTTTTCACCTGGTCGGGTCCAGCACCCGGCCAGCGAACAGGATGCTGCCGGTCTGGTTGTCGCGGATCAGGAAGATGAACGGGCGGTCGAAGTGGAAGATGACCGGCTCCTGGGGCATGGCAGCGGTCGCGCCCATGATGACCGCAGTCGCGGCGGCGGCTTCGGTGCCCGTCTCATCCACGGCGACGAAGGCCTTGTGAACGACGCTGCTGATGTAAAGCTCGCGGTTGCCGGTCATGCCCGAGAAATCGGCCTGACTGGCGTTGAAAGCATCCGCCATGCCCAAACCGCTCAGCGCCTGATTGAGGTCGAATTGTGACTCGAACGTGAATTTAGGCAACGCCAGATCCACCGAACCATATTGCCAGTTTTGCTGCAACTCGCCCAGCAGGTCGCCATCCAGGCGCGCTTCTACAGCCTGAAATTGCCCCTCATCCGGCAGGAGGAGCAGCATCGAGACCCCGCCGCCCTCGTAGGGCAATTCCAGAGCGCGGGCGTTTTCTAGAATTGCATACCCAAACGGCTTGTTCAGGCGCATGGTCTGCGCCTGGACGGTGGAGCCATCCAGCAGATAGAAAGGCGCCGGCCGGGTGGATTCTTTCTCAAACTGGTGCAGCCAGCCCGCTTTAAAATAAATGGCGTTGGTCAAAACCAACCGGGTCATGGCATCCAGCGAGCCGGGCGGCAGCAGATCCTGGATGCGCGCTCTGGTCTGGTCGCTGACCCATTGATTGATGATCCGGCGGGATCCCTCGGCGTCTTCTGAGAAGTTCACCAGCCGCATCCCCGCGCCGTAATTTTGCGCCAGAAGGTCTAAAAACTCCGGCAGGAATTGAAAATCCTTTTGCCCCCAGAGCGCGTTGGCAACGCTCAATTCAAAGGGGGTTTTTACATCTCCACCGGCCTGTTCCGGACGGGCGGCCAGGTCTAGCGCCAAGGCATTGAAGGCCGGGTGCAGCCGTTCCGGGGGAAGGCTGAAATGAAGCGCCTGGGACATCTGGTCAGCGGTCTGGCCCATCGCTCCGGCATAGGTCATGGCCAGGGCGGTCGAGATGCTGTAAGGCGAATAAAACAAATTGCCATCCTGCAGGCGTAAAACCTGGTACAGGTCGAGGGCAAAAGCGGCGTTATCCTGCGCCAGTACAAGAAGGTCCTCAGGGCTCACCTGTGGGTCTTTGAGTCGGGGCTTTTCAGACATCGCAACCGCGGCGTTAACCTTTTGCGGCGCACAGGCAGCGATGACCAACGCTCCCAGCAACATCCAGCGAAACACGCCAAGAAATGTTTTCATCGTCATCTCCTCCTGAATCAAGGACGCCCCGCGAAACCGTTGAGTTCCCGCCCTCAGGCAGAACTGCTGCGCTGGGCAACCTGCCAGCAGCCAGAGCGGGCAAAGACTATCAAACAACCGTCACAGATTGATATAATCCATTGTATCTCAACCACCACCCTGCGTGATGGCTCTTTTGAGAGCGCGCGAAGGGCAATATTGACTGCCCAGAGGAGGATTGGCATGTCCAGAGCAAAAAAAACTTCCGGCTCCGCGACCAGTTCCTTTGGCGTCTCCCGGCGGGAAGGTCATGACGCTTCTCCCTTTTACCGCCGCAACCTGTATAGCCAAAGCTCACCGCCAGCAAACCCAGAAGCTCTTAATGCAGCCGCGCCGCCCCCACCCGGCGAGTGGGTAGACCGTATTTACTGCCAATCTTCCGAAGAGATGCCCCTCCCCGATAACGCTGTGGGGTTGGCTTTCACATCGCCGCCGTACAACGTCGGCAAAGAGTACGATGCCGATCTCAGCCTGGAAAGCTATCTGCAACTGATCGCCCGGGTTGGCAAGGAGGTGTATCGGGTGTTGAAGCCGGGAGGGCGATACGCCATCAACATCGCAAATTTAGGGCGCAAACCTTACATCCCCTTACACACTTATTTCTATCAAGTCCACACGGAGATTGGATTTCTTCCGATGGGCGAGATCATCTGGCGAAAGAGCAAGGGCAGCAACGGAAACTGCGCCTGGGGGAGCTTTCAAAGCGCCAGGTCGCCGCGGCTGCGGGATGTGCACGAATACATCCTGGTGTTCGCCAAACAATCCTTCACCCGCCCCGATCAAGGCGTGTCCGACATCAGCCGGGAGGAGTTTATGCAAGCCACGCTCTCGGTCTGGGAGATCCCTCCCGCCTCGGCGCGGCAGACCGGACACCCGGCGCCCTTTCCGATCAGCCTGGCGGAACGGGTCATCCGGCTGTATTCCTATACCGGCGATGTGGTGCTGGACCCTTTCATGGGCTCTGGAAGCGCCTGCGTCGCCGCGCAGCAAAACAACCGCCATTACGTCGGGTTCGATATCTCCGAAGCATATTGCGAGCTTGCCAGAAAACGGCTCGAAGCGAGCAGACAGCATCCGGTGTGAGGGTAAGCCGGGGAAATTTAGACCAGTAAAGAACAGGGAGGTTTCAAATGGAAATGGTTTGGATCAACCTTGCGCTTGGATTTTTCACTCTGGCCGCGATTGTGGTGGCGCTGGTGCTGGGCATTCTTTACGGCGTCAGCTTTTTGGCGGGCTGGGGAGCCCTGGCGCGCAATTATCGGGCAGACGAAGCAGCTTTTAAGGGCAGCCTGCTGGAAGAAGCCCGCCCCTGGCAGGTCTGGGTGGGGCCGGTGCGCTACCGGAACATCGTCCGCATTCTGATTTATGAATACGGCGTCGAGCTGCGCAATGCCATGCCGTTCTTGCCGCCGCTCTTTTTTCGGTGGGAAGACATTCACGGCTATGGGCCCTCGAAGATGCTTCTAATCGCCAGGCAGCCGCATGAGTTCTATGTGGATGACCGCCGCATCCTGTTTACGGCGAAGATCCAGGCGCTGGAGGAACGGCTGGGCAACCGTTTGTAGCAGGCACGGAGCCTGTTACCCTTTTAAGCCAGCGTGTGCCGCCAATATACAACTTAACAATCGTTTTCCTGAGGCTGAGACGCCGACCGCCCTCATTGGCGGTCGGCGTTTTGTTCCCAGCAGAAAAGCCAGGTAGAGCGCCAAACAACATACAACCTTGTCAAGGTAATGTCTAATATAGACATTTTTTTACGGAAATATTGATTTATTAACACAAATCATTATACTATTAGATTAATACGACAACCATTTATTTTCCAAAACAGAACGGGGCGGATCTCTTTCTATACACCAACATTGCTTTCAACCTGACCGGCAATCAAAAAAGGAGGTGTTCACCAGCCTACCCCTGCGTTGCTTGCAATGAGCGGTAAACGTAAATTTCTATGACACAACCAAAATAAGGAGATTGTAGAGATGAAAAACAAAAGATTAATTTTGGTCGTTGCCACGCTCTTCGCCCTGGCCTCTTTGTTAACAGCCCAATGCACACCCAAACCAGAAGCCACAACAGCCCCACCTGCGGAAGAAAAGGTCTTCAAGGTGGGGTTGTTGTCTCCGGGTCCGGTACACGATCAGGGCTGGAACGAGGTGGCCTATAACAGCATCAAATTGATCGAGAAGGAAATGGGCGCCCAGGTCAGTTATGTGGAGATCGAAGAGACCCCTTCGGTTGTTGAAAAAGCTTTCCGCGACTATGCGGAACAAGGCTACCAGATGATCATCGGGCACAGCTTTTCCTTCCAAGACGCTGCAGAAATCGTCGCCAAGGACTACCCGAATACGGTGTTCTTGACTTCGGGCGGAGAAAAGGTGGGTCCCAATCTGGCGCCGGTCGTTTTCAAGGAGAACGAAGTGGCCTATCTGATGGGCATTATCGGCGCCTACATGACCAAGAGCGGCAAAGCCCTCGGCATTGGGGGCGAAGAAATCCCGGCTGTTGCGAATCCACAGTTGGGCTTCAAGGCCGGTTTCGAGACCGTTCCCGGCAACGAATGCACGCTCACCTATATCAATAGTTGGGAGGATATCGGCGCGGGCAAAGAGGCCGCCATGGCTGGCATCGCTGCGGGCGTAGATATCGTGGTCCCTAACGCCAATATCGCCGGTCAGGGCGCCTTCCAGGCGGCGCAAGAAGCCAAGATCCTGGCATTTGGAACCAACATGGATCAGAGCAGCCTGGCGCCTGAAACCATCATCGCCAGCACAGTCTTTGATTACCCGCAAGCCTACCTGGCCATTGCCAAAGAGATCCAGGCAGGCACCTTCAAGGGCGGCAAGATGATCGGCATTGGGCTTGAAAACGAACAGGCAGCCTATGTGGCCATCAACCCCTTCTTCAAGGACAAAATCCCAGCCGAAGCCATGCAAAAGTTCGAAGAAGCAAAGAAAAAGATCCTTGCCGGTGAGCTGGAAGTTCCCGGAAAGATGGTCCCTGATTAAGCCAGGGGGCTACAGGAGGCGGGTTCCCCCTGAGCCCGCCTCCTGGTGAAGTTTAGGCAGGGGATCGGCAAGCGATGCCGCAATTCAAAACAGGGATTTGATCTGAGAACAATTATGTCTGAACCCTCAACTACACCTGCAATGCCAAAACCGCCCGCCAGCCGTCTCGACCTGCGCAGCCGGTCAGGTCAGCTATGGGGCGCGGTTAGAAGAAGCCTGATGCCGTTACTGGCAGTGGCGGCCGCGCTGCTGGTAGGGGCAATCCTCCTGCTCATCTTTGGGTATGACCCTATCCAAGCCTACGCCACAATGTGGCATGGCATCTTCGGCAGCCAGCGCAATATCAGCGAAGTCCTTTTAAAAGCCACCCCGGTCGTATTTACGGGGGTGGCGGTGGCAATCGCCTATAGCTGCGGCATATGGAACATCGGCGCCGAGGGCCAGTTTTATTTAGGAGCAATCGGCGCCACCTATGTCGGCGTTTATTGGGGGGATTTGCCAGGTTTTGCGCTTTTGCTGCTCGTTATGTTTGCCGGATTTATCGGCGGCGGTCTGTGGGCAGTCATCCCTGGCCTGCTGAAAACATGGATAAACGCCAATGAGGTCGTGGTCACCATTATGTTGAACTATATCGCCCTGGGCATTTCTAGCTACCTGGTAACCGGTCCGATGAAAGAAGCCTCTGGGTATTTTCCACAAACGGATATGATTGCAGACGCCGCCAGGTTACCGCGCATCTGGCTTCCGACCCGGCTGCACGTTGGCGTGATCCTGGCCGTCATCCTGGCCATCCTTGTCACCATCCTCCTCTACCGCACGCCGCTCGGGTTTGAAATTCGGACAATCGGTTCCAACCGGAACGCAGCCCGCTTTGCCGGGATGCCCGTCAAACGTACCATTATTATTGCCATGCTCTTGAGCGGCGGTTCGGCGGGGTTGGGAGGCGCGGTCGAAATTGCCGGGCTGACCGGGCGGCTCTTTGCGCACATCTCTCCCGGCTATGGTTTCGACGGCATCGCGGTCTCATTGATCGTCAATAATAACCCGTTGGGGACGATCTTCTCCGGCCTGCTCTTCGGCGGGTTAAGAGCCGGGTCCGAAATCATGCAAATTAGCGCGGGGATTCCCTCGGTGTTGATCCAGATCATCCAGGGAATGACCATCGCGTTTGTCATTGCGTTTGGCGTGTATAACATCCTCCAAACGCAGCAACAAAAAATATAAATTAGGAGGGAACTCGCCATGGAATTGATTGCGCTGCTTTCTGCAACGGTGCGGATGGCAACCCCCCTGATCTTCGTCGCCATTGGAGAAACCTATTCGGAGCGCGCCGGCGTGATGAACATCGGGCTCGAAGGCCTGATGCTGATCGGCGCCATTACCGCTTATACCGCTGTATTTTTTACCGGGAGTCTCTTCTTTGGTCTGATCGCTGCCATGCTGGCGGCAATGCTTTTCGGTTTTGGTTTTGCCTATTTAGCCGTAACAATCAAAGCCAACCAGATCGTCACCGGAGCGGCGTTGAACATGATCGGGCTGGGGGTTTCGGGCTTTATCTACCGGGTGGTCTTCGCCAACACTGGCATCGTGTCCGCCGTCAAGACGCTCCCGGCGATACCGCTGCCGTTTCTCAGCGAGATTCCCTTTGCCGGCCCGATCTTATTCAATCAGAATGCATTGGTTTATTTTGTGTTCATTCTGACGCCGATCACGGCCTTTGTGTTAAATAAAACCTCGCTCGGCCTGTCAATCCGGGCCGTTGGCGAACACCCCAGGGCGGTTGATTCGGTCGGGCTGCCGGTCTTCAGGCTGAGGTACGGCTGCATTTTGTTTGCCGCGGCGCTGGCTGGTCTGGGCGGGGCTTATCTACCCATCGCGCACGCCAACCAGTTTGTCGAAGGCCTGACCGCCGGAAGGGGTTTCATCGCCCTGACGATGGTGCCCTTTGCAGGCTGGACCATCCCCGGCGTCTTTCTGGGCGGCTTATTATTCGGGGCGGCCTACGCACTACAACTCAGGTTACAGGTCGCACAACTGGCGATTGCTTACCAGTTCCTGCAAACTCTCCCCTACCTGCTGACGCTGGCGGTGCTGATCCTTTCTCGCAACCGGACTGAACAACCCAAGGCCCTATGTGTGCCTTATGAGGCAGGGTAAGCCTATGACTCCTTCACCTATCCCGCGCCTTGAAGTCAAAAACATCACCAAGCGCTTCCCCGGTGTCCTGGCAAATGACAACATCTCGCTGTCCATATTGCCTGGGGAAATCCACGCCCTGCTGGGGGAAAATGGCGCCGGAAAAACGACTTTGATGAATATCGTTTACGGGTTGGTGCACCGCGACAGCGGTGAAATTCTCATCAATGGAATGCCCGTCAATATCCGCTCGCCCAGAGAAGCCATTCAACACCGCGTTGGCATGGTGCACCAGCACTTTATGCTGGTTCCCACCCTGACGGTAGCGGAAAACGTCATCCTGGGGATGCGCCCCTTCACCCACCACCTGCTCGATATGCGTGAGATCGAGCAGGATATCCTGAAGATTGCAGAAAAGTATGGCCTGCAAATTAAGCCCTCAGAACTGATCAGCCGGTTGAGCGTTGGGGAGCAGCAGCGCGTCGAGATTGTCAAGGCGCTCTATCGCGGGGTGGATCTGCTCATCCTGGACGAGCCGACGGCCGTCTTAACGCCCCAGGAAACAACCGAATTGTTCAAGACTATCCGCAGCCTGACAAAGCAAGGCCTTTCGATCATCTTTATTACGCATAAGCTGAATGAAGTGATGGAAGTGGCTGATCGCATCTCGGTATTACGGGACGGCAAATTGATCGCCACCAAAAGCGTCCAGGAAACCGACAAAGACGAGTTGGCCTTTTTGATGGTGGACCGCTGCATTTCCTTCACAGTTGAAAAGCCGGAGATGAAACGCGGCGAGCCGGTGTTGGTGGTGAAGGATCTGACGGTGAGCGATAAATTTCGGACTCAGGTAGATCATATCTCGTTTCACGTGTGCAGCGGCGAGATCCTGGGGATTGCCGGGGTGGATGGCAATGGCCAGAACGAGCTGGCGCTCTCGCTTTCTGGCTTGTTGCGTCCGTCATCTGGCAAAATTCTGCTCAACGGGAAAGACGTAACGCACGAATCGGTTCGCAAGCTGAACCGGGTCGGGCTGGGGCATATCCCAGCGGACCGCCAGAATCTAGGCCTGGTGATGGATTTTACTGTGGCGGAAAACTTGATCTTGCAACGATATTATTGCTCCCCCTTCACCACCACTTTGGGTTTCTTTGATCTGGCTCAGATTCAAGAAAACGCCCAACGCCTGGTGAGGGAATACGATATCCGCACCCGCACAACGCAGACCAAACTCAACCACCTTTCGGGGGGCAACCAACAAAAAGTCATCCTCGCCAGAGAAATTGACCAGAAACCCAAGCTGCTGATCGCCGTCCAGCCGACGCGCGGCCTGGACTGTGGCGCGACGGAATACATTCACCAGATCCTGGTAGAACAGCGGAACGCGGGGGCAGCCATTCTGCTGGTTTCCACCGAACTGGACGAGATCCTGGCGCTCAGCGACCGGATCTGCGTCATGTACGAAGGCAAGATCATGGGCGAACTTCTCAACACAGGTGAAGATATCTTGAGAATTGGCAGATTAATGGCCGGGGTAACCGATTCTTAACCGGCGGCCGTCGTTTTTTAACAAAATACAGGTTTTTATAGGATAGTAAACTTCATTGACATCTATAAAGGAGCCGCAAAGATATGAAATATTCCAACATGAATCCGCAGGAAATCGAAGCTTACAAATCAGACGACTTGCGCTACGTTGCCCAAACCACCCCCTTTGGCAAACAACTGGCGCTGGTAAAAGGCAGCGGCGCAACCGTTTGGGACGTCGAAGGAAAGAGATACCTGGATTTCATCGCCGGGATCGCGGTTAACAATGTCGGCCACGCCCACCCCGAAGTCGTCGAAGCGATCTGCGCGCAGGCGCGGCAATCCCTGCATCTCAATGTGTTTGGCAAGGTGCTTGTGCCGGTTCAAGTAGACCTTGCCCGCCAACTGGCAAAAGTTACGCCCCCCGGCCTGGATAAGATCTTCTTCACCAACAGTGGCACCGAAGCCATCGAAGGCGCCATCAAGCTGGCGCGCCGGGCCACCGGGCGGCATAAAATCATCGCTTTTGAAGGGGCTTTCCACGGGCGCACCTGCGGCGCGCTTTCCATTTCGTACCGCGAAGTTTACCGCAAACCCTTCGAACCCCTACTACCCGATGTTACATTCATCCCCTTCAACGATCTAAAAGCCGCCGAGGAGGCCATCACCGATGAGGTCAGCATGGTGATCATCGAACCGATCCAGGGCGAGGGCGGGGTGCATGTGCCTTCAGACGACTTCTTGCCCGGCCTGCGGGAATTATGCACAAAACATGGGGCTATGTTGGCGCTGGACGAAATACAAACCGGGTTTGGTCGCACCGGCCGGTTCTTTGCCTGCGAGCATTGGAACGTGACACCGGACATCCTAACGGTTGCAAAGGCTGTGGGGGGCGGTATGCCGCTGGGGGGCTTCATCGCCCGGCCCGAGGTGATGGATCTTCTCACCGATCCGCCGCTTTCACACATGACCACTTTCGGCGGGCATCCGGTCTCCTGCGCGGCTGGGCTCGCCAGCCTCAACATTATCCTGCGGGATAAACTGGTTGAGCGTTCGGAAAGGCTCGGCGGGCAAATCCGAGAGCGCCTTTGGGAGATGAAAAAGAAAGACGATGTAATCGTGGACGTAAGGGGAAAAGGGCTGATGATCGGTCTCGAATTCCGCGATCCTGAGATCACCAAAGTGATCGTAAAACACGCCCAGGATCTTGGGGTCATCTTGAGTTATGGTGTCTATTCGGGCGGGACGGTCCGCATTTCGCCGCCCTTGACGATCAGCGATGAAGAGGTGGATGAGGGGCTTGGAATCATTGAAAAAGCCATCCGTCTCAGCGTATAACGCTGATTTATGAGGGAGACTGGGGCGCCCGTATGATCGAACTGGGAATCGAAATCATGCCGGAGATGCCGGTAGCGGAGGTGGTTGATACCATCCGCGCAGCGGAAGAGATCGGATATTCCTATTGCCTGCTAACGGACGAAGGGTTAATGCGTGAGGTTTATGCCGTTCTGACCGCAGCAGCGTTAAGAACTTCTCGGATTATGATCAGCCCAGTAACCAACGGCTACACAAGGCACCCGGCGTTGACAGCGGCCGGGACGGCAACGCTCAACGAAATCAGCGGCGGCAGGGCTTTTGTGACCCTGGTAGCTGGGGGTTCGATGGTATTGCAGCCTCTGGGCATCGAGCGCCAGTCTCCTCTCCAGGTCGTTAAAGAAACGATTCAGATCCTTCGCAGCCTTTGGAGCGGGGAAACCATCACCTGGCAGGGGGAAAAATACCGCCTGGATCGCGCCCGGTTGAACGCCCCTGCCGGGCAATTGCCCATCTGGGTTGCCGCGCGAGGTTCCGGGATGTTGTCGCTGGCTGGAAAAGAAGCGGATGGCGTGGTTCTGATGGGAAAATCCGACTTACCCGATGCGCTGTCAATTGTTGAGCAAAGCAGCGCCGGGCGCGCGGGTCAACCCAAACGGATTTATCTGGATCGAATCGCTTTCACGCCCGAGATGGTAAAAGAAGCCGCCGCGCTTTACGTCTATTCCATTCTGGACACTCCAGCAAGGATGCTGAATAATTTGGGGATTACAGAGGAAGAACGGAAGATCATTCAATCTGCTCTTGAGACCCAAGGAGAAGCAGCCGCCGCGCAGCTCATCACAGCCGAGATGATCCAAAAGTTTCAGGTTGCCGGAGAACCGGAGGAATGTAAGCAAATATTAGAGGACCTGATTTCCCGTCACCGGCTGGACATCTTTTTACTGGATATCGTTTCGGGGGGGCTAGACGCCAACATCCGCTTGATGCAGGATACTTATCACCTTATCCAGGCCGCGGCCTGAAAACCCCTATCTGGGGCAAAGCAGGGAGGCGAATTAACCAGATGAGAAAAAAGGCTAAACCTGGTTGGCCTCCAGATCAGGCGGAACCCAATCATTCACATCTTTGAGAACATCCGGGATGAGCATGGTTTGCGTCCGCTGCACCCCAGGCACATTCCCGATAACCTCATCCACGTAGGTGTACAGCGCCTGAACGTTCAACGCAACCACCTGGGCGGTGACATCTTTCATGCCCCCCGCCGAGTACGAGACGTATCGCACCAGATCCAGTTCGGCCAACCTTTTGGCAACCTTGATGGCGTGCCCAGCTTCGACTTCTACCCACACATCTGCAACCACCGGGAAGCCGATCGCGCCAGGATCTACGACCGCGCTGACCCGAATAACTTTTTCCTTGATTAACTTGCCAATCCGGTACCGCACGACCCTCTCGCTGACACCCTCGAGATGCCTGGCAATCTCTGTATTCGACATGCGTCCGTCTTTAAGGAGCAGCTTGATAATTTCACGATCTACAGGGTCGATTTTGTTGCTCATAGTCTGGTCTCCCTACCGTAATATTTCGACAGGAATTAAACCATTTACGCCGAAATAAGTCAATCGCTGAGGCCATCCATAAGACAGCGCCTTTCACAACAAACCACAGACCGGTAAGGTTAACGCTAATTCTTGAGCATTTTTCTACAACACTGCACCAGGCAAATATCCTTATGGATGCGCATACCCCACCTGGTTGGCCAGTCTCCAAGCTTGTTTTTGACATTCCTGCAATAATTCCGGTTCATCAACCGTTAATATTTTGCCGTCCTCCATCACCACCTTACCTGCGATCATCGTGGTTACAACGCTATCAGGCCCCGAAGAAAAAACCAGGCTACTAACAGGATCGAACACGGGGGTTGATTTTGGCCGCAGCGGGTCGAAAATGAACAGGTCTGCCTGCTTATTGACCTCGAGAGACCCCAGGTTATGTTCCTGTCCGATTGCTTTTGCCCCTCCAAGGGTTGCCATATCCAGAATCGCTTGCGCCCGTATGACGCCTGGGTTCTCATATCCTGCTTTGTGCAGAAGCCCGGCGCATTTCATCACCTCAATCATATCCTGGCTATTATTGCTCCCCGCGCCATCGGTCGCCAGGCTGATCGTTAAACCCGCCTTCTGAAAGTCTAGAATGGGAGCCCGACCAACACCTAAGTACATGTTGCTGACCGGATTATGCGAAATTTTCACATCCCTGCGGGCGAAGATTTCAATGTCTTCGGGCTGCATTTTTATGCAATGAACAGCAATCACATCCGGTCCCCAGAAGCCGATGGATTCAAGGAACGGCACCGAACGCATTCCATAATCGGTCATGTTGGCTTTGTCATCATCCTGGCTCTCATTGATGTGGAGGGTGATGGGCATATGATAGTCTGTTGCAAACTGGCGGATCAATTCAAATCCTTTACGGGTGATACCGAAAGGAAGCTCTGGCGCCAGCGCGAAACTCAGCAATTCGTCGCTGAGCTGGCGGCTGATGTCCTTCCATTCGGCGAGCGCTTCTACAACCGGCCTGAACTGGCAGGGAGAAAGGCCATGCTCTTCGCCGTTTTCCATTAACCCGATCCCCATCACGCCTCTTAGCCCAAGTTGTTTAAAGCTGCGCCCAATCTGCCTGTACAATTTAGAGCTCGGCATGGAATACATAAAATCCAGCACCGTCGTGGTGCCGCAATGGATTGCCTCCATCCCGCCCAGCAGGCCAGAAAGATAGGCTTGCTCTTCGCTCATGCCTGAGGCGCTGGGCGCAGAGATTGTATCAATCCATTCATACAAGGTTAATCCCTCTCCTAAACCTTTGATAAAGGTCTGGAAAAGATGGGTGTGGGTATTGATTAAGCCAGGAAAGACATATTTGCCGCCAGCATAGATGCGGCGATCAGCCTGAAAACGGCTGAGGACCACTCCAGCCGGTCCCACAGCAACGATCCGATTTCCTCGAATCGCCAGCGCGCCATTCACAATGATCTCGCGTTGTTTGTTTTGGGTGATAAGCGTTCCGCCGCTGATGATCAGATCGCAGTTTTGCAGAGCCATTGCAAGCCTCCAAAGCGTTTAATCGATAGCCTGACGTTCCTTAATAAATATCAGTTTCTCTATTTCTCTTCCTCAAGGATCTGCCGGGTGAAGAAAAAAGTGTTGTGGTGATAATTTATCGAAGCCACCCGACTTTGAGGATGATTATCAAAGGTGAAAGGAGAAGAATAGCCAGGGGAATAAGGTCCCCCAACAAAAATGGAACTATAAGTGATAAAAAATTCGTTCAAAAGCTTTTCTTTCATTAATAGCCACATCAAGGTAGGCGATTCGATCAAGATGTGGTCAAAACCGGCTTCCTTGATCTTTTGAAAGAAAGAAGCGAGATCTGTTTCGGCGCCCTGGCCTGTGACTACAACGGGGGTCTTCCCAGACTTTTGAAAAATATTTTCCTTGGTCACATTTTCGAGTTGATAAAAATTCTCACCGGCCTGGCGGGTGATGGTTTCGTAACCGCTGGGAGATGTAAAGACAAGGACTGGGATTTCATCCTGGTGAAACAGCAAATGATCGAAGGGAATATCCGTCCCATCTTTTGATGAGACGATCGTAAAAGGTTGGTTTTCTTTATCGCTTAAATGCTCAGCCCGCTCACGAATCAGCTCCTCATCGTATATCACGATCCATTCATTTGCTTCTGCCTTCATGGAACGCGTGCCGATCACGACTGCATCGCTGTAAGCTCGTAAAAAGTTCAGAATATAAAAATCTGCCAGCGCGCCATCCCGGTTGTAAGTGTTGGAGTGAACCAACATATCGCCATCCTGATTATCAGGATATGCCATCTTACCATCCATCGAAAGCGCGATTGAAGCAAAGAGGTAAGGATACCTGCAACCATGAGGAAAAATGATCTTGCCATAGGTTTCGGCTACTTTTGGTAAGAACTCAGTGGGTTTGCCTTTTTGATGGACAGAAGCAATTAATTCGTCATCCTTAAAACAGGGGGTACTGGTCACCTGGTTTCTGGGAAACTCCATTTTTGGAAATACCATCATCCAACTCCTAAAGACGCCATTGAGCCGTACCGCTCAGAGGCGGGTGGGACATTCATCCGGAAATTTTGAACAACAAGACAATTTAGATTAGAGCTTGATCCTATTACAGGTTATTTCATGACAAGACTCAGAAAATTTTTGAGGATGACTTCTCCGTTGACATCTTTTGGATCCCTGGCTCGATAGAATGGATCCGCGGCTTGATGATCGAGTTCGGGATGGAACTGAACGCCAAACTTGTTTTCATCTATTTTCTTCATGGCCTGGATCCTGGTTTTGCTGGTGGACATCAACAGCTCAAAACCTTCCGGCAACTCGGTCACATAGCAATAGTGATACAAAAAAGCGTAGACAGTCCCTTTAATGCCCTGAGTGAGGATCGAATCTTTCTCGATGGTGATATCCTGGAAAAACCGCTCTTCTTTGCCAAAATCTGCCCGCCTGACCCCAGCGCCATAGGCCATTGCCATTAACTGGTGGCCAGCACAGATGCCAAGTACGGGAACTTTTGCCTCTCGCATCAATTCGAACTCACCTTCAAAAATGTCAAAGTACAGCTCATCCCATTTGCTATTGGTTCCACCCGAAATTACCGCCTTGATTTCTGGATGGTTTTTAAGAAACTGGGCATCCACCTCGTTAAATTTCTTCACGACAAACGGCAATCCAGAGATTGATTGAGCTTTCCTGCCCAATTCTTTCATGTCCAGATCACCAAGATGAACATTATCCGTGTAGTTGTTGATGATCAAAATCATCGTAACGCGATCTCCTTTACAGACTTTGAGGTTTCGAATGAGATGAGTGGCTATTCAATCGCTTCTTTGTAAAGCGGATACCCCGCCCGAAACCAGACAGGGTATCCAAACGCTACCGGCCCCTATGCGGCCATTTCCGCTTCGGTAAGAACGCTAATATCGGAATATAGTTCTACTGCTTTCTTGCCTTTCATAAACCGGATCAATGCGGCCATAAAGCCAATGGACAGAACGGCACATACGAGCATGACCGCAAAAACGATCTTGTAACCCGCCGCCCCTGGATTGGCATCCAAAATATTCCCTGCGACGTTGTACATAAAGAAATCGGGGGTGTAGCAAATCATCATCATCACCCCAAGCGCGGTGCCGGTTACCGCTTTGGGAATTTTGGCATAATCGACCAATGCCCAGTAGAGCCCCC
>JABLXC010000019.1 GCA_013178185.1 Anaerolineae bacterium | reverse complement strand
AAAATGCTGGACACACTGTTCCCTAAGGAGGTGGATGAGACTGTTAATGTGCCAAACTTGGACAAGACTCCGGTTGAGTCAACCGTTTGAGAACTCACGAGTGTCAGACGAAGTCTTGTCTATTACAGATAATTCATGTTAAACTTGAAAATAACAAGAGGGATGATAAGAAAATATGCCTGTTGCAGAGATTATTGCGATCGGAACTGAATTGCTTCTGGGGGAAATACAAGATACAAACACCTCTTATCTGGCGCGCCAGTTGCGCCAGATCGGTGTAGATATCTATCGGGCAACGCTGGTCGGTGATAACGAATACAGAATTTCCGAACTAATCAAGGAGGCAGGCCAGAGAGCAGATATTATCCTGACGACTGGCGGCTTGGGTCCCACTGTCGACGACCCCACCCGGCAGGCTGTTGCACTGGCAGTAGGTTCTCCATTGGAATTTCGCCCAGAATTGTGGGAGCAAATCGTCGATCGCTTTACGCGATTCAATCGGCAGCCTACAGAAAATAACCGCAAACAGGCTTTTATCCCGGCCGGCGCCCTGGCGATCGAGAATCCGGTAGGTACTGCCCCTGCCTTTTTGGTCGACGTCGGCCAATATGTCGTCATCAGCCTGCCAGGCGTGCCACGCGAAATGGAAGCCATTTTTGAAGTGAGTATTCTCCCTTACTTGAAAAAGCGATTTGAGCTGAAAGGGCTGATTAAAATTCGCGTCTTACATCTTGCTGGTGTGGGCGAATCAATTGTCGATGAGTTGATTGGAGATACCGAGAGGTATACCAACCCCACCGTTGGACTTCTAGCAAAATCGGGACAGATTGATGTACGCATCGCAGCCAAAGCAGACTCCCTTGATGAGGCTGACCGAAGAATTCTTGAAGTGGAGACATTGCTCAGAGAACGTTTAGGAGATCATATCTTTGGCGCTGATGAAGAAACCCTGGAAAGCGTGATCTTAGAAACGTTAAAGCGAAAGAATTGGAAATTAGTGGTTGTTGAATGCAGCCAGGATGACATCCTGGCCAGCCGCCTTAAAACAGCTGGGTTCCTGGAGGAAAGAATCCTTATCCAAACATCCACTTGTACTCCAGAGCAGTTGAAAGAAACCATTGCTTCATTGCAAAACACCAGCAAATCGGAGGTGATCCTGGGCTTCAACGTTGAAATTGGAAAAGAGCGACACAAGCTACATGTTTCCCTGGTTATGCCAGATGGCCTGAAGGAAATCACGCGCTATTATGGGGGACCTCCTGCCATGGCAACGGCCTGGGCATCCGTCACAGCTTTGGACTGCCTGCGACGAAATCTGCAAGTGAACAATGCACTTGGGTCGCAGAAATCTTAATATAGATTAGAGGATTACTAGGATGGAATCCGTAGACTTCATCTTTACGAACGCCCTGGTCCTGACGATGGATCTCAACTTTAACCAATACAACCCGGGTGCAGTGGCCATATCTGGCAACAAGATCGTCTCAGCAGGCCCCACAGAAGAAATCACTCGAAAGTATGCCGGTGGCGAGATCATTGACTGTCAGGGCAAAGTGCTGATGCCAGGCCTGGTCAATGGCCATACCCACGTACCGATGAATCTGTTACGGGGATTGGCGGATGACCTCCGCCTGGATGTCTGGCTGCAAGGATACATGCTCCCGGTTGAACGCCAATTTGTCTCACCAGACTTTGTCAGGCTGGGAACGTTGTTGGCTTGCGCAGAATTGATTCGCTCGGGGGTCACCACATTCTGTGACATGTACTATTTTGAGGAAGACGTTGCCAGAGCCGCGGACGAAGCCGGCTTGCGCGCCATCTGCGGAGAGACCATCCTGAAGTTCCCAACCCCGGATGCACAATCCTTCGAAGAATCGCTGGCAATGGCAAGAGATTTTATCCAGAGGTGGAAGGACCATCCCAGGATCATCCCCGCCGTAGCTCCGCACGCGCCCTATACCTGCACAGAAGAAATCCTTAAGGCCTGTGCCAGCCTGGCCGTAGAATTTGATGTGCCGCTCGTGATTCACCTCGCCGAAACTGAGTTGGAAACGGAAAACAGCCGCAATGAAAACGGCATGCCGGTGATTCCTTATGTCAAAAAGATGAATCTGTTCGATGCCAAAGTCATCGCGGCGCATTGCGTTCACATTGATGAAGGCGAAATGCGCACCCTCCAGCACTATGACGCTGGCGTCGTTCACAACCCCTCCTCTAACCTGAAGCTCGGCTCTGGCATTGCGCCTGTAAAACGGATGATCGACCTGGACTTGAGCGTTGGGATCGGCACAGATGGCGTCGCCTCAAACAATGACCTGGATATGTTCGAGGAGATCCGCCTGGCCGCTTTTTTGGCAAAAGGCAGCACAGGTGACCCGACTGCAATTCCAGCCCAAACCGCCGTCCTGATGGCTACGCGTATGGGAGCAAAAGCCCTCCATATCGATCACCTGACCGGTTCAATCGAGCCTGGAAAAGTCGCCGATCTAATCCTCGTGAACATCAACCAGCCTCATAACATCCCAAAATTTCAGCGCGATCCCTCGGGAATCTATGCGCAGCTCGTTTATGCTGCCAAATCCACCGATGTGACAGATGTAATGATTGATGGAAAGCTCGTCCTCCGCAATCAAAAATTGCTGACATTGCAAGAAGAAAGCTTGTTCGCTCGCGCCCAAGACTACGCCCGTCAGATTGACGCTTTCCTCATCGAACGCGAAGGATCTGTCCTCGCAAAGCTTATCGCCATCGGCGGCGCTTCAGAAGAAGAAAGTTTTGAAGTCCAGGCAAAGGTTCCTGTTCAAGATATCCAGCCAATTCTGGCTCGATTGAACCAACCCGGTATTACCATCCTCCGCAAACGGCATTACAAAGAATACGATACCTATTTTTCTTTTGGCGACCCCGATCAAGGCTGGCTTCGCTATCGCGAGGATCATTTCGTCGCTCCAAATGGCGAAGTGACCCACGTCCGGAATCGCTTGACCCATATCGGGCTGATGGGCGAGCATCACTTTCCCCAGCAGGTATTGCTCTCGCGAAGCCGCTATATCGCCCCCGCAACCCAAAGCCTGCGGTTTTACAGAGAATACTTTAAACCCAGCCAGGAATACCAAATTGACAAGGAACGATTGCGCTTCCTTGTCCGTTATCAGGAGACCGAATTCTATATCAACCTGGATACTATGATCACCCCTAAACTGGGCGCTTTTTTAGAGGTGAAAAGCCGCACCTGGTCTCGAAAAGACGCAGAGCGAAAATCAAGAATCATCCCCGTGCTCATCCAATATCTGGGAGCAGACCCAGAGAAATCCCTTTCTGAAGACTATATTGAGATGATAGGTCAATGAGCGCCAATTTAAAAAGCGCCGCCACAATTGCACCTCCGCGCCAAAAAGATTTAAACATCCTGTTTGCCATCTCGGAGGCTGATCCCCTCGTAAAAATTGGCGGGTTGGGGGATGTCGGCGGAGCGCTACCGCTGGCGCTTTCCCGGATTCCTCCCGAACAACTGGGAGGCGTACATCTGAACATTCGCCTGATTCTTCCTTACCACACCCCTCTCAAAAACAATCTCCTAAAAACCCAATGGATAACGAACGTAAAGGTTCCGACAGCAGGATCGCCGGTAAAAGCCCAGGTGTACCAGACCAGTTTAGGGGATCTTCCGGTTTACCTCATTGATGGCGCTCCGGTTTCAGATTTATCGAGCGTCTATGGCGATGATCCGGTTAAGATGGCAGAAAAGTTTACTTTCTTCTCGTTGGCTTCGCTGCGGTTCATTCGCAAATTAAAGTGGCCGGTAGATGTTTTGCATGCCCACGACTGGCATGCTGCTCTTTTCCCTTATGGTATAGAGACTTTATTCAAAGTACACCCAGTTTTTAAAAACACGCTCAAAATCATTTCCATTCACAACCTCCCCTACCTTGGTGAGAAAAGCGCCAAAGTCTTGCAGCATTACCTGCTGCCTCCTTCTACGGATGAAAACCTGCCCGATTGGGCCAGGCTATTGCCTTTTCCACTTGGCTTGCAAGCCTCCGACCGGATCATTGCGGTTTCTCCTACCTACGCCAGGGAAATCTTGACGCCCGAATTCGGCAGCGGCCTGGAAGGGTTTCTCAAAACGCGTGCAGATCAGATCACAGGGATTTTGAACGGAATCGATACCAGTCGCTGGAACCCATCCACCGACGACTCGATCGCGCGCCGGTTTTCTGTAGAAAGCATAGCAGATCGTCGTTACAACCGGGCTGCACTCCTGGCCGAATTCGACCTCGCTGAGGACCCCAATATTCCCTTGCTTACAATCATTGGCCGGCTCGACTACCAAAAAGGAGTTGACCTTGCATTAGAGGCCCTCCAGCAAATAGCCACGCAACCCTGGCAACTGATCATTCTTGGCACGGGAAATTCAGACCTCGAGAAAGTTTGCCGTGATCTTCAAGCAAAATACCCCCAAAAAGTTCGCGCCGTTATTCGCTTTGATGCCGCTTTATCACGCCGGCTCTATGCTGGCGCAGATATGCTCCTGATGCCCTCCCGCTACGAGCCATGCGGCCTGGCTCAAATGATCGCCATGCGGTACGGCTGCATACCTATCGGGCGCGCTACCGGCGGTCTTAAAGATACCATTCAGGACGCCAGCTCAGCGGTTGGGACCGGCTTTCTTTTCAAAGAGGCCTCGGCAGCTTCGCTGCTCGCTGCCCTGAACATCGCTTTCCAGCGTTTCAAGGATAAGGCGACATGGTTAGAGATGCAGAAAAGAGGGATGAAGCAGGATTTTTCTTGGGAAAAGTCTTCCTATGAGTATGCAAAAATCTATCTGAACAAAGGAGTTGGCGGGAGATGAAACTTCGTGTGATTATTCTTGCCGGTGGAGAAGGAACCCGGCTCAGCGTTCTCACGGCAAAGCGCACCAAACCAGCCGTTCCTTTCGGAGGAAAGTACCGTATCATTGACTTCCCTTTGTCAAACTGTGTGAATTCAAATCTGTTCGATGTGATGATTGTCGCTCAATACCGCCCTCACTCATTGATCCAACACATCGGAGCTGGCGGCCCTTGGGACCTTAATCGTGACTTCACAGGCGGGGTGCGTATCCTCACACCCTATAAAGCTCGCGCTTCTAGTTGGTTTGTTGGAACCGCCGATGCGCTCCAGCAAAATTTTTCCTTTATTAAAAGCGGTAAACCCGACCTGCTTTTGGTCCTTTCTGGCGATCATGTCTATACCATGAACTATGCCAGGATGATAAATTATCACCTGGAGAAAGGGGCCGATCTGACCATCGCAACCATCCAGGTCCCCAAAGAAGAAGCCCAGCGGTTTGGGATTGTGGGCATAGATAGTGAAAGCCGGATTACCTCCTTTGTCGAAAAACCCACCGATCCCCCTTCCACACTGGCAAATATGGGGGTGTATTTGTTTAACTTCAAGCTTTTGGATTCCGCATTGTGGGAAGACCACATTCGCCAGGACTCCTCCCATGATTTCGGCAAAGATATTATCCCAAACCTGGTCTCTAGCGGCGAAAGAATTTTTGCCTACCCTTATGCAGGGTATTGGGTCGATGTCGGAACGATCGAATCATATTGGCAGGCAAATATGGATCTACTGGGCGATGAACCCTTGCTCGACCTGAACAACCGGGACTGGATCATCCACACCCGTACGGAAGAAAGACCTCCCGTCAAAATCCAGCATGGCGCGAAAATAGAAAACAGCATGATCTGCGATGGTTGCATCATTGAGAAAGGAACCGTTATCACAAATAGTATTCTTTCCCCTGGGGTGCGGGTGCATTCTGGGGCAGTGATCCGGGATTCGATCATCCTGACCGATTCCGTAGTAGAAAACAATGCTGCTATTGACCGCTCTATCCTGGATAAACGCGCCCATATTCAAGCTGGCGCCGTCATTGGAGGCCGTGGGACAGGCAGCCCCATCATTACAATCATTGGAAAAAATTCGATTGTCGCCGAGAACATGGTCATCCACAGAGGCGCTATCATCGGCCAGGACGTGATTCCATCCGATTACAACACCATGGAAATCGGCCCTGGAGAAAGAGTGCAAACGAAAAGGTTGCCAAATGAAGTGTGAACGATCTTCCGGCATACTGCTGCATCCTACCAGCCTCCCTGGTCCGGATGGAATTGGAGATCTTGGACCAGAGGCCTATTGCTGGCTCAATTTTCTGCACGATTCCGGTTGCAGCCTGTGGCAGATTTTACCCCTGGGGCCGACAGGGTATGGAGATTCTCCTTATCAGTGTTTCTCGGCTTTTGCAGGCAACCCTTATCTGATCAGCCCTGCCCTTCTTCTCAACGATTCCTTGCTCACCAGCCAGGATCTGACTGGCAAGCCCACTTTTCCAGATGAGAAAGTTCAATTTGACGAAGTGATTCCCTGGAAGCTCACCCTTTTGGATAAGGCTTTTAACCGCTTCCAGACTCACAATTTTCCAGATTTACAGGCTGAATTTGAGAATTTCAAGGCTGAGGAAAAACTCTGGCTGAATGATTTTGCCCTGTTTATGAGCATCAAAGAAAGTTGCAGCGAAGCTTCTTGGAGCCACTGGCCTGAACCTTTAAGAAAGCGGAGAGCTAAAAACCTGGCAGAATTTCAGGGCAAGCATGCCCAAACAATCGAAAAACATCGTTTCAGGCAGTTTCTTTTCTTCCGACAATGGAAGTCCCTCCGGGAATATGCCACCGGCAAAGGTATCCGTATCATTGGGGATATCCCCATCTTCATTTCCTATGACAGCGCAGACGCCTGGTCACACCCCGAGTTATTTACATTGAATTCACAAGGATTACCAACCGCTGTCGCAGGAGTTCCGCCCGATTATTTCTCTCCTACCGGCCAGCTTTGGGGAAACCCGCTCTATCGCTGGGAAGAGCATCAAAAAACGGGTTATGACTGGTGGATTAAGCGCTTCCAGGCTTCGTTAAAAATGGCAGATATCATTCGTCTGGATCATTTTCGCGGTTTTGCCGGCTATTGGGAAATCCCTGCCGGGATGCCCACCGCTGAGAAGGGGCGTTGGTTGCCCGGCCCTGGCAAAGACTTTCTGGCAAGCATCCAAAAAGCCCTGGATGGTTTGCCCATCATTGCCGAAGACTTGGGAGAGATTACACCCGATGTGGTGGAACTGCGCGAGGCATTCCACCTGCCAGGCATGAAAATCTTGCAATTCGCATTCTCGACGACCCCTCAAAATCCGTTTCTCCCGCACAACTACCCCTGCAACTGCGTAGCATACACCGGCACTCATGATAATGACACAAGCACTGGGTGGTACGAAACAGCCTCCGAAGCCGAAAGGGATTTTTGTCGAAGGTACCTTTCCAGTTCGGGCGCCGAAATAGCTTGGGATATGGTGAGGGCAATCTGGTCGTCAGTTGCAAATACGACATTGGCGCCGCTTCAAGACTTTCTTAATTTAGGCAGCCAGGCCCGGATGAATTTTCCTGGAAAGCCCCAAGGAAATTGGTCCTGGAGAATGCCGCCGGGCGCCCTGACGCCGCATCTCGTTGACCGCATCAGAGAACTGAACTTCCTCTTCGACCGGTTGAACCCCCAAGCGCAAGCCCGTCCCAATCTTGACGGTGCAACTCAACTAATCTAAGAGGATCCCCGCCCTGCCACAGCTTTACTTTCTAAGTCCGTTGCAATCGTAATACCGCCAAGGATCAAAACGCCCCCAATCAGTTCAAGCAAGCTCGGTTTTTCACCCAACAAAAAGAAAGTTAAAATGATCGTGCCTACGGGTTCCCCGAGCATCGCAATCGAAACATAACTGGCGGAAAGATACTTGAGCGACCAGTTGAACGTTGAATGACCGATGAGTTGGGGAATGACCGCCAGACTCAAAAACCAGATATACGTAATCGGTCTATAGCCGGTCAGAGAGGAGCCGGTCACCCATACGCCCAAGAGTAAAAAAACACTGGCAAGGCCATACACCCCAAATGTATAAGAATTAAGGGTAAGAAGGGGTCTTAATCGTCTTCCGATCAAAAGATATCCAGCCGCGCACCACGCGCCTATAACTGCTAAAAAGTTACCCAATGCGTCACTTTTATTGGCCAAATTGAAAAGGCTTGAACAGGTAATGCCACCTGCTCCCCAAGAGCACTGGCTGCTGGTGCCTACAATCACGCCGCCCAAAATTGCAACCGTCAGGCCAATCCAGGTCTCCGGCGATAGTTTTTCTCCGAGCAAAACAGGGGAAAGAATAGCTACCCAGAGGGGCGTTGTTGAAACCAGAACTACCGAACTGGCAACGGAGGTATATTGCAGCGAAGTAATCCAGCTTGCAAAGTGCAGCGCTAGAAATAATCCAGAAAATGCCAGCAAAATTTTTTGGGGGAAACGCAAAACACCAATTTCTTTACTCGCTCTGGCTGCCGCGAAGGGGAATAACAGAAGACTCGCCAGCCCCAGCCGGTAAGCAGCTACAACAATCGAGGAGGCTTCCTGCTGAGAAAAACGAATTAATGGAGAAGCAGTCGATACAGCCAGAATAGCGATAAAAACAGCCAGAAGTGGGGATATTTTGTTGGCGCGGTTGTGTGATGGCATGAAAATCGCTTGACAGGAGGAATAAGGCGCACTACAATTCGGAGCGTAAGTGTCTTTAAAAAACCGCCGCTACTGTTTATTTCAGCACCAAAGGCAAACTACTGGTGAAGATAATCACCAATTCTGCGAGATCATGTATGATCGAGGTCGATTATAACAGTGTTCCTTTCGTTCATGAAAAGCCGGTCTTGACACACAAGTTCAGCTTAATGTAATGTTTCTAGCCACATTTTGTTCCAAAATCACATCAAATGGAGGATGCAATGACACATATTATTACAAGCCTTTGCTTGCGGGATGGCGGATGCGCAACAGTTTGTCCCGTAGAATGTATTGTCCCCGGCAAGCCAGTAGATAAATGGCCCTGGTATTATATTGACCCCGATACTTGCATCGATTGCGGCGCTTGTGTTCCAGAATGCCCCTTTGCTGCTATTTTCCCGGAAGATGAAGTACCCTCAGCGTACAAGGCCAAAGGCGGCGAATATCTCTCCATGCCGGTTGGAACCCCAGGCTTCGATACCGAATATAAAGGCACAAATCACGATGGAGAACCCGTTCATTTGACAGCTACGCGCGTTCTGGCAGCCGGAGAAGTAGTTGATTTAACGCCTGACATCCCGGTAAACGGCGCTTTCTTCAAAGAAGGTCCAGGGTACAACGCCCTCAAATAATCCCCTCCGCTTGGGAGAAAGATAGCGTACTGAGAGAGGGAGTCCAATAGACTTCCTCTTTTAATATTTTCAGGAGGTATTATCGTGAAGGCTTCGGGAAATTTTCGGATTGAACGGGATTCACTCGGCGAAGTCAGAGTTCCCACAAACCGATTATTTGGCGCTCAAACCCAGCGAGCGGTGGAAAACTTCCCCATCTCTGGCCTGAAACCCTGGCGAGCATTCATCTGGTCTGTGGCCATCATCAAACTGGCTGCCGCCAAAGTCAATTCATCACTAGGCCTTTTAGATGCTGATATCGCCCATGCAATCATCCAGGCCTCAGAGGAAGTCCTTAAGGGGAAGTGGGACAAACATTTTATTGTCGATCCGTTTCAGGCCGGTGCCGGAACTAGCCATAACATGAACGTCAACGAGGTGATTGCCAATCGCGCCACACAGCTCATGGGCGGCAAACCTGGGGAATACCTTGTCCACCCAAACGACCATGTCAACATGTCTCAATCGACCAATGACGTCATCCCTACCGCGATCCGATTGGGTTGCTTATGGCGATTGGAAGAATTAATGCAAGCAATTGGCAGTTTAGCCAGCGCCCTAGAACAAAAATCTGCTGAATTTGACGATATCGTAAAATCCGGGCGCACCCACCTGCAAGACGCCGTCCCCATCCGGATGGGACAGGAATTCAGCGGTTATGCACAAGCAGTTCGGCGGGATGGAGAGCGCATTCTTCGAGCAGCAGAGGGCCTGCGCAGATTAGGGATCGGCGGAACAGCCGTAGGCACCGGATTGAATGCTCATCCCTCTTATCACCGGGCAATGGTTGAGCAATTGGCTCTCCTGACGGATCTAAAGCTTTACACCTCAAACAACCTCTTCGAGAGTATGCAATCCATGGCAGACTCACTTGATTTCTCGGCTGCTCTGCGCACCCTGGCAGTCACCCTGACTCGCATCGCCAATGATTTCCGCCTGCTCGCCTCTGGGCCAACCACCGGCCTGGATGAAATTCGGCTTCCTGCTGTTCAACCCGGCTCTAGCATCATGCCCGGCAAGGTGAATCCCGTTCTAGCGGAAATGCTGAATATGGCGATGTTTCATGTCATCGGTTGCGACACCACCGTATCGCTGTCAGCCCAGGCCGGCCAGTTAGAACTGAACGTCATGATGCCCGTCATCGCCCATAATTTGTTTGAAATGATGCAAATCATGATTGGCGCCATCCAGGCTTTCACAAACAAATGCGTCATCGGGATAACAGCTAATCGGGAGAAGGCTGTTGGCTGGCTGGCTCGCAACGCCATTGTGGTAACCGCGCTAAACCCCCTCATTGGCTATGCCGCCGGAGCCGCCCTAGTCAAAGAAGCAACGGAACGAAATATCACCATTCAGGAAGTAGCCTGCGAAAAAGCAAGGCAGGGGATGTTCACACATCAAAAAACCGGCGCGCCGGTCACGGAAGAGGAAATCATCGCCGCATTAAGTGACCTTCGCCGTCTTACGGAGGGCGGCATTCTAGGCATTGCCTCCGGCGGTTGAAATCTTCTTGTCAGCATAAATAGCCGCCCCAATGATCCCGGCCTGGTTGAGAAATTGAGCAGAGATCAAACGGGCATTGGTCTTCAAGTAAGGGAAAAAACGATCTGCCTGTTTGCTCACGCCGCCCCCCAGGATGAACACATCCGGCGCAAGCAGTTTTTCCATCTCACTTAATAATTCTTGCAGCCGTTTACTCCAATCCTCCCACGAAAGGTTCTTTTTTTGCCTGGCCGCACCCGAAGCCCGTTTTTCTGCATCCTTTCCGCGAATCTGCAAGTGCCCAAATTCAGAGTTCGGCAGGAGTGTGCCGTCCACAAAAATCGCTGATCCAATACCAGTCCCAATGGTTAACAAGACAACCACACCCTTTTTGTATCCCTTTCCTGCGCCGAATTCCATCTCCGCGATTCCGGCGGCGTCAGCGTCATTGATCGCATGCACAGCATTGCCCGTAACGTCACGAAATAATTGTTCGGCGTTTACCCCGATCCAGGAAGGATGGATGTTCGCTGCAGTCATGACGACTCCATTTCTAATTACAGCAGGGAATCCTACGCCGATCACCCCCTGCCACTGAAAAAGCTGGACAAGCTGTTTCACCACGCCGGTGACATCTTCGGGTTTGGCGCCCGGCGGAGTAGGCAGTCGCGTCCGTTCGGTAAGCAAAACCCCCTTTTCCACATCTACGAGCGCCCCCTTAATCCCAGAACCGCCAATATCAATCCCCAAAACAGCCATAGGCTCCTCCACCCTGCTTGAACGAATTTCCTAAGGGCAAGCGTTATTGATATGCTCCTGATAATTCACCGCAAAACTATGGCGGCCCGAGCCATCACATTTTGCCCTGAAGTAATAATACGGAGTCTGAGCCGGATATGCAACCGCCGTCAACGCCGTGATAGAGGGGGCACAGATCGGGCCGGGGGGTAGCCCGGCATTGAGGTATGTGTTATAAGGGGAATTCACTCGCAAGTCATCCAAAGACAGGGGATTTTTCCACCAGGTCTGCTTTTCTGAGGAATAACCCAAAGAATATTGCACCGTAGGATCGCTGTCTAAAGACATCCCGGCATTAAGCCGATTGATGAACACAGAGGCGATCATGGGCTGCTCCTCCGACACCACAGCCTCGCGCTGCACAATAGAAGCCAGTGTCACCGCCTGAAACACATCGAGCCCCTGGGATCCAAAGCCTCTGACTAAATCTGGGGTCATTGCCTCTTGAAAGCGCCTGGCAAAGACGCCGATCAGTTCGTTTACGGTGATACGTCTCGGCAAAATGTAGGTCTCAGGGAGCAGAAAACCCTCCAGCGAAGCAGAACGCACCCATTCCCTGGGCAGCCCTGACAATTCCGGTTGCTTCGCCATCTCAAGAAAAGCTTCTGGCGAAATTTCCAATCCCGAGGTTGGAAGAGCAGAAGCAATTTCTTCTAAGCGCCACCCTGGCAAAATTGCAAAAGGCACCTCGCTTGGCGTAGCATCCTGAAGTGCATCTGCGATCTCCACCAGGTTCATCGCTGCGCTTAATTGGTACTTGCCCGCCTGGATAGTCTTATCCAGGCCCGAATAGACCAGGTACAAAAGAAAAGTCTCTGAATCACCAATCAGCTTCAAAGCTTCAAGTTTTTCCGCGATGCCTTGAGCAGACTCCCCCATTTCGATTTCCACGGGTTGCTTACCTGCCCCCCGGTTGGCTGGCTCCAATACCTGGTCTCGTCTCGCCAGCAATTGAACAGAAAGGCTAAAGCGCTTCAGCGCAGTCAAATTCGGATCCGCGGGACCAAATTCGCGCGCCGCCTGTTGAGGAACAGCCTGCACCGCCCAGGCCAATCCGGCCAGGCTAACGCAGAACAAGATGACCAAAACAAAGACAAAAATCCTCAAGCTGCCAGAGCTGCCAGCCATTGAAAACTCCTCTCATTTATCCTTAAACTTTCTATGATCACGGGATGGCATGAGCATCCAGAAAGGATTGTAAGATGACGACCGCCGCCATCTGATCCAAATGCCCCTTGCGATCCTTGTGCCGCACCTTCATCTGGATGCGGGCTTCTCGAGCAATTTGTGTGCTGCCACTCTCATCCCAAAGCAGCACCGGGACATCGGTTTGCGATTGGATAGCCTCTGCCAGCCGGCTAGTTTTGCGCGCCTGCGGACCAACTTTTCCGCTGCTATCCAGAGGTTGCCCAACCACTATTTTTATCGCGCCATGTTCCCGTGCCAGCTCAGCAATCAGGCCTGCATCCACCAGTCGCGAAATATGCCTTAGCACCGTTAAAGGGCTTGCGATGGTGCCCGTTGGATCGCTGATGGCCACCCCGATATTTTTTTCACCGGGATCAACACCCAGGATCCGTCCCGTCATTGCACATCAACTCGAATCTGAAAGGGCAAATAGGGAAGGCGCGGCCACCAGCCTGGATAGAAACGAATGATGGGTTGGCTTTTCAAATTTAGCCTCCTGGAAATTAACTCCTCAGCAGCCTGGCGCGATTTTCCCAAAATCGCCGTAATCACTTCTTCCTTTTTTAAGTCCGATCGAATTTTCCGGCTGGCGAGCACCTCCCACCCAACTCTTTCTTGCTCAATCACCGGCTCGGTTGTTTCGAGAATTTGTAGTGAACCCGGAACAGCAACATACTCTTCCACCAGACCGGCATCAAGGACGGTGCTGACCATCGTCTCCAGATCTTCCGGCGCAATATACCAGGCCGAATATTCAACCCGCAAACGCAAGATCAACCGGTCTCCAGCCTGGCCGATTGCAGGCTGCCGTTCCTCCTCGAGCACTTTCTCTAGCTTTAATGTTTGTGGGAGGAGACGCTTATCCGTTCCCGCATTCGCCACGATATCTTTAAAGGCGGTCTGTTCTAAAGAGGAGAGCAAACGCGCCCGCAGGTTTTCATAGTCCTGTTCGGATGGCGCGGGTCCCATAATATCCGCCCCCCCAGAAGTCGGCTCAGGATTCTCCACCAGCAAGTTCGATCCAATCAAACCTGCAATAGCCCTGATTTGTCCCGCCGCAACATTGCCAACCCGACCTGGCTGCTGTGCCCGGATGGCCACCGCTGCGCTTTCGCCAATGCCGGCTGGCACGCGCACCTCTCTTTCGGTCAGAAACTGGATTGCCGGATCGCCCAAGGTAAGAACAACCGTACCGGCCGGCGCAATCACAACCTGGTCTGTCAGGTTGGTCAGGACAATTTGCCCAACCGCAAATCGGTCTGGGAATGAAACGCTGCCGGTCGTTTCAATCTGATCCTGGCCTTCCACGATCACCGTGCCGATGGTCGTAGGTATTCCACCGCTGAGATTCGGTGCAGGGATATCCGGGCTTGCCCAAACTTGCAGCCTGAGATTCTGCTCACTTTCAGCCAGCGCCAGAGTAATATTCGCGCTTGGCAAAAAGAATAAAAGGAGTACGAACACGGACAGAACGCCGCTCGCGAAAACGGGCTTACGATACCATCCCTCTTTTTTTAAGTTAACAACCTTTTCCTTAAAAAACGCTTCGAGCTCATTTCGTTGGAAAGTTCTGGCGGGACGCCGGAAAAAGCTTCGACGTTTAGATCGCTTCCGCCGCCAGGGCGAGAGGTTCGCCTGGCTGACAGAATGAAAAACAGGGATTCCCAGTTGCTTCGCATCCTCTTCGACATCAGGATCTTGAGTGATAATGCCAAGCTGAGCGCCCAACCGTATACAATGGCGCTGGATCAGGACCAGATCCAGCCTGGACCGCATCAACCGGCTGTTTTTGGGCCACACCAGCAAAAACCTACGAGCCCGGCCCCAGGAAATCTTATCAATAGTGGATGCCACATCGTCATGGCTTTCAAGGTGAAGGGTGAGAGTTTTCATCGCTCAATGCTTCAAATTATACAATAACGTTCCTTCAAGCCTGGCACATTCTCATTGTCGAATCCAGGTTATATCCAGGCGATCTTTCGAGAAGTCCGTTCCTGCCGGATCGGTCTTAAAGGGACATAGCACTGGAAAACAACAAGTCCTCAAAACCGCCTTGAGAATTTTAAGATAAAATTCTATAAAACCTGGAAACATAAAAAAGGATAACTATGATGCGCATCTCGCGTTGGTTTATATCGCTCCTGGTCTTGTTTTTATTACCAGCCTGTAATCTCCCGAATTCCAAAAAAGTCACTCCCACGGTAGATTTCATTGGTACAACCGTTGCTGAAACCCTGGTCGCGCTCCCAAGCAAGACGCCACTCCCAACACATGGCGCTGGCCCCATCCCGGCGCAAAGCACAACCCCCCAACTCGTAAATGAAACGCCGACGAGCACAGCTAGCCCATCCCCCACGCCCCCGGGGGATCCAAAATCCTGGCTGGGGACGCCCACAAAATTGGATACGCTGGACAGCCCCCAGGGTTTTGGTCTTGCCGGCGGTTACGAGGATGACGCCGCAAAGATTGTGGTCAGCGACGGCGCCATGATCATGACCAGTTTCAGCACTGTAGGCTGGCGCACCTGGCGGGTACGGCCTCCGGAATTGTCTAATGCCTACCTGGGCGCCACCTTTCGCACCGTCAATTGCACAGCCTCTGACCAGTATGGTCTGGTGTTCCGCGCTCCCAATTATGACACTGGATACGGGTATTATTTTGGTGTTACCTGCGACGGCCGGTACAGCTTTTCGCGTTGGGATGCGAACGGCACCAACACTTTGGTCAATTTGACTCCGGATACCAATATCCTTTTAGGCCCCGGACAGGCAAACCGTCTGGGGGTAATGGCGAAAGGCCAAAACTTCAAACTGTACATTAACGGCAACCTGATAAAAGAAATAGAAGACAGCGGGATGGCTTCTGGCTTCTTTGGTGCATTCATCGGCGGTTTCAGCGGCAATTTTACGGTTCAAATGGAAGAAATAGCCTATTGGCTCAATCCCTAGAAGGTTGGTTAACCCAGAAATGAATGCAAAACTTACTCCTCGGCTGATGGCTATTCAAACCGCCCGCCAGATTCTGGCGCAGTACCCGGTATACCTGGATACCGAAACAACGGGACTGAGCAACAGCGCCGAAATCGTCGAGATCGGGATCGTGGATCACGATGGTACGGTCCTGTTTGAGACGCTCGTTCGACCAGCCAGGCCAATCCCGCCAGAGGCGATCGCCATTCATAATATTGACAATGAAATGGTGAAAGGTAGCCGCGCCTGGCCAACCATTTGGCCAGTTGTTCGAGAGCTTGTGCTCAACCGCATCATTGCAACCTATAACGCCGATTACGACCTTCGCATCCTTCAAAACTCGCTAACCCAATATGGTCTCGCATGGAAAGAGAATCTGAAGATGTTTTGCATCATGAAGCTCTATGCCCAATTCCGATCCGAGTGGGATCCTCGCCGGGGCGCATACCGCTATTTCTCACTGGAAGAAGCTGGTCGTTCAAGTGGGCTCAGCCTTCCAAACGCTCATCGAGCTATCGCAGACACCTTGCTCGCGCGAGACCTGCTTCTCTATATCGCCCAATCGGACTTCGCTTAACACTTAAGCAATGAACGCTCGCGTCCTCTCAAGAGAACAGACTGATCTGGTCAACCTTCCATTTTCAGGCAGCATATTTCTGGAAGGGCCGGCAGGCGCCGGAAAAACCACCGCCGCCCTGGCCCGCTATGAACGCATGCTAAAAGAGGGCATTCCAGCGGAGACCATCTTGCTGTTGGCGCCTCAGCGAACACTTTTACTGCCCTATTTTCAGACAGTGCAATCAATAGAGACGCCCCCGGGCGGCTCAGCCGTGCTGGCAACGCTGGGAGGACTGGCTCGCCGCGTCATTGCCCTCTTTTGGCCCTTGATCGCCCACCAGGCTGGTTTTAAGAACCCTGAAGCGCCTCCCGTTTTTTTGACCCTTGAAACATCCCAGTATTACATGGCCCGCCTGGTTCGCCCTTTGATCGAAAAAGGCTATTTCAACACCATCACCATAGACCGAAACAGGTTATACAGCCAGATCATCGACAATCTCAACAAGGCCGCCGGTGCCGGTTTCCCTCACACCCAGATCGGCGAGCGGCTTAAGGCGGCCTGGGTAGGAGAGCCTGCCCAGCATCACGTGTACGACGAAGCCCAGGAGTGCGCCAGTCGCTTCCGGGTCTTCTGCCTTGAAAATAATCTGCTTGATTTCTCGCTTCAGGTTGAGATTTTTACTCAACTGCTCTGGCCTTCCCCCCTCTGCCAGCACTACCTCATGCAAAGCTATCGCCACCTGGTCTACGAGAACCTTGAAGAAGACATCCCCCTCTTCCAGGATATTATCAAGCAATGGCTACCCAGTTTCGATTCGGCCTGGCTCATTTATGACCTGGACGGCGGATACCGTACTTTTCTGGGCGCAGACCGGGAGAATGGCTATACGCTCAATGAGGCTTGTGAGCACAAAGTAGCCCTCAGCCATTTGTGGAACACCCCGCCCCCTCTCATCGCTCTTCGGGATTCGCTGGTAAATTGTCTCAAAACTCCCGGTAGCGTTCCAGATCCTGCCCTTACCAAAGCAGTGAAAATTGCGCACCAAAATTTCTACCCGGAAATGATCAGAAGGGTCTGCCAGGAAATTTATTCCCTGATAGATGGCGGGCAAGCCAGCCCCGGAGAGATCGTTATCCTGGCACCTTACATCAGCGATTCATTGAGATTTTCCGTGATGAGCCGGCTGGAGTCGCTCGGTATCCCTGCCCAATCACATCGCCCCTCTCGAAGCTTAAAAGACGAACCGGCGACGAACTGCCTCCTCGCTCTGGCAAAATTGGCACACCCACAATGGAAAATCCCTTGCAGCCAGTCCGAAATCAGGCAAGCGCTCATGGTTGCCATTCAGGATCTCGATCTCGTGCGAGCCGACTTGCTCTCGCGCATTTGTTTCCGCCCCAACCGCTGGGAAGAAGGCTTCTCTTCCTTCGACCGCATTCAACCCGAAAAACAAGAACGCATCAGCTTCTGGGTTGGTGAAAGGTTCGAGAAAATTCGGCTTTGGCTGGAGGAATATCGAGCCGGTGAACCACAGGAACTGGATGTTTTTCTCAGCCGTTTCTTTGGCGAACTCCTCTCGCAGCCCGGTTTTGGTTTCCATACCAACCTGGATGCTGCCGCCGTAGCGGCACGTTTGATCGAATCGATTCAAAAATTTCGCCAGGTTGTTAGCAACGCTCTGGCCACAGAAATCGAACACATCGGCAAAGAATATACCCAGATGGTAGCAGACGGCGTCGTTGCGGCGCAATACTTACAGAGCTGGGAAACATCCGCCTCAAATGCCGTCTTGATCGCCCCGGCGTATACCTTCTTGATGTCTAACCGGAGTTCTCGGTTTCAGTTCTGGCTCGATATCAGCAGCCAGGGTTGGTGGGAAAGACTCTACCAACCGCTCACGCATCCCATTGTGCTCAGCAGGCGCTGGCCCTCAGCCAGTGCTTGGACGGATATCGAGGAACAAAACTACAATCTGGAAATAGCCGCAAGGCTGGTCAGTGGCCTGGTCAGCCGCTGTTCTGAAAGGGTTTATCTCTGTATTTCGCGTGTAAATCAACAAGGGGACGAAGCGCGCGGCCAGCTTTTACAAGCCGTCCAATCGATCTTGCGGCGCCTTCCCAATCCTGCGGAGGTTTTCCTTGTTTAAGCCTCGTCCCCAACAAGCTGAGGTGATCCGCTTTCGTCGTGGAAAGATGGGTGTTTCGGCTGTGCCGGGCAGCGGCAAGACGCAAACGCTCAGCCATTTGGCCGCCCAACTCATCGCAGAAGGATACATCGGGGATAACCAGGAAGTTCTGGTGGTCACGCTGGTAAATTCTGCTGTTGAAAACTTTGTCGGCCGCATTAAGAGCATTTTAGGCAAAAGCGGATTATTGCCCGGTATGGGTTACCGCGTCCGCACCTTGCATGGTCTTGCCTACGACATCATCCGTGAACGTCCCGACCTTGCAGGCTTATCCGATCAGTTTCAAATCATCGATGAGCGCGAGAGCGAAAACATCCTCAAAAGCGCCGCCACAGCCTGGCTCAGGGCTAACCCTCAGTTTATATCGAATTATTCCAATCCTGAGGACAACCCATTCAACAACCATAAACTTATGAATGACTGGCACGCTCTCACCGTGGATATCGCCCGTAGCATCATCCGCCTCTCCAAAGATATGAGAATTTCCCCATTCGAGATCAGGCAGAGAATCGATCAATTGGGATGGGAAAACGATCTCCTCGAACTGGGGTGCCAGGTATACGCCGATTATCAGCAAGCCCTGTCTTACCGCAGCGCTGTGGATTTTGACGATTTGATCTGGCTGGCTCTGGATGCGATTCAAAGTGATCAGGCTTACCTGGAAAGGCTGCGATATCGTTGGCCTTACATCCTTGAGGATGAAGCGCAAGATAGCAGCCGGCTTCAAGAGCAAATTTTGCGCGCCCTCGCAGGCGAAGATGGCAATTGGGTGCGCGTCGGCGACCCCAACCAGGCCATTTTTGAAACCTTTACAACGGCCAGTCCAAATTACCTGAAAAGCTTCATCCAGGAGCCTGGCGTCGAATATTGCCCCCTATCCAGTTCCGGCCGCTCGACCCATAGTATCATCCGATTGGCAAATCATCTCATTCATTGGACCAACACCGCCCATCCCCACCCCGAACTTCGGGATGCATTAAGCCTGCCCCTCATCGAACCAGCGCCCCACGGAGACCCCCAGCCTAATCCCCCGGATGACCCGAACGCAATCTATCTCTGGGAAAAAAAATATTCCCCCGAACAGGAGTTAAAAATCGTCATCGACTCCATCGAACGCTGGCTGCCAGAACACAAAGAAAACACAGTAGCCATCCTTGTCCCTCGCAACGAACGCGGTGCGAGGGTTGTAGAAGAACTAAAAAAGCGTGGGCTCCCATATATCGAACTCCTTCGCTCCACCCTTTCCACCCGCCAGGCTGCAGAAATTCTATCGTCCATCCTGAAAGCGTTGGCAAACCCAACTTCTGCCGGTCTACTCGCCTCAGCGTACCAGTTGATCCGGTCCCGGCAAAACGAACCCAATGAGCACAAAGACACTATCGCAGCTATTGCGAACGCCCTGTCAGACTGCAAAAACCTGGAAGATTATCTGTGGCCCTACGCCGATCGTGACTGGCTGGCTGAACTTGCGAAAGCTGGCGCGCCGCAGACCCTACTGGAAGAGCTAGAGCTGTTCCGCGCTTTCATCCAGAGGTGGCAGGCAGCCACTTTGCTCCCTATCGATGAGTTGCTCCTCACAATATCACAAGATATTTTCAAAGAATCCGGTGACCTTGCCCTGGCGCATAAGCTCGCCCTGCTGCTGGAATCAGCCGCCCAAAATCATCCGGATTGGCATCTCGAGCAGTTCCATTACGAACTCGAAGCTATTGCCAAAAACCAGCGCAAATTCCTCGGATTCAGCGAGGAGGATACCGGTTTCAATCCGGACGATCACCCCGGCGAAATCGTTGTTGCCACAATCCACAAAGCCAAAGGATTGGAGTGGGACCGCGTCTATTTGATGTCTGTCAACAATTATGACTTTCCTTCTGCGATGCCCTATGACTCGTTCATATCCGAAAAATGGTTCGTGCGCGGTAAGATTAACCTCCAAGCAGAAGCGCTTTCCATGTTTAGCGCTCTGCTAAAAGGAAATGCGATCAACTTCTACACAGAAGAAGAAGCCACCTACCAGGCCCGTCTGGATTATGCCGCCGAACGATTAAGAGTTTTGTTTGTAGCGATCACACGCGCCCGTAAGGAGCTGATCATCACCTGGAATACCGGTCGGTCAGCAGCGGGACAGCAAGAATCCCAGCCTGCCCTGCCGCTGGTTGCCATGCAAGCTTTTTGGAAAGAAAACAAATATGCCACTTCCTCCTGATTTTCACTTCAGTCAGAGCAGTCTCAAGGATTACTTCGATTGCCCACGCCGTTTTGAACTGCGGCACCTGCAAAAAGTAAAATGGCCGGCTCCCCTCAGCGAACCTATCCTGGAACAGGAACGCCACATAATGCTCGGAGAACAGTTTCACCACTTGCTCCACCAGCTTTTCATCGGAATCCCGCCGGATTTGCTGACCTCCTCTCTGAGAAGCAAAGAGCTGAGGGAATGGTGGGATGCCTTTAACCGCTCCGGCCTGCTGGACACGCTTCCTCAAAACCGACACCCAGAAAAAATGATCTCCGCCTCCTGGGAAAGGTATCGCTTCCTTGCAAAACTTGATCTTCTGGCAGGCTCGCCAGGCCAGCGGTGGGTTATTGTGGATTGGAAAACCTCTACACACAGGCCGCCTTCCAAACTTTTGAAGAACGATATCCAATCCCGTCTGTACCCATTTTTGCTCGTCCAGGCAGGAAACAGCCTGAACAACGGCGAGCCCCTGCTGCCGGACCAGGTAGAAATGATTTACTGGTTTGCAAATTTTCCAGGCCAGATCGAAGAAATTCATTATTCGCAAGAAAAGTACCAGAAAGACCGAGAAGACTTCACAAAACTGGCTCGCGAAATTTCCGGCATTCCTGCTGGCAGGTTCCTGATGACAGACGATGAAAGAAAATGCCGTTTCTGCAATTACCGCTCCTTATGCAATCGCGGTGATACCGCCGGAGACTGGCGCGAACTGGAAGAAGAAGCCCTGGAAATCGGGAATGGCGAAGGCTTCCATGACATTGATTTCGATCAAATTGGGGAAATCGCTTTTTGAACGCCATCGAACGCCTGTGGATAGACCCATCGCCGGTGGCAGTACCAGACAGCCTCCTGAAAGAAACCGGCGGCGACACCTTCCTGGCCGAAGCGCTCCTCCGGCGCGGGATAGGATCTCCCGCCGAAGCCAGGGTATTTCTAAATCCAGACCTGTATCTTCCGGCTGCGCCGGTAGAATTGCCCGATCTGGAAATTGCCGCCGACCGCATTCAAACGGCCATCCAAAAGGGTGAACGGATTGGGGTATGGGGCGACTTTGATGTCGACGGACAGACAGCAACAACATTGCTGGTATCTTCTCTAAGAAGGCTAGGAGCAGAAACGATCTATCACATTCCCATCCGCGCTTCCGAATCTCATGGCGTTAATATCGGTGGCCTGCAAAGAATGCTCGCAGCAGGCGCCAGACTGATTGTCACCTGCGACACTGGCATTACAGCCAACGACGCCGTACAGTATGCCAATCAACAGCGGATCGATGTTATCATCACCGACCACCACACTCTGCCTCAGCAATTGCCGCCTGCCTTTGCCATCGTCAATCCGCAGCGCCTTTCCAGCGGCCATCCCTTATTTTACTTGTGCGGTGTAGGTTGCGCCTTCAAACTGGTTGAGGAGCTGCACCGCCAGGCTGGACGTTTACAAGAATTGGATCGCGATTTGGATCTGGTGGCTTTAGGAACCATTGCAGATCTGGCAGTCCTCAAGCGAGACAATCGCTTTCTGGTATGGAAAGGCCTGCAGGAAATCCGTAATACTCAACGCCCTGCCCTATCCGCCATCCTGGAAACCACGAACACAAAGCCCGATGATCTCACAGAAGAACAGATCAGCTTCCTTCTAGCCCCCCGTTTGAACGCTTTGGGACGCCTGGGCGACGCCAATTCAATCGTCGAGTTCTTTCAGACAGCGGATATGGAGCAAGCCAGGGTCTTCGCAATGCAGCTCGAAGGGCTCAACGCCCGCCGGAAACTGCTCTGCGACCAGGTTTTCCAGGCCGCCCAGATTCAAATCGAGAACAACCCGGCCTGGCTGGATCTTCCCGTCCTTGTTCTAAACCATCCGGAGTGGCCTGCCGGAGTCATCGGCATCGTCGCCAGCCGCTTGGTGGAACAGTATCACCGCCCGGTAGTCCTCCTTTCCAACCCCCCCGGCGAAATAGCGCGTGGATCAGCCCGCTCGGTCGAAGGCATTCACATCACAGAGGCAATCGCATCCGCCAGTCGCCTGCTGGTGGGCTTCGGCGGCCATCCCATGGCCGCCGGACTGGGTATCCAATCTGAAAATATCCCTGAGTTTCGCCGGGAGCTTTCCCAAACAGTTGCTCAGATGATCCAGAAGACTCCTCTGAAGGTGCAAACCGTAATAGATGCCTACGTGCCTTTGCGCCAGCTTTCATTGAACCTGGTTAAGTCCATTGATCGTCTATCGCCGTTTGGCCCGGGCAACCCCCCTGTCACCCTGGCAGCGAGCGGGCTGAAGATCAAAGGTCTCCAAATCATTGGGCGCGGAAATGAGCATCTTAAAGTCATCGTAGAAGATGATACTGGCGCTGAACAAGCGATCATCAAGTGGAACGGCGCAGGGCTTGCGTTACCGGATGGGCGATTCGATCTCGCCTATACTGCCCGCGCCGTCAATTTTCGCGGGCAACGTGAACTCCAAATCACCTGGATCGATGAACGGATTACTGAAGAAGTAATACGGGTAGAACCGGTTGCAAAACCCAAAGCGACTTTCATCGACCTTCGTCAAATTCAAGATCCCGAAGAGGCTTTCCGCCAGCTCGAACACCTTGAGGGGGTATTGATCTGGAGAGAAGGGGAACCCTCGGAAGACATCCCAGGCATCGGCAGGCACAACCTGACAGCTTGTGCCACCCTGGCATTGTGGAACAGCCCACCGGGCAAAGACGAGCTTGTCAGTATCATTAAAAGCGCCTCGCCAGCCCAGGTAGTATTATTGGCGCTAGCAATGCCGATCGACCATCCCAACGTCTTTTTAACCCGCCTGAGCGGCCTGGTCAAGCATATCATCGCCGCGCGCCAGGGATACGCCCCTTTCCCCGAATTGGTCGGCGCCACCAACCAGAGAGAAGCGACAGTAAAGTTGGGGCTGGAATGGCTGTCGGCAAAAGGGTTGGTTGAATTCTCGATCGAGCCGGATCAACGCCTGAAAATCTTCTCTCCTGGCCGCGCACAGCTTTCCCGCTTGCCGGAAATTGAACGCACCCTCACCGCTCTCCTCAAAGAAACCGCCGCCTTCAGAGAATACTACCGCCGCGCTGAACCTGACCAGTTATCGCGATACATCGACGAAGAGAACGCATAACGCAAATCATCAAAGGTTTCGGGTAAAATAATACATTGTAGGTCATAATTATAGAGCTTAGTGGCAGATCAAGGAGTCACCCTTGCCAAATAAGTTAATAGACGAAACGTCTCCCTATTTACTGCAACACGCCCATAACCCTGTAAACTGGTATCCCTGGGGGCCAGAAGCGCTGGAAAAAGCGCAAAAGGAGGATAAACCAATCTTCCTCAGCATTGGCTACACGGCCTGCCATTGGTGTCATGTAATGGCGCATGAATCTTTTGAAAACCCGGAAATTGCCGAGATTCTAAACCAGCATTTTGTGAATATCAAAGTGGATCGCGAGGAGCGCCCAGATCTCGATTCAATTTACATGTCAGCCGTTGTAGCGATGACAGGCCAGGGAGGCTGGCCGATGAGCGTTTTTCTGACGCCCGAAGGCCGGCCTTTTTTTGGTGGCACGTACTTTCCACCGCACCGCAGGTACGGCATGCCATCATTCCCCGAAATTCTGAGTGGCATCGTTTCGATCTGGCAGGAGAAAAGGAGCGAAGTAACAGAAGCTGCTCAACAACTGTTCCAACGCCTGCAAGAAAATACAGGCTTATCTCTTGTCGGGGAGGGTTCTGTAGACCCGGAACCGTTAGAGAAGGCGACCGAGATCCTGATAAGCAGTTACGACTGGAAGTACGGCGGCTGGGGGCCTGCTCCTAAGTTTCCAATGCCAATGACGATCGACTTTTTGTTCTCTCAGGCCGCTCGCGGCAACGCTAAGGCGATGGACGTTGCGGTTCATGCTCTTAAAGCCATGCATCGCGGCGGTATGTACGACCTGGTTGGCGGAGGGTTTCACCGTTACAGCACCGACCCTCTCTGGCTGGTCCCTCATTTCGAGAAGATGCTCTACGATAACGCCCAGCTTGCGCTCACATATCTTCATGCGTACAAGCAAACCAGCAACCCCCGCTTTAGAGAAACCTGCGTAGAAACACTCCAATTTATGCAGGCAGAAATGAGGCATACCAGCGGGGGCTTTTTCAGCAGCCTGGATGCTGATTCTGAAGGCGAAGAAGGCAAGTTCTACACCTGGGAATACAGCGAGATCTGCGACCTGATTAAAACCCCGGAGGACATCCGGCTGTTGGAGCTGAATTTTGACATCTCGCCCCAGGGCAATTTTGAAGGAAAAAATATTCTCCAGCGCCCTTGGGAACTGGATGAGGAGAACCAGGTTTCGCAATCGGCTTCCCAAAACGCAGACCATGAAGAACGCATTAAAAACCTGATGAATGTATTGCGAGAAGCCCGTCGTCGGCGGGTCAGGCCTGTGACCGATGATAAGGTCCTGATATGCTGGAACGCGCTTGCAATCCGAGCTTTCGCTGAAAGTGGCCGTTATCTGGCTCATGCTGAATCTCTGGCTACAGCCCAAAGTGCCGCGAATTTTCTCTTGAACGCTTGTCTCCAAGACGGTATTCTGTTTCGTTCCTGGCGAGATGGAAAAGCAAAGGTGCCTGCTTACCTGGAAGATTATGCTGCTTTGAGCCTCGCCTTGCTTTCTTTGTACGAAGCTGACTTTGATCCCCGCTGGTATTCCACTGCTGTAGAATTGGCCGAAAAAATGCTGCTATTATTCTCGGATCCCGACGGAGGTTTTTTCGATACACAGTCCGATCAAGAAACCCTCATTCTGCGTCCAAAAGACTTGCAAGATAATGCCACTCCTTCCGGCAACGCTATGGCGATCATGGTGCTGCTGAAACTGGCAGAGCTATCTTACCGATCCGATTGGCGCGAAAAAGCCGAGCGCGTCCTTATTGCCATGCAGCCGGCAATGCGACAGTATCCCCGTGCTTTTTCCTTTTGGCTTCAAGCACTCGATTTTGCTGTCGGCCCCCGGCAACAGATCGCAATCGTTTGGCCTACCTCAGTCGATCCATCCACCGATCCTTTGATCGCATTGGTCAATTCAAATTACTGGCCGCATAGAACCGTGGCAGGCTCAAGGTTTCCGCCTCCAAATTCAGCGCCAGCTCTGCTCCAGCACAAAACACCGCTCGACGAAAAGACCACCGCTTATGTGTGCAGAGAATTCGTGTGCAAGAAACCTGTTGTTGAACCAGGCGAGCTTTTGGAACAGTTGAATGTCTTGTCCTGATCCCTACCAAACCTAGGCATTTCGTGGTTCCTGCCACTGAACGGTAGCCCCATTCCCACCCTCATATTGTGGCAGTCGCGTGAGCTTCGGTCAGAACACAACCGCTGATCTCTGAAATTGCCAGCGTTCTTAAAAATGAGATATACTTAATCACGGGGCAGGAAAATTCAGAAATCTCAGCAAGTTCGATGGCAGATTCCAGGAAAAATAGCCATTTTGGTCTGTAATTCGAGGTACCGCAACGAGTAAAACCACATCGCTTGGAGGTTTATATTTATGGAGAAGTTCATCATCGAGGGAGGAATACCTCTTAAAGGGGAAATCATCCCTTCTGGGAATAAAAATGCAGCCTTGCCGCTTTTGGCTGCCTGCCTGTTGACCGATGAACCCATAATCTTGCATAACGTACCCAATATTTTGGATGTTGTCGCCATGCGCTCCCTGATTGAAAGCCTCGGCGTGAGCATCACCACGCTAGATGATCATACCTGGCGCATCCAGGCTCCCGAAATTCATCCCGCGGACCTCGACCCGGAGCTGTGCCGTAAAATCAGGGCTTCCATTTTGCTAGCCGGCCCTATGACAGCGCGAGTCGGCGAGCTGCACTTGCCCCCCCCCGGAGGCGATGTCATTGGCCGCCGCAGGGTCGATACGCACATTCTCGCTTTACAAAAACTCGGCGCAAAGGTAAATTACGACCGCTCTTTCCACTTTCAAGCCGATCAGCTTAGGGGAGCGGATATCCTCCTGGATGAAGCCAGCGTAACCGCGACTGAAAACGCGATCATGGCGTGCGTGACCGCCAGGGGTAAATCCACCATACGCAATGCCGCCTCTGAACCCCATGTTCAGGAGCTTTGCCATTTTCTAAATAGTTTGGGAGCAAAGATAACAAATATCGGTTCCAACACCCTTCATATCGATGGCATCCCACAGCTTCACGGTGGCGAATTCACGATCGGCCCCGATTATCTTGAGGTGGTAAGTTTCATAGGGGCTACTGTAGTAACCCACGGAGAAATCCGCATCAAGAACGCTGCCCCTGGCTACCTGGATATGATCCGGCTGGTTTTAGGACGGCTCGGGGTCCAGTGGGAAGTCGAGGATCAGGATATTATCGTGCCATCTGAACAGCCGCTCACCGTTGCTCAAGACCTGGGCGGGATGATCCCTGAAATCAGCGTGATGCCCTGGCCTGCTTTTCCCACAGACTTGATGAGCATCGCGATTGTGATTGCAACTCAATCGCGCGGCTCCGTTCTTTTCCATGACTGGATGTACCCTAGCAGGATGTTCTTCACTGATAAACTGGTCGGTATGGGCGCTCAAATTGTGCTGTGCGACCCGCATCGCTGCATCGTCCAGGGGCCAACCCGGTTATACAGCGAGAAAATGGAAAGCCCCGATATTCGAGCAGGGATGGCGCTGCTGTTGGCAGCACTTTCCGCTCAGGGGCAATCAATCATTCGAAATGTAGGGCAAATTGACCGCGGCTACGAAAAAGTTGATCAAAAACTGGCCGCCCTTGGTGCCAAAATTGTCCGAACAGCCGCATAATAAAAAACGCCGGAAGTTATTTTTGCAGCTTCCGGCGATAATAATCAAAGAATGGTCATTCCTTCTGGGGCACATTTACCACGCTGAGAAACTGACTAACAACCTCTCGCAGCATTCCCTCAGGCAAAGCGCCTGTCTGTCGGTGGATAATCTTTCCTTGCGAAACAAACAGGATAGTTGGAATGCCCTGCACGCCATATTTTTCCGCCCAAACAGGATTCTCATCGGTATTTACTTTTGCTACAAGCAGCTTTCCCGCATTTTCCTTCGCCAGTTTTTCTAACGCCGGCGCAATCATTTTACAGGGTCCACACCAAGGCGCCCAAAAATCAACAATAACGGGCACGTTAGATTGCAAAACCGTCTTTTCAAAAGCTGCATCTGTCACATGAATAGGCTCATTTATCATCTTTTTCCTCAGAAACCAACTTATAGTAATATGAAACCACTGATTATCAGGTATTTTACCAGAATATTGACTTTGGATACTCCCTAAACCCGTAAATTTAAAACTGGGATTCAATCCTCAAAAAATGGTGGCTGCCCATTTCCTGGACAGCCACCAGGGAAATTATTTGGCTTTGATCGTGATCGTCTTGGGCCGGACTTCTTCTGCCTTTGGCAACACCAGGTTCAACACGCCGTTTTCAAACTCCGCCTTGCTTTTGTCAACAACTACCGGGACCGGCAGCGGAATCGAACGGGAGAACGAGCCAAAAGTTCGCTCGCGCAAATGGTAAGAGTCGCCTGGCACCTCCTTCTCCTGCTTAATTTCGCCTCGCAGAGTCAGAACGTCTCCGGTTACGGAAACCTGAAGATCTTCAGGGTTCATGCCCGGCAAGGTCGCCTTCACAACCACTTCATTTTCTGTCTGGTACATATCAATCGCAGGAAAAGTACCCATGCCTCCCAAAATTGGAGAACGTCCATAAAATTCTTCAAATAAACGATCCATTGCGCGGCTCATGTTCATTAACTCGCGAGCTGGATCCCATCTTGATAATTGATTGGACATATTGACCTCCTTTCGACTTTCTAAGAACCTTTGGTTTCTATTTTTACAATTCAAAAATACACCGCTTTTATAATAAATTTGAAAGCGATGTATAAGATTTCTATAAAAAATTTTACAGCTTTTAAGAAACGGAGTCTTGTTTTTGAAAATCTACAAACCGATATCCAACACCCCTCTCCGTCAGGATGTATTTGGGGTTTGCAGGATCTTTTTCCAGTTTTTGGCGTAAATAATTTACGTACAACCGCACATAATGAGGTTCGTCACGGTATTCATACCCCCAAACTTTCGAGAGCAATTGATCATAGGTCATGACCCAGCCGGCATTTTGCACAAGATGATAAAGCAAACGATATTCCGTAGGACGAAGCTTGATAAGCCGATTTTCGACCCACACTTCGCGGCGGCCAAAATCTATTTTCAGCCGGTCATCAACTTCAATCAGGCGCTCTCGTGAAGACATTCCACTGGCAGCATCCGTTCGTCTCAATACCGCCCTCACCCTGCTGACGAGTTCCCTCGGACTGAAAGGTTTGGTAATATAATCATCCGCCCCCAATTCCAAACCGCGCACCCGGTCATCTTCTTCGCCCTTTGCCGTCAACATAATGACAGGCACACCGCTGGTTTCGCGGATCAAGCTAAGCACTTCGAACCCGTCAAGGTCCGGCATCATCACATCGAGCAACACCAGGTCGGGAAGCTTATCCCGCAATGCCTGGATAGCTTGCATACCACGGTATGCCTCAACCACTTGAAAACCATCATGCTCTAAATTTAGCCGGATGAAACGCGCCATTCGTTCTTCGTCATCAACTACCAGGATGACACGGTTTTTGAATGAATCCTCAGGCATAAAAACCACTACTCCCTTACAAAAGTAATGATATCTTCCTCTTCTTCGCTTGGTAGCACTTCAATGAAATTAATACGGTTGAAAGGCCAGATGACTGTAGTAACTGCAGGGTCAATATAGGCTAAATCTTTCCCATCCTTTTTGCGAGGATTTTTTACTGTAATCAGAACATCAGAAGGGCCAGGCAATTCATCAACTTCACCCAAAACCGGATCTTCATTTTGAATGTGAATCAAGATGGAAGGCATTTTTATCCCAAATTATTTGCGAATCAAAATTTGGATTTTTAATTTCCCAAGCGCAATCATATCCCCATGATTTAATGGGTAATCTAGATGAGGGACAATCTTTTGACCATTTACCCGGGTACCGTTCGATGAACCCAGATCTGTAATGATCACTCGCTCATTAACTACCTTCAAGCTGGCATGTAAACGTGACACACCCAGACTGAAAGCCTCATAAGGCGAAAGATCCACATCGGGCAAAATGGGCTGCCCCTCAGCAACTCGACCAAGGGTAAAATCAGTGCGCCCAACAAGGTTCAACAACTGGCCGCTCTCCACCAAATAGAGGGAAATAACGGCATCAATCCCTTCGGCAAGAGTAGCCGGGGCCACGGGCGGCGGAGTGGCATCAGAAAGCGGCCCGGAGGGTCGTCCAATCGACTGCGTGGTCAGCCTGTTCATAGAGACCAATTGGGCGCCGCATTCACTACAAAACAGCGCGCCAGCAACTTCACGGTGGTTACAATTTGGACATACTATCATTTGTTCTGCTCCAGTCCCGAAGGCAATAAAAGTGATCGTGTACCATATTTAATGCGCTTATCGCCATCTTTGCTAAAGTAATTGCTTTGCTTAATATGCTCTGCCTCAACCAGAACAGTATGCGCAAGTTCTCGCTGTCCTGTAGAAAGCAAATGCGTTGCCAGGTATTGTAAATGTTTGGTCGCTTTTGTAATCTGCCCTTCTTCCACCTCTTTTCTGGCCCGCTCTTGCAGCCGATACAATGTTAATCTCGCCATGGCCTCCACCAAAGCAGGGGGAGGAGACTCTGGATCAGGCGCAATTGCAAATGGACGTTGCAAGATCAAAGGATAATTGATTACACCTTTCTTGAGCATTAAATCCCCTGTCAGCTTTCCGCGTGCCAGGTTAACCATCCCAATTTCAGTTTTCGCGCCAGGAACCAGAAATTCAAACAACACCGAGATATTTCTACCATAATAAAGATTCCCCAAGTTGATCGGGCTTGTCAGGGATAACGGTCCTGTGTCAGGAATTAATCGAAAAGCATATCGAAGTTCAACACCCGCATCTTTGCTAAAATCGAATGTAATATTCCGGGCATAAAGCGAGCTCAGCATTTTTATTTTCTGTTCAAGATGAAAGTCAATATCTCGCGGCGAGGTTACAAAGATCGCGTTTCCACCTGCAAAACTAGCCAGTTGATCCAGAAACTTATCGTTCCACTCGTGCCCAATCCCCAAAACGCTGATGATAAGTCCATCTTCCTTGGCTCGCTTCACTAGCTCTATACATCGGGCTTCATCGCCATACGTATGACCGTCCGTAAACAAAACCAGATGGCGGACACTTGACCCACTGTTTCGGTCGAAAACCTGCAACTGTCGCACACCTGCTTCCAGTCCCTGGTAAATTTCTGTCCCTCCACTAGGGCTTAAGAGGCTTATTTTTTGTTCGATCCGCGGCAAGTCGCTCAGTTGTGTTGCAGGCACCACAACTTCGGCGCGGTCGCTAAAAGCCACAACGGTAATATTATCTTGTGGGTTCAATTTCCTCAAAAGCCTGAAAGCGCTGGCTTTGATCATATCCATGCGTTCGCCCTTCATAGAAGTCGAAATATCAATCGCCAGACAGAGGTGAATGGGCAAAAGCATGGATGGATCCGGGTCAACCGTATTAACCAGTTCCACCATTACGTAAACAAGTTGGTGTTCATCGATAACCGGGAGGACACTCCGGCTGTATTTGATATCTTTGCGAATTGCATAAGCGACGCGATCTGGCTCCAGCGTCAAATCATAAGCAGCTCGTTTCTCCGGATCGCTTAAAGTCTCATAAGCCTGTTTTATGGCGATGAATTCATCGTTTGCAGCGGGGTCTGGATTAGCATCTGGGTGAAATTTCTTAGCATATGCAAAATAAGCATTGCGCAATTCATCCGGCAATGCATCTCTCGAAATTCCCAAAATCTGATAATAATCCTGATCCTTAGCCATTCTAATTAATTAGTCGAGTCGCTGCACCAACACCACACTGATATTATCAGGACCACCAGCCGAATTTGCCAGCTCAACAAGCTGGTGACATGCCTCTGTGGGATTTGCCGCTGCTTTAACCACGCGGAGCATTTCTATCTCTGGAACAACGCCCCAGAGTCCATCGCTGCACAACAACATATAACCGGGGTTCGGCAACACATGCGTATTGATATCTGGACGGAACGGTTCAGATTGGCCAACTGCTCGATACAAAACATTGCGTTGCGGGTGACTGCTGGCTTCCTTTTCGCTGATTTGTCCAAGCTCAACCAATCGCCTGACCAGGGAATGGTCATGCGTCATCACTTGTATCCTTCCATCCGGATAAAGAAAATATACCCGGCTGTCACCCACTTGAGAGATGGTAACCTGGTCCCCAATGACAAGCGCTGCCGTCAGTGTCGTTCCACCACCCGGCGCCTTGCTCAAGACAGCTTGTTGCGCCCGGTTTACCCCAGCTTCCATGATTTCCTGCAAGCTGTCATTATCGTCGTCAAATCGCAACCCCAAGAGAGTAGGATAGAGCTTCGAAAGCAGATAGTCAGCCATAACACGCGCGGCCTTGCCGCTGGCTATTTCTCCGTTCTGATGTCCTCCCATTCCATCAGCAACAATAAAAACACCAAAAGTAATTTCTGTAGATCCATCTGAAAGCACCGCATTGACCGCTAGAAGAGTGTCTTCATTATGATCCCTTTGCTTTCCAACCGATTGGGCAGATCCTACCAATAATTGTGTGGGTTTGTAATGCACCAGGCGTTCAGATACAGAACCCAATTGTTCCTCTGAAAGCGGCGCAGTTTCGATGGTAGATTGATTAACCTTTTTTTTCCCGAGTAGCTTTTCAATAAATTTTTTCATGAAATTTTCCTCCCGGGCAAAAATTTACGGCAGCAAAGCGTATAAAATGTGATCCGATGAACCAATATAGATGATATCGTTAGAAACAAAAGGAGTACCGGTAATCGCACCGCCTGTGGAGAACTTCCACCGTAATCGGCCAGTTTTATATTCTAGGCAATAAAAATTCCCATCTGCAGACCCACAATAAAGCGCGTCTTGATAAATGATCGGGGACCCGCTAACCTGATGATCCGTCTTAAATCGCCAGATTTCTTTAGCGTTGGTAGCCTCAATGCAATAAATATTGCCATCCGCCGAACCAGCAAACAGATAATTATCTGCAATACAAGGGGATGAGACGGACGCTTTACCCATTCTGAAACGCCAGATTGCCCATCCCGATTTCGCGTCAACCGCGTAAAAAGTACCATCCATTGAGGTAACATAAACTATTCCGCGGGCAACCAATGGAGAAGAAGTAATCGCTCTTTTCGCTCGAAAACGCCAGCGAATCTGCCCACGTAAATCGCAGGATAAAAGATCCCCATCTTCATTCCCAAAAAAAATCATATCCCCGCTTACAGCTGGCGATGAGCGGATCGCCTTGCCAGCATCCAACTTCCAGGAAACCCGGGTGGATAAGAGATTGACTGCATGTAGGAAACCATCATCCGAACCGATCAATATATGCCCTTCGAATGCCCTGGGAGAACTTCGAATTGGCCCCTCAGTATCATACACCCAAGAAAGACGGCCAGATTTAGCCATAAGCGCATAAAGACGCCGATCCTCAGATCCAAAATAAATGATGCCATCGGATACTGTCGGCCGGCTGACGATTCCACCTTCCGTGGGATATTTCCACAAAAATTCACCATTGGTTGAATTGACAGCATAAACGTTATGGTCATAAGCGCCCACATAGACTGCGTTCCCGTCGCAAACTGGCGAAGATCGGATCTCATCCTCGCATTTGAAGGTCCATAACGGCTTAATCGTTTGCTCGTGCGCTAAAGGTCCAGTACGAAGCGCCACCCTCGAAAGCGCCCCGGTCTTTCGCGCCACAACCAGAAGGGCGTCTTTCATTGCCTGGACAGACTGAAAACGATCTTTGGGGTTGTATTGCAATGCCGTATTGATTACGGTCTCCAATTCTATCGAGACTGCCGGGTTTATTTGTCGAATTGGACGTTCAGCAAAAGTGAAAGGAGGCTCAACCCGTGGATCACGTCTGGTGAGAATGTGGTGCAAGGTTGCTCCCAGGGCATAGATATCAGCCATCGGAGAAGCTTCGCCCCGATACTGCTCTGGCGGAGAATAGCCCTCCGTCCCGATCATCGTACCTTTCTGCCCAACCTTAAATATCTTTGCAATGCCAAAATCCACCAGGATGACATGATTCTGCTGGTTGATCATCACGTTAGAAGGCTTCATATCCCGGAAGATAATGGGTTCCGGTTTATGGGTGTGCAGGTAGTTTAAGACATCGCAAAGTTCGATCGCCCAGGCAATCACTTGGTCTTCCGGGAAGAAACCCTGCGTAGTATTCAGAAGCGCTTCCAGATCTTTCCCATTAATGTACTCCAAAACCAGGTAAGACCTTTCTTCATAAGTAAAAAAATCTAAAATCTTTGTGATGGATGGGTGCGACAGGGTAACCAGGATATTGGCTTCCCGCTCAAAGTTTTGTATGATTGTCTGTCGCAAGATTGGATCAGCAGCCTGATTGATCATCTCCTTGACGGCAACAAGGCGAATCACATTAGGGAAATGCAAATCTCTGGCGCGATACACTGCGCCCATCCCGCCCAGGCCAATGACCTCCTGGACAAGGTAACGGTCCATCAAAACCGAACCGGGTTTTAATTGACCTTCAGACCCTTCACCAGAGTTAAAACTTTGGGTAATATTTTGTGTTTCCAGTTAGTCCTCCTGGAACAAGAAGCCAACTGCTCGAACATGGATCGCAGGACCCAATCAAATGCCGGTAAATTACCAGCAGAACATGGTTAAATTATAAGCTCCCTATATATGAATTGCAACCAGAATAAGCCTTCATCACTTACAATATTGATAGACAATCGTAAATACAGGCGCATCTCGCCGTCAAAACAAGTTACAATTGCACCGTAAAAATCACTTGAGTTTGAGGACTTATGACCGATTTTGGCGTTTATTGTTCACCTTTTAGCTGGAGATACGGCTCCAATGAAATGCGGTATATATGGAGTGAAATTAACAAAAGAAGACTCTGGAGAAGAATTTGGATAGCCCTGGCACGGGTCGAGTCAGATTACGGGCTCGCAAGCGCCTCCCAAATTGACGAACTGAATCAATTTGCCGATGCCATAGATCTCGAACGCGCCTTTCAAATTGAAGCGGAAATCCATCACGATCTCATGGCGGAATTATTGACTTTTGCTGAGCAATGCCCAAACGCAGCCGGTGTGATCCATTTGGGGGCTACATCAATGGACATCGAAGACAACGCCGACGCAATCCGGATGCGACAAAGCTTAATCGTTATCCTCGATAATCTAAAGAATTTACTGCTCAAAATGGCCAGCTTCATAAAAGAATGGGCTGATCTGCCGGTCATGGCTTTTACCCATCTTCAGCCTGCTGAGCCCACAACATTGGGATATCGCTTTGCGCTTTATGCCCAGGATCTGCTGGCGGACTGGCAGCTACTGGAAAATATTTACCATCAAATCAGGGGCAAAGGCTTCAAAGGCGCCATTGGAAGCGGGGCATCTTATGTAGAATTAATCGGCCAGCCAAATTACGACGAGTTTGAGAAAAAATTAGAAGACCTTTTGTCGTTGCCTTTTTTTCCTGCCGCAAGCCAAACTTACCCGCGACGGCAAGATTATCTTGTCATCAGCGCGCTTGCCGGAATGGGCGCCACGCTCTACAAGCTATGTTTTGACCTCCGCATCTTGCAATCGCCGCCCATCGGTGAGCTATCTGAACCTTTTGGAAAAAAACAGGTCGGCTCCTCGGCAATGCCGTTTAAGCGAAATCCTATTCAAGCTGAAAAAGTGGACTCGCTCGCCAGAAATTTGGCGCAAATGCCCCTTCTAGCCTGGCATAACGCTGCGCATTCTTTACTGGAACGTACCCTCGACGACAGTGCAAATCGCAGAAGCCTGTTGCCCGAAGCATTCCTGACCTGCGATGAGATCTTAAAATCTTGCGCAAAAATCATTGTTGGACTGACTGTGAACACAGGCGTCATTCAAAAAAACCTGGCGCTATACGCGCCATTTTCCAGCACCGAGCGGCTCATGATGGCTTTGGCCGGCGCTGGTGCAAACCGGCAGGAATTGCACTCTCGGATCAGGGAATATGCCATGAAAGCCTGGGATGCGGTTCAATCCGGACAGAGCAACCCCCTGATCGACATGGTTTCGACCGACCCGGTTTTCACCAGGTATTTTCCGCCTGAAAAACTGCAAAAACTGATGAGCGTGGAAGGGTATTCAGGGGTTGCTTCCAGACGTGCCCTGGAAATATCTCAACATATTCAGGAGATCATCGCCTCCACCGCTGAGCTTCCCCCTTTAAAGAAATACAACTGGACAGCCTAAATTCAATCATGTACAATCGTGAAGGAAGAAACAAGGAGAAAAAATGAGTCAATTCCCTGGAAAAGGCAAAGTAGCTGTCCTAAAAACAACCCCAGATTCAATTCTCGACGACATAGACCAGTTGATGGTCTTAGCCGGGGTAGAACAAGCGCTTCCAAAGGATGTAACGACTGGACTGAAGATTAACATCTCCTGGCAAACCTGGTATCCTGCCTGTTCAACCGCGCCCTGGCAGCTCGAAGGTGTCATTCGAACGCTAAAACGCCTTGGGTATTCCGACCTGATAGGCATTCATAATGACACGGTTGTTGTCGACACCAGCGTTGGAGAAGCCAACAATAAACATCGCTACGTAACGGACAAGTACGCCGTCCCCTGCACGTATTTGTATCAAGAAAAATTTGAATGGGTTCGCTATGAGCCGAGCCAGCCATTCCTCGTTCTGGACAAAGTTTATCCCGATGGCGTGTTCATCCCAAAAGCGCTCATTGGCAAGAACATCGTTCATCTACCCACTGTGAAGACCCATGTATTCACCACCATTACAGGCGCCATGAAAAATGCTTTTGGCGGTTTGCTACACCGCAACCGCCACTGGACGCACAGCGTGATTCACGAAACCTTGGTTGATTTATTGATGATACAGCGGGAAATCCATCCTGGCATCTTTGCCGTGATGGATGGAACCTTTGCCGGCGATGGCCCCGGCCCAAGGGCGATGCGATGGCACGAAAAAGACATCCTACTCGCATCAGCAGATCAAGTTGCAATCGACGCAATTTCCGCAAAACTTCAGGGCTTTGATCCTATGTCCATTCCATTCATTCGGATCGCGCATGAGATGGGACTGGGCGTCGGCGACCCGAAGGATATCGAAATCGTTGGATACGATATTGCCCAAGAAAAACCTTGGGGGTTCGTCCAGGAAGACACCTTCGCTTCACGCGGTCAAAAAATGATTTATCACGGTCCATTGAAACCATTCGAAAAATTTTTGCTCCAATCCCCATTGGTTCCGTGGAGCTATTTCGCCAGCAACTTCTACCACAATGTCTACTGGTACCCCTTTGTTGGCAGAAAACGCGTCGAAGAGGCATTAAAGACCAAATGGGGACAGTTATTTAAGAATTACGGAGACGGTCAGGTGGTCATGCCCGGCATGGAACCGGCCACTGTGGTGCAAGCTGCCGTTGGGATAACAGCCATTGCCGCCCTTTTGGGTGCAGGGCTATGGTGGCTAAACAGGCGACCAAAAAGATGAAAAACTTCTTGTTTTTCACCCCCTAAAACGAGCTTCACATTCAGCGCATGGACACAACAACCGTAGGAAATACCAGGTATAGATTCCAAAATCATGGCCATCTTCCCAGCGGATATTTAGAGCATATGAGCCCACGCTGCCAGCGTTTTGAATCCTGGTCGCTGGCGAATCCTCCAGTCTACTCTTAAAAACGTCTGGATCGGGCTCATTTCGCATGTTTTCATGCCCACCGCGGCAGGATGCGCAGGGGCAGGCCGCCCGTATCAAACCAAAGGGATAAGCGCTCTGGTGTCCATCCGCCCAAAGAATAGTCAACACTTTTTGTTTCCGATCGATAGTGATCGAATTAGGTTTTTCTTCTAAATTCATCCCTCAACATCCTTTTATGAGCGCGGGCGACAAGATGGCTATTCGTCCAAAGCAACAGCCGATAAATAATCCGCCGCCGCCCATCCGCTCCTGGAGTCGTCATAAGGAGCAACCAGATACCACCAGACCAGGCCATCAACATCCTCAGGCCCGTCTCGGACCTCAAACACCTCAGAATCATACCCCAAAGACAGTAAGGGCTGCCTTAAGCCGGGTCCGGCGCGTAAGCGTAGACCATCCCTGCCGGTTCCAGTGATCTGGACATAACCGCCAACATGTATTTTTCCAGCTTCTTCCAGTGCTTGTTGCGTGGCATTGACGTCAGGCGTAGGACTGGGCAACTGGGTCGGCGTGATCGTTGGCGCCTGAATGATCAACAAAACTGCAGTCGGGCTGACCGTGTTGTTCTCCTTTACCCCGCTCAGCCAGCTAAAAACCGCCCATACCATCATCAGCGCGACGCTGACAAGCCCCGCACCGACCAGCACATAAACATTTAACCGTTTGACAATCTGGTTCCACATAAGGCAGGGTTCACACCGGCATCAAGAAAAATGCAAGCCCCAGGATCAAGTAAACAGCCACCAGAGCCAAACCCTCCAGCCAGTTGGATTCACCATCATTCGACACAAGTGCAGAGATAATCACCCCGGCGCCCAGCGCGATCAATTCAAACTGGTTGAATATTAAGGTCAAAGGGTTTCCCATCACCAGACTGACATAAACCAGCAGTGGCGCAACAAAAAGCGCAATTTGTGAGCTAGAGGATAGAGCAATCTCCACGCTTAATTCCATCTGATTTCTGGCAGCAACCTGGACAGCTACCAGATGTTCGGCGACATTTCCAATAATTGGAATAAGAATGATCCCTAAGAAAAACTCCGATAACCCCAGGTCAACAACAACGCTCTCGACTGCCTGAACCAGAATTTCACTCATTAGAACTACGCCGATGGTAGCAACTGCTAGCAAAATGATTGCCTGTTTAATCGAGTAGCGAGTGTGGTTGGGATGTGCCTCGACCGGGTATGTAATCGGGCTGGCGGTAGACCGGTAACTGTAAATCAGCCCAAAAATGTACAGCACGATGATAATGCCGGCTACACCCAGGCTAAGCGCTTCCACCTTCAGACTTCCCTCCCCACCAATAGAATGGCTGAAAATGGACGGAATAACCAATGCCATCACCGCAAGAATTAAGAGAATAGCATGGTTGCCTGCCTGTTTGCGATCAAAGGATTGGGTGCCGTTTTTAATGCCGCCAACCAGCATGGAAAATCCCAGGATCAAAAGCAAGTTGCCCAAAATGGACCCCGTTATAGAAGCCTTCACCAGCTCCAACAATCCTGCGCGTATCGCCATAAGCGTGATAATCAATTCGGCTGCATTGCCCAGTGTTGCATTTAATAAGCCGCCAATTTTCGGTCCCGTAAATATCGCCAGCGCCTCGGTTGCTTCGCCAATCAAACCTGCCAGCGGTACTACTGCCAGCGCCGAAAGCACAAACACCGCCACCGAGCTCCAACCATTCCACTCGCCGATAATCGCCAGCGGAAAAAGCAATAACAGACCATAAAAAGGTTTTTCTTTAAGAAAATGGAATAGCTTTTTCACCGTTTGGGCGCTCCCTGCAGGTATTATATCCGCGGATTGGGTAAAATGACGAGAAGGACAGCTATGATATAATCGTTTTTTATGGAGATAGAACAACAATCTTCTTCTCTTCTGGCAAATCGCTACCAGCTTAAGCACCTGGTCGGAACAGGCGGTATGGCAGTTGTCTATCAGGCACACGATTTGATGCTCGAACGGCCTGTTGCAATCAAGATATTGCGGCATGATTTTTCCAAAGATGAGAATTTTCGAGAACGATTCCGCCAGGAAGCAAAAGCTGCCGCGAACCTTTCGCACCCCAACATCGTCACCGTGCACGACTTTGGCTTTGACCATGAACGACTCTTCATCGTCATGGAATACGTGCCCGGAACTGACTTAAAAAGTATCTTGAAGCAGCAGCGCTATTTTACGGTGGATCAAGCCATTCCGCTCATGGTACAGGCCTCTGCCGGCATAGGATATGCGCATCGAGCTGGTTTAGTTCATTGTGACGTTAAACCTCATAATATGCTCGTTACCCCCGATCAGCGCCTCAAAGTAACCGATTTTGGAATTGCCAGAGCCCTTTCAACCATCCATCCAGATGAACAGCATGACGTTGTCTGGGGTTCCCCGCAATATTTCTCCCCAGAACAGGCTGCCGGCGCCGCCCCTTCCCCCGCCTCAGATGTCTATTCCTTGGGAGTGATCCTCTACGAAATTCTGACTGGACAACTTCCGTTTCAAGCTGAAGATCCCGTCGAGCTGGCCCGGATGCACCGTGAGCAACTCCCAATCCCACCACGCAGGCTCAATCCTTCAATTCCTCAGGCGCTAGAACAAATTATCCTCAAAGTATTATCCAAGGAACCATCCTCCCGCTATCGCACCGCCGATCAGCTTGGGCGGATTTTGATCAGCTTCAGCCAACAGGCCGACCCGTATGCAGCGAATATCCCCGCCACAACGGTTACAACTCCTACTCCCTCTTCCTATACGCCTGTCGATAGCCAGCCGGTTGCACAGCGGTCAAATCAAAGCGCTTCGATAAACTTTCCTTCAAAACCAGCGCCAAAACCTCAGGCAACCTCGTTAGATATCGATTGGGTCAGCATTGGATTAGGTTTGATCGCGTTAATCGCCGCAGGCGGATTGATTCCATTCTGGCTATACATATGGTTATATCTATCCTCCAGCCGAGGACTGCCCTGATGCCAGCGAAGAAGAAGTTCTTGCTTTCAGCATCCATACTCTCTGCAAATTTTGCTTGCCTGGCAGATCAGATTCGCGAATCAGAAGTGGCGGGGGTCGATTGGCTTCACATTGACGTGATGGATGGCCACTTTGTCCCCAATATTTCCATGGGACCTTTCATCGTTGAAACCTGCCGGAAAATATCCACGCTCCCTCTGGATGTCCATTTGATGATAGAAGCTCCCGAACGGCATATTGAAAGCTTCGCAAAAGCCGGCGCAAACTGGATAAGTATTCACATAGAAAACAACAACAATGTTCATCGCACACTTCAGGAAATTCGATCCCTGGGGTGCAAGCCAGGGGTTGTGTTAAACCCCGGCACCCCTGCTGCTCACATCGCATCTGTGATTGACATAGTAGATCTCATTTTGGTGATGACGGTAAACCCAGGGTTTTCCGGGCAAAAATTCATCCCAAAAATGATAAACAAAATTGCAGAAGTAAAAGAGATGATCAAAACAGCCAATTCCCAGGCATTGCTCCAAGTCGATGGCGGAATTACTGCCGAAAACTTGCCAGAAGTTTATCGAGCCGGTGCCCAGGTTATTGTTTCCGCCAGTTCAATTTACCAACACCCCCAAGGGATTGCCAGCGGGATCAAAGCTTTACGTTCTGCTGTTTAAAACAAAAATCGCGGCGCAGGCCGTGATCTTTGCTGTTGTAAAAAACCTGATAATTAATTGCTCTTTACCATCGTCCGGATACATTTTGCGCACAGAACTTTGCGTACTTTTCGTCCCTTTTCAAAAACGCTAATCCGCTGGAGATTAGGATGAAAGGTGCGATTGGTCGCGCGCATCGAAAAACTTCGATTATGCCCAAAAGTTGTCTTTTTGCCACATGCCTCACACTTGGCCATTTCTACTATCCTTTCACACAATGATTGCGTAATTCCTTCAACACAGCAAGAAGAGATTTTACCACAAACCGTATCGAATATCAACAAATGAGGTTAATTCACTTAGAGGGCCTGCACTATGAGAGAAAAATCAAACCCAATCGGAAACATCTACATTTCCCCACGGGCCATTGCCACCATCGCGTATTATTCCGCCCTTGAAACTTACGGGCTGGTGGGATTGGCAGCAAAAAACCTGGCAGCAGACCTTGCCAATGTGCTTGTCAAGGATCCCAACCTTGGTGTCGATGTTGATTTCAAAGGGGGCTCTGTTAACGTAGACCTCTATATCATTGTAGAATATGGAACTAGGATCACATCGGTTGCAGCAAGCGTCGCTGCCAGTGTGCGTTACCAGATCGAAAAAGCAACCGGTTTACCAGTTGGCGATGTGAATGTGCACGTGCGCGGCTTGCGCATCAGCAACCCTGATTAAGCAAAGAGAACTGAATACCGTTATCAATAGGAGTACCATGAACGAAGAGCTACAGAAGCCACATCAGCCAACAGACACACCGCTGGATGTATTGGATGGTCAGGGGTTGAGAGATTTAGTCGAAGCAGCAATGGTTTGGCTTAAGACAAACCAGCAAACCGTGAACGCTTTGAATGTTTTTCCGGTGCCAGATGGCGATACCGGCACGAATATGTTGCTAACCATGCAAGCAGCTTACCAGGAGATCGCAAACTCCACTGAGAAAAACATCGGCAAAATAGCACATGCAATCGCTCAGGGAGCGTTGATGGGCGCTCGGGGAAATTCCGGTGTGATCTTATCCCAACTTTGGCGGGGATTTGCCCGCGCGCTGGATAACCTCGATACAATGGACACGGAAACATTTGTAAAAGCGTTAAATGAGGCAAAGAACACAGCTTACAAAGGGGTCGTCAGGCCCGTAGAAGGCACCATCTTGACCGTCGCCAAAGATATTGCCGCCGCCTCAGAACAGGTCTTGGGCAATGCACATGATCTGAAGACCGCTCTAGAGGTTGTCGTTAAAGCCGCAGACGAATCGGTGAAATTTACTCCAGAGTTGTTGCCCGTCCTCAAACAAGCAGGCGTGGTAGACGCGGGAGGCAAAGGTTTATTCTTTCTTTTTGAGGGCATGTTACGGCGACTGGATGATCTTCCATTGGAAAATCCTGTTACAAGTGTCCAACCTTTGTCAGCGATGAACCTGGCGGAAACCATGGAGACAATCGAACCCGGCCAGGATTATGAGGTCGTCGTAGATTTTCAGCCATCTCAATCATTGGATTTGGAAAAGTTTTACAACGACCTCTCCCAAATGGGCACCTCCATCCAGGTGGGCGAAGGGGATGGAATGTACCGTATGCATATTCATGTCCCTACGGAGAATCGCTACGCCCCCATCGATTACACCATGAAAATAGGCACAATCACAAAAGTCAGTATCGAGAATCTCATCGCCCAAATGGAACAAATAGAAAGCAGGCAAGAGACACAGATTAATTTCAACCCGGTAGAGCCTGGTCAGATCGCCGTCGTTGCGGTTTCGCCCGGTTTAGGCATATCGAAAATATTTGCCAGCCTCGGCGTTGCAGCAATTGTCTCTGGCGGGCAGACGATGAACCCAAGCACGGAAGAAATCCTCCATGCTTTTGAAAACCTGCCAACCGATAAAATCATCATCCTGCCGAATAACAAGAATATTATCATGGCTTCGCAAGCAACCGAATCGATGACCGTTAAAAATGTGCGTGTTGTGCCAAGCACATCGGTTCCACAAGGGCTGAGCGCAATGCTACGTTTGAACCCAGAAGGCGACTTCGATAAAATCGTCCTCGAGATGAACGAAGCGCTAACTGAGGTTGAAACAGGCGAAATTACCGTGGCTACTCGTTCGGTTGAGATCAACGGAGTCCATGTGAACGAAGGCGAAGTCATCGCTCTTCACAATGGAAAACTCGTCGATTCAACCGATACGCTGGAAAAGGCTTGCCTTAACTTGCTTGAAAAAGCCGGCACAGAAGAAAGAGAAAGAATTACGTTATTTTATGGAAATAACATCACCAAAAATCAGGTGAACGAAATCGTCAATAGCATCCGGTCTAAATACCCAAATCATGAAATAGAGTTACACGAAGGCGGCCAGCCCCACTACCAATTCATTCTTGCTATTGAATAATAAATAATGAACCCGATTTGCATCATTACGGATAGCACTGCGCAATTCCCTCAACCTTCCTTTCCCGGGCGGCATCTTGTCCGGGTTATTCCTTTAACAGTGGAAGTAAACGGAAAAAAGTGTGAACAATTTGACGAAGTCAAGCCAAATTCTCTGCCTTTGTATGCCAGTCAAACCATCAGTCCACAGCTCAAAGCGCCACCGCCAGAATATTTCTCTCAGATCTTTTCCGAATTAAATCTAACCTGCCGCGAAACCCTTTGCATCTTTCTCTCAGCCGAATTGTCCCTCTGCTGTTCAAATGCAGCCGAGGCAGCCCGCACCCAACGAGGGACCATAGCGCATATCATCGATTCCCAAACCACCTCGATCGGGCTGGGCATTCTGGTTCAGGCCGCAGCCGAAGCAGCCTCCAAAGGTCTTCCACTGATTGAGATCGACAAATTGGTTCGCAGCCTGATACCAAGAATTTACGCGGTTTTTGGTATCCCTGGGTTATCTTACCTTCACCACAACGGGTTTGTTGACCGCGCTCAGGCATTTGTCTGTGAAATGCTCGGCTTATACACAATTTTTTCGTTGGAAGACGGCAAACTGAGCCCCATCGAAAAAGTCCGCAATCAGCGGCATGTTTTGGATTACTTTCAGGAATTTTTAGACGAGTTTGATTATCTCCAGCATATCGCCCTCCTGCAAAGCGCACCGGCCAATCCCCAGGATGCTCACCTGATACGAGAACATATTCAACAATGCTTTCCCCGCAGCCCTTTTACGGCGCACCCCATCAACCTGCCTTTGGCAACCTTATTCGGCCCTCGCACTCTCGGCATCTTTGCCGTCGAAGGGGGGAATTTCAGGCGGCGCTGATCCCCAAAACCCGAAAACAACAGATCATTGAACCCATCTGCAAAGCGCACCGGTTGACGCAATACATAAAAAAGTTTGCGGTAAAATTGTTTTATGCCTTCTTCAATTGATAAATTACGAAACATTCTGAAACTTGAAACCGAACGTAAGTACGATGACCGGGCTGTAGTCGGAGGATTGGATAAGTTTTTGCCCTCTTGGAAGAATGACGCTGCCAACAGCAACCTATCCGAACACCTTATTGAAACTATCTCAGAGAAAATATCCCGCTACAAGGACGCTACTGCTCAAGAACGCGCCGAGATAATCTCTTCGATTTTAGCGGTTCTGGACCAGGAAAACACCAATGGAAAATCCGGCATCCCAAAAGAAACCGCGGTAAAGCCTGCCGTCCAGGAGCGGTTCCATTCACAGAGCTCAAAACCGTCCAGCGCAGCTCCCTCGCCCAAGCCGAAAAGCGCCCCTTTTCAACCCAAAGAGGCGCCTGGAAACATCGGGATAAACGCCCCCCTGACGGTAATACCGGGCATAGGTCCAGGCCATGCCAAGACACTTGCAAATTTAGGGTTAAAAAACCTGGGAGATCTGCTTTATTATTTTCCCAGGCGTTACGATGACTATTCCAAATTAAAGCAAATTTCGAAGGTCAACTACGGCGAAGATCTAACCATCCTCGGCACCATCGAATATATTTCCTCCAGGCCCTTTCGTTCTGGAAGTCAAAAAATCACCGAAGCGGTTCTGAGCGATGGCACCGGTTCTATTCGATTAACATGGTTCAATAAACCATATATTGAAAACCAGTTAAAACCCGGTCAGCAAATTGTTGCAGCAGGAAAAATTGATATCTACCTCGGCCGCTTCGTCATCAACAACCCGGAATGGGAACACGTAGAACAGGAACACCTGGTCACCAACCGTATTGTGCCGGTTTACCCGTTGACCGCTGGAATCACGCAAAAGTGGCTTCGAAAAAAAATGTTTCAAACGGTTACATTCTGGTCGCCTCGCCTGACAGATTTTCTGCCCCAAAAAGTGCGCGATTCGGCTGGTTTAACCGACCTGCCGGATGCAATTTTACAAGTCCATTTTCCAGAGACAGTTGAGAAGCTAAAATCGGCGCGTGAAAGATTGTCTTTCGATGAAATATTTTGCTTGCAGCTCGGCGTCCTCAAACAGAAATTTTCATGGCAGTCAGTGAGTGCTGCTCAATTCACGGTTTCGGATGAGTGGATAGAGAATACCCTGCAAAACTTGCCCTTCAGGTTGACGCCCGCTCAAATCCGGGCGTTAAACGACGTGCGAAACGATCTGGCATCTGGAAAGCCGATGAACCGGCTGATTCAAGGAGATGTTGGGTCAGGGAAAACAATCATCGCCGCTCTGGCTGCGGGCATCGTAACCCTAGCCGAGGGTCAGGTAGCCTTTATGGCGCCAACCAGTATTTTAGCAGAACAACACTATCGTAACCTGACCAACCTGGTCAAGAGTCTCTCAACAGTATCGGGATGGCTCAAGCCGGAACAGATACGGTTGTTGATCGGGAGCACACCAGGCGAAGAGAAGCAGCAAATCATCGCTGGATTGGAAAATGGCGACATCAAGCTGGTAATTGGTACCCACGCCTTGATCGAAGATCCGATTCAGTTCAAACACTTACAGCTAGCCATCGTTGATGAGCAGCATCGTTTTGGCGTTTCCCAAAGAGCGGCCCTGCGTTCCAAAGGGAGCAACCCTCACCTCCTGGTCATGACCGCTACCCCAATACCCCGTTCTCTGGCTCTAACCGTCTATGGCGACCTTGACCTTTCCGTCATTGACGAACTGCCAGAAGGCAGGCAGCCTGTTGAGACCTACGTGCTTCACCCACTTGAAAGGGAGCGAGCCTATCAATTAATTCGCAATCAGATCAGCCAGAATTACCAGGCTTTCATCACTTATCCATTAATCGAACAGGGTGAAAACGGCGAAGCAAAAGCCGCCGTAGAGGAACACCGCCGTTTGCAAACTGAAGTCTTCCCCAATCTCAAACTTGGGCTGCTCCATGGTCGTATGCGGCCAGAAGAAAAAGACGAAACCATGGCTCGATTTCGTTCAGGAGAGTTCCACATACTGGTATCCACTTCGGTCGTCGAGGTTGGCGTTGACGTGCCCAACGCGACAGTCATGTTGGTCGAGGGTGCCAACCGCTTTGGCCTGGCGCAGCTCCACCAGTTTCGCGGGCGGGTCGGCCGAGGCGATGCCAAAGCATACTGCTTGCTCATCCCCGAAAATGAAGATGCACTCGAAAATGAACGGCTGGCCGCCATGGCGGAAACCAATGATGGTTTTGTCCTTGCAGAACGCGATCTCGAGCAACGCGGGCCGGGTGAATTTCTCGGCACACGCCAGTCAGGGTACACAGAATTGAAAATGGCTAACCTTATGGATGTCAGGCTGATAGAAAAAGCCCGAAAACATGCTCAGGCGTTATTTGAAGAAGACCCAGAACTTACTAAACCAGAACATCGCGAGCTCGAAAAAATGATAACGCGTTTCTGGACTAGCGGCAAAGGAGATATTAGCTGAGAGATGGTAAAAGCCCTTTTCCCCGGCACATTTGACCCAATTCACTTCGGGCATATTGACATCGCCCGTCGCGCTTCTCGTATTTTCGATGAGGTGGTTGTTGCTGTTTACGACAAACCCTTGAAAAACCTGCTACTCACACCCGAAGAAAGATTAAAACTGGTAAAACAAGCCTTTGCCGATGATACCAATATCGTTGTACAGGGATATTCGGGGTTAACGATTACCTACGCCAAGAAAATCAACGCCGATGTCATTGTTCGTGGGTTACGGGTATTTTCCGATTTTGAACATGAGTTTCGGATGGCGCTGGCTAACCATCATCTTGAACCCCGAATAGAGATTGTCGCCCTGATCACCAGCGAACAGCACACCTTCATTTCATCCTCAACGGTTCGTGAAGTCGCTTCTTTGAACGGGGATGTTAGCAGCATGGTTCCCTCTTTTGTAGAAAAGGCTCTGATCCGTCGTTTCCAGGAATTGGGAGAAAGTCAACAGGTAGTTCCGATATCATTTTTACGAGATTAGATTATATAATTACTCATTACGGTAATTGGTTCGAAAATTGCAACCTTTTCCTGTGATCACTGGGTGGAGGAACGCATGGACATATTACATTTGATTGATCGTCTGGAAGAACTGTTCAACGAAAGTCGGTCAATACCATTTACACACAGCGTTGTTGTTGATGAAGACAGAATGTTGGACATCATCGATCAAATGCGGGTCTCAATCCCCGAAGAGATAAAAAAAGCCCAACAGCTTCTGGCTCAAAAGGATCGCATCCTCGCGCAAGCACAGGAAGAGGCCAACCGCACCATTGCATTGGCGCGGGAAAAAAGCGAACAAATTGTTGAGCGCGACGCTATCGTCCAGGCTGCTCAAGCCAGAGCAGAACAGATTATTAGTCAGGCCAAACAAGAGACCGAAATACAAAAGCGTGAAGCGGACGACTATGTGCTTGAAACCTTAACGCGCCTTGAAATGGAATTGGACCGCACATTAGGCCAAATCCGAAACGGCATAAAAACCTTGCAAAACGAAAAATACCCGCAATAACGGTCGAAAGAAAACAAAATTGCGGCTAAATTTTCAGCCGCAATTTTGTCAATCCGCATTGCTTTTTAGGTTCCCAGTCAAAAAGATCAAAAGAATGGGTTATTCCACAGCGACCGAAGAAGCGTTCTCATCATCACCCGCTTTCTTTTCCTTCCGCTCCCCCTGGACACGCTTCGCCTTTTTCGGTTCGCTCTCGGTTGGAGGGTGAAGAGCAATTTCCAGCACCTGGTCCATGTGAACAACCGGCACAATTTTGATATCGTCTCGTACCTTGCGAGGGATGTCTACCAGATCTTTCAGGTTTCTTTCAGGCAAGATCACCGTCTTCAGCCCAGCCCGATGAGCGGCCAAGACCTTCTCCCTGACTCCTCCAATCGGTAATACCCGACCTCGCAAAGTGATTTCGCCTGTCATGCCAACATCCTTATATACAGGACGTTCAGTAAAGGCTGAGATTAGCGCGGTTGCAATAGTGATCCCGGCGCTTGGGCCATCTTTGGGGATTGCACCTTCAGGGATGTGGATATGGACATCCAGACGGTCATAAATTGTGGAATCCAGCTTGAGTTCATGCGAACGAGATTTCAGATAAGATAAAGCCGCCTGAGCAGACTCTTGCATCACTTCCCCAACCTGGCCGGTGATCTGCAAGGTACCCTTTCCATCCAGGATGAGAACCTCAACCGGCATGATTTCACCGCCGTTTTCCGTCCAGGCTATGGCCGTTGCAACCCCAATTTCATCCTGTCTTTCAGCTTCAGTCTCAAAAAACTGGGCAGGTCCTAAAATTCTCTCTAATGCTGAAGGCGCAATACGGTTTAAATGCCGCCGGTTTTCTGCTTTCAAACGAGCGGCCTTTCGGCAAATGCGCCCAATTTCCCTTTCCAGGTTTCGCACGCCAGCTTCATAGGTATATTCGCGGATCAAACGCCTCAAAGTCGCATCGGGGAAAATAATTTCTTTCTCCTCCAGACCGCTTTCCTCGATCTGCCGGGGAATCAAAAAACGACGCGAAATCTCGATTTTCTCTTCCTCGATGTAACCCGGAAATTCGATCACTTCCATCCGGTCTAAGAGCGCTGCCGGAATTGCACCCAGCGAATTCGCCGTTGTGATGAACATCACCTTCGAAAGATCATACGCCAGTTCCAGGTAATGGTCAGAAAAGGCGAAATTTTGTTCCGGATCCAGCACTTCCAAAAGCGCCGAGGCCGGGTCTCCTCTGAAATCCTGACCCAGCTTGTCGATCTCATCCAACATAAACAAAGGATTGACCGTGCCTGCCCTGCGCATGGTTTGTAGGATGCGTCCAGGAAGCGCACCAATGTAGGTCCGCCGGTGTCCTCGTATTTCGGCTTCGTCGCGCACTCCCCCCAGCGAAATCCGCACAAACTTTCGACCTAACGCTTCTGCAATAGATCGGCCGAGGGAGGTTTTGCCGGTTCCAGGCGGACCCACAAAACACAAAATCGGCTGTTTGGATCGTTTGGGTTTCAGACTGCGAACAGCGATATACTCAAGGATACGGTCTTTCGCCTTTCCCAAACCAAAGTGATATTTTTCCAGCACCTCGGCGGCATGACGAACATCCAGGTTGTCTTCAGTTTCTTCAACCCAGGGCAGGTCCAGCACCCAATCCAGATAAGTTCGAATAATTCCAACTTCGGGGGCCATCGCTGGCATCTGCGCCAGACGCTCGACCTCTTTCAAGGCTTGGGTGTGCACTTCTTCCGGCAACTTGCTCTGGTCTATCCGCATCCTCAGTTCGGCAATTTCGCGCGTCCAGACGTCCCCCTCCCCCAGCTCCGTTTGGATCGCTTTCATCTGCTCACGCAGATAGAATTCTCGCTGGCTCCGGTCCACTTCGCTCTGAACCCGGCTATGAATTTCATCCTCAAGCTGAAGCACATCCAATTCCTGAGCCAGCATGCGGTTAACCCGCTTAAGTCGTTCCTGAGGATCAGGGATCATTAAAAGAGTCTGCCGGTCTTGAAAGGGCAATGAAATTGCAGTCGCTACCATATCTGCAAGCCAGCCTGGTTCGCTAATGTTGAGCGAAAACAGGTGTGCCTCTTCTGGCAGGCTTCGGTCTAATTGGACACAGCGTTCAAACAGGTCTCTCGTTGTGCGCATCAGCGCATCTAATTTGCGGTCGACCTCGGTTGGCTCTTCGATAATACGGGCGCGCACCCGAAAGAACGGTTCAAGCCTGACAAATTCAAGGACTTCCACGCGCCGGCGGCCTTGAACCAGCGCTGAGTTGTTTCCATCCGGCATGCTCAGCAATCTCCCGACTGCCATCTCAACCCCAATTGGCAACAGATCTTCAGGTTGAGGATCCTCGATTTCGGGATCGCGCAATGCCATAGAAATGACCGTCTGGCCGTTAAATTGCGCTTCCTGAATAGCCAGCAAATTCGGACCCGGTGTGACAAAGATGGGAGAGATCATATGAGGAAAAACGACGATATCTCTCAAAATTAACACCGGCGCCTCAATCAACCCATCATCATCGGGTTGGCAATTGGGTATCCGGTAGAGTTCCTCAGTTCGATTGTTCAAAGAAGAGGAAAAATCATCCGGATTTTCTTGCCGTGAAAACCAATCATCCAATTTCATGATAAAGCTCTCTCAGACGGTTGCAGTCTCAAACACCTGTAGCGACTTCCCCATTTTTACCCAGATCTCACGTACTGCCGCTGCAACAAACAAGCTCCCTGCCACGACCACCGCCGCATTTTCTTGTTCCGCCAGCGCCAGGGCTTCTTGCACGGCCAGTTCGACAGGCGTTACAGCCTTCGCAGGGCTTCCAAATTGGTGAGCAAGCTCAACCAGTTTCGAGGCTTCAAAAGCGCGCGGGTGAATCGACTCGGTAGCAATCAAAAAATGCGTCCGGGGCAACAACTCAGCAAACATTCCCTTTATGTCTTTATCCTCCGATGCCCCAAAAAGGAGAATAATCGGCTTTCCTGGAAGATAATCGTCAATGGCAAGCCTCAGCCGCAGAGCCGAATCACGGTTATGCGCAGAGTCAACGATCAACAGTGGCTCCCGCTGCATCACTTCAAAGCGGCATGGCCAAAAGACCGTAGCAAAACCCTGGATAATGGCTTCATCTCGGATTGCTAAGCCTTGCTCTCTGGCAACCATTAGAGCGGCGTAAGCTGTGGCTGCATTCTCCAATTGGTGAAAGCCCAAAAGTGGAATTTTCAACCTCATCGGCTGCCATTCTGAACTTTCAGGGTGTTCTAAATACCGATCCATCAAGGATTGCTCATCGCTCCGCCAGATCAGCAACGTCTGGCCATCTAAAGAGTGCTCGCCTGGTTTAAAAAAATAATCTACACCCACCAAAGTGATAGGGACGTTTTTCTCCCACGCCACCTTTTGAATAGCCCGTAGGGCTTCGCCTTTTTGTGGAGAAACGACAACAGGGTGATTTTCTTTAATAATGCCGGCTTTTTCAGTCGCAATACTGGTTAAGGTATTTCCCAGCACAGCCATGTGATCGTAAGAAATCGAGGTAATGACAGATACCAGCGGGTCAACCAGGTTAGTTGCATCCAGTCTGCCGCCAAGGCCAACCTCCACGACAGCAATATCTACCTGTTGTTCAAGAAAATATAAAAATGCGATGGCCGTCGTCAATTCAAATGTTGTAACCTGTTTGACGAACTCCACGTGCGGTTTCAGCGATTCAACAATATTCACAAAGCTTTGACGCGAAATCAAATGACCATTCACCTGAATACGCTCGGTGAAATCAACCAGATGGGGCGAGGTATAAAAACCGACCTTGTATCCCGCAGATACCAACGCATTGGCGATCATCGAGGCCGTTGAGCCTTTTCCCTTCGTACCAGCCAGGTGAATAACCTTATACTTAAGGTGAGGGTTATCCAAGCGCTCGAGTAATTTCTTCATCCTGGACAGGTCAAATTTTTCCGGCGAATACCGGAAAGCCCTGGTCAGGCTGTAGTCAACAAAGCTATATAAGTAGTCCAAAGCTTGCTGGTATGCGGTCTCAATATCCATTTTTTGACATCCAATTAACATATATAAAACGAGGGTCATTGTACCCGGCGGGCGGACATTCCGCAAGAGTGACTTTTCAGGATTGACGCCCTCTCTCGTTTCGGTTAAAGTATGTACGAACTCCACGTTGAAAATAGAACATGACGCCCATTGGCCTGCTAACTCTCACCCTCCAAATACCGGGCTGTACATCTCTAAAACAGAAACGCAGCCGGGTCAAACCATTCCTGACTCGCCTTCATCGCGAATTCAACCTCTCTGTAGCCGAGGCAGGCGCGCTCGATTCCTGGGGTGAGAGCATTGTAGTTGGTGTTATGATAGGCAATAATGGTTCTTTTATGATGAGCGAACTGGAAAAAGTCGTACGTTTCTGCAGCAAAGCATTTCCAGATCTCGAGATCATTGACCACCGCATCGAAATTATATAAGTACAAACTTTGGAGACATACCATGGACCTGATGCTTCACGGCAAAATTGCCCTGGTGATCGGCGCAAGCCGCGGCCTGGGATTCGCAACCGCCCATCTCCTTTCCAGTGAAGGGGCAAAAATTGCCATCAACAGCCGGAAAGAAAATGATCTAACCGCCTCCGCTCTGAAAATCAAAGAAAGAACCGGTGGCGAAGTCATTCCTCTCTGTGGAGATGTCACAGATCCCACCATCCCATCACTCCTGGTGCAAAAAACCGTCGAAAAATATGGGGAATTGGATATTTTGGTAGCCAACGCCGGAGGCCCTCCGGCAGGCTCTTTTACCAGTCTTGATGACGAGGCCTGGTACAAAGCGATCGAGCTCTCTCTTATGAGCCAGGTACGGCTGATCCGCGCCGCCCTCCCGCATTTGCAGAAGTCAAAAAACGCCAGCGTTTTAACAATCACATCGCTTTCTGTCAAGCAACCCATCCCAAATCTCATCCTTTCGAACAGCATCCGCGCGGCTACGGTAGGCCTGACAAAATCTCTTGCGCTGGAATTGGGAAGTCATGGGATACGGTTCAACTCCATCCTTCCTGGCTGGACAGAAACAGAGCGCGTCCAGGATTTGCTCTCGTATCGCGCTCGGCTCAACAACACCTCTCTCGAAGAAGAATATCAGAAACAGGCAGCCGAAAGCCCGCTTGGCCGGCTCGCCCGCCCAGAAGAATTTGCCGCTGTTGCTGTCTTTTTGGTATCCCCTGCTGCTTCCTATCTCACTGGGGCGGTTATCCCGGTGGATGGCGGTATGTATAAAGGAATTTTCTAAAAAGAGAGGACCATCAGTCAATATTTGGATCCTTTAAGGTAAAATTAGTTTTCTTATCGGTAGTTAATTTGAGGAGTTAATTTGTGTTATCTGCGATGGAAATTCAAGCTCGTCTCGAACAAATTTTGCTACGGGTCGAAAAGCCTGGCCGTTATGTCGGCGGCGAGCTAAATCAAGTGATAAAACCCTGGGAGAGCGTCAAAACCAGGGTTGCTCTTGTGTTCCCGGATCTGTATGATATTGGCCTGCCCAACCTCGGTCTGGCAATTCTATACGATATCCTCAACAAGCAAAAAGACGTCCTTGCCGAACGCGCCTATGCTCCCTGGGTGGACATGGAAACCCTTCTCAGGGAAAATGAAATTCCGCTCTATGCTCTTGAAAGCAAGCAGCCCCTCGCCGCTTTTGATATCATCGGTTTCTCGCTTCCATACGAAACCCTCTATACCAATACCCTCAACATATTGGATTTGAGTTCAATCCCGCTAAAGGCCGTCGAACGTCAGAAAAGCCATCCCCTCATCATAGCAGGCGGTCACGCTGCCTTCAATCCAGAGCCAATGGCAGATTTTATGGACGCATTCGTCATCGGCGAAGCAGAAGACGTGATCCTGGAAATCGTTCATGCCCACCAGCAGTGGAAAGCAGCCCATCTGCAAAAAGAAAAGCTCCTCATGGCACTTTCAAAGATCAGCGGCGTTTACGTCCCGTCATTCTATCGCCCGGTCTATAAGCTGGATGGAACAATTTCGCACATTGAGAGACGGAACGACGAATCCGGCTCTTTGCCGGTGACAAAACGTATTGTTCCTCGCCTGCCGCTCCCGCCGACGAACTTTATTGTGCCAAATATTGATGTCGTTCACAATCGTGTGGCAATCGAAATCATGCGAGGATGTACGCGCGGTTGCCGGTTTTGCCATGCCGGCATGATTACACGCCCGGTGCGCGAACGTCCTGTAGCAGAGATCGTCGCCAGCATTGAAACTGCCCTCCGAAATACCGGGTACGAAGAGATCGCTCTCCTCTCTCTTTCGTCGTCAGATTACAGCCAGATCACCGAGCTCGTAAGCGCTGTGTCAGAACGTTTTAGCAGCCAGCACCTGACCATTTCTCTTCCCTCGCTGCGCATTGATACAGTTTCCGTTGATCTTTTGGAAAAACTAAAAGGGCGGCGGTCCGGGGGATTCACCCTGGCTCCAGAAGCCGCTACCGACCGCATGAGAAACACCATCAACAAGCCAATCAGCGCGGAACAACTGCTTGAGACCGCCCGAGAAATTTACAGGCGCGGCTGGACCAATCTGAAGCTCTATTTCATGATCGGCCATCCTACTGAGACGCTTGAAGACGTGCAAGCCATCGCCGATCTTTGTAAAGCGGTTCTGGCCGAAGGGCGAAAACAAATTGGCAGGCGCGCCAACCTTCACGCGGGGGTCAGCACGTTCGTCCCAAAACCCCACACCCCTTTCCAATGGGTGCCTTGCGACGAGATGGAAAATATCGAAGCCAAACAGGTGCTCCTCCGCAAGACAATGACAGGCCCCGGACTGAAACTGACCTGGACTGACCCCAGGGATACACAACTGGAAGCCTGGCTCTCCCGCGGCGACCGACGCATCGGGGAAGTAATCTATCGAGCGTGGCAACTGGGCGCAAAATTCGATGCCTGGCAGGATCAGTTTCGCTTTGAAGCCTGGCAGTACGCTTTTCTGCAAGCCGGCCTGGACCCTGCTTTCTACACCTATCGCCATCGAACCCTCGACGAGGTCTTTCCTTGGGATCACATCAACATCGGCGTGAAGAAGCAATATTTGATCGAAGAATTCAGGAGAAGTGAGGCAGGTGTTTTGCGCGCCGACTGTCGCGAGAATTGCTATGCCTGCGGCATCCTTCCGGTATTTACGGAAATGCGGCGCGCTTTCCCTGGAAGGGCATGGAAATGCCCAGAAGTCAGAAGTCCTTCACGAAAAACCATTTTAGAAACGGCAGCGTCCTGAATGATCCGAATCCAGATCTACTACTCCAAAGGGGGGGCTTTTCGTTACACCGGCAACCTGGACGTTCACAAAGCCTGGGAGCGGATTTTTCGCCGTGCCAATCTCTCTCTGGCTTACAGCCAGGGATTTCATCCACAGCCCCGCCTGAACCAGGCCAATCCCCTTCCACTAGGGATCACCGGCAGGAACGAGTTGATCGAAGTCTGGATTAACAATAACCAGATAAATCATGAAGAAATTCGATCCACCCTGGAAAAATCGCTTCCGCCGGGCATCACCATTAACGCCATAGAAGAAGTTCCCCTTAACGCCCCTTCCCCCCAAACCAGGGTCATCGCGGCGGATTACGTGGCAGAAATCTCCCCAGCAATCGCCGCCGTGCAGCTCAAGGACCGTATCCAAACGCTCCTGCAATCAGAGAGCCTCATCAGGGAAAGGCGCGGAAAAAAATACGATCTGCGCCCCCTCGTTTATAACCTGGAGCTTGAAAATTCAATCCGGCAAGCTGGCAACCACAGAATTTTTATGCGCCTCGCGGCAGGCCAGCAAGCCACAGGCCGTCCCGATGAAGTCCTTACCGCGCTTGGCCTTGACCCATTTTCTGCGTACATCGAGAGAACGGGCATCGTCTTTCGGGAATAGATTTTCATAAAACAACCTTGCCTCTAATCCTCACGGTGATGCTATGGGCTTTCTAGTTTCGGTGTTTTTTGGTTTTATCCCCATGCTGCTCTTTGCCCTCTTCATCTACTGGCTCGACCGTTATGAAAAGGAGCCAGGCGTTTTGTTGGGCGTTGCCTTTACATGGGGCGCTGTAATCGCCGCTGGCGCAGCTTTTCTTATCAACACCATGATGGGAACAGGAGTCTATATCTTCACCGGGTCAGAAACACTTGCTTCCTTTACTACAGGCACATTTGTAGCCCCAATCGTTGAGGAAAGCCTGAAAGGCCTTGCAGTTCTGCTGGTCTTCTATCTTGTTCGGAGCGAGTTCGACTCGATCTTAGACGGCATCGTCTATGCTGCCATCACAGCTCTGGGGTTTGCCGCCACAGAAAATACCTATTACATCTACTCCTACGGCTTTTTAGAAAACGGCTGGCAGGGGTTAGCGGCCATGATCATCGTCAGGGTCGTCATGGTAGGCTGGCAACATCCCTTTTATACTGCCTTTTTTGGCATCGGGCTGGCATTGAGAAGGTTAAGCCATTCAGGAAGCATTCGATGGGCTGCACCAATCGCAGGTTGGCTGGCAGCCGTGATCCTCCATTCAGTCCATAATACGATCTCAAAACTCTTCACAGATGGAATAGGGATCTTTTTGACAACTTCGTTTGATTGGCTTGGGTGGCTTTCCATGTTATTTTTCATCTTTTGGACAATTTCCCGCGAAAGAAAATTGCTCGCCCGTTTCCTGGAAGATGAAGTGCAACAAGGCTTGATCACCAGCCGCCAATACCAAACGGCTTGTTCGGCCTGGTTGCAAACAGCCGCCCGGATCAAAGCGCTTTTTAGAGGGCGTTTTAGAAAAACAAACCGGTTCTATCAACTGTGCGCCGAACTGGCGCACAAAAAGAACCAACTGGCGGTTATTGGAGAAGAGACGGGCAATTCCAGGTACATCAAAGAAATCAAGGCAGAATTGACAGCGCTTTCAGCCTCTCTCCTGGGGTAAAATCTTTCCCGGCGCTCCCGGCCGGCTTCGGGCGACCCGGCAACTATCGGACACAGCTTCTTCAACTCGCAAAATAAGCTCATGGTTTTGGAAGACGATTGGGCTTAATCAGAGCTCGTGCAACCCAGCGCCACCGAAGATTTTTATCTACTCAAGCCCTTTTAATCATGGTAAAATGACCGCTATAAACAACGTCCCTGTAGCTCAGTGGATAGAGCGCTGGCCTCCGGAGCCAGAAGCGGGAGTTCGAGTCTCCCCAGGGACGCCAGCAAGACACCCTTCATCGGGTGTTTTTTATTCACTCTTATGGTCTATTAATAATCTCTTGTTACAATGTGCCTGTGAAAAGATTATTAACCATCAGAATATCTTAACGAAGAGGTGAAGCGATGATTCCATTTTTTCCCGGCTACGGGCTTTACATTCTGATCAGTTTGCCCGCCCTCTTGTTGGGACTGTGGGCTCAACTTAAAGTTAATTCTGCTTTCAACCGGTATTCCCGTGTGCGCAGCAACACCGGCCTGACAGGCAGCGAAATCGCCCGCAGAATGTTAAACGCCCATGGTCTCGGTCATGTCAGGGTAGAAGAAACCCACGGCTTTCTTTCCGACCATTACGACCCAACCCAAAAAGTTTTACGGCTCAGCCCTTCGGTCTACAGGAGCAATAGCCTCGCTGCCGCAGGCGTAGCCGCTCACGAGGCGGGGCATGCGCTTCAAGACCAGCAGGCTTATGCTCCCCTTAAAATCCGCTCTGCGATGGTTCCCACCGTCCAAATCGGCAGTTGGCTGGGGCCTGTCATTTTCATGGTCGGGTTACTGATGTCATCTGCTTTTGGAGAAAGGCTGGCCTGGATCGGCTTGATCCTTTTCGCCGCAACTGCGCTATTTGCCCTGGTGACTTTACCGGTGGAGTTCGACGCCACTCGCCGGGCAAAGGAATGGTTGTTCAATTCCGGCGTCATCTACCAGGGAGAGGCCGCCGGAGTAAACAGCGTCTTGAATGCCGCCGCCCTAACCTACGTCGCGGCAGCAATCCAAGCAATATCCACCTTGATGTATTACGCCTTGCTGCTTTTGGGAAACCGCAACAGAGATTAAACCATGCTGCAAACTATCCTTTCTGCGCTCCAGCGCCTGCCGGTCCTGGAGCGCATTTTGTTTATAATACGCTCATGAAATTGAAAACAGTTTTTCTCAGCGCTGTGGTTTTTTTGCTGCTATCAAGCTGCTTTGGGATCTTTCCTTCCAGTTCTTTTTCATCCCCATTTGATGAGTGGATGTTTGCCGATCTCATTTACTTCGACAGACTCAATCTGGCCGACCCAGCCCAAGACTTGGTCGCCATTTACGCCCGCCATTCCAATGAAAAAATCCAATTCCGCTTGGATTTTCTGGATCTCCCCCAGCAGCCAAATATCAGCATTGAGCTTAACGTCGGGTTCAGGCCTCGTTCAAAGATCAAAGATCTGAAATTGGCTAAATTCCATATCTGGGCAACCAACGGGCACGAGCCGTCCATCGAAGATCAGAATCAACAGCCAGTTCACGGTCTGAATCCAAAAATCTACTGGAAGACAGAGCTGGATTACGTTGTTATCGAGATCAATAACCCCAGCTTTGCCTCCACCCACCAGGTAGAAAACCTATCTGCCACGATATTGGATGGTGAAGGTCAGCCTGCGGCGCCCCCTACCCCCCAGATCCCCATTGCTGCGCTTTCGTCTTCCTATAAAGCCCCGCTCCTATTGGTATTTTATGATCTGATGCCCGGCTTCACCCCTGCTCAGACCCTCCGCCGCTGGGACGGCGCTCACACCGGCCCCTTTGGACAGCGTCACGGCTTGCGCTATTTACTACAGGCGGTCGAGGAAACTGGTACACCCGTCGTCTTACTGGATCTCAAAAAACCAAACAGTCTTGCGGCGCTGAACTACCTGGGACAAATAGAAAAAATCCGCCAATTAGCCGAAAAGGGACTTCTCATTCTACCCGATGTGGGTATAGGAGATCCAGAATTCGTGGGACAGAGCCTGCGCTTGAGTCGAGCGGTCAGTCGAAATTTTGCCTTCCCAGACCATCCTCTTGTATTCGCTTCGCTCTCCTCAAAATCTTACAATATCAATCGTTACAAAGCGGCGTTTGCAGTGCTACCATACTCAGACTCTCTTTATACCTGGCAATCCATTCGGCTCATTCCCCTGCCACAAACATTCCAATCCCCTCAGAAGAATAATATGGAAATAGACCAGGCCGGTTTGACCATTGCCGCAAAACAGCAGCTTGTTAAAGCAGCACAGGCGGGGAACGCGCAAACGCTCGTAACTTTCGGCGGAAGCCTGTCCCAAAGCGCATGGGGGGACGCGCAAAGCAGTCAGTTAGCTTTTGAGTATATTCAATCTCACCCGTGGATCCATGTTCTCACACAGCAGGATCTGCTCACCCTTCCTACTCGTCAGGGCTATATTTTTCAGGATTGTGAAAATCTGCTTTGCACCCCCCACGACTTACCACTCAAACCTTATTCAGCCGCTGGCTTTATCAAATCCTCCGCGCTCGCCTATCCAGAACTCAAGAACGCTCTCCGTCAGGAATTGGAATCGCTGACAGAAGGCAAGATGACCGACCAGGCCTGGCAGATGTTTCTCAACCTGACCAAACCGACGGCAGATGAACGCCTCCAGCAGCTCCAGGTCAATTACCTGGGCAACGTTGGACATCTAATTGCTGGGATAAAATGGCTTCAAAACCCGGCGACACTTCATACCTGCGCGGTAGATCTGGACTGGGACGGGGAAATGGAATGTATGCTGGCGTCAAAGCAGTTATTTACGACATATGAACCCGACGGCGCTCGCCTGTTGATCCTGATCGCCAGGAACACCCAGGGTGCTCAGCAATGGATTGGGCCTGCCTCGCAATTTTCTGTTGGGTTGAGCGATTCGGTCGATTGGAAACTGGAAAGCGGGCCAGCCTCCGACCCCAATGAAATTCCGGGCGCCTTCTCAGACCTGGAAAATACACACCAACCATTCTTCGCCGAAATCAAAGAAAATCAGATCATTTTTAACGCCGCAAACGGTAGCCTTCAAAAAACATTCTCCATCGTTTCCAACAACCTTCTGGTGGAATACCGCTCAGAACAAGCGAGGACAACCCGCATTCCACTACTTATCCTGCCAGAACAAAGAGACACTCCAAAGTGGAAAGAGCGCCTGGATAGACTGGTTTCCGGCGAAAATATAGATGATTCTCTTCTGCCGAGCATCCAGCTTGTTGCTGCCAGCAATCGCCAGGATTCATTCCATGATTCGTATAAGTGGATGAGCCAACCTGAAAATCCCAGCTTCGGATACCCCCTCGGACACTACCTGCCCTTTCCGGTAACGCTTTTAACAATACAGGGTCCAAAAAGTTTTTCGGTCAAGTTTACCTTCCCTCCCTGATGAATGCAGAGCTGAATCAGAAAGGTAGTGCCACAAATTAGATTGACAATGGATTAATATATGATAAATTAGTTATAGAAACCTTATGGTGAGGGAATAAAATGATCAATGGTTCGATTCCAGACATCATCGTCGGCAGATTGCCTCGCTATCTCCAGGCTCTTCAACGAATGCACCAGGAAGGAAGACATACCACCTCTTCCAAGGAATTGGGAGATCGGTTGGGATATACAGCCGCACAGATCCGCAAGGATCTCTCCCAGTTTGGCGAGTTTGGTAAACAAGGCACCGGTTACTCCATCCCATTTTTAATCGGGCAGCTCCAAACGATCCTGAAAGTGGACCGAATGTGGGATATCCTCCTGGTGGGCGCCGGCAGTCTGGGTCATGCCATCGCAAATTATAATGGCTTTGCAAACCGCGGTTTTCGCATCGCCTTAATTGTGGACAATGATCCAAACAAAATTGGCACGAAGATAGCAAATTTTGTCGTTCAAGATGCCAGCCAAGTTAAAGCCCTGTTATTTGGCTCAGGAATTAAGATAGCCATGCTGACAGTACCCGCCTCGAACGCCCAGGCCGTAGCAGAAGAACTGACAAACGCCGGCATTAAAGCCATCCTCAATTATGCCCCGGTTCCCCTCAGCCTCCCTAAAGGCATTCACGTCGAATACATCGACCCCCTGATCCAGTTGCAACACATGACCTACTATATCGATTAGAAAAAATCAGGCCGACGCCGTTGAATCAGCCTGTTACTCATGCCGTGAGCAAACTCCGGCGCAGAACATCTCGCATTCCTATGGCGCGCGCTGCGCCCAGTGCCGTGCAGGTCAGAGGCTCATCCACAAGATAGGCGGGGATTCCGAGCGACTTGGTTAAGTACTTATCGATCCCCCGCAACAACGCCCCGCCGCCGCACAACGCCACTCCCCGGTCAATGATATCCGAGATCAATTCTGGTGGCGTTTTTTCCAGTACACGCCGAATAGTATTCGAAATCTCCGCAAGCGGTTCTTGCAATGCTTCGACAACGTCCTCTGTCGATAAGGTAACGGGCTTGGGCAAACCAGTGATCTGGTCCTGCCCCTGAACTTCCATGATCTGCTGCTGGTCTTGCGGAACAGCCGCCCCAATTCGAATTTTCAACTGTTCGGCGGTCGGTTGACCAATGACGACCCCGTATTTCTTGCGAACGAAAGTGATGATCGCCTCATCCAGTTTCAAACCGCCGGTGCGGGAAGTTTCTGCCGAGATGATACTGTTCATCGCAAGTACTGCCGCCTGCGTGGTGCCCCCTCCAAGGCCGATCAGCATGTTCCCAGACGGTGTAGAAATCGGCAGATCAACCCCAATCGCCGCAGCCAGCGGCTGCTGAATTAGAAATACTTCCCGGCTGCCGGATCCAAGACCAGCCTCATGAACAGCCCGGCTTTCAACGCTGGTGACCCCATAGGGAACCGTGATCATCACCCGGGGCCGAAAGATCAACATCGGACCAGAGACCTTTTTAACCAGAAAGCTCAACAAATTTTCTGTAATCTCGTACTCAGCTATCACCCCAAATTGTAAAGGACGGACGACTTCGATGCTTTCCGGAACCCTTCCATACATATCTTTGGCTGCCTGTCCCCACTCAACCATTTTTTGTTCTTCCACAATAATCGCTACGACCGTGGGCTCTTGCAACAAAACCTGATTTCCCTCAGCGATGACAGTCATCGTTGTGCCCAGGTCTATCCCCAGCTCTCGCGTAAAAACAGGCATATACCCTTATACTCCTCTTTTAATTGGATGAGGAAGGCCGTTGCCGGGTTCTTTCTCGATATCGACGGACAGCATCAATTCGGAGCGTTGACTTTCTCAGCGCCGATTGAATTGCCAGGTACTGGTCTGTATTGGTTGGCTCTTTAGACAGCATCTCTTCAGCGCGGCGTTTCGCTTCTTCCGCTCTCCGGATGTCAATTTCAGCAATATTCTCAGCTGCATCAGCCAGAATCGTCACCTGGTCCGGCTGAACTTCTGCCACCCCGCCAGCCACCGTGAATAATTGTTCTTCCCCCTTGCTACGAACCGTGATAATTCCATAGCGGAGAACGGTCAATACGGGGGCATGGTTGGGCAAAATTCCCATAAATCCATCCGCACCAGGTAAAACCACAATATCTGCATCGCCGGAGTATACAATGCGGTCCTGTGAGACAATTTCACAGCGAATGGCCATGATTATTCCCCGCCTTATTCACGCAGTTGCTTCGCGGCTTCGAGTGCGTCATCAATGCTCCCCACCATATAAAAAGCTTGTTCGGGAAGATCATCGTGTTTCCCTTCCAAGATTTCCCTAAATCCTCGCACAGTTTCCCTTAAGGGTACGTACCTGCCAGGGCGACCGGTGAACTGTTCTGCCACAAACATCGGCTGCGAAAAGAAACGCTCAATCTTCCGCGCCCGGCTGACGATCACTTTATCATCCTCGCTCAACTCATCAACGCCCAAAATTGCAATGATATCTTGCAAATCCTTATAACGCTGTAATACTTGTTGGACTTCACGTGCAACCCGGTAATGCTCCTCCCCAACAATTCCGGGATCCAAAATTCGAGAAGTGGAAGCCAGGGGATCAACCGCTGGATAAATTGCTTTCTCGGCGATGGAACGTTCTAGCGCGATGGTCGCGTCCAGGTGGGTAAAGGTTGCCACCGGCGCAGGATCTGAATAGTCGTCAGCCGGAACATATACCGCTTGCATAGAAGTAATTGACCCCTGCCGGCTGGAGGTAATCCGCTCTTGAAGCTCACCCATCTCAGTGGCAAGGGTGGGCTGATAACCTACCGCCGAGGGCATACGGCCTAAAAGTGCCGAAACCTCGGAACCAGACATCGTAAACCGGAAAATATTATCAATAAATAATAATACGTCCATCCCTTGATCGCGAAAATACTCAGCCATCGTCAGTCCCGTCAAAGCCACCCGCAGACGAACACCTGGTGGTTCGTTCATCTGGCCAAAGACCATCACGGTATCTTTCATTACACCTGATTCGAGCATTTCACGATACAGTTGCGTGCCCTCGCGGGTGCGTTCCCCTACGCCAGCAAACACCGATTTTCCCTGGTGCTCTTTGGCAATAGATCGGATCAACTCCATGATGATCACAGTTTTTCCAACCCCGGCCCCGCCAAAAATACCGGTCTTGCCACCCTTTGTGAACGGCGCAATCAGATCGACAACCTTCATGCCCGTCTCAAAGACCTCAACCCGCGTTGACTGTTCCTCGAACTTGGGGGCTGGCCGGTGAATAGAATAATGGGCTTCGGCCTGGACAGGCCCCTTGTGATCAACGGGCTCGCCCAGCACATTAAAAATCCTTCCCAGTGTCGCTTCCCCAACCGGTACCTTGATAGGCGCATAGGTTCGCGCCGCTGGTGTTCCTCTCTGCAAACCATCCGTTGTGTCCATCGCAACACATCGAACGGTGTTTTCACCAAGATGCTTCTGAACCTCAAATACAAGGCGTCCACCTTCGGCGCGGTCAACTTCGACGGCTTCATAAATTTCCGGCAGACCGCCTTCCAAAAACTCAATGTCAACAACACTGCCCAAAACCTGCTCAACCTGACCCGTCGCCTGATCCATGTCCAACCTTCCTCCAGAAATCTGGTTATTTCAAAAATTATCCGCTATTCTATCACCGCTCTAACTTGCGCCAATGCTTCCGCCCCACCTGCAATATCGAGCATGTCATTTGTAATCGCCTGCTGCCGTATTTTGTTATATTCCAGTTGCAAAAGCGCGATCAATTCTTTAGCGTTATCCGTCGCGTTTCTCATGGCAATCATACGAGCGGCATGTTCGCTAGCCTGAGAAGAAAGGATAGCCGCATACACCTGCAACCCGGTAAAACGAGGGATGATCTGATCCAAAATTTCATTCTGATCGGGTTCATAAGTAAATACAGAATTCGTTTTATGGTGGGTTACGTTATAGGATTTCTGCCCCTCAGGAAGGAATTCAACTTCCAGGGGCAATAATTTGCGGAATACAGTCTCCTGGCGCACCATGCTCTTGAATTCCGTGTAAGCCAGGTAAACTTGATCAAATGCCCCTTTCAAATATTCATCTACCACCAGCCGACCAATGGGAGAAACATTTACATAAGCCGGAGGAGATGGCAAATGACTGAACTCTGCAATCACTTTCAACTGTCGGCGGATCAGCAGATCGCGTCCCTTGCGCCCAACCACTACGAAAGACACCGGCGTTGAGAGTTCTAAGCAGTTTTGCAAGGTATACCGGAGGATATTCACATTGTATGCGCCAGCCAAACCCCGGTCGCCGCTTACCATTAACACCAGAACATTCTTTATTTCCGGGCGCTTACTGAGCAGAGGATGAAGGTTGTTATGGCCGGGCTGGCGGGCCAGATGAAGCAATACTTTCCAGGCTTTCTCTGCATAAGGCTGAGTAGCCGCTACGGCCTGCACTGCCCGGCGCACCTTGCTGGCGCTTACGGTCTCCAATGCCTTGGTAACTTGCGCAATATTCTTTACACTGCGAATCCGCAGTCTCATTTCTCGTGTCGAAGGCATGAAATATCCTTACATACAAGCTGGTCTAGGATTGCCAGGCAGCGTTAAAAGCACGAATAGCGCTATGAAGCTTCTCCAGGGTGTCTTCGGTAATTTGTTTCTTTTCAGAAATGTCTTTGCCAATCTCTGGCTGACTTTTCTCCAGATAACGCAAAAGATCTTGCTCCCAGTCCCTTATTTTATCAACCGGGATCGCGTCTGCATATCCGTTAGTTCCCGCGAAGAGAATGATGACCTGATTCTCAAGAGACATTGGCCGATATTGCGCCTGCTTAAGAATCTCTTGCAGCCGTTGTCCACGATTCAGCTGCGCCTGTGTAGACTTATCGAGCTCCGAACCGAACTGTGCAAAAGCAGCCAGATCACGGTAAGCGGCCATATCAAGCCTTAACCGCGCCGCAACTTGTTTCATTGCTTTGGTCTGAGCCGCCCCGCCTACGCGCGATACCGATATACCCACGTTGATCCCCGGCCGAATGCCTGCATTGAACAGATTCGACTCCAGGTAAATCTGACCGTCAGTAATCGAAATGACATTCGTCGGAATATACGCCGAAACATCCCCCAACAAGGTCTCAATAATTGGCAACGCTGTGAGGGAGCCGCCAGTGCCTTCCACCCGCACAATTTTAAAATCCTCTGCCTTGTCCATTGCCTCCAACGCCTCACGGGCATGGGTAAGAGAAAGAGGACCATCATACACCTTTCCGTCAATGCCATCTTTTTCATGTGCGATGGGCTTTGAATAGTCCTTTGGAACAATAACGTAATGATTCGCCAACCGGGCTGCTCGTTCAAGCAGGCGGGAGTGCAAATAGAACACATCTCCTGGATAAGCCTCGCGTCCCGGCGGGCGGCGCAATAGCAGCGAAACCTGCCGGTATGCCCAGGCGTGCTTCGAAAGGTCGTCATAAACGATCAAGGCATCACGCCCGGTTTCCATGAACTCCTCGCCCATTGTACATCCGGCATAGGGAGCAATATATTGCATTGCCGCCGACTCATCGGATGCCGCCAGGACAACAATCGTATGTTCCATGGCGCCGTATTGCTCCAGCAAGGCAACCGTCCGTGCCACCGCTGATTTCTTCTGCCCAATGGCAACGTAAATGCAGATCAGGTCTTTTCCTTTTTGATTGATGATGGTATCAATTGCAAGTGCTGTTTTCCCGGTTTGGCGATCGCCGATGATCAATTCGCGCTGTCCACGGCCAATGGGGATCATCGCATCAATCGCCTTAATGCCAGTCTGAACCGGCGTATCAACGTCCTGCCGGGCAACTACACCGGGGGCAATCCGTTCGATTGGCCTGTACTGGCTAGCTTTGATCGGCCCCTTTCCATCTAAAGGCTCGCCAAGCGGATTCACCACACGTCCAATCAATCCATCACCTACGGGAACGGATGCGATCCTGCCGGTGGAACGGACCATCATTCCTTCATGGATTCCGGAATACTCCCCAAGAATGATGACCCCAACTGTCTCTTTTTCAAGGTTAAAAGCAATTCCAATAACACCGTTTGAAAACTCAACCAATTCCTGAGCGCGAACATTCTTAATACCGTTCACTCGGGCGATCCCGTCGCCTGCCTCCAGAACAGTTCCAACATCATGAATGCCATAAGTAGGTTCAAAACCTTCGATCTTTTTTTGTAACTCGCTCGCAAAACTCTCCAATAGTTGTTCAGACATCGAACCTCCCGGCAAAGATGACAATTTTCTTTAAGATTCCCCGAAAATCAAAAAAAGCACACCTCGAAACGCTCAGAAGCTCTCAGAGTAACACAGGATTAAATCATACCTGAAAGCCATAAACTTGTCCAGAACAAGATTTCCCTGCCAGTTAACCTGTTAGCTCATACAGCTCCACTAAGACCCCATTTGCACTTTTAGGATGAATGAAAGCCATCTTCCTCCCTTCAAGTTCAATTGGTGTCTCATTGATCAACCGCACACCCTTAGACTTCAGGTTCGCCAGCGTCTCAACAACATTATCAACTTCAAGGCAAAGATGGTGCATCCCGCCGCCGCGCTCACGAAGAAACTTTGCCACACCTGTCCCTTCTTCAGTGGGTTTGACAAGCTCAAGCTTACTTTCGCCTACAGGAATAAAAGCAATGGCGGCTTTTTGACTAGGGGCATCTTCAACACGCTCCAGCTCCAATCCCAGTGCATCACGCCAAAAAGTCAGCGCCGCCTCAATATCCGAGACGGCGATTGCCACATGATGGATCTTTCGAATATTCATCCCGTCTTGCCTCCTTCCCCTTAGAGGGGATCTTATAACCACGTCGTGGGTTCATATTCCCCCCAGGCACTTCTTAAAATCTTGCAAATTTCGCCCAAAGTGATTGAATTCTCAACACATTCAATAAAAAGTGGCATTAAGTTCTTATCGCTTCGCGCTGCACGCTCAAGGTGTAGAAACAGTTCTTGAACCCGGCTCTGATCGCGGCTTGCCCGAAGATTCGCAAGACTGGCTCGCTGTGTTTGCTCAATAGAAAGATCAACAGACAAACGTTCCAGATCTGGCATCTCTTCGGTCTGGAAAGCATTTACCCCAACGATGACCTGCTCGTTATTTTCGACCAACTTCTGGCTTCGATAAGAAGCCTCTTGTATTTCGCGTTGCATAAAGCCTTTTTGGATGGCGGCCAGAGCCCCTCCCATCTCATCAATTTTTTGGATATACCCTTCTGCTCGTCTCTCAATCTCGTCCGTCAGGCTTTCGATCACATAAGAACCGGCCATAGGATCAACGGTATCGGCAACGCCGGATTCAAATCCGATGATCTGCTGGGTACGTAATGCCACCCGGACAGATTTTTCCGTTGGAAGCCACAAGGCTTCATCCATGCTGTTGGTGTGTAAGGATTGAGCACCTCCCATAACCGCTGCCAGCGCCTGAATGGCTACGCGCACAACATTGTTCTCCGGCTGCTGCGCCGTCAGCGTTGAGCCGGCTGTCTGAGCATGAAACCTCAGCATCAACGATCTCGCATCCTGCGCCGCAAACCTCTGCTTCATGATCCTGGCCCATAACCGCCTGGCTGCCCGAAATTTTGCCACCTCCTCCAGAAAATGGTTATGCGCGTTGAAAAAGAACGAAAGTTGGCTGGCAAATTCATCCACTTTTAAACCGGCGTCTACGGCTGCCTGTACATAAGCAATTGCATTCGCCAACGTAAAGGCCACTTCCTGCACAGCCGTCGATCCCGCTTCACGAATATGATATCCTGATATGCTGATCGTGTTCCAATGGGGAAGATTGGCCTGGCAGTATTTGAAGATGTCGGTGACCAAACGCATCGAAGGGCCAGGGGGGAAGATATAGGTTCCGCGCGCCACATATTCTTTCAAGATATCGTTTTGAATCGTACCCCGCAGGCGCTGTTCGGCTATCCCCTGCCGCCGCGCGACCACGATATACATCGCCAGCAGGATAGCCGCCGGCGCGTTGATGGTCATGCTGGTAGATACTTTGTCAAGCGGGATATCGCGAAAAAGGTCTTCCATATCTCTCAAAGACGAGATCGAGACACCCACCTTTCCCACCTCACCGCTGGCTATCGGGTCGTCGGCGTCATAACCAATTTGCGTCGGCAGATCAAAAGCCACCGAGAGGCCTGTCTGCCCTTGTTCAAGAAGGTAGCGGTACCGGCGGTTAGATTCTTCAGCAGTCGCATACCCGGCGTACTGCCGCATCGTCCACAACCGCCCGCGGTACATAGTTGGTTGGATGCCGCGAGTGAAGGGATACTCTCCCGGAAACCCCAGCGATTCCAGATAATCAATCTCGAAGGGGAGTGCTAATCTTGGCAATGGGATGCCCGAAGGAGTCTCAAAAACTTGCTTTCTTTCTGGAGAACGCGCCAGAACAGGTTGTAAGATTTGTTCTTCCCATCGTTTGTGTTCTGAATCCAGACTCATACCTTGCACCTCTGCTCGTGTAATTTCGAGTGTAACACCAGTATACATGATTCGCGCTCTCACATCATTCATAGCTGCGCCGAAAGCCGCATTCCCTGGTCTTGGCTCAACCTGCTCCATTTTCAAAGGATCGCTGTTCTTCCGCTTTGCTGTGAGAGTATTAACAATTATGGTAAACTACACCTCAAAAGATTTGAGACTAAGCAATCATGACACCGTTCCTCCAACTAGCATTTACCATCACCATCATCATTCTCGCCGCAAAAATTGCAGGCTACTTAAGCACCCGCATTGGTCAGCCCTCCGTTCTTGGAGAATTGATCGTTGGTCTTTTTTTAGGGCCTTCCTTTATAGATCTTACCCACTTATTTTTCATCACCGATAAACATTTACACGAAATTGTTTACGAGTTAGGAGAACTGGGTGTTTTACTTCTGATGTTCATCGCAGGTTTGGAACTGCACATTTCAGAACTAAGGCGAAACACCAGGGTCTCCGCCTTTTCAGGTATCCTCGGCGTGGTCGTTCCAGTGGGGTTTGGCTATGGTATGGGATTAATCCTCGGCCAACCTTCCGACAGGGCTTTTTTCTTGGGCTTGAGTCTCGGAGCCACCAGCGTCAGTATCTCCGCGCAAACATTAATAGAGTTGGGAGCCTTACGAAGCCGAGTTGGTTTTGCCCTTTTGGGAGCAGCCGTCTTCGATGATATCCTGGTAATTCTACTTCTATCCATCTTTCTTGCAGTCATCGGCGGTGGCGGTGGCGTCATGCATATCTTGTTCGTCGTACTAAAAATGATCTTGTTTTTAGCATTATCCGCAGGGTTCGGCCTTTGGGTGCTACCGCGCCTTACCCGTTTTGTCAAAAAACTTTCGATCAGCCAGGGTTCATTATCCTTTGCAATTGTCATCATGTTGGTTTATGGGCTGGCCGCCGAATTGATCGGCGGCATGGCCGCCATCACCGGGACATTCATTGCCGGTTTGATGTTCTCAAGAACCCCTGAAAAAAGCGAAATAGAACCCGGCCTGCGCGCTATTGCCTACGGGTTTTTTGTCCCCATCTTTTTTGTCGATATCGGCCTGGGTGTTAACATTTCAACCCTGGGCGCCGAAGCGCTATGGATTGCTCTCGCTATTTCCTTGATTGCAATCCTTGGAAAACTGATCGGTTCTGGGATTGGAGCGCGCCTTGGCAGGTTTTCATGGTCAGAATCTCTTCAAGTCTCCATCGGCATGATTTCTAGAGGCGAGGTAGGGTTAATCGTAGCGCAGCTCGGCGCCAGTCAGGGCCTTTTAGATAGCGTCACTTTCTCCGCCATCGTCGCCATGGTCATCGTAACCACCCTGGTCACGCCACCGCTGTTGCGTAGTTCATTCAAACTTTCCCCGCCCACAAAGCGGGTCAATCCATTGGAGGCAGGTTCGTGATGTATCTGATTCTATTTGTGTTGCATGATACTAACAATTTAGAGGCTGTGTTAAATGCCTGGGATGAAGCCGGCGTTTCTGGAGTGACCATCCTTCCCAGCACCGGGCTTGGGCGCCTCCGCCAGAGCACAGCGTTGCGCGACGACATCCCCTTGATCCCTAGATTAGAAGATATCCTTTGCCACGAAGAGCAGCTCAATCGCACCATTTTTACCATGGTCGAAGATGACGAAACCGTTAATAGGGTCGTCCGGGCTACCGAGAATATCATCGGGAATCTCAACAAGCCCAATACTGGAATTCTCGCTGTGCTGCCTATCGTCAAAGTATTTGGACTGAATCGAGAGTCAGAGGTCTAGCACATGAAGATCCTTACAATCGATGTTGGCACCGGCACACAAGATATCTTCCTGTACGATTCCCGTCTCGATATCGAAAATGGGTTCAAATTGATCTTGCCTTCACCAACTATGATCATCAACCGTCAGTTGCGCCAGGCCACCCAGCGCAGGCAGCCCGTCCTGCTGACCGGGGTCACCATGGGCGGCGGGCCTAGCGCCTGGGCGGCAGAGAATCACGCCAAAGCCGGACTGGAGATATTCTCCACACCTGACGCCGCTCGCTCATTCAACGATGATCTTTCCGCCGTAGAAAGCATGGGAATAAAAATCGTCTCCGATGAGGAAGCAAAAAAAATCCCCTCCACTGTGCTCCGCATCGAACTCAAAGACGTCGATCTCGACGCCATCTACCAGGTTTTCCAAAAGTTCGGGGTCTCGCTCGATGACCTGGCAGCGGTTTCCATAGCCGTCTTCGACCATGGCGCCGCTCCGCCTGATGTTTCAGACAGGCAATTCCGCTTTGATTATCTGGACGAAAGGATTCGGACCCAAAATCGTCTCAGCGCCTTTGCGTACCACGCCCACCAGATCCCAGAAATTTTGACCAGGCTAAAGGCAGTGGTGCAATCGGTCGCCAACCTCTCTGTTCCGCTAATCGTCATGGACACCGCCCCCGCAGCCATCTTGGGAGCAACTTTTGACCCCATAGTTGCTTCCCGTCGCCGGAAAATCATCCTCAATGTCGGCAACTTTCACACCCTGGCTTTTCGATTGGGACCCGATGGCATCGAGGGGGTCTTCGAACATCACACCGGTCTGCTGGATGCCGGAAAAATTGAGCGTCTGGTAACTTTGCTGGCCAAAAGTACCCTCAAGCACGAAGATGTTTTCAACCACCATGGGCATGGCGCTTTGATCTATCAGCATCAAATTTTGAAGCTGGATGACCCTGATTTTAATATCGTTGTTACAGGCCCAAGGCGCAGCATGATGGCCGGCTCTTCTCTCAAGCCATACTTTGCCGTCCCCTTCGGCGATATGATGATCACTGGCTGTTTCGGCCTCCTGGCCGCGACAGCAGATCTGATCCCCGAGCTAAGCGAGCCTATCCTGGCCAGCCTGCGCAGCGCCGGCGGCAGCGGCACACCCCCCTGGGAACTACCCGTCGAATGAGCATCGCGGTGCAGATGGCGGCTAACGATTTCGCCCCCGGCGCAGCGAGCAAGGATCATCAGATTAAATTTTTCGATAAACTTCCTGCCCCAGGTTAAACAAGCCGAATATGCCATCGCAAATCGTGAATCTCCACAGCCTGTAAGCCAATCTATCCAGGATATCCGAGAGTGGCTAAAATAGTGGATCAAGGAAATCCCTCACATGGGCTGGATAGGCAGGGTACAGTTGCTTGTAGAGTTGACGCCTGTTGTAGCAGTAGATAAATACACGCAAGGCGCACTCAAGTGCGAAGGGCAACGCGAGAAACAGCGCGACGATCTGGCCAGTCGAGCCAGGTAATGACGCAGCTCGGCGTTGTTTCCTTCCACCGTGTAGGTATCGGTTTTGCCATCAGAAACTTCATATCTGCCAAAGTGATACCACAAGCGGTCATAGGCATCAAATGCATCACTGTAATACTGCTTGGCCTTGGGCGCATCGTCCACCATCCCTTGAATAGCTGGCTGAGTGCGCTCCCACACTACTTTCCAGCCCAAATAACAACGGGTTTGCCGGTCCACGATCGTCAAGATGTAGATCCTGTTTTTTTGTTCCCGATAAAGGTGAACAATTCATCCATCTCGGCGGTCTTCACTTCGCTGGGAACTGGCGCTTCAGGCAGACTGGCAGCGCTGGCTTGCACCCACAATGATACTGTGCGGTGGTGAATTCCAAAATGGCGGGCGATCCTGCGCAAGTTGATGCCATCTACATACATCTGCACGGCTTGCTTGCGCATTTCCTCTGGATAGCCTCTCGGTTTAGGCTCTGGAGTGTATTTATACCCACAATGCATGCAGCGATACCTTTGTGCACCAGATTCCGTTCGACCAGCCTTGTTCTGGCGTTTCGTTTGTTGGCATTTCGGACAGCTTTTCATTCCTCTATTCTAATCCAGAAATTTAGCCACTCCCGGATATCCCATAACGTCTAATCCGCCCCTCCTTATGATACACTATAAAAACCATGCACACAGCCACTGCTCAAGCTTCACCTAACATCGCTTTCATTAAGTACTGGGGCAACCTGGATCCTCATCTCCGGATCCCGCTCAACGGCTCCATCTCGATGAACCTGGAAGGGCTTCACACCCGCACGACGGTATCGTTTGATCCTGGTTTGGAACAGGATGAGCTCATCCTGAACGGGCAACCCGCCCCTGCCGAAGCGATTCGCCGTGTCAGCGACATTCTCGATCTCGTGCGCGCCATGGCTGGCGTGAGCCATCCCGCCCGTGTTGAGTCGGAAAACAATTTTCCCACCGGCGTCGGTATTGCCTCCTCGGCTGCCGCTTTTGCCGCATTGGCAGCGGCCGCATCCAGCGCGGCCGGCTTGTCCCTGGACGAGGCCGCTCTTTCGCGACTGGCCAGACGTGGCTCAGGCTCCGCTTGCCGGTCAGTGCCAGGCGGTTTCGTGGAATGGCTGCCGGGCAAGGACGACCGCAGTTCCTACGCCGTGTCCATAGCACCCCCCGACTATTGGAATCTGGTGGATTGCATCGTCGTTGTCGAAGAAACGCACAAGCCGGTGGGGTCTTCCACAGGTCACGGCCTGGCGGAAACCAGCCCCCTCCAGGCTTGTCGTGTGGCCGATGCCCCCCGGCGGCTCGAAAGCTGCAAAAAAGCGATCCTGGCGCGCGATTTCGAGGCGTTTGCAGAGATCACAGAACTGGATAGCAATCTCATGCACGCCGTCATGATGACCTCTACCCCCGCTTTGTTCTACTGGACGCCCATTTCTCTGGAGATTATGCTGTCAGCCGCCCGCTGGCGCGCCGGCGGATTGCCGGTCTGCTACACGCTCGATGCAGGGCCAAATGTTCACCTCATTACAACCCGTTCTTATCTCGAGACGCTCAAAGCGAAAGTTCAAAGCGTCCCCGGAGTGCGCCGCATTCTGACGGCTGGGCCTGGCGGTCCGGTTAAAGCGGTCGCCCCGCATGGCAAAATATTTAGATAAGATTTTATCCACCCGCAAATAGAGATATAATGTCTGTAAAGCGGTTTGATTCGAATACAGGTAGTGAGAATAATGATCGGATTTGATTTTGTCACTTTAATTCAATTCGTCTTGGCGATCGCCGTTCTGGCGTTCTTCCATGAACTGGGCCATTTTGTGATGGCAAAACTGGCAGGGGTCGAGGTCGAAGAATTTGGGCTGGGTTTGCCGCCCCGCCTGGCAAAAATGTTCACCTGGCGCGGCACCGAATTCACCATTAATACCCTCCCCTTCGGCGCTTTTGTGCGCCCGAAAGGCGAGAACGACCCCACTGTGCCAGGCGGTCTGGCCTCTGCCTCGCCGGCAAGAAGATTCGGCGTGCTGATGGGTGGCCCGTTGATGAACCTCCTGGTTGGTGCCCTGGTCTTCAGCCTCATATTCAGCATGAATGGCGTTGCCCGTTCCGTTGAGGTTGGCATTCAGAAAGTAGAAGCAGATTCCCCCGCAAAACTGGCCGGTTTTCAGGTCGGCGATATCATTCGGAAAGTTAACCAGCAAGAAGTCAACAGTTTTCAAGATGTCAGCGCCATCATCAGCGCGAACGCAGGCAAGGAGGTCGAATTTGTTCTCGAAAGAGACGGCCAACTGGTCACGACGGTGGTAGTGCCGCGTGTGAACCCGCCCGAAGGTCAGGGGCGGATGGGCATTGTCATGGAAGCCAACCCCATCTATCAACCGGTGACTGTCATCCAGGCACTCGGACTGGGAGCCGCCGAAGTAGGATATCTGGCAGCCGAACTTGTGATGGCGCCCGTTCGTATCATCGAAGGCGTCATCGCGCCGGATCAGGCGCGGGTTGTCAGCATTGTCGGGATGTTCCAGATGTACCAGCAAGTCAGCGACATTGAAGAACAAAGCGCTGCTGCCAATCCCAAAGCGCCGCGCATGGCCGTGTTACAATTTCTGGGGGTCATTTCCGTCGCCCTTGGATTAACCAACCTGCTTCCTTTGCCAGCCTTAGATGGTGGACGGATTCTCTTCCTGGTTCCAGAAGTTCTCTTCAAACGCCGGGTCCCGCACCGCTTAGAAAACACTGTCCACGCTATCGGACTGAGCATTCTGTTATTGTTAATGGTTTTACTGGTCGTCAATGACCTGGTCAATCCAATCATGATCCGGTAAGAGCATCTTTTGCGAGGGATTGATGACTGAAAACAAAAGGAACATACCATTCACCAAGGTAATCGAAGCTCTATTGGATCAAACCCGCCCTTTTCCTGCCTTTCATCTTCACCGTTTCTCCGATCTCCCAGAAAAAGAGCTGGAAATCCTCAAAACCGAATGGTCAAAAATTCATCCCACCCGCCGTCTGACGCTATTGGAAGATTTGGAGGAATTGGCAGAAGCAGATACGCTGCTTTGCTTTGATGATATCGCCAAGTATGCACTGGAAGATGAAGACCCACGTGTTAGAGAGGTGGCAATTCATCTCCTTTGGGAGGTGGAAGACGCCAGGCTGGCCCCTCGCTTCATGAAAATGCTCCTGCAGGATGCAGACGAGAAAGTGCGCGCCGCCGCAGCCGGCGCCCTGGGGTTGTTCGTATATTTGGGGGAACTTGATCAAATTCCATCCACCATCCACCACCAGGTGGAAGAGTGCCTGTTGGATCAATTCACCAGCAACGAACCAAAAGCGATTAGAAGGAAAGCGTTGGAATCACTGGGGTATTCTGGGCGGGAAGAGGTGATCCAGTTGATCAGTTCTGCTTTTGCCACCAATGAAAACGATTGGATGGCCTCTGCACTGTGCGCCATGGGTCGCTCCGCCGACATCCGCTGGGAAAACGCCATCCTTAACATGCTGGAACATCCACTGGCGCATGTTCAGGAAGAGGCTGTCCGGGCGGCCGGCGCGCTCGAATTATCCTCAGCCCGCCAGCCGTTGCTCAAACTCCTGGAAGAAAAGGACTCGCTCGATAGCGGAGTCTTCGGCGCCCTGATCTGGTCGCTCTCCCAAATCGGCGGAGAACATGTCCGAGAAGCGCTGGAAGAATTAGCCGAAGATGCGGAGGACGATACAGAGATCGATTACATCGAGTCGGCGCTGGAAAATCTGGAATTCACCGACAACTTTACTCTCACGGACTTGTTCGATTTTGATATTGATTCAAAAAGCGATCTCGATGCTGCGGATCACACCTCAACCGAAGAGGATGAAGATCAATAGGATCACGAACCGGCATAATTCCTGCATCTATTTCTTTACTCATGCAATCCTGGCTGCTTTTGCTGCTCTTAACCGCTAATTTTCTCGCTCCTGGTTTCCAAAACCACCAGGAAACGATCGGCTTTGGCGAACCCAAAATCGAGATCGAATTTGGAAAACAGGTCACATTCAAAATTCATCTGGATTCTGTTAGCGAGGTTACAGAGGTCTTTCTCTCAATCCAGCCACAAGGAGAAAGCGTCCGCGTAAAACCGGCTGCTCTGGACGAAGAGGGCAATATTCTCATCCAATATGACACCCGCACCGACCCATTTCATCCCTTTTCGCAGATCGAATACTGGTTTAGCGTCGTAACCACAGACGGCCGGAAGGTTGAAAGCCCGCATTATCACTTTGAATATGTCGATAACCGCTTTGCTTGGAAATCGTTGAAGGACGAACCCTTTGAGGTTCACTGGTATTCTGGGGGACTCGACTTTGGGCAGGCAGCTCTCAACACAGCAAAAGCGGGCTTAGAAGCCGCGCAAACTTACCTGGACGTCAGCCCTCCCACACCCATTCGGATCTTCATTTACGAAACTTCCGCCGATTTACAAAGCAGTTTGCAATTCAGCCAACAATCTTGGGTTGCCGGACACGCCAGCACAAAAACCCGCAGCATCTTGCTTTCTATTTCCCCGGGCGCAGAACAGCAGCTTGAGTTCGAACGTCAAATCCCGCACGAATTGATGCATTTGCTCCAGTTCGAGGTCTATGGTAAAGATTATAACCGCATACCAGCCTGGTTGATCGAAGGGAGTGCATCCTTAGCGGAGCTATACCCCAATCCCGATTACCAGTGGGTGCTAGAACGTGCCGCCAGAGAACAAAACTTGCTCCCCATCAATTCCATTTGTATCGGTTTCCCGCGCGAAGCCTCTGGGGCATTCCTTTCCTATGCCCAATCCGCTTCGTTTGTGCGATTCCTGCACCAAAAATTTGGCCGGAGTGGGCTTCAAACGCTGATGAAGTTATACAGCGATGGTATGGGATGCGAAGAAGGTGCCATCGCCGCCTTCGGTAATTCGCTTGGCCAGCTCGAAAACGCCTGGCAAGAAGAAGTATTAGGCATGCGCCCCGGATTACTGGCGTTGCGAAATCTTTTCCCCTACTTTTCTCTTTCGGCGCTCTTACTTCTCATCCCTCTCACCATCGGCCTGCTGGCGCTGAAAAAATGAGCGGAACAGGAGTGGCACTTATCTATGGAATCTCAAGAGATCTGCCGGTTGCACACGTTGATCGAGGGACACGTCCAGGGAGTGGGATTCCGCTTCTTCGTCCAGGCTCGCGCCGAAAAGTTGGGAATCAAAGGATGGGTGCGTAACACGTACGATGGCAGTGTTGAAGTGGTGGCCGAAGGCCCCAGGGAAACGTTGGAAACCCTGCTACAGGATTTACGAACAGGCCCGCCGGCTGCCTGGGTTACACAGGTAAAAATTAATTGGTCTGCGCCGACAGGAGAATTTCGCTCATTTTCTGTCGAAAGAACCGCCTGACTTCATTGGTCAGTTTTCGATCTCTATCAGCCCCACGTGCATCCGATTATCGATTTTCCAGGTCCTCACCTGCCAGAATACGAGCTTTTTTCCAGGGTGGTAGATCCGATTCCTCTGCCAGGATGGATCGTAACTCAAAAATCTGATCACGCAGCACGGCTGCCTGCTCAAACTGTAAATTCTTGGCGGCTTCTTTCATTTGCTGTTCCAGCTCAACGATGATGCGTTTCAGCTCGTTTTTGGGCAAAGCCGGCCGCCCGCCAACCTGGTAGGCGCCTCTTTCTTCTGCCGCCGCATGAGAAGCGCCGATGCGTTCGGTGATGTCATAAATTGCCTTCACAATCCCTGCCGGTTCGATCTGGTGAGCCTCGTTATAAGCCATCTGTTTGGCGCGGCGGCGGTTGGTTTCATCGATCGCATACCGCATCGAATCGGTGATCTTATCAGCATACATCAACACAAATCCATCCACGTGCCGGGCTGCCCGTCCAATCGTCTGAACGAGGGCAGTCCCTGACCGCAAAAAACCCTCTTTATCAGCATCCAGGATCGCCACCAGCGATACTTCTGGCAGATCTAATCCCTCCCGCAGCAGATTGATCCCAACGATCACATCGAACACCCCAAGACGCAAATCCCTCAGCAATCCCACGCGCTCAAGGGTGTCAATCTCAGAGTGCAAATAGTGCACCTTAAATCCCATCTCCATCAAGTAGTCCGAAAGATCTTCAGCCATCCGCTTGGTCAGCGTCGTCACTAATACGCGCTCTCTCTTTTCTACCCGCAAGCGGATTTCCTTTATCAAATCATCCACCTGGCCATTGGTTGGCCGTACTTCAACCCTGGGATCCAAAAGACCTGTCGGGCGGATAATTTGCTCCACCACCTGATCAGAGCGCTGCAATTCATAAGGTCCAGGCGTGGCCGAGGTGTACAAAGTAAAACCCATGTGTTCTTCGAACTCAGCAAAGGTTAGTGGGCGGTTGTCCAGTGCCGATGGCAACCTGAATCCATAATCCACCAGTACCTGTTTGCGCGACCGGTCGCCGTTAAACATCCCTCTGACCTGAGGAATGGTCATGTGAGACTCATCAATAACCAGCAGATACTCGCTCGGCAAATAGTCCATCAACGTCCAGGGCGGAGTGCCAGCAGCCCGTTGGTCGAGATGGCGAGAGTAATTCTCAATTCCACTGCAATATCCCACCTCACGTAGCATCTCCAGGTCATAACGGGTTCGCTGCTCAATACGTTGAGCCTCCAGCAACCGTTCACTTTGCTTGAAAAGCCCGATCTGGGTTTCTAGTTCCTGCTCGATATCATTGATCGCCTTTTTTAGACGGTCTTCCACCGCAATGTAGTGCTTGGCCGGGTAGATTTCTATCCTTTCCGGCGTTGCAAAGATTTCACCGCTGATCGGGCTATATTCGGTAATCCTTTCAACTTCATCTCCAAAGAAAGAGATCCGGTAAGCTCGCTTTTCCTCATAAGCAGGAAAGACTTCCAACACATCGCCCCGCACTCGAAAAGTCCCCGGGCGCAGTTCCATGTCATTGCGCTGATACTGGCTTTCGATCAACTGGCGTAGCAGTGCATTTCTGCGGTAGATGCTGCCCACCTCCAGGTTTAGCACCACCTTGCCATAAGCCTCAGGGTCGCCAAGCCCGTAAATACAAGAAACCGATGCAACAATAATGACATCACGTCGGGACATCAACGAGGTAGTAGCCGCAAGCCGCAGGCGGTCAATCTCTTCGTTGATATCCGTCTCCTTCTCAATATACAAATCATGCCTCGGCACATAAGCTTCCGGTTGGTAATAATCATAATAAGAGACAAAATACTCAACCGCGTTTTCAGGAAAGAACTCCTTAAACTCCGCATACAACTGCGCTGCCAGGGTTTTGTTATGCGCCATGACCAGTGCCGGTTTTTGCACGCGCTGGATCACATTCGCTATTGTAAAAGTCTTACCTGTGCCAGTCGCGCCGAGTAACACCTGGTGGCGTTTTCCCTTCTGGATACCTTCAACCAATTGCTCAATTGCCTCTGGTTGGTCGCCAGTGGGCTGGTACGGAGCATGAAGTTTAAATTCCATCTCGGTTCACCTTTTCTATAATTACCGAAATTACCGACGTCAACAGTTAATGATACCCCACAACGCTCCTAACAGCCGTTCCTGCCAGGGTTTATCCCCATTGTTGAACGCCATCCAATAGGCGTTTTTCCCAATTCGAAGGTCGGGACTGCTAAAAGACAGGGTTCTCGTATGAACGCCGGCCGGCAAGGGGGGATATCGGAGGACAATTTGGTCGCCTTCCTGGTTTACTGAAGATAATCCAGCTCGTTCGGCCAGCAGCCGCACACGCATCTGATAAAAGAGGTTGTGAACCTGTTCGGGTGCAGGCCCAAAACGGTCTTTAAATTCTTCTTCCAGCATGTCCAACTCTTTTTCTTGATGCGTATCTGCCAGTCGTCGGTAAAGCTGGAGGCGCATCTTTTGGTCTGGAACATAATCGGCCGGGATTCCTACTGCCAGCGGCAGGTCAACCCCAACCGGCATCATGATTTCGCCGATCTTCGCCTGCGCTAACGAGGGCTCTGGCAAGCCGCTGCCGACCCGGATTTCTCGCACAGCCTGTGCAAGCAAGCGAGTATACAGGTGGAAACCCACAGAACTGATATAACCGTGCTGGCGGGTGCCGAGTAATTCACCTGCCCCTCGCATCTCTAAATCCCGCATGGCAATAGAATACCCTGCGCCTAATTGCGTATTTTCGGCGATGATTTCAAGGCGCTCCTGCCCTTCATGGGTTGGCGCTTTGCGGCGGTGACGGAAAAAGTACGCGTAAGCTCGTTGTGCGCCGCGCCCCACCCTGCCACGAAGCTGGTATAGCTGCGCGAGCCCAAAAGTATCCCCGCGGTCCACAATCAATGTATTGGCGTTGGGAATATCCAACCCGGACTCGATGATCGAGGTGCAGAGCAGCACGTCAATATCGCCGTGCGTAAACTTCTGCATCACCGCAGAAAGCTCAGTTTCGTTCATTTGCCCATGCGCCACCCCTACCCTGGCCTCCGGCGTGAGTTTGTTGAGGTGCTTTTCCATGGCCGGGATGGTCTGCACCCGGTTATGAACAAAAAAGACCTGCCCGCCACGTTCCAGTTCTCGCAAAATAGCCTGCCGTACCAGGCGGGGCGAGTAAGGTCCAACATGGGTGATAATCGGCAAACGTTCTTCGGGAGGAGTATTGATCGTAGAAATATCGCGCACCCCGGTCAACGCCATGTAGAGCGTGCGGGGAATTGGGGTCGCTGTCAGGGTTAGGACATCCACCTCAGTTCGCAAGCGTTTTAAATACTCTTTATGAGCGACTCCAAAGCGCTGTTCCTCATCAATGATGACCAGCCCAAGGTTTGGAAAAACCACATCTGGCTGGAGCAGGCGGTGGGTGCCGATCACGATATCAACCTTCCCCTGTTCTAACCGTTTGAGAATCGCTTCTTGTTCCTTGGGGGAGCGAAAACGCGAGAGCATTTCCACCTCTACCGGATAGGCAGCCAGCCTCTGACGAAAGGTCTCAAAATGTTGTTGCGCCAGCACTGTGGTGGGAACAAGAACAACCACCTGCTTACCATCCATCACGGCTTTAAAGGCGGCCCGCAACGCTACCTCGGTTTTGCCATACCCGACATCGCCGCATAACAGGCGATCCATCGGCCGGGCGCTTTCCATATCTCGCTTGACGTCTTGAATGGCCTGCAACTGGTCGTGCGTTTCGATATATGGGAAACTCGCTTCCAACTCTTGCTGCCAGGCGCTGTCCGCGCTGAAGGCATATCCGCGCGCCACTTGACGCTGGGCGTAGAGTTCCAATAGCTCGCGCGCGACTGCTTGCACTGCCTCCCGCACGCGCTGTTTGGCGTTTGACCATTCGCCTGTGCCTAACCGGGTCGGCGAAGGTGGTTCGCCGTCCGCGCCGATATACCGGCTAAGACGGTCTGCTTGGTGTACCGGAACATAGAGCTGGTCTCCGCCTTCATATTCCACCTGAAGGAATTCTCGCTCGGTGCCTTCCAATACCCGCGTGACCAGGCCTCGGTAACGCCCAATGCCATAATCAATATGCACGACCCAGTCGCCCGGGTTGAGATCGGCGTAATCCGATTCAGGGGCTTCGACGCTGATCTGGCTTCTGCTTCTCGGTCTGGGGCGCTCCCATCCAAAAATTTCAGAATCCGTTAACAGATGAATATGCTTTGCAGGCTGGGTTTCGAGAACCCATCCTTCGCTTAACGTCCCTTCAATAAACTGGGGGGAGCAGCCATCACCCACCGCCAGTTTCTGTTCTTTCCAGAGTTCAGAAAGGCGAGACGTCTGACGCGAGACAACCCACACCGGCTCCCTATCCACGCAGCAGCTCTGGAAATACTCCAAAACTTGTTTTAAGCGTCCGGCAAAGCGCGGGCCAGGCTGAAAGAGCTGTCCGAGCGCCGGTGTTTCGAGCGATGTTGCCCGGCCTAATTCAATCCATTGATGAGAAGACAGCGTATCTTGCAATTCAGACCAGGAAAGATAAGGCATCGGAAAATCCGCCGCCAGTATCCCTTCGGCCACATTTTCCCGCCGTAGTCTAACAGCCTGTTCTTCAATTTCAACCGCCTGGGTTTGAACAGCATCCAGATCATCAATCACCACCAGCGCTTGCTGGGGCAAATATTCAAGGATGCTAGCCGCCATTGGATGAAGAACAGGAAGGTAAAACTCGTCAAGCTGTTCGACCGTCAGGGAAGGATGATCAACCGCCCTGGCCGGGAGAATCTCGCGCGCCGGGGTCACCACCACCTGGTCAAGGCTCTTTACAGTTCGCTGGGTAGCCGGGTCAAAATTCCGAAGCGTATCCACCTCGTCGCCAAAGAATTCCAACCGGACTGGCAGCGTTTCCGCTGGCGGCCAGATATCCAGTAATCCCCCACGACGGGAAAATTGACCCGGCGCCAGAACAGTGTCTACAGCTTCATAACCTGTTCCAACCCAGGTCTGTATCAGGTTTTGAGGGAGGATCTGCTGGCCGCGCCGGATCGTACGCGTGTTCTTTAAGAAATCGCGGCGCGGCAGGGTACGCGTCATAACACTCCGTACGGGCGCTACAAACAGTGGCGCTACCCTGGGACGGGCAGATCCCATGATATGATAGCTCGCCAGCAAGGTCATCGCCAGCAGTCGTTCACGGCGGGTCGTTGCGCCCCACGCAGCTTGTTCATAAAACAATGGCGTCGGTTCAGGGAACAGTTTGAGGTTTCCCTCCGGGTCCCAAAAACCCAGTTCATCCAATTGAGCGTAAGCCCGATCGCTTCGGTCCGTGATATAGAAGATCGGTTGATTAAGGTCAGCAAGCAGGGCAGCAAGCACCGGCAGGCGAGCAGAACGGGGAAGCCCTAAACCAGGTATACGAACCCTGTCACGGAGTTCCGCCAGCAGGTTCTGGTAAGCAGACAAAGAACGGATCGTTGAAAGCATGAAATCATTCCAAAGAAGAGCCGTTGAAGCGATTCATGGCTTGCTGCAATCCCTCGGTAACAAAAACCTGCGCAGCATCGGCGGCTCGCTGCAAAATGATCGGCAGGGCTTCCTGATCCGCCTTTGAAAAGCTCTGCAAGACATAATCTGCCGGAGACATCCTCCCTGGTGGGCGGCTGATTCCCACCCGCAGGCGGGCAAATTGCTGCGTTCCCAGGGACTCAATGATCGATACGAGGCCTTTCTGCCCCCCTGCGCCTCCATCTGGTCTCATACGCAAGGTTCCCAGTGGAAGATCCAGGTCATCATGAATCACAAGCAGGTTCTCAACAGGCACCTTATAAAATCGCAATAATTGCGACACCGCATTTCCGGACAGGTTCATATAAGTTTGCGGCTTCGCCAGAATAATTTTCCTGCCTTCCCACTTCCCCGTACCAGTCAAGGCTTTGGATTGTAAGCGATTGACCGGGATACCCATCCTGGAACAGAGACAATCCACCACCATAAACCCTATATTATGGCGGCTCTCACGATATTCACGGCCTGGGTTGCCCAATCCCACGATCAGGTACGCCGGGTCCGACACTAAAACAGGCTGTTCGCCGCGATGAAACAGGCGTCGAAGCATACTATCTCCTCCGCCGCCGGCTATTCCGTCTAGCAAGGTACAGCCCGAAAACCAAAAATAAAACTGCAGCCAGGGCAAGCCCTGTCAGCAGGCTGTTGGCTAACCCCTTTGAAGTTATCTGAGCAGGATTTTCAGGTAGCGGGGTAGGCGTCGGCAGCATGGTGGCTGAAATTGCAGGAGTAGTGTCGGTTTCCTGAAGTGGGGGGGGTTGCAAGCTTTCTGAGGTTGGCTGCTGCTCAATTGGGGTGTAATTACGGACGCGCAAACCGCTCACGATCAGGTCCTCGCTTTGGCCATCCTCAAGAAACACCTGCACCCGCAAACGGTAATCGCCATCGGTAATCGTGGTTGTATCCCAGACAGCCAGGTTTCCATCCTGCACACTTTCGTTGCTTTGTTGAATGAGAAACCAGGTTTTGCTATCCTCACGGTCATACGTAAAGGAGACCTCATAAGATAGAAACCCTGGCGTCACCGTGCTGCCTATAATTGGGATAACACCCTGCAGGACCTCGCCAGGTTGAGGAGATACAACAAACAGACGAGCTGGCGGACGGAGCAAAAATATTCCCGTCAGGAGATAAGCAAGAAGAAAGAGATGGATTCGAATTCGCATGGCAACCTGTGAGTCTAACATGAACCCGGATTTTTCGCAAATTTTGTACCTCCCAATGATCAATTAAATTAGCCGTAGCGCCAATAAATTACAGGAGGCTGCCGCTTTGCAAGACAGCCTCCTGTATTAGAAGACGCTTCTGGTTCCGGAATTCCGGGATTTACTTCTTTTCCTCTTCTACCACTAAAGATTTTTCCATCACACGTTCGAGCAACCGCTCCAGGCGCACCGGGTTGATCATGCCGCAAATACACGGCTTTGCCAGTTTTTGGGCGGCTTTTTTCAGTGTGGTTTTTCCGTTTCGTACATCCTCAAAAATTTTCTTCACTAAACTCACCGCAACTAAACCATGGCCACACATAGTAGTAACTTCTAAAACTTCCGGTTCAGGTAGTAATTCGGTCTTTCCCCAAATACCAAGTGAATGATTCCAGGTATGCGGTTTTAGATTAGTCCTCATGCAACATTCACGTACCCGGTGTTCCAATCCCTGAACAACCACTGATAATCCCAGGTCTTCCTTTACTAAATCGCTCAAGATGTTCACCACATCTTCCTGGTTTGAAAAGACAGCCTGGACGGTTGTACCGTCTTTGACCGCCTCGATTACTTTTTCTGGACCGATCACCAACACGCTGCCTGCTTCCATATTACCGAAATTAACGGCGTGATGTTTCTGGGCTAACTCTAAAAATCTTCGGATTTTCGGTTGAGACCCCTGACGATTGAAATTGCGTGCTGAAATAAAAATAATTGAATAGTCATATTCCAGGTCTTCGGGCTTTCCATAGCGATGGATGGTATGGGTCATAAAACTCCTCCTATGCCGGGCGGCCCAGCCCTACGGTTGTCTTGGCATTGGGGCGGACCGGATACCCAAGACGGCGGGCAATTTCGATGTTGGGGACCGAGCCATCCTCCTCTTCGACCGTTATCACATCCAGGCTGAAGACAGTATCAATCTCTTTCGAAACCTTTTTCAACCCTTCAAGGAGCACGGGCAGTTTCTCCGTCGGAGCTTTGCCCTCAAGAATGACACAGATGACGCGTTCATTCAAGATTTCTGGGGGAAGGGAACCAACGGTTGGATCGGTCATGATCATTGTGGTTGGCGCTTCGTGATCAAAAGTAAAACCACTAGCAGCCAGCATTTTTGCGACTTTTTCGACATCTCGAAAAGTAGTGCAAACATCTGGGCGGCCAAGCTCAACCCCTAAACCAACTTCGCCGCGTTTGTATTTGCCGGTTAACTCGTTTGTCTTCATCTCTGGTGTGCCGCGCCCGGTCATTCCTGTCTGAGGGTGCTTTGACATCACATTGCTGTAAGTTCTTCGAATACTGCGCGGCCACTCCAGTTCGTCTTCTTCAAATGCATGATTTTTACAAACATCAACCTGCATACAAACCGAACATTCCACGCACAATTCCCGATCAATGATGGCTTTCTTGTTCACGATGGTTATGGCATTGGTAACGCAATAGGGCACGCACAACGCACAACCATGACATTTCTCTTGGTTAATGATCATACCCTTCTCCTGTGCCAATACGCCGCTATTTAATCCAACCGACTCCTGCAGTTCCCATCCCAAGGCCAAAGCGCAAAACCAATGAGACGATTGCCAAAACCGCCAGCGCAACTAACACCACTTTATCCACACCAGTGACTTTAAACTCTTCATAAAAATCATTCCAGCGGCGGGCGCCAAAACCTTTAGCTTCACAGGCTAATCCCATAGTTCTGGTGCGGCGCAGTGATGTGATGAACAATGGAAAGAAAAGCAACTTGGTCTTCTCAATGCGGGAACCGCTGACTCCGCGAATGGTCTGCGCGTCCAAAATATTAAAGAGCTGTTCCGTGATAATCGGGATGAAGCGCAAGCCCGCCAAAGCCATAAAGACAACTGTAGTCGGCATCTTTAGTTTTCGCAAGCCTTTGGCCAGATATGTCGGGTCGGTCGTCGAAATAATCAACAATCCAATCGTGAGAGTAACCGCCAAACGCATAGCAAGGAAAAGACCTCGAACGACGGTATGACTGGTAACTACAAGCGGGCCAAATCTGATATACCAGGTGTACTGGCTGTATACATCAGTATTGGTTAATTCCGAGGGACCACGCAGAGCATTCAGCAAAAATATAATCGTCAAAAATACGCCAACCGCCGTGAACGGCCCCCTCATAGGGCGAAAGTCAATATTCGAAGTCAACCACAAGGGAATCGTGAGAACAATATAAGCGATAATAAAACGAAAATCAGTAAAAAACAGGGGGATAGTTCCGAAAAACACCAAAATTGCAATCTTGGTGCGAGGGTCAAGTCTATGTACCCAGGAATCCCGTCCAACATTAGACATAAAATTTGTGACATTAACTTTTGCCATTCGACCGTTCCTTGTGATCCATTAAAGAATTAATCCCTCTCCAAACAATCCAGGTGCTTTTTCCAGCCAGGGTTGGCAGGAAGTTATCCTGCCAACCCTTTCTTGCCAGGAATATCTCAGGCAATTAAGCCTTTGATTCGATCGCCCAGTTTGAAACCGGTCCATGCACCAAGCATACCGCCCAAAAGACAGGCAACTGCCACCACGATGGTGATCGTGACGGATAGTTCGGTGAGGAAAAGAACTGGGAAGATAAACGCCCAGTTGATCAGAGACCACCAGCCACCAATCAGGGATCCAGCGATGAACATATCCTTCAGAGAGGCAAATGGGTCCTTGCCGGCTTTGAGGCGGAAGTAGATATAAATATCCGCCAGGATACCAGGAGTACAGAGGAGAAGCGCGACGACCAGCATTTCCCCTTGCAGGAAGAGGTTGATAATTTGCGCGGCGACCGCAAACAGGGTCGCGGCTCCAAATTTCCGAACAATGACGATAGCAGCTACACCGCACAGGCAGTAAAACAGGTCGCTGAGCACTTGATTAAAGGGAAATAGAAAACCCAGCGCATGCCATACATACCAAAGGGCGCGATACAGAGCCGCAAACACAGCAAGAGTAACAAGATCTACCGCATTGAATGGACGAAAACCCATTTTTGCTACTGTGGACATGACAATCCTCCTTTGCCAGAAAAAAGAACAAAATTAGAATAATTTGAGCGGATACGCTAACTGGGCACAACGACCCCGGTTTTATTTCGGATGAGCTTCAGGTATGCAATCAGATCATCACTGGTCAATAATCTTGGAACACCATAATCTTTTAAGCGGCGGCAGTAATCCACCACGGTGGGGGGACGTAGCCGCAGCCGGGCCAGTTCTTCATAATTATCATAGAATACATCTTCGGGGCGGCCATCCATAACAATCTGTCCCTCTGCCATGACAATGACACGGCTGGCATATGCAGCCACCACATCCATATCATGCGTGACCATGATGGTTGTATTTCCCTGGGCATTTAAGCGAACCATCATATCCAGTAAACCGGATAGGCTTCGACGATCTTGCCCGGTTGTGGGTTCGTCCAAAAGCATGATGCGGGGCGCATGGATCAGCGCCGTTGCCACAGCTAGTTTCTGGCGCTGACCCCGACTGAGGGAGAAAGGATGACGTTCGGCAAAGTCACTCAAGCCGACGATTTCAAGGGTTTCCTGGATACGGCGTTGAGCTTCTTCTATTGGGGTGTCGGAAATCTTCAGGCTAAAACCAACTTCTTCGGATACCTTGTTTGTAAATAGCTGGTGGTCGGGGTTCTGAAATACATACCCTATATTCCGGGCTAGTTCAGCGATCTTAGTCTTCCGAGTATCGCGCCCGTCAATCACAACCGATCCCTTATCCGGTGTGAGCAACCCAACCAGGTTATTCACCAAGGTGCTTTTTCCAGAGCCATTTGCGCCAACGATCGCAACAAATTCACCCTGATGAATGTCGAAATTCAAGCCACGCAGGATCGGCCTCTCCGGGTCGTATGCAAAATGCAGATCTCTTACGCTGACCACAGGTTCCCCATAAGACTTGGCTGGGGATGATGGAAATTCTGGTTTCGAACCTACCCCGACTACAAAGCTTTTCAGAGCATTGAACACTTCTTCCTTGTTTACCGGATAACGCTCAACATTGGGCAGATCTTTGAGGATGGTATGGGCAATTTCGACGTGCTGTGGCATGTTAATGCCCAGTTCTAACAGCCGGTCATAATTTTTGGCAAGAACGAGTGCAGGCTCGTCATTAAACAATACCTTGCCGTCATCCATCACGATCATCTTGTTTGCCATATCGATGATATCGTTTAAATCATGTTCAATAACGATGAACGTCCGGCTGCCTTCCTGATACAATCGCCAGAGCAGTTGCACCACCTCAGATTTGCATACCGGGTCAAGATCCGTCGTGGGGTCGTCCAGGATGAGAGCCTCCTGGCACATCGCCAGGTTGCTGGCGATCGAGACTTTTTGTTTCTGCCCACCAGAGATCGCAAAGGTCAAGCGGTTTTTCAAGTGCGTAATCTCGCATTTTTCCATGTACTCATCCACATGAGCTACGATCTCTTCGTGGGGCATACCGCAATTCTCTACGCCCCAGGCGACCTCATCCACAACTCTCAATGAAAGAATTTGGTCATCTGGGTTCTGAAAAACCAACCCAACCCGGGTTGAGAATGTGTGTACTGGGTTGGTTTGGGTATCGAACCCATCCACAAGGACAGAACCTTTCATCTCACCCTCGGTCAGATGAGGGATTAACCCGTTCAAGCATTGCACAAAAATACTCTTACCACAGCCTGAAGGCCCAAGCAAAAGGGCAAAATCGCCGCGCTCAATTTCTAAATTCACACCCTTGAGAATATCGGTATCCACCCCAACTGGCTTATAACAGAGGTCGTTCACTACAATTAGCTTTTCCACTAGACATTCCCTCACTGCTATCAATAATCCTGATCAGCTAGGTTCAAGGAACAAATTGTTGGTACCAAACCGCGGCAAGCAAAAGCACCAAAACGACAACTAAAACGATTGCCACTGTGGTTTTGCTTTTCATGTGTACCCCTCCTCTCGGAAAATAAAATGAACATGAATATTGGTTTGAACTCGTCGATTGTTTTAACCAGGGCATTCCCTGGTTCCCCCATGACACGAAGAACTTGCCCCTAGTTCCACCTCCCCGAATAGAATCACCTCCTTTTGTTTCATTTCTTGGTCTCAGATTTTATTGAATGACCATCCGCGTATCCACAATGAGAGCCCCATCTGGATATAAAATAACGGGGTTAAGATCCAGTTCTGTAATTTGTGGATAGCGTGTGATCAATTCAGAGACACTCGTCAAAATATTTTGCAACGCGCCGATATCTACACCGGGTTTACTTCTGAACCCAGTCAGGACCGGGTATGACTTGATGGAAGAAATCATTTCCCTGGCCTGAATTTCATCCAGCGGAATCAATCGGAAAGCCACATCTTTGAAGAGTTCAACAAAGATCCCACCCAAACCAAACATGAGGACTGGCCCAAATTGCTCGTCCTGGCTAACGCCGATAATCACTTCCACTCCAGGAGGGCACATTTTCTCGACCATAACCTTAAAAGCAGGATCGAGTTTGCCGCAAGATTGTTGAATAGCCAAATAGGCTCTTTCCAGGTCTGCCTGATCCTTAAGGTTGAGATGTACGCCGCCCGCATCAGTCTTGTGGACAATAACCGGAGAATTAACCTTCAAAACCACCGGGTAACCAATCTCTTTGGCACATTGAACAGCCTGTTGTAAATCCAAAGCAACTCGAAAAGGCGCGACCGGCAGCCCCCATTCTAGCAGCAATTCGCGAGCGCTTGCTTCCGGTGCCACGCCATGGGTGGAATGCATCAGCAGATCAATCCTGGAGGAGTTCATTGAAATCATTTGTCCTGATCCTCCTGTAACGAAGTACCGCCCCCAGACCCCAGGCCGCTTCTTGAATACTGGCAAAACAAGGAATCCCAGCAGGTTGTAATTCGTCTCGCACCAACTTTGCGCCAGCCACAGTCGAAATGTAACAGGCCAAAACAGGTTTCTGAAATTTTTCCTGAATCGCGACGAGCTGAGAGGTTGCAAACTTCCAGTTTTTATGCAAGGCGTGTATTGCAACCAACAAATCCACATGACTATCCGCCAGAACCACTTCCGAAACCCTGCCATACCCTTCTGGAGAATACCCAAAGGCAGCCGCATCCAGTGGATTCTTCAAGATAACAGGAATGCCCTTAAACAGGGTTTTAAGTTCGGCCATGGTCTGAGGCGTGAAATCCGCCAACCTGCACGGGGCTGCCTCCAAATAATCCAATAGTTCAATACTTGGACCAGCCGTATGGGTGACCATGCCAATCCCCTCTCCCTTTGGCAAAGGCATCAAAGCCAGCGCTTTGGCAGCACAAACCAACTCGTTGGTGCTTTTCACCTCGATGAGGTTGTATTGGGCACAGGCGTCGCTGAACAGCTTAGGCGACTTAATCATGCTACCCGTGTGAGTAACAGCCGATTTTTGCGCCAGATCACTGTTACCAGTTCGGAAAATTAGAATGGGTTTCTTTTGAGCGGCGCGCCTCGCCGCTTCCATCAACTCACGGCCTTTATCTGTCCCTTCGATAAAAACCGCAATCACCGAGGTTGCCGGATCTTCAGCCAGGTAATCCACAAAATCCGAAAACTCTAACGTTGCCCGGTTGCCAACCCCTATCCATTTATTGACGCCCAACCCCTCATCACGAAGTTTTTCTAACGCTGCCCGGCCCACTCCCCCACTCTGTGAAATCACTGAAATGCCACTTCCAGGTGGGAGCGTTTCCGGGTAGAAAGTTGCGTTTAATCTCGCATCGGCGTTAAAAAAGCCCAGGGTATTGGGGCCAATCAAGACAAGATCATGTTCTTTGGCTGCCGCTGATAACGCCTCTTCTAACCTGCGGCCTTCTTCACCCATTTCTTTATAGCCGCCGGCGACGCACACAACCCCTTTCACGCCAAGCGCGCCGCACTCCTTTACAGCTTCTACCGTTTTCTCCTGGTTAAGGGCAATCATCACCAGATCAACCTTCTCCGGAATTTCAGCCAGGCTGGAATAAACCGTGCAGTTCAGGAGTTGTTTATGGCGAGGATGAACAGGATAGATCTTCCCAGTGTACCCACCTTCCAGCAAACTTTCTAGTAGAAGATACCCCACCCGCTCAGGCGAATCGTTGGCGCCCAGGATTGCAACGCTCCTGGCATGAAAAACTTGATCCAGTCTGTTCAATGCGACTTGAGACAAACTCACCTTCTCACTCCTGGGCCAGACTTTCTAGGTAACGCCAGCTTTCATCTATCTGTGATTGTATTTCATCAACACGGTGCTGGTTTTCTGGTTTAAGCAAATGTGAAAATCGCTTTTGCGCTTTCAAGTATTCGATGATTGGTGTGCCTTTGCTCCTCCGGCGATCGAGCACGATTTTCTTGCCCTGCTCAACCTCGTAAAGCGGCGCAAAACGGGTCTCCACAGCCAGTTTCCCAATTTTCACACTCTCTTCCGATGCAAACCCCCAGCTTGTAGGACAAGGAGCAAGCACGTGAAGATAAGTCGGGCCATCAATTTCTATGGCCTTTTTAACTTTATTCATGAAATCCAGGGGATAAGCGATCGAAGCTGTGGCAGCATAGGGGATACCGTGAGCTGCCATAACGAGTACCATGTTCTTCCGGCGGAGCAATGAAAGGCCTTCGCCTTGCTGTTCTGAACCGACGGGTGTTGTTGCCGTATTCGAGCCATACGGTGTGGCGCCGGACCTCTGGCCACCTGTGTTCATGTATCCTTCATTGTCATAGCAAACATAAAGAAAACGGTGCTGCCGTTCCACCGCGCCTGAAAGCGATTGAAAGCCAATATCCACCGTCCCGCCATCGCCTGCCAGGCCAACGAGATTCACCTCTCGCCGCTTGCCAAGCGCCCGTAATCCGGCGTCTATCCCCGATAAGATTGAACCGGTATTTTCAAAAAGGGAATGGATGTAAGGATGCAAAGGCGCCCCGGCGTAACCATAATTCACGCACATACAACCTGTGGCGTTCACCATGATGGTGGATTGTCCGGTAATTTTAGAAATCCAACGCGCAGCCATCACCGCCCCGCAGCCATCACACCCAGAGCGCCCTGGCGCTACCTGTTCAAGATCGGGTAAAGTTTTAATTGTGTAGTTAGTCGTCATGATCCACCGGCAGTCCCCAGATTGATAAAACCTCCCGGTTCTCATCTGGCCAGTTGAGGTTCTTTTCGACAAAACCCTTCTGAAGAGTATCTTTCAAGGATTGAAAAATGGCGCCTATTGTGCCCTGGTGAATATCTCTGCCGCCCAGGCCGGCAATAAAGTTTTGCATCAGAGGCCGCTGCGGCTGGTTATACAGGCTGCTCTGCAGCTCCTGGAACAGGATACCCGTTGACCCAATCGAAAGATCGCGATCTAAAACCCCAACTACCCTGGCATGAGAAAGGATCTCTCGAAGCTGCCGGCGCGGAAAAGGACGAAAAGTGCGCACCTTAACCAAACCAACCCTCTCGCCCAGCGAGCGCAATTGATCTACAACCATCATTGCCGTTCCAGCGGCGGCCCCCATCGTTGCCAGGACAATATCGGCGTCTTCAACCCGGTAAGTTTCTACATCCTGGTATTTTCTTCCAAAGATCTTTTCAAAATCTTGATAGGCTTCCTGCAATGCTTCAAAAGCATTTAACATGCTAATTTGCTTATCCCGTTCGAATTCTTCGTAGGTGTCAGGGAACGCCATGACATTGAAAATCTTCGGATCTTTCAAATCCAAAGTGGGGTATTTGGGATCACAGGCTGGCAAGAACTTCGAAACCGTCTGCACATCCGGGACATCCACAGGTTCGGAGAGGTGGGAAAGCACAAACCCTTCCATGCATACAAACGCTGGAAGAAGCACCCGGCTATCTTCGATCACCCGGTAAGCGATCAACACGCTGTCCAGGATCTCCTGACAACTTTCTACGTAGAATTGCAGCCAGCCGGTATCCCTCTGAGCCAATGAATCCTTGAAATCTGCAAAGATGGAAACCGGCGAAGCCAGCGACCGGTTGACAATCACCGAGACGATCGGAAGCCTCAATCCGGCGGCATAGAATAGAACTTCATGCATCAAGGCCAGGCCTTGAGAAGCCGTTGCAGTAAAAGCGCGCGCACCGACCATTGAAGCGCCAACACACGCCGACATGGCGCTATGCTCGCTCTCCGCCAGCACCATCTCAGCTTTCAGGCGGCCGTTCGAAACATCCTTAGCCAGATACTCCACAATGGAGGTTTGTGGTGTAATCGGATATGCAGCTACCACGTCCACATTTGCCAGTCTCGCCGCTTCTGCAGCAGCCTTACAACCAGAAATAAATTCAATTGCCACGATTAACGTTCATCCTCAAATGAGATTGCATGCTTTGGACATTCCTCAATGCAGATACCACAGCCTCGGCAATACTCATAATTAATCTGGATACGAGCATCGCGTGAGATGATCCCTTCAGGGCAATAAATCCAACACAATCCGCACATACTGCAAGCAGCCTCATCTACAACAGGTCGTTCTTTGCGGTCGCCAACTTTATGGGTGGCCGAAAGCCCAGCAGGGATCCAGGCGGAAAAGGGTCTTGATTTATACCAGGGATGGGTCATACAACCTTCTCTATTGCTTTTAGTCGCTGATATCCTTCTCGAGCGCCAGTAATATTGCCCTGAGCAGTTTCTGAAGAAAATTTTTCCAAGAAAGCAGACTCGAGACTGCCAAGCTGCATCGCAGGAATAAAGGTCAGCATAGCACCTAGCAGGACTGAATTCCCCATCCTGCACCCAGGCAACTCATCTGCAATTCGATCAGCATCCAGGACGATCAATCTGCCTTTGGGCGGCGTGGGCAGCTCCTCAATCGAACGGGAGGTGTTGACTAAGATGACGCTTTCCTCTCGCGCGCCTTTCCAGGTATCTTCGGAAAGAAGATGAGTCGAAAAAATCACGATCAAATGGGGGGAATAGATGAAAGACCTGTCCCGGATAGGATCAGGCGATATGCGGGTAAACGCTGTTACATTGCCGCCGCGAATCTCGGTGCCAAAGAAAGGGAAGGAATGCGCCCACATACCCCCCTGGACAGCAGCGAATGCCAACAAATCTGCTGAAGCAGCCACCCCCTGACCGCCAATACCGTGTAATCGAATCTCGAATATCACAATTCCTCTATGGCATGGTGCAGGATATATTTAGTAAGCTGTGTAATATTTAGTATGCTGAAATATTAGAAAGAAATATAGTTTATATACAAGAAATTATTTCACATTTATGAAGAAAAGAATACAAAAATTAATGCAACATTCATAGTGCTATTTGTCATTTTTGCATTAGAGAGATGTCACTATTTCGCTTATCTTATCCTTAACGGGATGTGAGAATATTAACACATAGTAAGGAAAACAGAACTTCATTGAAAAAAACACTCATAAACCGTGATAATTTCAGTTAAAATTGTGCGACTAACGCGGTTTGAAATTATTAGGGTGCATGAGGATTAGCATCCCGTGGAGTGATGAATGTCACTATGTTCAATTTCACTGATTGTATATATTGTTCATGTTTATGAATTTAATTCTTATTTATGAATGAAGAGCTTTTCGCGCAGATTGGAGGAAAAATGCCAAAGGTAGCCAATCAGGTCAGCGGCCTTTCTTCCACTGATGTTAAATCTGCTGCTCGGACGCTGGATATACTTGAATTACTGGCCGAATTCCCAGAAGGGCTTTCGTTAACCGAGATAGAAAAACACCTTGGGATCCCTCTCAGCAGCCTTCACGGCCTGATGAGTACCATCGTCAACCGAGACTTCGCCAGCAAAGTGCCTGCCACCAATGTTTACCGACTGGGTCCACGGCTTGTTCAAATTGCCTCGTCGTATCGCTCCCAAAGCAACCTGGTTTCGATCGTAGACCCAATCATGGAACGCCTCAAGCAAATCACTTCTGAGACGATCAGTCTGACTGTGCTGCAGGGCAATATGATCTTGTTTGTGCATAAACGCCCGGCTGAAGGGAGAGTTCAAATTGTAAACCCGGTAGGCACTCGCCTCTATGCTCACGCTACCGGTTCAGGAAAAATCATGCTGGCTTATTTACCGGCCGAAGAAATTAACAGGTTATATCCTGACGAAGAGCTGCCTGCCCTGACGAAAAACACCATCCGCACTAAGACCGAATTACTGGCTGAACTGGCCGAATCCCGGCAGAGGGAATATGCCTATGACAATCAGGAATCAGAGATTGGCGTTTGGGCAGTAGCCAGTTGCATACGAGGCGTAGACGGCAACCCGGTCGCGGCGCTTTCGGTAGCGGCTCCAGTCTTCCGCCTGGATGGAAAAGATTATCACAAGTGGCACAGCTACATGGTAGAAGGCGCTCGCGAAGCCAGTTTACAGCTCCAGTTCACAGGATAAAAAAACGAAATTAAGCCGATCAGGTCTTGTTCCTTTCTTTGAAAACAACAACCACCTGAATATATGTTCATATTTATGTCAGAAAGGATTTCAAGATCTATGGAAAATTTTCCATAAAATGGATAAGGAACTATCTTCCTTCAAGAAGAAATCCTTTACCCAGCGGTATAATGTAAACAGAATTTTATACGACAAAAAACGAGTTATTTATTATGGTACAGACAGAAAAACAAATTGCCGAACAAGAAAAATCATCCGCCGCTTTGAGCTCGGTTATTGCTGCTGTCGCGCTGACGTTGTTCAAAATTGTCGTCGGGATCCTGACAGGCAGCCTTGGCATCCTGGCCGAAGCCGCTCATTCAGCCCTCGATCTGGTGGCTGCGTTGGTTACCCTCGTTGCAGTTCGGCTGGCCGGCAAACCTGCAGATCACGAGCACCACTATGGACATGGAAAGATCGAAAACCTTTCCGCCCTGTTCGAAACGCTACTTTTACTTGTAACCTGCGGCTGGATTATTTATGAAGCGATACAGCGACTTTTCTTTAAAGAAGCGCATGTTGAAGCGTCAATCTGGGCATTTGTCGTAATGGCTGTCTCGATCTTTATTGACTATAACCGTTCTCGAATCTTGTATGCTGCCGCTCGCAAGCACAACAGTCAGGCTCTAGAAGCAGATGCGCTGCACTTCAAAACCGACATTTGGAGTTCAAGCGTGGTTATACTCGGCTTAGCGGGAGTCTTCATCGCCGAGAAGGTCTCTTCTCTCGCTTTCTTAAAATTAGCTGATTCGGTCGCTGCCCTGGGCGTGGCAGTCATCGTCATCTTTGTCAGCGTCCAATTGGGCATCCGAACGGTCAAGGGATTGCTCGATTCGACCCCACCAGGCATGGCCGAGGAAATCATTAAACTGGTGGAAAAAATCCCCGGCGTCATCGATGTCCATGATTTGAGAATCAGATACTCAGGACCATACCACTTCGTCGATGCCCATTTGCATGTGGATGGCGACCAGTCGGTAAGTGAAGCGCACAACTTGACCGAAACAATCGAAAACGCTATTCACCAGATCGTACCGGGGGCCGATATCCTGCTCCACACCGAACCTTCAAACGCCCTAGATAGCGCCGCCGTCGAGCAAAAAATTTTGGCGGCGGTCGAAACCCTACCTGGAGTGAATAACTGTCATGATGTTCGAACTCATTACTTTGGCTCGAAACTTTATGTCAGTGCGCATGTCCTTGTTGATGGAGACCAAAGTTTAAACGATGCCCACTCCACGACTGAAAAAATTGAAGATGCCATCTTACAATTGTTTCCCAACGCTGTCATCAGTATCCACCCAGAACCGCTTTCACTCAACAAATAATTCAAGACTTTTTCATTAAAGAATTGGTGATCATCTCCCCTGGTCTATCTCGCAACAGGGATTTGCGCGACGAAGAAAAACACCCCCGGCTGTAACATGGGGGTGTCATCTGTGTACCATTCGGCGTCAGGTTCTCTTTAAGCTCGCGCCATAACAACCGAATAACCTGGGTGGCTGATGGGGGTCGAACCCACAACCCCTTGATCCACAGTCAAGTGCTCTGCCATTGAGCTACAGCCACCATAAGCGGAGAAATTATAACAGGGCAAAAACGGTTACGCAAGCATTTTTTGGAGTTTGTTAAGCCAAAGTAGAAATGTCCCCTTTTACCAAAGTTAAAATGTCCCCATACGAAAGGGACAGAGAAGTGGACAAACTACACACCATGAGCGAAAGAGAAATCTATCGTCTACAAATCATGACCC
>JABLXC010000018.1 GCA_013178185.1 Anaerolineae bacterium | reverse complement strand
GGTCGAACACGAAGATAATGCGCTCTCGATGGGCAAAGTTGATGGGAACAATATGTCGGGACAAAAATTAGCATATACACACCTGCCTGCTTTTTATTCCGATATGTTCGATCTTGGCTATGAAGCCGTTGGTGAGTTGTCCAGCGCGTTACAAGTGGAAAGTGTATGGAAATCTCAATATAAGGAAGGCACTGTGTTTTACCATGACCATAATTTGGTCAAGGGGATCTTGATGTGGAATGTATGGGGAAAATTGGATCTTGCGCGTGAAATTATTGGCGAGTCCATCGCCAATTTGCATATCTATGAGCAAAAATTGCTTGGTGAATAATTCTAATCTGCTGTTTGTGAGTCTGATTTCGCCGAATTAGAGAAACGAATCGGTTTGTTATAATAGTATTCACAGCGAGAAATTTGATCTAAGGTAGAGCCAATTGGTTAAATTTACATATGAGTTGCTTTATGGAAAAAGCAAGCGTCAATTTTCGATTTCAGCGAATAGTCCACCTTCTGTAATAGAACCGAAATTGATACCCGCATCTCCAGCGCCGATGGAAGTGGTAGATCATGCTTTGGATAATCCAGTGGGTTCATTTGACTTTCAAAATTTTCGGAATGCAAAATCAGTGGCTATTGCAATCAATGATAAAACCCGTCCGGTTCCGTATCAGTATATGCTGCCCCCCCTATTGAAGCGGTTGCTCAGCATTGGGGTTCGCCAGGAGGATATTTCCTTTTACATTGCAACCGGCACTCATGCTCCGTTGTCGAGAGATGAATTTGCGTCTATTTTGCCAGTAGAAATGTTAGAAGATTTCCGGGTTGTAGTTCATGATTGTGGTAATGAAGATCTATTGTTGAGTATTGGCTATACGCATTATGGAACGCCGGTTTATGTCAATCGAAATTTCTTCCTTTCTGAATTAAAAATCGTTACGGGCAATATTGAACCTCACCATTTTATGGGTTTTTCTGGTGGAGCCAAAAGCGCTTCGATCGGCCTGACGGGAAGACGTACAATTAATCATAATCACGCCATGCTCACCAACCCCAACGCCCGCATTGGCGAATTTTCTCATAACCCTATGCGGCAAGACGTCGAGGAAATCGGCAATATGATCGGTGTTCAACTGGCATTAAACGTGATTCTGAATAATGACAAGCAAATTGTTGCGGCTTACGCCGGCGACCCGCGCTCCGTCATGTACGCTGGAACACCAATGTGCCGGCAGATCTGCCAGGTTAAAGTGCCAAAGACCTACGACATTGTAATTGTCTCTCCAGGTGGACATCCCAAAGATATCAACCTTTACCAGTCGCAAAAGGCGCTGACGAACGCCTCTCAAATTGTCAAAGATGGTGGGGTAATTATCCTGGCAGCCGCCTGTCCTGAAGGAAGCGGTAGTACTTCATTTGAAGCTTTTATGGTTGGCCTCAGCTCTTGCAAAGATGTATTTGAAAAGTTCAAGCAAATGGGATTTTCGGTTGGCCCTCACAAAGCATTTCAGATCGCAAAAATTGCAGAGAGGGCAAAAATTATCCTGGTTTCTGAGATGGAGCCAGAATTGGTAAAAAGATTTTTGATAACACCTTGCGACACAATCGACGCGGCAGTTCAAATGTCAATGTCAAACTGCGCACAAGACCCAGATATAGCGATTTTGCCAAGAGCAATTAACACCATCCCCCTGTTATCGGAATGAAAATAAAGTGGCGAAAACGATTCACTGGCGCGATTACATCACGATTAACATCTTTTGGTTAGCGCTGACAACGCTCTCCCAAACAATGACTCCCCTATTGTTGCCTTTGCTTACTCAACAATTTGTGGGGGAAGAGTTAAAAGCAACCTATTATGGAACACTGAGGCTTTGGTCATTAATGACAGCCCTGTTGGCGCAAGCATTTATGGGAATGCTTTCCGATCGAAGCACATCACAATTTGGTAGAAGGCGCCCTTTTATCATCGTTGGCACAGCGGGTGTAATTGCTATCGCCCTGCTGATCGGTTTTTCTGCTCGCCTTGAAGGCTTTGAAGGCTATGCAATATTATTCGGTGCGGTAATTTTGATGATGATTTTTGCAAACACGGCTCACGGCGCCCTGCAAGGGTTAATCCCTGATCTTGTTCCAGAAGAAAGGCGCGGCATTTTCTCCGGAATTAAAGCCATTTTGGAAGTTCCAATTCCTGTAATTTTGGTTTCGCTTAGCATTGCTCGTTTGATTAGCAAAGGAAATATTTGGGGAGGCCTCGCCATTTTGATAGGCATCTGGATTGTTTCCGCGATCATCACATTGTTTGTACAGGAAACAGCCCAACAACCGTCGAAGCAAAAGAAAAGCTGGAAACCATTGGTAAATCTGTTTGCAATGACTGGCATTTTCACCGCAACAATTATACTGATCGGTAGCGGGATTAAAGAGATCAGCGCGATCTCCAAAGGCATGAATAAGGCGGCGGTTATTCCGATCTTTGCCGCTTCAGGATTTGGGGGCATGCTTGCTGCAGTTGGCTTTGGAGTGTGGGCAAGCATAAAAATTGGCACTGGCGACGAACTTAAAAACAATCCTTCTTTCTCCTGGTGGGTTATTAGCCGGCTGGCTTTCTTGGTCGGTTCAACCAATATCGCGAGTTTTGTGATTTATTTCTTGCAGGGCAGATTAGGGTATTATCGCGAACAGGCTGCCGGTCCTGCAGCGATGCTCACAATGTTTGTGGGAATTTTTATTTTGTTCACTACTGTGCCAGCCGGCTGGTTATCGGATAAATACGGAAAAAAGAAAATTCTAGTGGCAAGTGGAATTATAGGAGCGGCGGGGGCATTTCTGGCAATTGCACTTCCCAATCTCACCACAATATATATTGGTGGGATATTCATTGGGGCCGCCACTGGCCTTTTTTATGCCGCGAGCTGGGCTTTGGGAACTGAGATCATCCCTCCGAAGAAGGCAGGACGCTACTTAGGCATATCCAACCTGGCAGGCGCGGGTGCAGGCGCAGTGGGGGCATATATCGGTGGTCCAATTGCTGATGGCATTACAGCCCAGACGACCGGATTACCAGGGGCAGGATATATGGTATTGTTTGGGATTTATGGGGCAATGTTCCTGGTATCCATTCCATTTCTAGGAGCCATCAAAGAAAAACGTGATGCCACATTTTAGTTGGGGGTATAATAAGAAAAAGATAAGAAATAAACAGGAGTAATAATGGATCATATGCAACGACCACCTGGAAAAACAACCATTGAGCCTGATGTATTGGTAGCAATAGCGCGCTTGACAGCGCTAAATGTACCTGGAGTTAACAGACTTACAGCGATGCCTGGAACAGTGGATCGATTATTTCAGCGCGGCGCGAATGAAGGTGTGCACATCACCTTAGAAAACAATGTGGTCTCCGCTGACTTGTACGTGATTCTCAATAGAGATGTCGACGTTCGCGAGGTAAGTCGCTCCATCCAATCTCAAGTAGCCAGAGCAATTTCAGAGATGGTTGGGATGGAAGTCGGTCGCATAGATATTCACATCGAAGATATCGATTATAATCATTCAACTCAACCAGAAACATGAAATCTCGCACCAAGGCTCGCAGCTTAGCCTTGCAAGTCCTCTATGAAATAGACCTGACCGGCCATCTTCCTGGTTATACGTTTGAACAGCGCCTGGATGAAAACCCTCTGGATGATAATCTGGCCGATTTTTCTCGCAAGATTATTTTTGGCATTATCCCACTCGTAAAACAACTTGATCATTTGATAGCGCAACACGCTCCTGAATGGCCGCTAGACCAGGTCGCCATCATTGACCGCAATATCCTTCGCATCGCGCTGTGGGAGTTTGCCGTTGCAGAATGTACTCCTATAAAAGTGGCCATTAATGAAGCAATCGAACTAGCAAAAATTTTTGGCTCCGACAGTACACCGAGATTTGTAAATGGGGTGTTAGGCAGCCTGGCAAACCGGCAATTAGAAATCAAACAGGCGTTAGCGCCCTATAAAAGCGAAAAATAAACCCGCCAAAAAGTGAGGAAACTCCTCCTCATAGGGATCCTCTATGCCAGCAAAATCCAAAGACCTACATCGCATTTGGATTCTAGCGATAGCTATAAACCTCCTTTTTTTAGCCTGCATAATAAATATACGGGATCCAGATTCCATAACAAATCCTTCAAAACAATCCACACCAGGAGACACTGTTTCTCCATCTCCCCCCCCTCAGGTAGAGGTAATCTTTAATGTCGAAATCCCGCCGGAAACGCCGTCAGGCCAAAAAATCTACCTGGATATCCTGGATGAACTCACCGGCCTGGCGCTTAATCCATACCGGTACGGCATGGTTATGATAGATTCAACCCACTATAGTGTGCATATTGCTGTTCGGCCTAATTCGATGATCAAATATCGTTACCTTAAAGAGGGAAATCCGCCTGATATTGAACACACAACCTCTGGCTCGCCAGTTCGGTATCGCCTATATTCAGTTTCTGGACCCGGGAAAGTAAACGATATCATCAGTGCCTGGCAGAGTCTCCCATTCAAAGGAATAGGGGGACGAATTCAAGGAATAGTCACCGACACAGCAAATCAGCCAATTCCAAATATCCTGGTTGCCGTAGGAGGAAAGCAGACACGAACTTCAGCTACCGGGAATTTTTTGATAGAGGAGTTGCCAAAGGGGATACACAATCTTGTAGCATATTCTACCGAAGGACAGTATGAAACATTCCAACAAGGCGTGTTAATTTCACCTGAGTCTACAACACCTGTTACATTCCAACTAAGACCACAAAAACTCGTCCAGGTGACCTTTATTGCCGATCTACCTCCAGAAACAGAAACCAAGAAAAATGGAGTTGTGTTACGATTGGTAGGAGATCAATACGGCCTTGGGAATACCTTTGCAGATTTAGGAGGTGGGATCAACAGCACAGCCTTACAATCAAAAGAGATGCGCATTCGTCAGGATGGACGCTTTGAGCTCACCATAAAACTTGCTGCGGGTTCCCTTTTTCGATATAAGTACTCACTTGGAGATGGATTTTGGAATTCAGAACAGACAGATGAGGGACGCTTCTTAATTAGAGAAATTACAATTCCAGAAACAAATTTTACAATTGAAGACAACATCCAATATTGGTCTCCTATAGGATGGGGGCCTATCACATTCAATCTCACAGTTCCCGCCAACACACCAAAAACAGACACGGTTTTCATCCAGTTTAACCCCTATGGATGGACAGAACCCCTGCCTATGATACGCATAGATGACTATAGATGGCAATTTACCCTGTTCAGTCCGTTGCATCTCCTGGGTTCCACATATTATCGGTTCTGCCGAAACGGTCAGTGCGAGTCTGCCGGCGAAATAGGTACAAACGGGACACCGATTGAACGCAAATTTATTCCCTCGGCCTTCCCCCAAACTTTTGAGGATGAAGTCACAGCCTGGCAATGGCCTGTCCAGGTAACAGGGGAAAAGGTTACTTTCGATGCCTCAACCACGATCGCGAAACGCCCTTCAGATTTTTGGGCTGGTATAGAATTTCAGTCAAACTATCACCCCTCCTGGCTGTATTACAGCCAGGAGGCGCTATCGGAAATCAGAAATTTAGGTTCCAATTGGGTCGTATTGACGCCCTGTTGGACATCCACATCCCAAAATTTACCCGTGATTGAGCCGCTTCCTGGACGCGATCCATTATGGCCGGACATGGTATACATTGGTCAGACTGCCCAAGAGTTGGGGTTGAATATTGCGTTATTCCCACAAATCAATTTTATTACTTCACAGGAGGGTTGGTGGGGAGATAACACGGGGAATCTTGGTTGGTGGCGAAGCTGGTTCGATCGCTATAAAATATTTGTCCAAAATTTCGCCACTCTCGCCAATACGATAAAAGCTGGTGGCTTGATTCTAGGGGATCCTAAAGTTTCCCCCACACTGCCAACAACCGTACTCACACACGACGCTCAACCTCTACCCTATCAGTTTTCTGAGAATGAATGGATAGCGATAATAACCGAGATACGTTCCCGGCAACCCGACTTAAAGTTACTATGGGTTATCGAATATCCTTTGATCACAAACTATTCGCCCCAATTCCTTGAAAATTTTGATGGCTTCTATATCCTCTGGAACGCGCCCCTTAACGTGCCTGGCGACGCCAGCACAGAAGCATTGACTACTCAAATTGGCACCATGTTGGATGAAAATATATTCCACATGAAGGAACAGACTGGCAAACCCATGATTCTGGCAATCAAATATCCATCGATAGAGGGGGCTGTATCGGGATGTATTGATCCTTTGAATGCTTGTCTTTCCTTTGACCTTTTAGACCAACCATCCTCGCTTACAAATATACAACTGGATTTTAAAGAGCAAGCAGAGATTTATCAAGCTACATTCAATGCCATAAACCAAAGACCATGGATTAACGGTGTTGTTTCACGAGGCTTTTACCCACCCCTTGCTCTATCCGACGGTTCTGCGTCTATCCGGGGTAAACCAGCCGGTGAAATCACCCATTATTGGTTCCAAAAACTCTTTGAAAATACTCAATAGACATCAAAAAGGAGGTTAGGTCAATAATGGAGCATTATGGAACTCGTAGTACCTTCGGCATAGAAAATCATGGTTTACTCAATTTCAGGAATGTATATTGGAATCTCCCCTCTCCCATACTAGTCGAACACATAATTGTTCGGGACGAGGGGAAAATCAGCGAACATGGAGCAGTGCTGGTTCATACAGGACAACATACGGGGCGCTCTCCCAACGATAAATTTATCGTAGACAACAAAGGAAAGAATGACGCAGAAATCTGGTGGGGAAAAGTCAATTGCCCGTTTCAACCAGAGCAATATGACAGACTCTTTCACAAGTTAAGTGGCTATTTACAAGGGCGAGATATATACATCCAGGATATGCAAGCTGGGGCTCACCCAAATTACCGCCTGCCTATAAGAATAATAACTGAAAAAGCCTGGCAAAGCCTTTTTGCGCAAAACTTATTCCGCAAGTTGCCAAAAGACTGCTTACAATCTCATATTCCTGAATATACATTAATTTGCTGCCCTGACTTTCTGGCTTCACCAGAAACAGATGGAACTCGGACCAGCACCTTCATCATAGCTAATTTTGAAAAGAAACAAGTCATCATTGGTGGAACGAGTTATGCGGGCGAAATTAAGAAGTCGATCTTTACCGTACTAAACTACGTTCTGCCTTTAAAAAACATTCTTTCGATGCATTGCTCCGCTAATGTGGGCAATCGAGGAGATGTAGCGCTATTCTTTGGCCTTTCTGGCACCGGAAAAACCACTTTGTCATCTTCCCCCGACCGCAGGTTAATTGGAGACGATGAACATGGCTGGTCAGATGAGGGCATCTTCAACATTGAAGGAGGGTGCTATGCAAAAACGATACGGCTCTCCCGTGAATTAGAGCCAATCATCTGGCAAGCCACACACCGTTTCGGGTCTGTACTGGAAAATGTAGTATTTGATCCCAATTCACGCCAGGTCTTTTTCGACGACGATACGTTAACAGAGAACACCCGTGGAGCTTATCCGCTTTCATATGTAGATAATTACGTCGAAGCTGGTTATTCCGGCCACCCCGATAACATTTTCTTTCTAACAGCAGACGCTTTTGGGGTCTTGCCGCCCATTGCAAAACTGACGCTCGAACAAGCCATGTACTACTTCTTATCGGGTTATACTTCTAAATTGGCTGGGACAGAAAAAGGGTTAGGGAATGAACCGCAAGTTACTTTTTCCACTTGTTTTGGAGCTCCCTTCTTACCACTCCACCCACAGATATACGCCCGCCTTCTCGGGGAAAAAATTACTCGACACAAATCAACGGTTTGGCTGGTAAATACAGGTTGGACAGGGGGACCATTTGGGGTAGGTAATCGCTTCAAACTCCCTTACACAAGGGCAATGGTCAAGGCTGCCCTGGAGGGGGCGTTGAACCATGTTCCATACAAACAGGATCCATATTTTGGTTTATGGCTTCCCGAAAGCTGTCCGGATGTCCCCTCAGAAATTCTTATCCCTCAAAATACCTGGGCGAACAAAAAAGACTACGAGTCGCATGCGTACAATCTAATCGACCGATTTAAACAGAATTTCAAGCAATTTGTTGGGTTGGCGTTGCCTGAGGTGATGACCGCCGGGCCGGGCTAATTCAAACAATCTGCCCTTATCTCGCGCACTCACGGGGCTACTCTATGGCAGCCCCGTGATTATTATCCAGGCCAAAAGAGTAACAAAAGTGCGCCAAAAACAAGAAATGGGGCGTACGGAATCGCCATGAACGATTGGTATTTCCGCCTTGCCAAAGATAGTAGAAGAAGAACTAAGCTCACCAGCCCGCCAGTCAGGATAGCAAACAATAACCCCAAAGTGATCCCAGGCCAGCCAAGCAGCAATCCAATTACTCCACCCAATCGGATGTCCCCTACTCCTAGAGCTTCTTCTTCCAGTGGACGTTCACGACCCTTTGAAACTATTTTTGCAAACACAACACCCAAATAATATAGCGTCAACATAACTCCAAAGCCTGCAAGGCCACCCCAAAGTGTGCTCGCGAACCCATGAAGTTTCCACCCCAATGGTATTGTCAGGAAAACCCCTCCGAGCGAAACGACCTCCAGTATGATATGATGCTCCAAATCCATTAGCACCACTATGCCAAAATATGTAAGTAGTAACCCAAGTTGCCAAAATTCAAACCGGTCTTGTGGAAATATCAATAGCATGACGAACATCATAGGATAAAGGAGTATAACAGCCCATTTTCTATAACCTTGCCGGCCAGAACATTGTCTGCAGGGTCTGAAACCCAAGTAATCTGTTAATTGTATTGGGCTGTTACAATGAGGACACTTTAACGAGAAGGAATTTTTTTTGCTTTTATTTAGATCATACATTGCAGGAAGAATATCGGCCAGGAAATTTACGATATATCCCATTGCTAAACCTAGAATGATCGCACCAATTAGAGAGAAGAAAGGCATAGTAAAGTATCCATCGATCTGTCAGACCCTGTTGAGATTAATAAAGATAATATCTTGCCCCGGAACGCATATTATTATACGCTAATTATATTCATGTGCACTCGTCCGAAAGTTGCCATGGCCGATTAATCGAGAAAACAAAAATGCTTGAAAAGATCATCTCTGGTTGGAATTCAAATCCTGACTTCATAAAAAATTGCAATTGGCGGATTGAACAGGAATGTCCTGGTCATTACTTCGACTTCCCTCCCACAATTTCTCATGTCATCAAATCCACTCTGCAAGAAATGGGGATCCAGGCACTTTACGCTCACCAACTTCAAAGTTGGGAGGCCGTTAAGAATGGAAAACATATTGTTGTTGTAACTGCAACTGCTAGCGGAAAAACACTCTGTTACAACTTGCCGATTTTAGATACATTGTTTCATGACCCCAACCTTCGAGCTTTGTATATTTTCCCTACGAAAGCCCTGGCGCAAGACCAAAAACAAAGCCTTACAAATATCCTGTCACTTGCAGAGCGGTCGTTGCAGTTTTCCCTCACCGATCTCATTGGAATTTACGATGGCGACACACCTCAAGCAAGACGCACCGAAATTAGACAAACCACACGGCTGCTATTTACCAATCCAGATATGTTGCACACTGCAATTTTACCCCACCATACCCTTTGGGCTGATTTTTTCAGTAACTTAAAATACATAGTCATTGATGAAATCCATACCTATCGTGGCGTATTTGGTTCTCATGTAGCCAATGTCATCCGCCGTCTCAAGAGAATCGCCATGTTTTATGGTTCCCAGCCTCTCTTTATCTTAACCTCAGCGACAATCGCAAACCCCCTTGAGTTATCAAATCGTCTCATTGGTGAAAACGTATCACTGATTGATGAAGATGGCTCCCCTAAGGGGAAAAAACATTTCATTCTATACAACCCTCCTTTTTTGAATGCCCCACTGGGAATACGGGTTGGTTCAATGACAGAAAGCGTGCGGATTGTATCCGATATTATTGGCCATAACATTCAATTTCTTATGTTCACCCGATCGAGGCGATCTGTTGAACACATTCTCAGGTATTTGAAACCAATCAGCGATTCAAAACCTGGTCAGCTACGTGGTTATCGCTCTGGCTATACTGCAAAGGAACGGCGACAGATAGAAAATGGGTTACGGGCTGGATCCATTAGAGGCGTCATAGCGACAACTGCATTGGAGTTGGGGATTGATATTGGAGGGATAGATGCCGTCATCATAGTCGGTTATCCCGGTTCGATTGCCGCAATTCGCCAGCAAGCGGGGAGGGCCGGCCGCAAAACCTCAGAAGGATTGGCTATCCTCGTTTTGTCGAATAGCCCCCTGGATCAGTATCTAGCTCAAAATCCAGATTTCATTTTTAAGACCTCACCAGAAAAAGCTTTGATCAACCCGGACAATCTGTTGATATTACTTCATCACTTAAGATGTGCTGCTTTTGAATTACCCTTTAAAGAAAAGGATTATTTTGGAACACTTGACCAATCCACGCTCCATGCCCTGCTGGCGTTTTTGGTGGATGAAGGAGTCCTATACGCTTCAGGAAGTAAATATTACTGGATGGCAGATAAATACCCGGCGCAGGATGTATCCCTTCGAACAGCAACCGCCGACTCGGTATTGCTGGTTATGGAAAATGAGGTTGGCAAAAAAATTATTGGGCAAATCGATAAAATCAGCGCCCACTGGATGGTTCATCCAGGAGCCGTTTATTTACACGAATGGGATTCATATCTCGTTCAAGATCTCGATCTCGAAAATAATATTGCTTATCTAAAGCCATTCGATCAGGACTATTACACTGAACCCCGCCGCCAAGATTCAATCGAATGTTTGAATATCATGAAAGAAATGCCCGTAGAGGGAGGGCAAAAATCCTACGGCGAAATCCTCGTCACCACACAACTGGTTGGTTACAAAAAAATCCAGTGGTCTACGAATGCATTTTTAGGAAATACCGAACTTCCACTACCGCCAACTACCCTCCGAACAACGGCATTTTGGCTAAGTCTCAGCGAAAATACCGTTGAACAATTGCTGGATTCGGGGATTTGGCGAAGTGCTCCAAATGATTATGGAAAGAGTTGGCCCCGTATTCGAGATCAAATCAGGAAACGAGATGGCTTTCAATGTCAAGGTTGCGGCGCGCTGGAACAAAACCAACCATTTCATGTTCATCACAAAATTCCTTTTAAACTTTTTGCGCTCCCAGAAACCGCAAACCACCCGGATAACCTAATAACGCTTTGCCCCAGATGCCACAAGGCCGCAGAATTAAGCGTCAGAGTACGCTCTGGCCTGGCAGGACTAAGCTATTTGTTCCATCATCTGGCTCCCCTCTTTCTCATGTGCGACTTGAATGACCTTGGATCTCATATAGAATACAAATGTGCCTTTGCCAACCACCAGCCAGCAGTGATCATCTTTGAACAAATCCCCGCGGGAATTGGTTTATGTGAGGAATTATTTTCTATCTATACACCGCTGATAAAAAGCGCTCTAAATCGTGTCCAAGAATGTGCGTGCGCTGGTGGATGCCCCGGATGTGTTGGCCCCTCAGGAATAAACGACTCCGGTGCTAAAACTGAAACAACAGCTATATTAAATGCATTGGCAAATAATCAACAGGATTGACTGTGGACGAATTTGAATCTATCGCGGATAAATTAAAGTCGCTGGGAGTGCAACTGGGCATACCCAAAAATTTTCCGGCGACAAAAAAAGAAAATTATCCCATTGAAACTGTGATCGCCGATGGATATGAAGATATTACGCCTTTTGGGACGACATTTATTTCCAAGAAGATTCTCCCACAGGGTTATCAGCATGGAAACACGCTGCTGTCGGACCAAGTGGATACCGCTTTAATCCAACAGTGGGCAAAGTTCTCGTCGAACGAAACCTACGATTTGCGAGAATTCGTGTTCCTCGATACAGAAACAAGTGGCCTTGCAGGCGGCACAGGCACTTATCCATTCATGGTTGGTCTCGGTTATTACACGGATCAAGGGTTTATTGTTCACCAACTATTCATGCGCTCCCCCCAGGATGAACAATCGTTGTTAAGTTCTCTTTCAAGTTTTATAGAATCATTTAAAGTGGTTGTAACATTTAATGGTAAATCGTTTGACGTCCCCATTCTAAATTCACGGCATGTTCTCAATGGGGTCCCTTCGCCCTTCAAGAAACTCAGACACATTGACCTATTGCATTTATCCCGTAGGATATGGCGTAACCGATTAAAGGATCGGTCTCTTGGTTCACTTGAGAGCGAAATCCTGGAGACCACTCGCGAGCAAATCGAAATCCCGGGTTGGCTGGTACCCAAAATCTATTATGACTATTTGCGAAGCGGGGATGCCCGTCCCTTAGAAGGAGTTTTTTATCACAATACCACCGACATCATAAGTCTTGCGGCACTTATGAATTACATCAATAACATGCTCCTCTATCCAATAGCCGAAAATAAAGAAAAAGCCTTGGACATGGTGGCGCTCGCACAAGTGTTCGAAAAACTGGGATACCTGGACCGCGCTATTCATTCTTATGAAGCTGGCCTTTCACAAGGTTTACCGATTAATTTTTTCGTCCGCGCCCTCTTAGGTTTTGCCCATCTCTATCGAAAGCAAGGAAACTGGGAACAAGCGAAAGAACTCTGGGAAAAAGCGGCTGAGTATCAGCAAACAACAGCTTGTATCGAGTTAGCAAAGTATTATGAACATGTACAGAAGGATTACAAACAGGCGCAGTATTGGACCGATCTGGGTTTAGAGTTCTTTACTCAAAGCACAACAAGTCATTATAAAAATCGCAAGCTCCAAATTGATCTTGTCCATCGACTCGCTCGAATAAAAAAGAAAATACAAGATGGAAATCAATAATGCCTAGAGAAGACGCCACTCGCTGGAATTCCAGATACATAACAGAAACAGGATTAAGAGCCAAGTCGCCGCTTCAATTTTTGTTGGACAACGTCCATATACTCCCAAAGAATGGGTTAGCATTGGATATAGCCATGGGTGCTGGAAGAAATGCGGAAGTATTAATAAACCACGGTCTCGAAGTCATCGGAATAGATATTTCATTTGAAGGAGTTCTTCTTGCGAAAACGAAACACCCCAAACTACACGCAATCGTGGCCGACCTCGCTAATTTCCAAATCCCAAGGTTGAAATTCGATGTAATCACCAATTTCTATTACCTTCAACGAAGCATCCTGGAAGGATTGCATCTTCTAACCAAACCAGGGGGGATTATAATGATTGAAACGCTGACACGAAAAATGAAAACGATTCATCCGGATACACCGGAAGACTTTCTTCTTCACGAAAACGAGTTGCCCGGGTATTTTAACGAGAGTTGGCAGATTATAAAGTATCAAGAAGGCTGGCGTCAAAACGAACTTGGCAAGAAAAAAGCGGTCGCCTCGATTATCGCGAAATACTTACCATAAACCAAAAAAGAATTGGTGGAAAAATGGACCAACAAAGCCAAATCAAATATAAGGTCGTTTATTACGCAAACGGCCTTCTGGAGGCAGAAACGATCAAGCTGTTCCTGGCCTCGCAAGGCATCGAGGCCGTTGCCTACCAGGAGAGCGCTGGCGTTACTATGGGATTAACTATTGGACCCTTAGGGGAAGCAAGAGTTTTAGTGCCAGAAACACAGGAGGCTGCCGCTCTGTCTTTGCTTAAAGAAATGGAAAACGGGAAGTTTATCACCGAAGAAAACGATAAGGACTTGCCGGATGCAGCGGATGAAAATTAGATGGTTAAATTGGTCTCAGCAACTTTAATATCTTCTTCTCAAACTGTTTGATCAATAATTGTGTGTAGGGGCCCGGCATACCACTTCCTATACGCTTTCTATCAATCGAGCGGACCGGCAAAACACCCCGGCTGCTGCTTGTGATGAAGGCTTCTGTTACTTCTGCAATTTCATGAATAGAAACTGGCTCAAAGCGGATTTCTATACCCATCTGCAATGCCTCTTTCAGAACAATGGACCGTGTTACCCCAAGTAGAACGCCATGTTCAGCTGTTCTCAGCTGGTCATAGACAACAACAAAAAAATTGCTGGTAAGCCCTTCTAGAATACGACCCATTTCATCGACCCGCAGAATCTCTTCATACCTTGAATTGAGGCTTTGACGAGCTTCATGTGCAATGAATATAAAATTAGTTAGCTTAGCCTGGGGGTTATCTCGCACAATTCTGCTCGTAACTACGTCAACTCCTTTTTCATAGCATTCAGCTGCAGGTGTCCGGAGAGGTTCTAGGAGAAGAAAAACTCTCCCCGGCCGAACTGATAAATCAACCAATATGCGAATTCGGCTGTCTGAGTTTGAGGTTATTTCAATTGCCGCTCGAATACCCGCACGGATTATCGCCCGTTGCAGCGAAATTGGTTTGTTGGCCAACCTGGCTGTTTCTTCCAAACGGTCGAAGTGTGATTCAACATTAATAGCAAAATGATGGTTATAGGTTCGGAAAGTTGTATAGGCCCCGATCGGCAATTCGCGAGTGATATCATCCGTTGTCATGGATGGCCATTTTTCAGACAATCTTTCATTAAGAACTGCACGGTCACCATCGCCTATAACTTCCCATACTTGTACTGCCATAACAAGGGGTGCTCCTTAGGCTGCATTAATGGGTAGGGTTGTATTTTTGGTAGTCTTCGGGAGTGTCTAGATCTTCTAAGACGCTGCTGTTATCAACATTAAGATAATCAATTTCATCAGTATGCTGCTTTAAAAAATCGCGTAGAGTCAAAGGAGGTTTCAAATTCATAATTTCGAACCAAAATTTTCGTGGGATGAGCCATGGATGCCCCCGGCGGTAGCGGTAGCTAGGGATAATCAGGCGTGGAACATCCGGTTGATATCGCGCGATAACGCTTCGAACCGTACTTTCCAGGATTTGCGGCTGATCACCCAGCACCATCAAAGAAGCTTGCACATAATCAGGAATGTCTTTTAAGCCGGTCTGCAAGGATTCGAGCATTTCTCCGTTTGCAAAATGAGGATTATAAACGATTACGACAGGCAATCCGGTCAATAATCTACGAATACCTTCTTGGCTTCCGCCAACCACGACAACAATAGGATTAACAGCCGCCGCGATCAAAGTGTCGATTACTTTGCCAATCACGGTAGTACTGCCCCAGGGCATCAGCAATTTCGGCTGCCCCATACGGATAGACATCCCGGCCGCGAGCACAACAGCACCAATGCTAAACCGACAATTGTTCATACCTATTGCACAATTTTCTTGAGCTGTAAATAATCATCTTCTGTATCAACATCAAGCAAAATGCGTTCGTCGGGCCAATCCAACCATTCTAATGGAAATTGACTGAACAATTGTCGCCCGCCGCTATCGCCAGTCAATTGAAACATGCTGGAGAAAGTCGTCGCATCGAACAATACCGGATTCGCGCGCCTTCCATTAACACGAGGGGCAACAATCGGACTCAATGAATGTGCATGCAGCCGTACCAGTTCTGTCAGCAGTTCATAAGGAACTTGTGGTTGATCAGCCAGCAAGAATATGGCACCTCCTACCGATTGACTTAGGGCAGTTAAACCTTTAACGACAGAGGTGCTTTGTCCATCTTCCCACCGCTCATTTTCGACAATACAAACCGACAACCCCTCCAATATTTTTTCCGCCTGTTCTTTGATTGCGCCGACAACTACAATCACCGGATGCAAATCAGCTTTTAAAGCATTTTCGGCGACAATACGGAGGAATGGTTTCCCGTTCCATTCTAACAATATTTTCGGGAGTCCCATTCGAGTAGACGCTCCAGCGGCAAGAATGATCCCCGCAATTGGCTCGTGCACGCTTAGGACTTCCCCCTCAGGATCCCTTGAATTTAGAAATCCTACTAAAGCAGCATCGTATGTATTTCTTAATGCCATGGCCAGCTTTTCAACTACAACGATATCTTGGGTATCTGCCTGGTTTAACACGACAATTTTACGCGCCCCCAGCGGAATGTTTTTCAATCCGCCATTTGGATGAGCCAGCACTTTGTACAATGCTTCGAGCGTAATTGGGGCGAGGTTGTTCAATCCGGATAATAAAGCAAATTCTTCATAGCGGTGGACAACCTCGGGTGAAAAAGGTTTCCCTAATGCGGAGAGTCCTACAACATTGACAACAGTGTCTACCCATGGAGGAATAGCCGGCTCATGCCCAGAAGGAGCCTTTACCGGCAATGAGCGGGAACCATCTGCTTCGATAATTAATGGGAAATTCTTTTCGCGAACAATTTCGCTCAACCTCAAAAGTGCGTCAGGAGCTAGACTGGAGATGCGCTCGCCAACCTGCGACCCGGTGACAAGAGTTACACCATAAGGAGGATTGGCTTCGAGAAAATCAAGATCGGCTAATGAGTTAATATAAAAATGATGATCGGCAAGCAGCCTTTGTTCGATTCCAAGATGTGTGGTAGTTGTTACGATCGCTGATGGTGGCAATTGGCGCGCCAGGCGAAACATCAAAGTTGTTTTGCCTCCCGCGCCAACGATCGCCATACATACATTATGTTTGATTCGCAGCGCTTGTCGTAAATTCATGCAGAAAGCTTCAACCTTTTTAGCTCGTTACAAACTCGCTCAGAAGTCAAAGGAAAATCATCAAACCAAATCCCGACCGCGTCATGAATTGCCGCGGTGACGGCGGGCACAAGGGGTAAATACGGCATCTCTCCCATTCCACGCGCCCCAAAAGGACCAATGGGATCGGGGTACTCCAGGATAATCGACTTAACCTGCTCAGGAATATCCAATACGGTGGGGATCAGATAGGTGGATAGACCGCGCGTGAGAACCTCGCCATCTTTTTGAACAAAATTTTCCATCAGTGCATAACCAGCCGCCTGGACAACCGCGCCTTCGATCTGGCCCTGAACCTGTTGTGGGTTTACAGCTTTTCCAACATCATCAGCACAAATGAGATTAACGAGGCGAACTTCACCAGTTTCTATATCTACTTCAACTTCAGCGGCTTCAGCAACATAGCCGTATGCAAAGTTGGGCTCCGATTTTCCTGTTTCTGGATCATAGGGGGTTGTCCGGGGTGGCCGGTACTGGAACAAACCCACGGCTGGCCTTTCTTCGGCAGCCCATTTTTCCAAGGCTAACTGAGCTGCTCCACGGATGGCGTTCCCTGCCATAAATGTCATACGCGAAGCAGATGCACTGCCAGAATTCTCCGTATAAGCAGTATCTGAAGCAACAAGGTGGATACGTTCTAGTGGAACATCCAAAGCCTCGGCGGCCATTTGCACAAAAGCAGTATGGGCACCCTGCCCTACTTCTGCACCGGAATGATATAAGACGGCTCTTTCAATTTCTGCCTGACCATACAATTCAATTTTCGCCATACATTGTTCGGGAGCACCAAAAGAAAAGCCTACGTTCTTGAAGGAACAGGCAAAACCAATCCCCCTCTTTAAGTGTTGATACCTTTCGAAATTTTGGGGAGGTACGGCTTTTGACCATTTTCCATTCGTAAAACGCCAGCCGGCGCTTTCTGCACAGGCTTCAACAACTTCTCGGATCGTCACCCCCTTGGGCAACGGCGTACCCACTGACAACAAAGATCCTTCCTGGAGCAGATTTTTCAACCGGAAATCAACGGGATCCATATTTAAAGCTTCTGCTAGTTTGTTCATCTGGCTTTCAGCAGCAAAGGCCCCTTGGGGTCCGCCAAAACCTCTAAAAGCTCCGTTTGGAATGGTCGTGGTATAAACAGCATACGAGTCCACTTTGACATTTGGAATCTCATAAGGCCCTGTACACATCAACGTTGCATTGCCTAAAACTTTGGTTGAAGTGTAAGCATAAGCCCCTCCATCCCCTATGAGCTCAACCTCTGCGGCGACTACTTTTCCTTCTTTAGTTGCACCCCATCTGGTATGGATAAAATAAGGGTGACGTTTGTGATGGCCAATAAACGATTCCTCGCGGGACCAGATAATCTTTACCGGCCGGTTAATTCCCAGTTGGTGTAGCTTCCAGGCAGCCAAAGCCAGTACAATTTGAACGGACATATCTTCCCGTCCTCCAAACGCGCCACCAATGGCAGGATAGATTACTCTGATTTGCTCAACAGGGAGATTAAGAGAATGAGCAATCTGGTGTTGGTCCTCGTGAGTCCATTGTCCTGCCACAACAACAGTCACCCTTCCTTGCTCATCAATGTAACCCAATCCTGCTTCTGGCTGCAAATAAGCATGTTCTTGAACAGGGGTGCTATAATCCCCTTCTATAATGACATCAGCCCGCCTGAAGCCTTCCTCAATGTTTCCCTTCCGAATCCGGTAATGTCCAAAGACATTTGAATCCCTATCAGGATGAATCTTGAAAGCATCTGGTCGGATTGCCTCATGAACATTTGTAACAACAGGTAAATCCTCATAATCTACAACAATCGCATCCCTGGCTTTCGCTGCTATTTCTTCCGTCTCGGCGATAACAACTGCAACCTGATCGCCTATGAACCGTACCCGATCAGCATAAGGCTTGTTCGAGCCTGGTCCGCAAAGTACAGGCTGGTCTGGCATAATCAGACCGTATTCATTAACTGGCACATCCTTCGCGGTCAGAATAGCAATAACGCCAGGAATACTCTCTGCCAATCGGGTGTCAATGCTATGGACGATTGCATGCGGCCGATTGGCAAATAAGATTTTCATGTACGTCTGGCCCAGTAAGTTAAAATCACCTGGGTATAGCGCTTCTCCCTTTACCTTTGCTACAGCATCAATTCGAATTGCAGATTCGCCTACATAAGACATGGGTTCCTCCGTTGGTGACCTTCAGCCTGATTATTATCGACGATATCGCTTGCCCCGGTATTGAATAGGTGGAACATCATAAGGACCATACCGGGGAGGCCCCAGCGAACTATACAAAATAAAGGTGATCAGCGAAAAAACACCGTAAAGTAATATGGATAGAACGGCAGTCAAAATAATCTTCACAAGAAGATTCGGGTCGCCCCAACCTTTCATAATCAATTCTTGTGGAATTCTTAACCACCCATTGGCGCGGTTTGCATCAATGAGCACGATAGATGCTGCATAAGAGAGGATGGGAATTAAGATCATCAATGCAAAACCAACACCGCGCCAAACAGGATGAATCTCCTTCTTTCTGGGAGCTTGTCCTCTCGATGAGTAGGACTGATATTTTGTCACATTAACCTCCCATCTGAGCAGCTTTTTCGATTGCGGCAATGATTTTGTAATAACCAGTACAACGGCATAGATTGCCAGTAACAGCCTGTTTGATTTCATCCAAGCTGGGATGTGGCTTCTCTTCCAGTAATTTTGTTGCAGACATAATAAAACCTGGAGTGCAGTATCCACACTGAACAGCGCCTTCTTCTACAAATGCTTTTTGAACCGGGTTCAATTCGCCATTTTGCGACAACCCTTCGATGGTAACAATCTCCGCGCCGTGAGCTCTCGCTGCTGGGACGAGACAACTCATCACTGCCTTGCCATCTAAAAAAACCGTACACGCGCCGCATTCGCCCTCACCGCAGCCTTCCTTAGTCCCGGTCAGCAATCCTTCCTCGCGAAGCAGGCGCAACAAAGATTTGTTCATCCCCTCGCGAAATTCATACTGCCGGCCATTGACATTCGTTACGATAGGTGTTTGCTTTTCATGGATCACTTTTTCTTGGATAGAGCCGCTTCTACCATTTTTCTTGCCCCATAAAACCACAGGATCTTCAGGGACGGTTTGGTTGTTTTCACCTTTTATCAGAGACCGCAACCCTCGCCGAGCGATAACCTTCGAAATATAACTTCTGTAATCTGCAGAGCTGCGAACATCACTGATAGGCTTTACAGCATCGGCAACCAGATTAGATGCCTTTTCAATGATCGCGTCGCTCAACGATTTGCCTGTAAGGTATTCTTCCGCTTCTTTAACCGACAGTATCGTGGGTGCCACTGAGCCAAGGGTTATTTTTGTCGAACGGATTATTTCTTTCTGCATTTCAAGAACGATCGAAATATTAACAACAGAGATCGCCTGGGCTTTACGCAAGGCAAACTTGATGAATGTGCCTTTTGAATTCGGATTGAGAGCTGGAAATACGATATCTACCAGCATCTCATCCGGGCGCATGACAGTTCGGCGAACACCTGTATAAAACTCTTCAAGAGTTAATTCTCTAATTCCCGAAAGCGATCTTAAGACCACAGTTGCACCAAGTGCCATTAGTGGGGTGATGGTATCATTGGCGGGAGAAGCTGTAATGAGATTGCCGGCAATAGTCCCTCGGTTTCGAATCTGAGGTGAACCAACCTCCCAGGCAGCCTGACCCAACGGCCAGGCGTATTCACGGATGAGTTTCGAAGCGACACAATGATTATGTGTTACCAGCGGCCCAAGATGAATCCGGTTATCTTCGTCCAGGCAAATCTGATCCAAATCCGGGATTCGGGTTACATCGATTAGTGTCTCAATGCCTTTGCGTTGGCCGCGTTCAATTTCAAGCATCAAGTCGGTCGCTCCTGCAACTATTCGCGCTTTTTCTCCGGAATGATGCAACGTCTCCAAGACATCATCCATATTCGCTGCGGTGATGTATTTCAGCCACATATTTCCTCCATGGGATTACATCTTCATACTCTTGCCGGACCCGCCTTTATGAAGCATAATAATTTCTGCCATAATGCTGACTGCGATCTCTTCGGGGGTCTCTGCATGAATGTCCAGGCCGATAGGGGAATAAATCCGGTTTAATTTTTCCTCTGGCACCCCATTTTCAAGCATCGCCTTCCTGGCAAATATCCATCGCCGCTTAGAACCAATAATCCCAATAAAAGCAGCAGGAGTGTCCAGTAAAGCTGGCACACCAGGTACGTCAATATCTTTGCCGCGCGTGGTTAAAACAAGATAAGATCGAGAGGTGATCTTTAAGTGTTTTGGAAGTTCCTCCATTTTTACTGGATAAAACTCATCAGCATCTGGGACCGCTTCTGGCGAACAAAATTCTGGGCGGTCATCAGAAACTGCCACTCGAAACCCTAGCCAATGGGCCAGGTGGGCTACTGCTTTTCCAACATGGCCACCCCCAATAATCACAACTTGTGGTTTAGGTAATAAGGGCTCAATATACACCTCAACCTGACCTCCACAGATGCCTACATCGCCTTTGGATGGATCTACAAGACGATATTCCAAAACACGGGTCTTACCATCACTCAAAGCCGCCATTGCCTCTTCAATCACCCGACTCTCCATCAATCCCCCGCCAACGCTTCCAATTATGCGCCCATCCGGGAAAACAATCATTTTGCTGCCAACATGTCTGGGCGCAGAGCCTTTTGCTTCAATAATTGTACAAAGGGCAGCAGCATCCCCTTTTCTTTCAATATCTGCCATCTCAGCATAAATAAAGCTCATCTAAGCCTCCAGTAATCCTAAAACCACAGGCAATAATTGTTTTTTTCTGGACACCAAACCTTCTGCTGCGCGAGTGCCATCTGGCAAAGGGGGATAAGGCAGATCTTCAAGAACCGCCGGCGGATTATTAAGTAATAGCCTGCTGGAACCCCGCACAACATCGGTAACCATAAGCACCGCAAAATCCAAGCCTTTTGACTCGCGCAATTCCTCCAACGCCATCGTCAGGTTGTTCAAATGTTCAGTAAGTTCGTAAAGATCACTGACCTCCGCTTGAGAAATTGCAAATTCGTAGCCGCCTGCATTGTACACTTTCAAATCGCTTCCTACCACTTCACGCGGCGCCCGGGCGCCCAATCCAGCCCCGGCGGCCAATATCTTTTCGCCGAACGATCGGAGCGTTTCTCCACTCAAAACACTGCCCGATACAAATGCCCAACGCCCCAATCTTTCTGCGGCTTTGCGATCTCGATCGGTTGTTGTTGGCGAAGAGAGGATCAGGGTATCCGATAGCAAGCCGGCTAACATAACTCCGGCCAGATTTGGAGGAGCACTTAATCCTGCATCCTCAATTCGTTCAGACACCAATGTGCTTGTACTACCCACCACATCAACAGTAAAACGAATTGGCACATGAGTCGATGGGTTGCCTAACCGGTGGTGATCCAATATTTCTATAAGCTCCGCTTCTTCTAGCGATCCGAGGGACTGGTGAGCTTCGTTATGGTCAACCAAAACCAATTTTAAACGCGGTGGGGTGAGAAGATCTCGCTGCCGGCAAATTCCTAGGTAGCGACCCTGTTCATCCAAAACCCAAAATTCATCTCCTTCCTCCCGCAGGATACGATTGATCACATCGCGAATCCGGGTGGAAGCTTGAAAACGAGGGGTATTGGTTACAACCGCCCGGTCACATGGCAAATCTAAGATTTCGCTGATCTTCATATCCTGATGTTGATGGTGTGGCCCTACCAGCTCGCTCAAAAACGAAAACAGGCTTCCCCCGGTTAAGAGACCGTAGGGAAGCCCTTCGTGTGTCAAAATTGGAGCGACGCCACCCGTCCTGCTTGCAATTCCCCATGCGTCGCGCAAAGGCCGATCAAGCGTTGCCGTATCAAGACGCCGAACCACCGATTCAAAACGCGGTGAGGCATCTGTTAACAAGACCGGAATATCTAGGGAAAGATGGCGTAAAACCCAGGAGGTTTGCGGGTTTAATGCGCCTGCCCGCGCAGCTATGGCATCTTTCCCGTCCTGCTCCCTTAATAACCAAGCATACCCCATGGCGGAGGCAATAGAATCGGTATCAGGATTGACATGACCAATTACATAAATCGGTGTAGCCATGAATGTATCATACCAAATTTTTTACTTGTTTGCTCCAATTGCTCAACTTCAAAAAACAAACAAGGTTATCGCAACTCCTCCAAACGAATAATATTTACTACTGGCCAAAAGTATCAATCAACAACCGGATGTCGTCGCTGAGAGAATAGAGAATTGGGCAGGTACAGCCATATTTCTTGTATTCCTCCACCTTTTTTCGCGCTTCTTCTGGCGTTCCCGAAGCACTGATTCGATCGATTAACTCATCAGAAACCAAATGCTTCGCTTTCTGGATTTGTTCGTGTGTTGCAGGCCAACCGAGTATCGACTGAATCTTGTTTACAACGTCCATTGATACGCCAGAAGCCTTTGCAATGTGCGGCTGTTGAGCAAGATATTGTGTCAAAAGCTCGCGAGTAGCATCAAATGCTTTATCGTGATCATGGTCGACCGAGCACACAATCAGCTGCGGCCGGTCAATATCATCGACCGTACGCCCCGTTTTTCGCGCGCCCTTATCTAATAACTCCAGCGCCTTAAGGTTGTATTCAGGAGGCACACAATAATTTAATACCGCTCCATCACACAATTCGCCGGTTAACTCCATCATCTGATCGCCGGTGGCGCCAATGAAAATTGGAACATTTCTTGGCTCGCGTCGCCCATGAACAACATCCAACTCGATACCATCCACATTGACAAACTCGCCATGGAATGTCACTCTTTCCATGTTCAACAGTCTTCGCAAGACGGTGACCGTTTCGCGCATTGCTGTCAAAGGCTTGTTCCTGGAGATGCCCACATTGCGGGCCAGCGGGTCCCACCAGGCGCCAATACCACAAATAATCCGGTTAGGAGCCAGGTCGTCTAATGTTAGAAATGTGGCGGCCAAAAGACCAATATTCCTGGTCCAATTATTAATGACGCCAGAGCCCACTTTTATCCGGTCCGTTACGGCAGCATAAGCCGCCATAGGAACAATGGCATCGCGAACCAGCCGACTCTCAGCCTGCCAGACCGCCTCAAATCCACGTTGTTCGGCATAGCGAACATAATCAAGGCCTTCTCGCAGATCATGTGCATCCTGAAGGTATAAAGCAACTCTTTCAACCATCTTTTCCTCCATCTTTTAGATTTTAATTAGCTGGAATGGGTAATGTTTATTATGGATGAATTCCAGGCTTTTGTAAGACAAACCGAAGTCTTAAGGAATTCCAAATCTTCCGGAAGATCTAAATCCAGTCCCAAATTTGGCAGATGAATGGTCCCGACGGCAAGACCTTTTCCAACCGCTTGTTCTATATGTCTATTAAACGAGTTTGCCCCAAATTTGTATAAAATCACACCAGGGGGCGTCGTCAACAACAAATTTGTGCCTTCGCATCGCCGGTCAGGGGCAATGCCAATTCCTTTTTCCGTTGGCGAGAGTGATATGAAAAGTTTTAGGTCGCTCGCAGAAAGCAAAGGCAAGTCTGTTGGAATGATTAAAATACGAGAAATTGTTTCTTGCAAAGCAACTTTTGTTGCATTTTCTAATGCCTGGTTCAAGGTTGAACCTTCTTCTTTCAGAGCTGTTGCCCCGTACCGATCCGCAATAGAAAGCGCAAAAGGGTCACGGCTTGTAACAATCACCTTAGTGATTTGCGCTACTTCATACAAAACTTGCAGGGTATTGATAAACAAATTCAAATTGAGATTAGAGCGCTCGTCTTTAGACAACACACTCGAGAGACGCGTCTTTCCCTCGTCAAAGGGTTTTACTGGTACCACTGCACAAATGCCCATAAAAACATCTCATCTAAAGTTCCAGGCAAAATTTCAAAACTTCCTGTGCTAGCTTTTTTCGAGAATCACTATCCAACATAATTGTATTCGTCGCACAAGCTTTTTTAACCAAACGTTCGATATCTACTTTAAGGTCATGATCGGTAATATCAAAAATAAAACCTTCGATAATCCCTTCGTAATGCCTCGCCACCGCCAGGGCTGAAGGCGTAATGCCAAACTCCTGATACATTTTTGCGGCTGGGCCTTTGATTGTTTTTCCCCCAATAATCGGGGAAATCGCGACCACCTTCTTTTTTATAACCCTCTCACGAATACCCGGGATAGATAGAATCGGATTGATACTGACCCAGGGGTTAGAGGGACAAAAAATGATAAAATCCGCCAAATCAATTGCTTCTAAAACGCCAGGGGCAGGCTCAGCAGAATCTGCACCATCAAAAATAATAGCTTTTACAGCGGGTTGGCACAGAAGGCGAACAAAATATTCCTGGAAATCCAACTGATTGCCATCCTGGGTGAGAATCTGAGTACTGACGCGCTCATCGGTCATTGGGAGAACTTTTACCTGGATGCCCCATGAGACACAAAAGCTCGACACAATGGCACTTAATGGTTCTCCATGACCTAACCGAAAGGTTCGAACAAGGTGAGTTCCAACATCGCCGTCGCCAAGGTGGAACCAGTCTGGTCCTGCTAATTCACGAATTGCTGCCAAACAATTCCAGGTATCGCCTGATCGCCCCCAACCGGTTTCTGGATTAGAAAGGCCAGCCAGGGTATAACATACCGTGTCCAGATCCGGGCAAATTCGCAGTCCCAGATGATCAAAATCATCTCCGGTGTTAACAATGATCGAAAGATCTTCAGGAGGCAAAAGTTTGGCCAGGCCATCAACCAATTTTGCGCCCCCAACCCCGCCGGCAAGTGCGACAATTTTCATTAAATCCCCTATCGAAACAAATCTTGATCTAACGGGCGAATAAGTTCTTGCATTATTGATGATTCTCGTAATGGGTAAGGAAACCCTCGAACATGCACAACGGGGGATCCTTCTGCCGCTTGCCCCATTATCAAAGATGCCCCGGCAGCCAGTTCATCAGCGGCAGCTACCTGGGTGATTCTCAAGGAATAACCAAACAGGTCCTTGGCTCCACGCAGATCAACCAAACCCGGCACCCCGGAACATCCAATGGATACGCCAACCGTGCCCATTCGCCAGGCGCGGCCATGCGAGTCAATAATTAATATCCCTATTTTTTTCCCTGCAGCGTCTTCTAGTTTCTTTCGCAACGATTTGGCCGATTCATCTGGATTTTCAGGGAGCAGGAGAACCCAATCATCTGGGTTCCCCCACATGCCTGAAACATTAGAATGGTCTATTCCTGCATTGGCACAGACAAAACCGTTTTTATGTTCCACAATGAGTGTGCCAGGACGCGTTCGAAGTACAGTTTTTGATTCCCGGAGCACTAATTCCACAAAACGTGCATCTTTTTCGGTAACTTTGGCAAGCTCGATCGCCTCACGTGAAGGCACAATTTGCGTCAAGTTGACTAACCGCCCTTCAGCTTTCGAAATAATCTTCTGAGCGATAACAAGAATATCATGGTCTTCTAATAAGATTCCGGTATTTGCCAATGCAGATAATAAAATACTTGCCAGGTCATCGCCTGGTTGAATCATCGGGATGCCAGCAAGTAATGATAATATCAACGGCATAAGGTTATGATTTCTTTCCTGGCCGCGGAAGACCCGTAATGCGGATTCCAGCCGAATCCGTTCCATATTGTTTGTTTAATCCAATGAGAATAGAGGTTAGACCCTCAGATACCACCGAATTCTCAATGGGGCCTGCGTCCCAGCCCACCATACCGGCCTCTTCTACAAGACGAATTACAGCAGCGCGAGCTGCCTTGCTGCTACCGGTGACCAGCACATCACATTCCACCTCTTCATCGTTGAGAAGGTGTTCATAGGAAATATTTTGGAAAGCGCCAACAACTTGAACACTTTCTCCCAACACTTGCTGTGCTTCTTGAGCGGCGCTGCCAGCCGGAGGCATCTGAACTTTTGTCACCTTTGGCGGCACCAAAGGCACGGTAACATCAACCAGTATTTTGCCATCAAGATACGGTTGTATGCTTTCGAGCATGGACACATGTGCAGCAAATGGCACCGTGAGAACAACAAGATCACCCTTTTCAGCTGCTACTGGATTAGTTTCTCCAGACACAACTGAAGGGTCAGAAAGTAGTTTTGCCACGTCTTCGGCAGCAGCCTGCGCTTTCTCGATCTGGCGAGAGCCTATGATGATTCGATAACCGGCCTTTGCCCACCGATAAGCCAATCCTTTTCCTTCTTTTCCAGTACCCCCAATAATAGCAATCGTTCGAATTTCTGGTACCTCATTTTCAGTCATGCTTCCTCCAAATAAGAATAAAAATATGTTTAAAACAGAGCGCGGTAACGCTTCCAAACATCACGCGAAAGCTTTACCGCATGTTCTGCTATTCCCTTTTCATCCAAGGTAATAAGTTTACGATCCTTCATTAGGATTTTCCCACGAACGATGGTTGTTGTAACCATGCTTTCGTGAAACCCAAATAGAATATGCCATGGCAAATTCCCTGTGTCCAACTCCGTGATAGGATGATAATCAACCAGAATGAGATCAGCCTCACTTCCGATTTCAATGCTCCCGATTCGAACCGAATCAAATAGAGTGTTTGCAAGAGCCGCATTATTATAAACAGCCATATTTACTACATCCATCCCATTCATGCGACGTGGATCTAAATGCCATACCTTATGAGCAAGATAAGCCGTTTTCCATTCTTCCCACATGGTGTTCGAAAAACCATCGTTTCCCAAACATACACGAATGCCAAAACGAAGCATATCTTCCACCTTCGGGAGTCCTACAGCATTATTCATATTCGATCGAGGTTGGTGGGACACCCACGTCCTCGATTCGGCAAGATAAGCGATTTCACGCGCATCCACATGAACACAGTGAACAGCAATGGATTTAGAACCGAGCATACCATGCCTTTTTAGTCGGTCAATAACGCGCAACCCCGTTTTTTTCAGGCTGTCATATTCATCTGCTACGTGCTCTGCAACATGGATGTGAAAGCCCACATCGTCAGGGACAGCTTTCCGGCATTCTTCTAAGGTTTTTTCCGAAAGCGTCAAGCTGGCATGTAAACCAAAAGTTGCCGACAAACGGCCCTCGCCGTTATCTTTTTTAACCTGCTCGATGAACCGAACATTCTCATCAATTCCTGCTTTTGTCTGTTGTAGCCCGTTACGGTCAGTAACCTCATAGCATAAAGAAGCGCGCACACCAGATTGCAGCACTGCTTCTGCAACCGCATCCAATGATCCTTCAATGGCGTTCGGCGAAGCATGATGATCAATCAAGGTTGTCGTGCCATGTTTAATGGCATCTACCAGACACACCAACGCGGAATATTTTATGTCCTCGAGCGTTAAGGACCGGTCCAGCGGCCACCATAACCGCTCAAGGATTTGTGGAAATGCCTCTGGTGGATCGGCAGGGATGGCCATTCCCCTTGAAAAGGCACCGTAAAAGTGGGTGTGGGAGCATATCAGACCCGGCATTAAATATTGACCACCAGCATCGAGCACCTCAGAATCTTTATATGCCGCGAGTAGTTTTTCCTGGCTGTCAATCGCGACAATGCGACCATTTTGAACATATACCGCCTGTCCTTCCAGTATTCGATTGGGTCGTTCCCAGGTAATGATCTTTGCATTTATTATTAACATCATGCTGTTGTCCCTTATTATTCAGGTAAAAGGAATTCCCCCACAATCAAAAACAACCTGTGCGAGCCGATTAGTAAGCACAGAATCAATTTTGACGCCAGTTGCACAAAATGAAGAAGCTTATCGCAGAAAAACTTGTTCATAGGATCGGTGGAAACACTCCCTGCGGCGGCTCTTTTCGACGGGCTCATGAATATAATTACCCAACGCCGGCGCCCTAAACAACGCGCCGACCACCGAACCTTACTAAGCTATTTTAACATTATGATCCAGCCTCTGCAATACTTTCGTATAATAGAAGGAAATCTCAAGGAGAGAAAAGAACAATGATTGAAGAAGTGCTTCATTATGCCCATGTTAATAAAGATAAATTTATAGAAGACCTTCGTGATTTCATCAGAATTAAGTCTATCTCAACAGATCCTCACCATATCCCCGACATGGAAAAAGCTGCTCATTGGCTAGCAGAGACTCTTAAGAAATCTGGCTGCCAGAATAGTCGCGTATACAAAACAAGCGGTCACCCCATTGTGTTTGGTAATTTCCACTCAGGCCAGCCCCATGCTCGAACGGTATTAATCTACGGGCATTACGATGTACAACCGGTTGATCCGCTAAACCTTTGGAATTCGGATCCCTTTGAACCGATAATTATCAATGACCAGCTTTTTGCTCGCGGCGCATCCGATATGAAAGGACAGGTCATTGCAAGCATTAAAGCAGTTGAAGCTGTGCTGAGCCAAAAAGAAGAAATCCCTCTGAATATAAAATTTATTATAGAAGGCGAAGAAGAGGTTGGTTCACCAAGCCTTCCAGAATTTTTAAAATCTCATAGAGAACTACTGCAATGCGATATTGTCCTAAACCTCGATGCGGGAATGTTGTCCGTTAGTACCCCGGCAATTACCTATGGTTTGCGCGGTTTAGCTTATTTCGAGCTAAGAATCACGGGACCAAAACAGGATTTACACTCAGGTCAATACGGAGGAATAATTCACAACCCGGCCCAGGCACTCTGTGAGGTCATTGCAAAAATGCATGATGATCAGGGCAAAGTAACATTGCCCGGTTTTTATGAAAACGTGCGCTCAGCCAGTCCAGAAGAAAGAGAACGGCTTGCTGCCCTCAAACAAGAGGACGCCATTTTTATACAGCAAACCGGTGTGAAAAAACTTTGGGGAGAAAAAGGGTATAGCGCTATCGAAAGAATTACCCTCCGCCCCTCGCTCGAAATCAACGGAGTCAATTCAGGTTTCTCCGGCTCTGGAGCGAAAACGGTGATCCCCTCTTCTGCGACAGCAAAAATTTCCATGCGGTTGGTGCCAGACCAGGATCCAGCCGAGGTGCGCGACCAAATGGAAGATTTTCTCAAAGAAAATATGCCCGATACTGTGCAATGGGAACTGCTTGAACTGGCAGGAGGCCCTGCCTCGCTTACAGACCCGAATCGCCAGGAAGTTCAGGCAATGGTAGATGCCCTCGCAAAAGTTTGGGGACAAAAGCCGATTTTTCAAAGGTCTGGAGGAAGTATCCCTGTTGTAGCTCAAATGCAGACCTATTTAGGCGTCGATTCGATACTGACCGGTTTTGGATTACCGGATGATAACATTCACGCCCCCAATGAAAAGTTGCATCTCCCCACCTGGTCGGACGGTATTGATGCAATCATTCATTTCCTTTACAATTTAGTGAAGTTATACGCAGTGTGAATCGATACCTTGGAGGATTATGGCAGCGGAAAAATTACCCTCGTATGGGGGTCAGGCATTAATTGAAGGAGTTGTCATGCGGGGCAGCCATTCGGTTGCAGCCGCCATGCGCGCTCCGAACGGCGAAATCATCCTGAAAACCGAGGATCTAAAAGGAATTTATATTTCAAGCATCAGGAAATTTCCTGTCATTCGCGGTCTGATTGTCCTTTGGGATGCTCTAAGTTTGGGAATTCGCTTTTTGACCCTTTCGGCCAACGTTCAAACCGGTGAGGACGAAAAAATCGAAGGGCCGGCGCTTTACTTAACGTTAGGGGGGGCATTTGCTGCTGGTATTTTGATCTTTTTCGTCGCCCCTGCCGCAGCAGGACATTGGATTGAAAGCCTTACCGGCTGGAATCCATTGGTCGGTAACCTGATTGAAGGGGGCTTACGGCTGGCAATCATGATCGGATACATTTGGGGGATCGGTTTTATGCCAGATATCCGACGTGTTTTTGAATATCACGGCGCCGAACACAAAACCATAAATGCTTTTGAAGCTGGCGCTAAATTAACGCCAGAAACCGTAAAAGGCTTCTCGCTGGAACATCCACGCTGTGGTACAAGCTTTTTGCTTATAGTGGTGGTTTTTTCAATCATCATTTTTACACTCCTTGGTCCCTTACCGATACTCGTCAAGTTGCTTACGAGAGTCCTGTTAATTCCCGTGGTAGCCGGTCTGGCTTACGAGTATATCAAATGGAGCGCAAACAACATCGAATCTCGGCTCATCCAGTGGCTTATCAAGCCGAACTTGGCCCTTCAGCGACTGACTACACGCGAACCTTCCTTGGATGTACTGGAAGTAGCCATTGCCGCTTTCAACACTATGCTTGCTCGTGAACAACAAGCCAAAGAACAGAGCATGGTGCTATAAATTGACGCGATGAAAAAATTTCAAGAAGTAATCTTAGGAGGATTGGTCGTAATCCTGGCTGCCGCTTTGATCCATTGGCTTGCCAGACCAGAACGAGGCGTCCCTCTGGAAGTACTCCCGCCGCCAACGCCAGGACCAATGATGGTCTATATCACTGGTGAAGTGTCACATCCTGGTGTTTACCCCCTCCCCCAAGGCAGCAGGGTCAATGATGCCGTCATAGCAGCTGGAGGTTTGACAGAAAAGGCAAATTCAATTGCAATCAACCTTGCGGAAAAACTGAGAGATGGTCAAAAAATCGTCATTCCTACAAAAGGCATAATCACGGCTGGCGAGACAGGCGGCGACCAAATCCAGGTCGAAAATTTCTCCGAATCAGCAATTTTGATTAATCTAAACACCGCCACTCAATTTGAATTAGAGAAATTACCCGGTATTGGTTCTGAGAAAGCATCCCAAATCATCGATTATCGCGAGGAAAAAGGACCGTTTATCAAGATCGAAGACGTATTGAAAGTACCTGGAATCGGGGATCAAATATTTGAACAAATCAAGCCATTCATCGTTGTCGAATAACAAGACGAGGAAAAAATGGGAACAAAACAAATCCTGGAAGCTGCCCTTAAAGATGCCATAAAAACTTCTGACGAAGCGCATAAACGCGCCATTCGGATGATCCTTGCGAATATAAAGCTGGCGGAAGTCGAAAAAGGAGCACCACTAGAAGAAACAGAGATTATTAATATCCTCCAGAAAGACATTAAGATCCATTATGAAGCAATTCAGGATGCTGAAAAGGCTGGCCGTGCCGATCTTATTGACAAAAACCGCGTTGAAATTTCAATCCTGGAAACCTTCCTGCCAAAACAATTGTCAGAAACAGAACTTAAAGATCTTGCCTTATCCACCATTCAAGAAGTTGGAGCGACCAGTCCTGCGGACATGGGAAAGGTTATGAAAAATCTCCTGCCTAAAATCCAAGGCAGAGCGCCAAACGATGCTGTTAGCAAGATCGTTAGGGAAATGCTAAACCGTTAATGGAAAATAGCAAATCAAATATCGCCCCCCTTCCTCGCAGGATACTCTCCAGATTAGTTCTCCTTACGCTCGCGGGAGGCATCGCATTTGGAGCACTTATCACGCCTGTCTCTCTCCGCCCCTCTTCTTATTCTTTAGCAGTTGGTAACGTGGCAACCGAAGATATTGTTGCCCCAAGGGCAATTGTATATCAAAGTGAGCTACTGACAGAAAAAGCAAGACAAGAAGCCGAAAAAAACGTACTGCCCGTCTACCTGGATGTAGATCCCACCATCACAAGGCAACAAATTGAAAAGCTAAAAGCTTCATTTAGTTACATCAACAGCATACGAGCCGATAATTACGCCACCATCGAACAAAAGCGGCAGGACCTCAACGCCATTACGGATCCAGTTTTCCCAGACGACCTGAAAAGGAGCATTCTCGAGTTATCGGACCAGAGGTGGGAAGTCATTCAACAAGAATCGTTGAAAGTTCTCGAACAAGTGATGAGAACAACCATAAGAGAAGATCGTATTAACGACGCAAAAAGAAATGTGCCCACCCTTGTATCATTTTCACTGCCGCAAGATCAGGCAGCCATTGTAACCCAACTGGTCACACTTTTTATTGCTCCTAACAGCGTCTTTAGTCAGGAGTTGACAGCAAAAGAAAAGCTTCAAGCTAGAGAAAATGTTGTCCCCATCGAAAGGCGATACGCAGCAGGAGAAACAATCGTAAGACAAGGACAAGTAATCACCCCGGAAACTTTTGAAGCCTTACAACAATTTGATTTGATAGACACCGGAAGAGACACTCAGAAATTTTTCGCCGCAGCGGCTGCCGTCATCTCAGTGAATAGTTTTATCGTCCTCTATTTCATGAGAAGAAAATCTCGCCTGTTGGAAGATTTTCGTGGTCTCACGGTCATCGTCATCTATTTTCTGTTATTTCTTATTGGCTCTCGCTTTTTGATCCCGAACAGGACGGTCATCCCATACTTATATCCTTTCGCTGCGTTTGGCCTGACTCTGGCAAGTCTCTATTCCCTTGAAATTGGTTTAATTTTCTCTCTTTCGCTGGGTCTATTATCAGTATGGGGAGTTTCTACTCCTCCTGACCTCATATATTTCTATTTGCTAGGCAGTTTTTTGGGAATTTTAAGCCTTGGAAAAGCCAGAAGGCTGGCAAATTTCTTTTGGGCAGGCCTTGCCGTAGGTCTTACAGGATGTATGGTTATCCTTGCATACCGCCTGCCGACCGGAACAACCGATCTAATCGGGACGTTAACACTAATGGCTACATCTATCGTGAACGGACTGGCTTCTGCCAGCCTTGCACTTCTATTCCAATTCCTAATCGCTCAAATTCTCGGATTGACAACCCCTCTTCAACTGCTAGAAATCTCACGGCCGGACCACCCGTTATTGCAGTTAATGCTCCAAAATGCTCCAGGGAGCTACCAGCATAGTTTGCAGGTAGCAAATCTCGCTGAGCAAGCAGCGGAAAGAATCGGGGCCGACGGCTTACTTGTTCGCGTTGGTGCAATTTACCACGACGTAGGAAAAGCAGCTAATCCGTCTTTCTTTATAGAAAATCAGGTGCCCGGTAAATTAAATCCTCATGATGATATCGACCCGGCTTTTTCTGCATCTACGATCATCAAACACGTAGATGATGGAACTTTGCTGGCAAAAAAGTACCGTCTTCCGCCTCAGATTATGGATTTTATTCGAGAACACCATGGCACATTGATTACCAGGTATCAGTACACAAAAGCAGTGCAAGCTGCAAATAACGACCACACCAAAGTAGATATGGAACTATTCCGATATCCCGGACCAAAACCACGCTCTCGTGAAACAGCCCTTCTGATGCTCGCCGATGGGTGCGAAGCAAGAGCAAGAGCTGAACTCCCCACAAATGATAATGAATTGAGGCAAATCATTAAGAAAGTATTTGACTTTTGCCAACAAGAGGGCCAACTAGATGACACAACCTTCACCCTCAAGGACTTAACACTAGCAAGAGAATCTTTCTTCACCACTCTCCGAAACACCTATCACCCTCGAATCCAATACCCTGAGCTACGATCTACCAGCGCCGCCAACGAACCTACTACAACAAAAAATGAAGCGAGGGGATAAAAATGGTTCATGTCACTGTTCGGGCCCAATACAAGAAAATATTAAAACCCGCCTTCGTTTCGGATATTGCAGATAGAGTCCTTAAGTACTTAGATATTCCAACCGAATCAGAACTCAGCATAATCATCGATAACGACGATTTTATTCGCGAACTCAATCAGAAGTACCGCGATCAAAACGAGCCGACTGATGTGCTTTCATTTTCCTCCAACGAGACAGACCCACAAACCGGTTTACGGTACTATGGGGATATAATTATTTCATATCCACGAGCCGTAACGCAGGCGCAAACTGGCGGTCACAAAGTTGAAGATGAAATAACGCTGCTAATTGTGCATGGCATTCTTCATCTCCTTGGATACGACCACGAAGTAGAAACTGACCAAGAGAAAATGTGGGCGGTGCAAAATAAAATATTATTTAACCTTGGGTGTAACGTCAAAATATGATTAAATTTTTAATAAATCGACTCGTTTCTTTTACGCCAGCCTTCAATGGTCTGGAATATATCATCACAACTCAGAAAAACTCATGGTTTCACTTGGCTGCAACTGCCGCCGCTGTTTTTTTATCCATCTGGTTGAAGCTTTCAAACACGGATTTCGCCATCATCCTGTTGGCCATTGGATTGGTTTGGGTCGCGGAATGCATCAACACCGGCATAGAGGCAACCATTGATCTGGTCAGCCCAGAGCGAAATCACCTCGCAAAAGTCGCGAAAGATGTCAGCGCAGCAGGTGTTCTTTGTGCTGCGATCATTTCCGCTATCATTGGCATTTTTATCTTCGCCAATCCGCTCTTATTGAAATTGAAAATAATTTCTTAAAACAGGATTCTAAAAGTGATTAAACGAATGGATAACGCCTTTCGATTTGGAACTGTTGGGGCTCCTCTCTCTACTCCTAAAAAGCCGGGGGGAAGTGTCGGCGCCATCGAACAAATTTCAGCTTTGGGATTAGATGCCTTCGAACTCGGTTGGGTGCAAGCTGTAAGAGTCACCGAGGAAACCTGCCGGTCAATAAAGGAAACGGCATCGGCATTGGATGTGGCAATTAGCATTCATGCCCCTTATTTCATCAACTTAAACGCAGACGAGGAAGAGTGGCCAAAATCTCGAAAACGATTAATGGATGCTGCACACTTTGGCAACCTGGCAGGAGCAACCGACATTATCTTCCACCCTGGTTCATATTTTGGCAAAGAACCAAAAGATGTGTTGCCCTTGGTGGTTGAACGTCTGGAAAAATGTGTCATGGAACTCAGAAAAGTCGGAAACCCAGTAACACTGCGTCCAGAATCGATGGGAAAATCCGCTATGATCGGCTCGGTTGAAGATGTATTAGAAATGAGTCGCTTGATAAAAGGCGTTGAGCCTTGCCTGGATTTCGCTCACTTACATGCCAGAGTCGGCGATGGAACCATGAACTCATTTGATGAGTGGATGAATATTCTTAAGAGATATGCAGATACCCTTGGCGAGGACAGTCTGAAAAGGCTCCATATTCATTTGTCTGGGATTGAGTACACAGTAAAAGGAGAAAAGAATCACCTTCCAATTCGCGAATCGGATTTCAATATTGAGGATCTGTTTAAAGCCTTGAAGACATTAAATTGTGGAGGGCGAATTGTATGTGAAAGCCCTATTCTTGAAGAGGACGCAATATTCTTACGGGATGCCTGGTTGCAACAGTAGACTACAAATACTCTCTCAGGTTATGCTCGACCGCATACGCGGCCGCTTCGGCGCGGTTGCTCACACCCAACTTCGACAGGATACTGCTCACATAATTTCGAACGGTACCCTCGCCTAGAAACAAAGCTTTTGCAATCTCCCGGTTTGTTTTACCCTCAGAGACTAACAATAACACGTGTTTTTCCTGCTGACTCAAATTGGCAAATGCCGACGCCTCCTCTTCTTTAACAGCGCGTCTTACCTCTTGAAAGACTCGTTGGGTCACAGCAGGATCTAAAAGTGCCTCTCCTCTCCCCACGGCTTCAAGGGCGCGGATCAAATCGTCGCCTCCAATTTGCTTTAAAACATACCCCGACGCTCCGGCCCGAATCGCTGAAAAGAGCATTTCATCCTCAGCATAAGAGGTCAACATGATCACGCGGGTATCGGTGTAACTTTTTGTGATCTCTTCACAAGCTTCAATGCCAGACGCGCCAGGCAGCCGGATATCCATTAGTACGATATCAGGTAAATGCCTTGCTGTCTGTTCCAAGGCTTCTTTGGCGGTACTGGCTTCTGCCACTATTTCAAATTGGGGATGATGTTCAAGTAAAGCCTTGAGCCCAAGTCGCACAACTTCATGATCGTCCACCAACAAGATGCGTTTTTTCGTCATCGCCAATAAAGCCTCCAGCGCAAGAATGCCTTCAAAAATATTTTTCAAGATGAAAAAGCGAATTGCTATACAATTATAATCATATTACCAAATATTTATGATCCGATTTATATACTCTTTATTATGCAAAAACCGACCCGGTCGTTAGAATCGAAATTCCGATCTAAAATCCTTAGGTCGCACCAATTCCAGGGCGAGATGAACGATTGCGGTCCCTTCGCAACGGCTATCATTCTGAATGCTATCCTCGATCTAAACTTGCACGGCGGTAGCTTGGCTTTGGACATGAATCACATAAGGTGGCGTGGTCTTCTACCTGTTTTTCGGCGCATTCCTAAATGGGCAACGTTTCCTTGGGGGGTTGTCGATGTCATCAAAGAATATGGCCTTCCGGCAAGTTGGAAATGCTGCGGTCGAATCTCCAATCTTTTTACCAACCTCCTTGAAGACAAAATATCAATTGTAATAGTGGGTGAATGGAAACCGCTTTGGGCGCATTATTTGGTGCTGGTAGAATATCATCCAGAGAAAGGATTCGGATTCATAGACCCTGCCTTGCCTGCTGCAAAAGTTACCTGGAAGGAATTGGGCGAATTCCACCGCCTCTGGAAAAATTATGGCAATATGTTCATAACAGTTCCGGCAACTATCACCCCAAAACGAGTGTGACCGGACAATGATCAGAACCCTGAACATCTTCCGAAATGATCACATCTTGGACTCTGTTTTTCAAGTTCTTCGATAGAAGAAAATAATCAATCCGCCATCCAATATTTCTTCTTCGGGCGCCAAAACGATAAGTCCACCAGGTGTACTGCTGGCGCTCTGGGTATAAATGGCGATAAATATCTATGAATCCGTGATCAAGATATTTTGTAATCCAAATCCGTTCTTCGGGCAAAAAACCAGATGTCGTGACGTTCTCTTCGGGATTTGCCAAATCAATTTCCTGGTGAGCGGTATTAAAATCTCCGGTGATGATAATGTTCTTCCCTTGACGATGAAGGTCGTCACAAATACTCAAAAAGCATTCATAGAATTCCAATTTATACTGAACACGCTCGTGTCCCCGTTGACCATTTGGGAAATAGACATTAAAAAGAATATAATCGTTAAACTCAGTCGCAACTACTCTCCCTTCTACGTCAAATCGGCTAATCCCCACTCCCATTATCACCGACAATGGTTTTATCCTCGAATAAGTTGCAACGCCGCTATATCCAGGTCGCTCTGCTGAGTTCCAATAAATCTCATATCCCGGAAGCGATCTAATTTCTTCAGGAATTTGTTCCTGTTTTGCTTTTACCTCCTGAAGACAAATCAATTCAGGTGATTGATCCCAAAGCCAGTTCAAAGCACCTTTTTGATGAGCAGAGCGTATTCCATTTACATTCCAAGAAATTATTTTCATCGAATTCCTCGTTTAATTAAGCCTGTGGTAAACTTATAATAACAGTGTAAGGAGAGGGCATGCCAAGCGAAGAAAAAAAACGCACAGCAGTTGTATACATCGAAGATGACCCAGAAATGGTGGAACTGGTCACGCTGATCCTCAATCGCCGCGGTATTGAAATTCGGGGCGCCCTCAACGGACGACATGGCCTTGATTTAATTGCCCAAGATCCACCCGACTTAATTCTACTCGATTTGATGATGCCGGGGCTGGATGGCTGGGATGTTTACCACCAACTCAAAGCAAGCAGCAAAACCCGCTCAATCCCCGTGATTATCATCACAGCAAAAGCCCAGCCTATTGATCGTGTTCTGGGTTTGAGCATTGCAAAAGTCGATGCATATATAAGCAAACCATTCAGACCTCAAGAATTGCTAGAATCTGTAGAACTTGTCCTTAGTATCAATAAAGTTGGTTAGTTAAGCTGAATGGATTTATGACCGTTGTCGAAGTCATCAACCAATCACAGCCTCAAAAACTGGCTATCAAAGCAGAATATTGCGACTCGTTTTGGAAGCGCCTAAAGGGGCTAATGCTCAAGCCTTCTCTTAACGCTTATGAAGGCATCCTGTTGGCCGAAAAAAAAGCATCAATTACGGGTTCGACAATTCACATGTTTTTTATGAATTTTGATATCGCGGTTGTGTGGCTGGATGCAAAATTAAGGGTTGTAGATACTGCGATAGCAAAACGATGGCGACCATATTACGCGCCTTCGCAACCTGCAAAATTCATTTTAGAAACCCATGCAAGTCATATCGGTGATTTTAAGTATGGCGATCAGATTTCTCTTGAGAACGATTAATGTCCTTTTGTTGTCAATTTTTTTGGGGCTGGCATTTGGCCGCGCGAGGGATGTGGCAGCTCAAGAAAACCCCCCACTTCCAGTTTATATCGTTCAACCAGGTGAAACTTTGAGCACGATCGCCGTTCGTTTTGGTACCACAGTTGATGAAATTATTCGCGTCAACGATCTTACAAATCCAAACGCCATTGCAGCAGGAAGCAAGCTCCGTATCCCGGGTCTCGAAGGCATCGAAGGCACACTAGTCACTGAAACGGTACCCTTTGGAGACAACCTAAAAACGCTCAGCATTTCACATAAATTCCCCTTGCAACTCATGACTAAACTTAACCGCATCACAAGCCCAGGAGAAATATATGCTGGAAGCGTTCTGGTCGTCCCTCAACAGGATCCAGAGGAAGTAATGGCGCCCCAAACCTCTATAGAAGACAGTGAAAGCCTGCTGGAAATTGCAGTGAAAAACAACACCAATCCCTGGATATATCATCTCTCTAACAACCTGAAAGGATCATGGGACCTAACACGTTCCCAGATCATTTTCGGGCCGGAGCTTGATAAACGAGAATTTAGCCCAATCTCGCCATGGATCCACAACATCACAATTAGCCCCCTGCCATTAGTACAGGGAAAGACCATCGAAGTATTCATTGAGACAGAATTCAACCTTGAAGTTTCAGGCAACCTTGGGAAATATCCACTCCTGTTTTATTCATTGCCACCCAAAGGTTATTTTGCATTAATCGGAGTTGAAGCGATCAGCCCTCTGGGATTGTATCCCGTCTCACTCTATGGGAAAACAACGGACGGGCAAACTTTTGAATATTCTCAGCAGGTCTTGTTGGTATCCGGAAATTACCCACAGGAATACGTGGTTGGTGTGGATGCGACGACCATTGAAACCGAAATCATTCAGAGTGAAGATCAGATTCTCTCTGAAATTCGAGGGTCAGAACCAATTCCCATGTGGACGGCCCCATTTCGATACCCTGTAGACGAACCATATCTGGGATCGCGGTTTGGCAATCGCAGATCTTATAATCAAGGGGAATATAACTTTTATCATACTGGTGTCGATTTTATCGTAAACGCAGACAACTTAAATATCTACGCTCCAGCTCCAGGTGTCGTTAAATTTACTGGAAATCTTCCCATTAAGGGAAATTTTACAGTCATTGATCATGGACTGGGTGTCTACTCTGGCTATGCGCACCAGTCCGAGATTTTGGTTAAACAAGGGGATCGCGTCGAAACCGGTCAACAAATTGGCGTAATCGGAAATACAGGCCGGTCCGTCGGGCCGCACTTGCATTGGGAAATCTGGGTGAACAACGTCCCCGTTGATCCGATCGACTGGGTTGATAATTTGTACCCGACCTCGAAGATCACACCGTAATAAAATCGAGATTTAAGTAAGGTATAATAAATACTAGCTGTATGAATTTTATTCTGTTAAGAGAGTATGACCATGATTGCATCCCCAAAAATTAACGAGGATTACTGGTTAAACTTCCAATTAGAGGAGTCAGACCTCGAATATCTTTACAATCACCTCCTTGAAATTGAATCACCACAAACTCCGCAAGAATTACTCACCGCCCTAATCGGTGAACGCATCAGAGTTGAGAAAAACAGACTTAAAGAACAGCAATCAAATTCTGGTAAAATCTATTTTCCCCGCGACGAATATCACCAAGGGGATATTATCACCTTTCCATTGCTTAACTGGGAAAGGGGGAAAGTGATAAGCACCAGGCCTGGGAAAAACCCCGACAGCGCTCCATTTTCCGTCGTAACCGTTGAAATGGAAAATGGCGACAACAAACTTTTCGCATCTGGTTTGGAAGATCATGCCCTAAATCAAAAAAATTTCGATATTTCTTCAGACGATCTCAACCTTGATATAAATTCGGTCCTTGAAAGGTTTGGGGACATTCTCCTGGAACGGTTAAATCAGGAACTTGCTCAGAATTCCGAGCTAGTCCGCATCGCAGGTCGTTGGTTTCCTCACTCGTTATTGGTCGATGTAAACATTGGGTACTTAAATATGGCCGAGGCTCTCCTGGACATGGAGCAAGGTGGCCCATTGCCAACTCGCGCTATCCTGGAGCAAATTGAATTGCCTACCGATGTGAATTTAAAGCTCACGGAGTTTTCTCTTAATCTGGCGTTACAAGAAGATCCTCGATTCGACGAGGTTGGCCCAGCCGGAGAAATTCTCTGGTATCTGCGCCGTTTAGAACCAGAATATGTTCAAAATTTACCCCCCTTTCTAAAATACCTCCCGCTTGAATTCCCAATTTCTGAGACAGGAGATATTCTCTCGATGATCTCAGATAAGATTTACGATGAATTGGAGCCGGACTTAGCGCCAAAACAAAAAGAGGAAGAAATCTCCCTAAGCCTGTTATACCCGCATTGGCGGGCTGGAACTCTTCCATTAGCAGGAAATATGAAATATTTATTCCCAACGGCATATGAAGCTCCTCGCGTCCGCTTCGTATTTTTGGATCAAAACCAGGATAAAAAATACGAGGGATGGATTATACGAAACGAAAGATATGCTTACGGTCTCAAGGAATGGTACAGCTCGCTGGAATTGATGCCCGGCAGCATAATCAAGATAAGGCGTGGAAAAAACCCTGGTGAGGTAATCGTGCGCGCTGACACTCACCGACCAACTCGTGATTGGATCCGAACAGCCCTGGTTGGCGCCGATGGCGGCGTTGTCTTTGCAATGCTCAAGCAGATGGTACCGGCCACCTTTGACGAACGCATGGTAATTGCTGTACCAGATGTGGCCGCGCTCGACAAGGCATGGGAGATGACCAATCGCTCCAGGATTCCGCTTGAAAAAACTGTGATAAAAATGATGCGAGAACTCGCAAAGTTGAATCCACAAGGCCACATTAATTTGATAGAACTGTACGCAGCAATCAATATCATCCGAAGATGTCCACTCAGTCCTCTTTTGACCCTACTATCAAATCGTTCCTGGGCAAAATATATGGGAGACTTGTACTTCCGATTAGACGAGTCGGTTAAAGAGGAAAACGCTTATGCTTGAGAAAAAGCGCTTTAGCCTTGTCAAACCCGGCCTTGAGACACCGTTTCACATCGATTTTGATTGGTGGAAAAATCACGACTCCAATTGGAGAGTGTATCTCCACAATTGTCTCTGCCCAGAACACCAGTCCGCCTTTTCCGAAACAGATCAAGATTCATGGATTGATTGGGTTGACTCGCAAACAGGAGAGGTTAAGCAAATCGACGGCCTCCAAAACATCCTGATTGCCCACTGCGCAAAACAAGAAGGTTTTATCACACCAAACACGGCTCTGGTTGACGCCGTATTTCGAGTGTTGCTCGCCTCTGGAAATGCACCGATGAATGCGTTAGAATTGTCAACAGTCATTCACAAACCGGCCGAGATGATACTCCGTACACTGACCGGCGGAACTGTATATAGAGGGGTGAGACCACTTCAGAACAATTAAAAGTGCCCCTGTAGCTCAATGGATAGAGCACCGGACTTCTAATCCGATGGTTGTGGGTTCGACTCCCGCCAGGGGCGCCTGAAAACTATGAAGGCAAGATGATGGTTTCAGTAAAGATCAAACCAAAAAATCAAAACTCAGAGCCTCGCTCTCAAGACATTCAAACTTACTTGATTGTTGGGCCTTATGGGTGGAGAATTAGCACCCATCCGCGTTTGTGGCGGCCTCCCACGGATGCCTTCGAAACCGAAGAAAAAATAATCGTCCGGGTTGAGATTGCGGGGATGGCTGATGGTGAATTGAATGTTCATTTCGACAGCCAGATCCTTTCCATACAGGGAGTTCGAGCTGATAATGCAGATAAACGGGCTTTCCATCAGATGGAAATTCACTTCGGGCAGTTTTCTACAGAAATAATGATCCCCACCCCGATTGATGCAGAAAATATCGAGGCGATTTACGATGACGGCTTTTTATGGGTTTATTTGCCGAAAGCCAAACCGAAAACCATTCACATTTCACCAAAGGATGACTGATCACAAACTATGCCGGCCTCGCGATGGGAAACTCAGATAAGCGATATTCTGGAGTGGATCAAAGATGAGCAAGACGAGCTTGCTGAATGGTTCACAGATATTAACAACAATACAACAACAGATAACGTCATTCAAACGGAACAGCCTCCAGTTCCTACTTTGAATTCAGAGCTTCCATCTGAATTACCGATCTTGCCATTGCGTGGGCTTGTCGTCTATCCCCAAACTGCCGTCCCGCTGACCATTGGGCAACCCCGTTCGATAAAATTAATCGATGATGTAGCGCCAACCGAAAGGTTAATCGGGCTGGTCACTTCTAAAAACCCAGAACTTGAGAACCCCGGCCCAGAGGACCTTTACACAATTGGAACAGTTGGGATTATTCACCGCTTATTCCGGGCTCCGGATGGAACGATCCGTCTTCTTGTTCAGGGGGTGACCCGTTTTCGAGTTGAAGAGTACATCAGTGTTGACCCATACTTGAAAGCCAGGGTTACATACATTCCTGAAAACGAAGAAACAGGATTGGAAATCGAGGCGCTGGCAAGAAATGTCCGTGAACAGTTTGCACACATCGCCGAATTAATCCCTTCCATCCCACGCGAGCTGGTTGCCTCAGTTGCTTCCCTTGAAAATCCGCTTCAAATCGTTTACACAGTTGCCAATTTCCAACGCATGAGTCTGGCAGACGCCCAGGCTATTCTAGAATACGATCATGTAACCGATAAGTTTCGAAAGCTGGTCTCCATTTTAACTCGTGAGATTGATGTCCTGGAACTTGGTCAAAAAATTCAAAACGAAGCTCGCTCAGAAATTGATAAAGTCCAGCGGGAATATTTCCTCAGGGAACAGATCAAAGCACTTCAGCGAGAATTAGGAGAGCTTGACGAGACCGCTGCCGAGGTTGAGGAATTTAGGAAAAAAATTGAAGCACAAAAGCTGCCAGAAGAAACCGAAAAACAAGCGAAAAGAGAACTGGATCGCCTGTCTAAACTTCCTACTGCCGCAGCAGAGTATGGTGTAATCCGAACCTATCTGGATTGGCTGGTGTCTCTTCCGTGGAACAAAGCCACAAATGACAACTTCGATGTTGCACATGCGCGAGAAATCCTGGACAAAGATCATTACGGCTTGCAAGATGTAAAGGAGAGGATTCTGGAGTACCTTGCAGTAAGAAAGCTTCGAATAGAGCGGGAGATCAACCTTCAGGATCAACCCAAAGATGACAGCGTCCGTCGTAGCCGAGAAGGTGTTATTCTATGCTTTATTGGACCACCCGGCGTTGGCAAAACGTCTCTGGGGCAATCCATTGCGCGTGCTCTTGGCCGAAAATTCATTCGTATATCGCTGGGCGGTGTGCGCGACGAAGCTGAAATCAGAGGACACCGCCGCACTTACATTGGAGCAATGCCTGGCCGAATTATCCAGGCGATTCGCAGAGTGGAATCCTCAAATCCGGTTTTTATGCTAGACGAAATAGACAAACTGAGCTTCGATTTTCGTGGAGATCCTGCCTCCGCGCTGCTAGAAGTGCTGGATCCGGAGCAGAATAGCGAGTTTCGCGACAATTATATTGAAGTTTCGTTTGATTTATCGAAAGTAATGTTTATCACAACTGCGAATACCTCGGAAACTATTCCGCCACCTCTCTTAGATCGCATGGAAGTTATTCAACTTTCAGGATATACAGATAACGAGAAAATAGCCATCGCACAGCAATACCTCATCCCACGGCAACTGAAAGAAAATGGCCTTTTCTCATCAGAAATATCTTTCACCGATGCGAGTATTCAAACAATTATCTGGGGATATACCCGCGAAGCGGGTGTTAGAAACCTGGAACGCGAAATTGGCTCGGTTTGTCGGAAAATTGCGACCAAGATCGCTCAGAATGAGCCCGTTGAAGCTGTAATCACCCCTGACATCGTCCACGACTTGTTGGGAAGGCCTCGCTTTTTCGAAAAAGATGAGATCAACAGACGTACCTCCCTGCCCGGCGTTGCTACCGGCCTGGCCTGGACGCCCGTTGGGGGCGATATCCTATTTATCGAAGCGACTGCAATGCCCGGCGGCAAAGGATTTCAGGTAACCGGATCTATCGGGAAGGTAATGCAAGAATCGGCCGCCGCCGCTCTCTCGTATGTCCGGGCGCAGTCCGGGCAACTTGGCATTGATCCCAATTTTTTCTTGAATAACGATATCCATCTTCATATTCCTTCCGGCGCGCAACCCAAGGATGGCCCATCAGCCGGCATTACAATTGTCACAGCGTTGATCTCATTGGCTAGCGGCAAGCCAGTCAAATCAGACATCGGGATGACCGGTGAAATCACGCTCAGCGGGTTGGTTCTGCCCGTCGGAGGGGTTAAAGAAAAAGTGCTGGCGGCGCACCGCGCAAAATTAAAGACGATTCTCCTGCCGCGTCAAAACGAGGTTGACCTGGAGGACATCCCTGCAGAAGTTCTGCAATCTATCAATTTCATTTTTGTGGAAAAAATTGACGAAGTACTAAATTATGTATTTGATCATTTTGGCAATTCCCCAAAAACGAAGAGGGCGAGAAAAATCAAGTCATGAAAATAATGCTCATCGAAGACGACCCAACCATGCGGTCTTTGTTGCAAACCCTCTTAGAAATGGAGGGGTTTAGAATCATCCCTTTTATTGGAAACATCAACAAGGACGAAATACTGAAAGCGTTGAGCGCCGAGCAGCCGGAAACATTGATCATGGATGTACATCTCCAAAACATTAATGGCATCCATTTGCTCAAAGAAATCAGATCCCAAGAAAAAGGTCATCACGTCAAAGTCATTATGACCTCAGGCATGGATTTAAAGGGTGAATGCCTTAAGGCTGGTGCAGATGGCTTTTTACAAAAACCTTACGTCCCTGACGATTTGCTTAGGCTTCTCAGACCTGAACAGATATGATAATAAAAATAGGAATACTGACCATTTCAGACAGGTCGTCGCGCAAAGAGCGCGAAGATTTGTCCGGACCCGCCTTGCAGAAAATTGCTAATGATCAGGGCTGGCATGTAGAAAGGCTGGCTGTAATTCCAGATGAGCTGGAAGAAATAAAAAACACCCTCATTCATTGGTGTGATGAAGCTAAGCTGCACCTAATTCTGACAACTGGTGGCACAGGCTTTGCCCCTCGAGACATCACCCCCGAAGCAACGCTTCAGGTCATCCAAAAAATCGCTCCCGGCATCGCTGAAGCCATGAGATCAGAAAGCCTCAAAAAAACGCCTCATGCCATGCTCTCTCGCAGCGTAGCAGGTATAAGAGGAAATTCGTTAATAATCAATTTACCAGGCAGCCCTAAAGCAGCTGTCGAAAATTTACAGGTTATTCTGCCAGTGATGCCCCACGCGATTGAACTGATAGGTGGATTGCCCGAAGCCGAAAAAGGTCATCAAATTAAATGATCATCTTCTTCCTATGACCAACCATAAGGATGATCAACCCAACGCCGGAAGCCAAAGAAAGGATACAGCCAAACTCAAAACTTTTTGGGATGTATTGAAGGGTGACCAGATGTTGTCCAGCAGGTAGTTGTACTGCCCGGAATAAATAATCCCCTCGATAAAGCTTTGTCTGATCCCCATCTAAAAAAGAAACCCATCCCGGATACCAGACATCGGAAACAATCAGCCAACCAGGCGTTTCTGAATCGACGCTGATATCCATCCTCAATGGGTTCTCTTGGACGATCCTTAAAGTTGCCCTTCCTGCCAGGCAAGGTTTGGGTTCCAAAATGTCCCCCCCGGCCTCAATAATTACAGTTTGGTTAGAATCAGACTCTGAAATCCCATTTTTAAGAACCGTAAACGCTTCAATTTCACCCTGAGCAACAATAGAACAAGGTGCCCAGCGTATCCTTTCTGCGCCTTCTATCGGTAAAAATTTAACCCCGCTTCGATCATACGGCCAATAAACTTCATAAAGGCTGACGCCCATCTTCCTCAACCAAGGTATTATTTCCTCTTCCGAGAAATCATCGATGGTTTCCATCCAATGCGCATATCTTGCTGGTAATAGTGGATCAAAGTTGTTTGCACTGGGTATTTCATCCATAAGATTCAAGTTCGGAAGCATAACTCGCCGCATATTTTCCAATGGCTCAATGGGTCTAAAATCCTTGAAGCGTAAAAATCGAAAGAATTTGACTTGATACTCATCCCTGGGGCGGATAAAAAGTCTGCCAGATCCAACCGACGCTTTCAGCTGTTGACTCTCTTGGATCCTCGCTTGATAGAATGACATATCCACAACAGGGATGATATTCCACATACTGAAGACCAAATCGGTCCCGACCAGCAAAACGACACATACTTTCCAGTAGATCATTCTTTTACGTTCCGCAGCATCTGGCTTGGTCAATGTGGCCGCTCCGGTTGCCAAAGCCCATACACCTGCTAAAGCTGCCGAGCGGATAAAAGTCAGTTCGGCAGCCTGAAGAACGAAAAGTGAGAGGATGGCGCCCAGTGTGATCGCAAAGCCCCCTGCAGTTGCCAGCCGTAGCCAATATAGCCCCCGTCCGGCAGGTCTTGCCCAATGCTCTACCCCAATACCTGCCAAGATTGCAAAACAAAATTCAGCAACAACCATTATTCTCGCCGGGGCGTTAAACATGTCAAAAGTAGGAACGTATTTGTATAGAAAGATAAAAACAGGTGTAAATTTCCCCAAAGCAAGGATAATCGAAACAAGAACCAATGACCACAGGTAAACGATTAGCCCAGGGTTAGATAATGACCGCCGTTGTCTTTTAAAGATAACTAGCGGGATCGTACTCACTGCCAGCAGGAAAGGCAACACTCCAATATAAATTGAATCTTCCCAAAAATTGCCGTACCCCCAGTAATCGCCCAATCCAGGATTTCCAAAAAAATCAGGTGCCAACAAGGTAATCAATCGCCACGGCCAAAGCGAATAGGACAATCCCTCCAGCATTCCAACCGCACTTGATCGCTGAGATTGTTGCAAATATTCAAAAGTTGGGGCCAGTTGAATTGCCGATAACCCCGCCGCGAACAGACAGGCCAGGACAAATTGCAAAACGCAAATTGCCCCCGTTTTAATTTTGCTGGTCGAGAAAGCTTCAAAACACAACCAGGAAAAAGCCAGGAGAATAATATACCAGCTTAACTGAGCATGCCCCGCCAGAAGCATGAAGGTAACGGAGAGAACCAGCCCTGGTTGAACGTGAAATATTCGCTTATCAGGTAAGATTGTTCTCGGAATTCTCCGAGTAAAGAATATAACCCACGGAAGCCAGGCGCCTGTCCATAGAATGCTAAAAAAAGCAGCCCGCGAGACAAAGTAGCCAGATAGCGAAAAAGCCAGCGCGCTGACGAGACAGGCCAATTCCCCGCACCCCATATCTTTTACAACTTTGCAGACGCCGATCCCAGCCCAAACCAGGTGGAGCGCCACAAAGAACGTATAGCCCCACGCCAGCCAGGGATACCCTCCAACCGCGTAGAATATGAACAGAGCCCATCCCGGCGGGTAAAAAAGCGCAAGCTGATAATTTGCCAATAGTGGCGCACCCATCCCATTGAACGGATTCCAAAGCGGTAGAATCCCAGAAGAAAGCATTTCCCAGGCGACACCGCGCCAGGGGATGAACTGCAAGGCAGGGGTTCCCCAATACAAGACCTCCCTTCTAAGCAATGGTAATCCAAATAAAATAAATGGGCACAAAAACACTGGCAAATAGACCAGGGTGTTTTTTTTGTTTAAAAACTTCATTCCGCCGCCGCGTCCTTCAAAACCTTATAAATTTGGTAATTATCTTGATCGTAGATCTTTCGATATCCGGCCTCATTGTCTGGCCTCCAATTCCCCAAAGCATGTTCATTCTCGCCCAGCAACACATAATCCACATAGTACTCGCGCAAGAAGTTTTTTCTTTCAAACTCTGCCATCAAATCAGACGAATAAAAAGCAGATACCAATGGTTTGAGTTCTTCTAGTTGCGCGCTTTCTGGCCCATGTCCAATCAACACCCTGATTGGCGCCCAGGCCGGAACTGCGTTACCAGTTTCATATGAACATAAGAGAACCGAATCTCCTTCTACATTCTGCGCCAGAAAGAGAAAAGCTTTCACCTCAAACAAAGGCCGGAAAATGGGAGGGGCGGGTCTCAAGCTTACCACAATACCTCCTGCCAACAACAAAACCGAGCTGATGAACCCTACAGACATAATTCCCCAAAAATATCTCTGAAGCTTTTTGGGTAGACCGGTCGAACCAAGGATTGTTAAAATGATAATGGCAACCCACACCCCATCTGGAAGCCGGCGCTGCACATTATAGGGAAAATAGGCCAGCAAAGGGAATGATACAACCCACGAAACCAGGATCAGAGCCTCCTTGCTTTCACCTGTACTGCCATAGCTCGAGTTAAAGATTTTCCAAATACCCCCAATCAAAAAAGGGAGGAAAAGACTAAAAGAAAGAACGTAGTCTGCGATTGGAGGTGAGAGCAACAGGTTTTGTTTAGCCCACTGGCCTACAAAAGGATTCAACCTTAGAGAAAGAAAAGTATAAAAAACAAGGGGCGATGAAATTACTACCATGACAAGAATTTGCTTGATTTCAGCATAGAGTTGAGGCGGAAATAAAAATAAAGAACGTCGCCCTCCTCGATCGGCAACAAAGAAAAGAAGGATGCAATAAATTGCCAGCAAAAACCATCCGGTCAACACCGTCAGAGGCTGAACAAAAGACAGGAGGAGCCACATAATTCCCCCCCATAGTCCTGGATTTTTCTTACACTTGAAAAAGAAGATAAACCCCCAGAGCATCAAAGATCGGCTCAATGCGAGATGCGGAAGCCCATAAAAGGATAGAAAGCCAAAGGTTTCCGGTGAATAAAATTCCAGGGGCATCCTGCCCGTCTTTAAAAATCCTAATCCGGTAAGAGATAACCATCCCAATCCCCCGCCTGCGACAATCAACGCCGTTGCAAAAAGACCCGTCAGGTGACGGCGGATAAACATCGAAATAAAATCATAGGTCGCAAGAACCATCGCCATACCAGCAAACCAGCGGAAAAGTTGATAAAGACCTACCAACTGTTCGTGTTGACCTGGCGGCGCGGTTAATTTTCCAATTAACAAATAAGGGAGGAAAACCAAAAAACCGCTTTGCGGTGTTGAAGTATAAGGAGTTCGAAAAAGCCAATCTCCATTCGCCCCTCGCAGCATTTTCGCAATATAAGAATTCCCATCCTCGACGCCAAAAACAAAACCTGTAAAACGCCAAATATCTCCTTGCGCAAAGTAACCGAACAGATAAGGAACAGTTGTAAGGGTCAAAAGCAAAAGCCCTAATAGCATTACAGACTGGTGCTCTCGCAAGTATCTACACATAGGCGCTTTGATTCTTAAAACACACGATAAGGATGATCATCCAGGTTAAAACAGACAATCCCATTCCAATAAAAACACTGATTGGCCTAAAGACAAACCTTACAATATGCCTGCCTTCAGGAACGACAACAGATCGGAATAATCCGCCTGTTTTTTGAATATCAGTACGGTCACCATCTATGAACGCGATCCAACCAGGATAGTAGACTTCGGAAAGGATCAATGTGCCAGGGCCGTTAACCGAAATTTCGATTCGATTAGCGCTCCGCCTGCTAATCTCAACGTCGCCAAAATCATATTCGCCTTGTTCGCCAACATCTCTCAACCACGCCCTTGGCAAAACAAATAGATTCTCATATACACGCGTTGCGCCAAATCGTGCCCGCAGCAGAAGTCCATTTGCCAAAATGTCATAACTGGAGACAACAAACCGAACGTTGAGCAAACCCAATTTTTTGGCATCCGGCAAATACCCCCGGTTATCAATTTCGGGATCACCAGTTGAATAGGGAGGTAAAGTAACGCTGTAACCTGCCTGAGGCACTCCAGAAGCCGTCGGAAAAAAATCGGCGTAATCGCGCAACTGCAACGGATCTATTCCGTCAGCTAGTTCCAATCCATAAAGCGCCGCAATATGCTGCGGGATACTATAGGAAGGCGAGTAGGTTCGATGCGTACCGTTTTGCGCCTGGATATAACGAGCTGCTCTAATATTATCGGAGAACAAATCATCGGCGGGCTTGAATCTTACCAGCGTGAAAACCACCGTCCCAAGATCAATTACAACGATTACGATCATCGCGATGGACCAAAAAACTGGAGGAATTCTTTCCTGACGGCGTAACAAGAATAAGGTTAAGAAAACGAGAGATAAAATAGCGCTCCACAAAAATGCTACGTGAACTTGCCCGGTGACCCACAGCAAACCGCCAGCAAACATAACAAGCATAGCAGCTATCGCAAAGACAAAACGTTCACCCCACAAGGCCGAATAATGCGCGAAGTCTTGTTCGCTATAATAGTGAGTCATCACGCTGATAAGGATAGAAAAGGCGATCCCGGCAAGAAACAGAGCCCTTGGCGGCACTCTCAGGAATTGCCAGCCAGGGATAAATTTTAAAAACGAAGTGAGGAATCTTGCATTTTCGCCCAGCGCCACGACCAGCGTGATGATAATGACGAATAACCATAAGCGAACCCTGCGCCGTAGAGGGCCGTTTCCAAGACTCAGGACAAGTGCAAAAAAAGAGACAACACCCGGATAGACAATCCATTCAAAGTAACCGGCAAAATCGGGGATCGCCAATCCCGCCAGATGAGCGGGGGGAAGGGACAGGATAAAAGTATCGCTCCAAGCCAGAGAATTTCGGGTCGATAATTTCATATATTCAAATAGAGGCAACAACAATGGGGATGCGATCAGCAAACCCACACATACCTGCGCAGCGAAAACCCTTGCCCATCCCAAAATCGCAGAAGAAATCGCGCGACAAATTCCCTCGCCGGAACTTTTACGCAGGGATTGATTATCTTCATAAATCGAAGAATGCAGGCTGTAGCCTGTCCAGAGCAAACCACTGTAAAAAGCCCATCGGACATCCGCCAGGATCGTCAATCCCCATACAATCCCGGGCGCGAATCGCCCCCTGGATGTTTGAAAGAGTTTCCATTTCTTTTCCAAGAAGAGAAGCCAGGGCGTCCACGAAACTGCAAAAATCAAAGAGACATGTCCGGCGCCATAATGCGCCCAAAGCTTTGGCATTAAAGCAAATGACAAGGCGCCACTCATTGATGCCAGGCAGTTCACACCCATAAGTCGCAAGAAATTGTACAGGCCAATAGCGCCCCAAAGAATATGGATCGTTACCAAAAGATTAAAACCCCATGGCTGTGGCGTGATCAACATCAACCAATTGGGCAAATACCAGATCCCAGAAAGCGGGTTTGCCGCAAATGGATAACCGGACAATATCGAAGAACACCATAAAGGGATCTCGTGATGTATCAGCAGCGTAGATTTCAAGTAAACAAGATTCGGAAAGTGGGTAATCAATAAATCGGAATATGGTGACCCTGGTGGAAAAGCAAAAAATCCCCAGCGAGGCGCAAATACCATGAGAGGCACCGCGAGAATACCCAAAAAAATTACCCGCCTCAAAAGAGTCAGCAAACTATTTCGGTAAGTTGACGTCATAAATTCTGGTCTCAATATTGTCGAAAACAACCGCAAAACTAAGGCGATCTTTCAAGTCAACTGTATCGCCCTCCCTTGCAGTCCACAAGATATAATCAACCCCATTATTGCGCACCAACTGGTTGATCTCCTCTTGATCCAGCGTTCCCTGAAAAAAATTCTTTACGCTTTCCACTCTCTTTTCTGCATGGATGGTTTCAAAAGGATGCCCGTATAGGACTCTCCGTCCTGTGTGAGCAGGAATTAGCAAACCCATTTCAACTGAAGCGAGAATAACGCTATCTTCAGGGGTATTTTTAACAATCCAGTTAAAGGCTTCACGTTCCGATTGAGAATAATAAATCTTTGCATCCCTGGCCAAAATACCAAAAAAGCCCGCTGATAGAACGAGGCCATTAGTGAGGACAGAAACTACAACCGTAATTGAGTATACATACCTGGCACGGTTCCCCACCTTTTTGGAAATATTGATAAGTCCCAATGCAGCTAAAAGTGAAAACGGAATAAACAGACCCAGCATAAATCTACGTTGCAAATTAAACGGGAAATAGATTAACAACAAACCAAAAAGCGCCCATCCATACAACATACGAACGGAGAAAGCCGGGAGAGAACGAATAGCCTTTCGGTACCCGATGATCGCCAGAAAAAAAGCGGGTGATAACGACAAAATCACATCCCACAATGGTGGAGAGAGGGTCATATTTTGGAGATTCCATGCAGCCAGCACCGGATCCTGGAGGATGGCAAAATATTGATAAAGCAGATACACACCACCTCCAATCAACGTAAGAAAAGGCCAAATCACGACCCGTCTTTCGGATAAATACCGCCATATGTTTTCAATCAGGAAGATGCCTGCAAGAACAACAACGCCAAATGGCAGGACAATTGCCAAGGATAACCCTAAAACAGCTGCCAACAGAAAGCTTCTAAAACTATCCACCCGGTAAGAATAGACAAGCAGGAACAAGATGAGCGCCAATCCCAAAGGAAAATGGGGGTTTGTATAGGCTGCCAGAAATGGGAATGCTTCTGCCACCCAAATATCGGCAGTAAATAAGTTAAAAAAGAACGCCAACCATCCCAACCCAGACCCAAACAGGCACAAAACCAGTGCTAATCTTCTAAGGGAATTTTCCGGGGGGAGAAGTCTTTCGATAAAAAGAAAAACCGACAAAAAAAGCGCTACAGAAGAGACGATACGTGCTATATGAAATACAACAACCTGGGGGAATCCAAGCCAACGACTCAAATGCCCAAGAAACAAATAAAACAAGAACAGGTAAGCGCCTTCTCCCCTCTCAATCGAATATGGCAAGTGGAACTTCCAGTCTCCCTCGTAGCCCTGGTACATTTTCGCCAGATAGGTATTCCCATCGATCGGGTTTTGAATCAGCCCCCCAAAAATTACCCCATCACCACCTGAGATCAAACCAAAAATGTATGGAATATTGGTTGCAATCAGGAAAAGTAGTAAAAGCGTAAAGATGAAGTTTTTTTTCATAGGGGATCCTGCAAAAAGTATACATGAGTTTAGACGCCCAAGCAACTTACGGCCGCTGGCGATTAATTGTTCTAAAAACACACATCCTCTCCAAGTAGAATGGATGCCAAACAAGAAACACTTGTCGAATCTTCATTCCGCTTCTATAATGACTTCTATGAATCAATCTGCCCACTTGTATCAACTTCAAAAGATCGATCAGGAGATCGACCGCATTAACCAGCGGTTGAAAGAAATTGATACAGTTCTGCAAAACGACGAAAAATTACTGGATGCAGAAAGAAAAATATCTGAGGCCAAGGAAAAAACATTATTATCCAGGCAGGAACTTCGCGCCATTGAAGATGAGGTGAAATCTATCACGCTAAAGAAAGAACAAAGTGAATCGAGTCTTTATAGCGGAAAAATTAGGAACCCCAAAGAACTACAGGATCTTGAGAATGAAATTGCATTATTAAAAAAGCGCATCTTGTCCTTAGAAGATGCGCAGCTCGAAAAAATGATTCAGTTAGAAACCTGCGAACAAGAAGAAAAAGAAGCATCTACTGAATATTCAAAAACACAAGCAGAGATCATCGGTCAGAACGCAGAACTAAAAGGCGAAAAAGACAGTCTCGAACAAAAACTAACGAGATTAAGTTTAGAGCGAGAAGCCACCCTTCGCTCTATTGACGCTAACAACCTGGCAGTCTACAAAAGCTTGCGACAGACAAAACGCGGTTTAGCCGTCGCAATTATTCAAGAAACTTCATGCGCTGCATGTGGAGCAAGTTTACGCCCTGCTGAAATTCAATCTGCAAGCTCCCCCAAAGAAATGTTGTTCTGCTCATCGTGCGGGAGAATTTTATTTTCTGGATAACCATGCCAGACTTGACGAATTTTTCTCTCGACCCTTTATCTTTTTGGATAGGCATGGCAGCAGCCACAGTCTTATGGTGGTTAATTGGCAAGTTAAAATCGCAGTTTCCTGGTTTTAAAAATTATTTCCAAAAAATATTCGCCTATGTGCAAAAAAGAAGAGCCGCTGACATCGCGTATCCTATCAAATTAGCAGCGCTTCGGCGTGCCCAGACTGAGCATTTAGCAAAATGTTTATTTTCGCTGGATGACATTCTTATTCCTCCTCGCCTCGTCCTCCCGCGAATTCCAGGCGATCCAAAGGGTATTCCACATGCTATTCCTGTTATCGATCAAATTCTCCCATACACACCGGATTTTCCGGAACTGACCGCTAACTTTGGGGGAACAACCATTTCCCTCTCCCAGGCCTTAAGCAAAGGCGCAAATCTTGTGCTAATTGGTTGCCCAGGTTCAGGAAAAACCATAGCGCTTGCAAACCTGGCAACGGAAATTGCCAGGGGGCAAACCGAGGTTGCCGCTGACAAATTACTCAATCGCACCCTCCCAATCTTTCTACACGTTCTCGATCTAGACTTTTCCCGACAGGACGAAACCGGCGACCCCCTGGGCATCTTAATCGATGCATTGGAATCGGAAGTATCAATTTTCTCCAGAAAGCGACTCGGCCCCTTTCTAAAAAATACTATCGAAAAAGGAGAGGCTATTTTGCTTTTGGATGGCTTCGATGAACTACCCGTCCAACAAACTGGCCTGTACAGAATTTTTCTTAAGGAAATCCTCACAAAATACCCCTCCTTACAAATTGTAGTTGCTGCTTCGCCAGATTATCTGGATGGTCTTTTAGGTCTTGGCCTATACCCGGTTGCCATGGCAGCCTGGAGCACAAAAGACCGTCAAGATTTCTTGTATAAGTGGAAAAATGCTTGGGAAAGAGAAATCAAAGCTAAAATCAACGACGGGGCAAAGGCTTTAACAAATTATGGAGAATTGTTAACTGGCTGGCTGGAAGCTGAAAACAAAATATTCTCGCCGCTCGAGTGGACCCTCCTCGTTTGGGGGGCTTTCAACGGGGAGCTTGGGGGGTTCGGCATTCACCAGGCTCTGGATTCTTACATTCACTGGGCATCTCACCCTTTCACGCCACGACTGGCGCTGGAAAGTCTGGCCTTTGAAACTTACATGAAAGGAGTAAACAGCCAGACATACGATGAGGTGGAGAATTTTTTCGCAAAATTTCACCCCAAGAATCTTCCAGCAGGAAATACAGAAAACAATCTCCAGACTCAAAAGTCTCCCAACAAGAGAACAAAGAAAATAACCTCCAGCCAGCGAGCAATCAATTCTTTGTTGGAACGAGGTTTACTCATAGAACACAGAACCGGACTTATTCGGTTTTCCAACCCGCTCGTTGCAGGTTACCTGGCAAGTCATATTCTTGGGAATGACGGCTACTTTTCTAGCACACAAAGTTTTTGTACCATAGAACTCACCGCTTTACAATTTTGGACATCTAAGCGCAACACTAGCCACTGGATTGATGCGGCCCTTCAAGAAAAGGATGACCCCATATATCGCAAGCTACTTCAAGCCGGGCGCGCCCTGAAATATTCACCGCCTGGTTTGAAATGGCATGGAGAGTACTTAAAAAAAATATTAACCTTGATGCACGATGATCGCGTTTTCATGCCAGTTAAGATTCGCTTACTGGCAATGCTCGTTTTGTCAAATGACCCATCGATACCTGCTCTATTCCATCAATTATTGAACTCTAAAAAACGTGAGGTGCGCTTCTTGAGCGTCTTGGGTTTGGGCGCATTAGGAGAAATCCGTTCAACGAATGATATCGCCAGACTAATCAGTGATCCCGATAGCAGGATACGTGAAACTGTCTGCTTGGCCTTGTCATCAAGCAAGTGCCCTCAAATCATGCAGATAAAACACGATATATTACAGCAGGGTGATGAGAATCAAAGGATAATTGTGGCTGAATCGTTTGCACTACAACCGCCAGAAGGCCCTGAGATTCTGGTCAGTGCACTTTCCTCGCAAGATATTCTTACAAGACGCGCCGCAGTCGCCGGATTATCCAGAATAAAAGAAGAATGGGCTATTGAATTATTAGAAAAAATTGCTATAGAAGATGGACAATGGGTCGTAAAGAACGCGGCTTTACAAGGGGCTGAGGGTCTTAATAATTTATCTCTTTTCGCACCTCCGCCATACACTCCTCCGGCAGAATCCTCATGGCTTATTTCTTTTGCCAGTCGTCATGGCCTTGGCATCCCAGCCGGTGACCCTGCCATTGATATGTTACTCTTCGCACTCAACGCCGGTTCATCCGAAGAGAAAATTGCCGCCGCAGATTACTTAAAAGGTTTCCCAAACCGCGAAGTAATTCAAGAATTACTCAAAACGCTTCAAACGGCAAGCGAAGAGATTCTTCAAGAAAGAGCTTATCTCGCGCTCAATTATTTGCTCTCATCAGATATGACAGATTCAAACCAGATAGCTTGAAAAAATCAGGGAAGCGATATTCTGCTATCGTAAGTTTTGTGTAATCTTCCTTTGAATGGTATTGGCGTCAATATCCAAAATTGCAACCAGTTTTTCCGCGCAATGTTTCCCCGCCACAATCTCCATTTTACTTTGAGAAACTCCCAAAATTTCCGAAAGATACTGAAGCAAGGCGCGATTGACTTCTTCTGCAGATTCTTGCGCATGTAAACGAATTTTAATTGTGCCATCTTCCATAATTCCGCACACGCCTTGCTGACTCGAACGAGGCGTTACGCGAACAGCTATGGCAGTCCCATATTGACCGCTGTGAAGATGGAATCGTCGGCTATCCTCCATAATTTCACCTCAAACGATTCAGAAGCGCCACAAGTAGCGAAGTGCCAAGCTGCAATAATATTACAAGGATCAAAGGGCTGAAATCAATATTCTGGAACGGCGGCACAAATTTCCGAATCGGTCTTAGAAGAGGTTCAACAATATTATCCACCAACCTATGAAAACTGTTCGTTTGAGGCACCAAAAAAGACAAAATAACATATGCGAGAATGAACAGGAAAAGAAACTGAGACAGTAAACGCACAATGGTGATGATAGAGTCGATGATCATATCTACATTATATATCAACTAAAAATTTACGCACTTAAGTTGGACAAATTTTTCTGACGGCTACCTACGATAGCTTCACCAATACGTACGTAGGTAGCACCCTCTTGTACAGCGACGTTAAAATCGACGCTTGTACCCATTGACAATTCAGAAAAATCAACGCTCGGAAAGTTTCTTGAAAGGAAATCTTGCAGCTTTTTCAACATAACAAAATAAGGTCGCGTATGTTCTGGATTTTCATCCCAGGGTGGCATTGCCATTAAGCCATGAATTTCCAGGTTATTAAATCCCAAACAGGTTTCAACAACCGGCAGAAGGTCACTCCACAAACGTTCCTCATGAGCCATCCATCCCCCTTTGCTTTCCTCACCCCCCACATTACATTCTAGCAAAACGGGTAATTTTCTCCCTTTTTCTTCACATAATCGATTTAGCTTTTCCGCCAACCTGATGCTATCCAGAGAATGCATGAAATCGAAGTTTTCAACAACGATTTTAGCCTTTCGAGTCTGCAAATGGCCAATCATGTGCCACTCAATTTCTTCATGCCTTTCCAATCGCATCATTTTGGAATAAGCTTCTTCTGGGTAATTCTCCCCCAAAATTTTTGCCCCCGCAAAGATTGCTGCCTGTATCGTTTCAAGAGGTTGCCCCTTCGTTACAACCACAATTTTCACCTCTTCAGATCTTCTACCAGCAGACTGGGCTGCCACTGAAACCTGCTCCTGAACCTTCGCAAGATTTTCTTGGATGGTCTTAACAAGGTGATTCATATCCCTCCTCTATAAATGATTATTATGATGACTTAAGGGACAGGATGGCGCCGAACCTTCCCGTTTTTCCACCTTCTCCTCGGTGAGAATACCAGTCCTGGGGATTACAAGCAGTACACACGCTGGAAATTTGGATATGTTTTAACCCGACCTGCTGCAAGACAAGCAAATTTGCCACCCAAAGGTCAAAAAACACCTTCCCATCTGCCTGACGCAATACAGAATTTGCGTCCACTCCAAAAGTTGTTTTTACTCTTTTTACAACATCTTCCCCAATCTCATAGTGATCTGGCCCAATAGACGGACCGATCCCAGCATGAATATTTGCCGGATTGCTCCCATACTGGCAACGCATCGCTTCAACTGCTTCTCGCCCAATTCTTGCGACAGTGCCTTGCCAGCCTGCATGCACAATCCCTATAGCCTTTCGCAACGGGTCATAGAGGAAGATAGGCACACAATCTGCAAAACGCATCAATAATGTGACCTCGCTGCGATCCGTTAAAATTGCATCTGCCCGCTGGTGAGCAGAATCCAAAGGGCGAGGAACTGTAGTGCTAACCACAGTCTTTCCGTGGACCTGCCAGACATCGAAAACCGAAACAACCGGTCTTCCAATCAGGTCGAATATCCGCCTTCTATTTTCAATGACATTTTCCCTGCTATCCCCTACCGTTCCACCCAGGTTCAAACTTGCCCAAGGGTTTGGGCTAACCCCTCCCTGCCGGCAGAAGATCCCTTGGGTTAAGTCTTCAAATTCTAATAACTCGAAAGTGTAATATTTGAGGCCATTCTTTTCAACAAAACCCATAGAGCATCAACCTTGTTGAAAAGCCGCCATTTTTCTGATCAAAACTCGGCGGGTTTCAAGCATCGTTTCATGGAGTATTGGATAAACATACCAGGCTGTGGCGAAACCGAACATACTACCAGTAAGCAACCTGAGCAAAGGAGTGCTTTCACGAATTACGATCCAATCTGGCAAGTGGTTTTGTAACAACCCCGGAAGCTGAGAGAACCCATCGATCCCAATCGGAACCAGTCCAAAAACAATCCAGAGATACCAGGGAAGCGACTTAATGCGACGCCGAGCCAAAACAAAGATTAAACCAAAGATCAAAATAGCGCCATAAATCGCCACATCCCTTTGACATAAAGCCACTTTATAGCCCATCGTCTCGTTTCCAATAAAACTGCGCGCCGCCAGAAGGTTGATCACCTCCTGACCAGTGATCTTTTCGTAAGAGATCAAACCACTTAGATTAGCCAACACGCGGGGATAATAGAATTGCTCGCCGAATAAAAAGAAGGAACGAAAAGCAAGTTGGTGGCAGAGAGGACTGTAAAGAGTGTAAATGGCTTTTGCTGGTCCGGGCAGAGCAAGCTTCATTAACACCGGTGCCAGAAACGGCAATCCCACATAAAAAAGTACCAGCAGATTAAAAATAAACATGTAATGATTAGAAAGCCAGAAACCAAAACGATCTGCTCCACTCAATTTTTGAGCGTTCTCGACACGTTTTTGGTAGCTCATATCTCCGGCAGCCTGTAATTGTGATGCCCGATCCCGCGCTGCCATCAAAGCCGCCTGGATATCCTGCCGGCTAATGGGAGAGTTGAGCTGGTAAGGTCCAATTTGCAAAACCGGCGTTTCAGGAAAAGCCGTCTCTAGCGCCGCGTCGCTCTTAACATCAATCCGAATAAGGCGATGTGCCACAAATTGTTGTAGCTCATCTAAATTTTTCGAGATCTCTTCGCATTCTTCACAAGAATTGGAATAGTAAAGAGTAACGGTAATCATTATGGCAACCCGATCATCTTTCCATACTCGTTCAGCAATTCCTTATCTAGAACGCCAATGTGTTGCGCGCGTAAAATTCCATTTTCATCAACAAAATAGGTGGTAGGCAAACCCAATATTTGATAAGCTTCGTAAACACGGCCATCGCTATCGAGCAAAATAGTAAATGAAATTTTATTCGCCTGGACATATTCCTTCACAACGGCATTGGATTCCATTACATTTATTCCAATCACAACAACGCTTTCCTGGTTGACCCGGCTGAATTCTTGCAAAAGAGGCATTTCTGCTTTGCATGGGGGGCACCATGTTGCCCAGAAGTTAATAATTAAAGGTTCTCCAGTTAAGATAGTTGTGTCGATCGCGTTACCATCCAGATCCTCCAACATCAGCGCTGGCATCTCTTTGCCTACAACCGGTGGCCTACTCAGACGTCTTGCATTCTGTTGAGCAGGCTTCCCGCCAAATGCTACGATATACCCAAGCACAGCCCCAGCCGCCAATCCGCCGATTAATAACCCAATGAGTTTTTTCATCGTTTCACAAGCCTAAGTCGATAAAAAACCCAAAACGGCTTAAAGTCTGAAAAGTGCCAAGAAACAACATCATTCCCACAAGGATAAGAAGCACACCCATTCCAATTTCCGCATAATGAAGAAATTTCCTAAACCGACGCAAAAGATTGACCACCCATCCAATCCCAACCGCGGCAAAAAGAAACGGAATCGCAAGACCTGCCGAATACGCAGACAACAGCTTCACGCCTTCCATCGCCGCCCCTTCATTTACAGCTAGGGTAAGAATAGCCCCTAAAACTGGCCCTACACAAGGAGACCATCCTGCCGAAAAGAAAATCCCCATAAGGAAGGATGATAACAATCCGCGCTGCTCATCATATTTCGATTGAGGCCTCAAATCATAGTCTAAATAGGGAATCCGAAGGATGCCGGTCAAATGGAGTCCAAAGACAATTACAACCACTCCGCCTAGTTTGGGTAGGATTTCTCGTAGCCCAAAAACAAAATCGCCCAGAAACTGCCCAAGTGCTGAAGCCGCCAGCCCAAGCATGACAAAGACCACGCTAAACCCTAATACAAAGGCAACCCCGTGACCGAAGGTAATAACGCGCTGCCTGATAGATTCTTTTTCTTCGTTGGTGGCTGCGATTGACCGCCCGCCTAAATACCCAATATATGCCGGCACGAGCGAAAATACACAGGGAGACAAAAATGAGGCCAAACCAGCGATGAATGCCAAACCAATATTTATGTTCATTTTTCCTCAAGCAGCCACAACACTGATAACCGTACCCCCTGGTCCTTTCATAAAAACATCACCAGGATCATAAGGAACATGAGGTAAAGACCAACGAAAAATCCATTTCGCATCTTCCGGGGTGGCGTTTACGCAACCATGAGATCGGGGCACTCCAAAATCATTGTGCCAAAACGTAGAGTGGATTGCAGCGCCGTCAGGATCAAATAAAATTGTCCAGCCAATGCCTGGCGTATCCCAACCTAAACCCGTGGAGCCGCCAGCCATGTGAATGGAAAGCGTTTTACGCCATGGCAAGTGTTCCCCGACGGGGGTAGAATAGGCGTCAACCGGATTTCCTTGATAATCAAACCGGCTTCCGGAGGATATCCGGCAAAAGTAAACTTCATTTCTCCCCTCGTAACAGGAAAGAGTCTGATAATTAAGGTCCACGACGATCCTCTTATCTTGAGCATCGGGATGAATAGGTTCCAACTCTTCTTCTGTAATTGGCCTGAAGCCCTCAGCTGCCGCCCAATAGATATCGCCGCAATTTCCATATCGCTCGTTAACCCGGTATAAAACCTGTCCTTGTGAATTCGTTTTAATATCGTCTATCCATAATACTTGGCTGTAATATAAGCGCGGCCATTGCACTTCTTGCAACCACGCCGAGCAGGGTGTGTGTTCAGGATAAATATCAACATATGGAACAGTGACTTCTGCCCACATTCCTCGCCCCAAGCTCGTTTCGGGTAAGGATAAAACGGGTTGGTTGGGAATGTTCCTTACGGGTTGAACAAAAGGAGCATAAACGAATCCTTCTGGAGTTTCTACCCATTTCCTGCTGATGCTTCTCGGTGATCCAATCACCTCGCGCAACCACACCATAATGGTATCTTCGTAGATTTTTTTGACTGTAGGGCTATTGTCTGTCGGGCGGGCTTTCATCTCTATCCAACCTGCCGTACAATTACGACCCAACCGCTCAGCGTCAGGCCAATCAGCTTGTAACGCGTTCCACTTAAGCCAGGGCTGCAGCATAACCGCACCCAAACCAGAAATACTATGCTTTAAGAACTCTCGTCGCGTGATCATCATCTTTTCCTGTATACTTGACAAAGATAATCCGGTTTTGAGTACCTGTCAATCTCAATCATAAAGGTATTCGTAATAATTGCGCAGCTACCAGATCTCTAATTTCCATTATCTCAGCTCCCCAAAGCGCATCACCGGGCTGATAAGGTACAGCCTGGCGAATTTGCTCATATACTTCTCTAACTCCAGCGCCAAGCCGAGCACCAGGATTATCACGCAATCTTAAATCAATCCCTCTGGCAGCGGTATATAGTTCTGTTGCCAGTATTGTGGCGGTGTTCTCTGCAATTTGGCAAGCATGTCGCGCCGCCACCATTGAATTCGCGTTATGATCCTCCTGCCCCGCGGATGTAGGCAGGGAATGAACAGAATCTGGAGACGCCAGAGTTTGATTTTCTAAAACAAGGGCTGCAGCGGTATATTGCGGCATCATCATCCCAGAATTTAAACCAACAGCCTCGGGTGTATCCACCAGCATGGGTGGTAGCCCAACGTTGGTTTTACCATCAATCAGGCGGTAAATTCTTCTCTCAGAAATTGCGCCAAGCTCCGCCAAACTTATCCCTAAAAAGTCCATCACCAGACCAATAGGCTCTCCATGGAAATTTCCACCAGAAAGAGATTCGTCGGTGCCAAAAATCAATGGATTATCGGTAGCCGCATTGATCTCGCGCAAAATTACAGAGCGCGTATATTGGATGGAATCTAGAACCGCGCCGTGAACCTGAGGAGCGCAACGCAGCGAATACGCGTCTTGGATCCGATCGGTGGCATCAACCAGAGTACTGCCGGAAATGAGCGTTCGGATTTCTTGCGCCACAGAGATTTGTCCGGGTTGCCCTCGACTTTCATGAATCCGAGCATCATATGCGTTTGAACAACCCAATAACGCTTCCAGGCTCATGGCAGCAGCGGCAGAAGCAACCTTTTGAAGGTAATGAGCATCATTTACAACCAAAGCTCCCATCGCAGCCGAAAAAGTCGCTCCATTATTAATCGCAAGCCCTTCTTTGGGTCCAAGGATAATCCGGCGCAAGTGGGCCTTCTCCATCGCCTGCTTTCCAGACATCCTCGCCCCATTAAATTCAGCCCAGCCAGATTCCTCTTCTGCATCTCGCTCATCCGTCGTAAAAACAAGCGCCAGATGGGAAAGAGGGCACAAATCACCAGAAGACCCCATAGAACCCTGCGAAGGAACTACCGGAGTAACATCCAGGTTAAGCATATCAAGAATAGTTTGAACAATCTCCGGTCGAACCCCCGAAAAACCTTTTGAAAGGGTGTTCGCCCGCACCAGCATAGCTCCTCGCACGATTTCACGGGGAAGCACAGGACCAGTTCCAACAGCATGACTCAAAATAAGATTTCGGCTTAACTTCGCCGCGTCTTCGCCTGGTACAACCTGATCGGCAAAAATTCCAAACCCGGTATTGATGCCATAAACCGGTTTTCCCGAATGGAGAATTTGATGAACCCGCTGGAATGAGACGCGAATAGCCTCAAGTCCAGAATCGGAAATCTTAACAAGTTGATTATGCCTGGCTACGCCAACAACATTTTCAATCGTAAGGCTATTCCCATCAATCTCGATCATTTCTTCTAAAGTTTCAATAAATTTCCAAGGAATACTGCAACCAGTGGGACTGTAAGATTATCGATATCCCGATAGGGCAGCGATTCTACAATCGTCGCTGCGAGCGTAATAACGGCAATTTTAACAAAATAATTCCAAAAATATCCCGAAGCCGATCCCGTCCACAAATAAATAGCTGTCATGAACAGCGAAAGCAGCAAGCCGCCCCCAAACATAGCCATTGTGCCTGGCCACGACTTTGATACAGACCAGGGCAACTTCTTGCCTTGTGTCACTTTTTTCCCGACAATATCCGCCAAGCCATCTCCACCACACATCAGCATCAAAGCGACAATTCCAATCAGACTGGTTTTCCAATAAATAATGGTTAAGACCACAAATGCCACCCCGTAAAAAAGCGGGCCTCGCAGGATTTCTCTGGGATCCCCATATCTAGACATAGCAGCTACAGCCGCTTGATCTTTAACAAAACCAAGCCCGACCAATGCAAATTGAAGAGTTATCAGGAACGGAACTATAGCAGCTAAAAAACGGGCAGATGCTACCGGGGGGAATAATAGCCAGCAAAGTACAAAAACTGGTCCGGTGCCAATATGAATGATTTTTCTGCTGAGCGGTCCGCTGATAATCCCCTTATAAGCAAGGAAATCATTGAAACGAAGCCAAAACAAAGCCAACAAAAAAGTAATCGCCAGGGCCAGCCAAACATTTTCAAGCATAACTCTTCCTTCTACCGCATTCTTTCACGTCTCTGGATCTCGCGTTCAACATCTTTCCTGGCGATATCGGCGCGTTTGTCATAAAGTTTTTTGCCTTTTGCGATTGCGATTTCTAATTTCGCACGATTATCTTTTAGGTACAACTTCACAGGAATCACCGTGACACCTTTTTGACGGACAGAATCCCAAAGTTTCCGAATTTCTCTTTTGTGAAGCAAAAGTCGGCGTGACCGTCTGGGATCATGGTTGAACCGGTTCGCAGGATCATAGGGGGCAACATGGGCATTCACAAGCCAGGCCTCATTTCCATCTGTTTGGATATAGGCTTCAGACAGACTCACGTGCCCGGCGCGAATGGATTTGATTTCAGTCCCTTTAAGAGCGATCCCCGCTTCAAAATGCTCTAGGAGGAAGAATTCAAAATTAGCTTTGCGATTGGTAGCAATTAACTTCACAGGCATTGTGTCATTTTAACATAACCATCCTTTATTGGAAGGGCTATCAAAGGGCAAATTAGACTGAACAACGATCGCCTCGCAAGAAATTTCAAGTCCATACGCGATTATAATAAAAACCTGTGTCAATTTCGTTGGCACGTTTTTGAGGCGCAGATGAGGCCCGGAAAAAATCTGAAAGATTATGCCAAACAGACTACAACGCAATTAATCGCTGGTGGAATCATCCTCCTGTTTATCGTCGGTGATGGATTAATTTACTTAATTTATGGTCCTCGAGCAGCGGTATCTGGCCTATTATGTTTGGGGGTTGGCTTAATACCTGTTTTCGCGACTCTGCTCGTCATAGGATTATTGGACTGGATTGTGAAACATGCCAGAGAAGAATGAACCGATTACAATTTTTGAAAATGGCTGGATCATAAGAATATCAAAGCCGCAACATGGTCACCCCGCCAGGTTGATTTTATTACTACACGGTTGGACAGGAGACGAAAATTCGATGTGGCTCTTCACACATCAGCTTAAAGAAAAGTTTGCACTCCTTGCTCCACGCGCCCCATTACGTGCAGACAATGGCGGCTATGGATGGATAGACGTCAAGAGTGACAAATGGAATTTGTTTGAAGAGTTCTCAACCGCTGCCACAAAATTGAATGAGCAGATTCCTACCTGGTTAAAAATGGTGGGGCTTGCTGAGAATTCTGTCCTCAACATCATGGGGTTTAGTCAAGGGGCAGCTTTGGCTTATGTGTACACATTGATGTATCCAGAACGCATCGAAAAAGTAGCCTGTCTTGCTGGTTTTCTGCCAAAAAACACAGAAACGGTCCTGACGCCTTCGAGGCTATCTGGAAAAAGTTTTTTTATCGCCCATGGAACCAGGGATGAAATTGTTCCAATCAACTTCGCGCGTCAGGCGGCCAAATATCTGCAAGAGGCTGGCGCTCAGGTACTCTATTGCGAAGATGAAATCGGTCATAAACTCAGCGCTACTTGCTTTGGAGAGATCAATCGTTTTTTTAATTCGCCCGATTAAACCTACCCGCCTTGCGCCAAAGCAAATATGCCAATTAAAATCCCCAACGAAGCCAGACCGATGATGACTAATCCCATGGGCACACCTCCAGGTGTGCCTGCTGAACTGCTTGCGAGGAATGTTGGGATGGCAAGCGGCGGCGGCTCGGTAAAAGTTGGCAGCCGGGTCGGCTCCATGGTAATAACAAACTGAGCGGCTAGTGTCGGGTCAATCGTTGCCGTAGCCAACGGGGTAGGCGTTGGAGGAGGAGCAACAACGGGCAAAGTTCCCGGTGTAAGATTGACAAGGGGAGCATACACCCAGGCTGTGCCACCTGGTGCCCCCGGATAATCGATCAAAATCCAGTCTCCCCCTACTGAACGTCCTTTTGCGGGGGCTTGTTGGTTAGCAAGCAACACGCCAACTTTATCGTAGAACGTTCCCGGCCCCGAACGGACGTTAATTTGAGCCTGATCAGCATCTTCTTTTACAGTCGCGATAGGTCCGCTCGGCGAACTGGTGACAGTAGGGATATCTACTGTCGGCGCCTGCGCCAAAGAATTAGACTCAGAAGGCGCAAAAAAAGCGAATAATAACGATAGAAAAACGGCGCCAACAAAAATATATTTTTGTTTAGAAGCTCTAACCATTCAAACTCTCCAGCCAAACTAGCACATTTTTATAACTTATTGATTATAATCTATCAATATGGAAGAACGAATCTATCATGGCGATATGACACCAGAAGATTTTGCGAGAGAATTGGTTGCCGCCTTCAACCGCGGCAACCTGCGCGTCCAACAAATCGGTTCGGGCAGCCAGATTGCAATTCAAATCGGCACATCACAAATTGCGACATCTGGTGGCCAAACCGCCTTGACGGTTTCGTTGCGCTCCGTTGAAGATGGCATAGCGATAAAAATGGGCCAGCAAGCCTGGCTTGGAGTAGCCGCTAGCCTGGGTTATACTGCCTTACTGGCGCTAAAAAATCCATTTGCGTTGCTGGGTAGAATTGATGATCTGGCGCAGGATATTGAGAACCTGAGGCTCTCCGAGGAAGTTTGGAAAGTTATCGAGAGTACTGCTCGTTCCAGCGGAATGAGCACGGAGCTTTCTGAAAGAATGAGAAGAATTGTATGCAGTTATTGCAATTCCGCCAATCCCGTCGGGGAATCGCGATGTTTGGCCTGCGGGGCTCCCCTTGGTGATACCCAGCCTTTAACGTGTAAAAATTGTGGTTTCATTGTTTCACCAAAGGAAACAAGTTGTCCAAATTGCAAACGGCCCGTATAATAATGCACAGTTTACGAACAAGCAGACACTGGCCTTATTTCGTGATAAGACCAGTGTTTATTTTTATCACACATTCCCATGATGACAAACCATTGCTTGCACAAAAAAGGGCAACTGAGGAAAATACATAAAACAATGGGCGCGATCACAGATATTCCTGGAATAAAAGTAGGGCACTCACAGGATGAGAACGCCCTTACAGGCTGCACAGTAATCTTAACGGAGGAGGGAGCAGTCGGCGGTGTCGATCAACGCGGCGGGGCGCCAGGCACGCGCGAGACAGACCTACTTCGGACATCCCATCTCGTCAGCAAGATTCACGGTATCTTGCTCACGGGAGGATCTGCTTTTGGCTTAGATGCAGTCTCCGGGGTAATGCGCTATCTTGAAGAAAAAGGGATCGGTTACAACACGGGGGCTGCAAAAGTCCCCATTGTGCCTGCAGCTGTGATTTATGACCTGTCGCTTGGAAATTCAAAGATTCGCCCCGATCACAATATGGGATACCAGGCTTGCCTGAACGCGAGCAATTTGCCTCCCGCTGAAGGCAACGCCGGCGTCGGTATTGGAGCCAGTGTTGGGAAAATTTTTGGCATGTCGTGTGCGATGAAATCGGGCATTGGCACTGCTTCGATCGAGGTGGGAGGCGGTGTTATTGTTGGTGCTATCTGCGTTGTAAATGCCCTCGGGGATGTGGTGGATTACAAATCTGGCAAGTTATTGGCAGGCGCAAGAGTATTGAGGAAGGGCCCCTTAAAACTAGGCAAAGGCCCAGTTTTTGCTGATACCATGGAGGTTTTCCGGACCTATTACGGCCGCAAAATCTTGAAGATCATGAGTGGTTCCAACACTGTAATTGGGGTCATTGCCACCAACGCAAAACTGACAAAAGAGGAAGCGAATAAAGTTGCACAAATGGCGCATAACGGCATCGCCTTGACTATCCGGCCAGCCCACACCATGTATGATGGCGATACGCTGTTTGCGCTCTCCACTCAAAAGAGGAAAACCGATGTGAACATCATTGGAGCCTACGCAGCAATTGCCGTTGCCGATGCCATTATCCGCGCTGTCAAACTGGCAAAAGAATCGGGCGGATTACCCTCCTGCGCAGAAATCTCTGCTTTAGAAGCACAATCTTTCATCTAAGTAATACAAAAGACCGAAAAAAAATCGGAAAAGACCGCTCATCCTCTCAAAATTTTTACCGGAACTTCCCATCCCGAATTAGCAAAGGAAATCACGCTTTTATTGACGTACCGCTGAGACTTAGCACAACAACGAAGCTACCCGATAGAGATATCCACGTCTTGGTTGACGAACCGGTGTGTGGCGCCGATGCATTTATTATCCAACCTTGCCAGCCGCCAGTAAACGACCATGTCATAGAACTCCATGCCGCCTTAATCGAACATCTCGGCTCAGACCGTGTCATTTATTTAAACATTCATAACCAAGCGATCCAGGGATTTTTTAGCATCCCAATGGTTCCACTATGTATAATTCCTATCCTCGGCCAGTACTTATCAAAGCCAAATTTTAGAAATGCCGCCACCTAAAGCCCCGATGTAGGGCGGGTAAGCATGGCTGGATAATATGCCGAGTTGCTAAATCTCCCTCTCGAAGTAATGCTCAAACGCCGCATAAATTTTAACGAGACGAAAACCTCTCATGTCGTGGTGGATTTCCGGCAGAAAGCCAATCATCATCGACGATATGATTGCAACCGGAAGCGTATTAATCCAGCTCGATGAACATTACCTGCGCGGGTCAATTGGCAAAGCGTGTTTTGCAATCCCCATCCGATTTTTCTGCTCGCAGCATTAGAAATCCTCAACAACGACGATCGTTTAGAAAAACTCATCGCAACGAATACACTCTCCATCTCTCCAGAAAAGATGTCTAAAAAATTGAAGTGCTTTCGATAAGCCCCTTTTTTGCCAATATCATCAGCAAAATCTATCGTGGGACAAGTATTCTCGAGAGACTGTGCTATCCTGATATCAAAAAGTATTTTATAATCACAAAATCATCGCCCGAAACTCATTTTTCCATATTTCATGCAGGAGGGATTCGTTATGGTTAGTGTAATTGCGGATACAACTTCCAGTATTCCTACAGAAGAAGCGCGTCGCCTGGGGCTTTATTATATTCCACAGATCATTATCTTTGGCGACGAAACCTATCGCGACGACACAGAAATTGACAACAAGACTTTCTTGGCAAAATTAAGAGCGTCAACCGTTTTGCCCAAAACTGCCGCACCGCCTCCCGAGCTTTACAAACCGGTTTTTGAAGAAATATCGGCCAAAGGGGAAACGGCTGTTGTAATTTGCCCCTCTGCAGAAGTCAGCGGAACCGTGCGCAGCGCCACCGTAGCAGCCTTGGACTTTCCTAATGCGGATATCCGTATTATTGACACCAAGACTATCGGCAGCGGTCTGGCAAGCATCGTCCTACAAGCGCACCAGTGGGCCCAGCAGGGCATGGACGCCGATACACTCGTCAAGAACGTCGAAGGCATGGCTGCCCGACAGCGGGTTTACTTCCTTGTAGATACATTGGAGTATCTTCATAAAGGGGGTCGAATAGGCGGCGCCCAGGCATTATTGGGTAGCCTTTTGCAGGTCAAACCCATTCTCACGCTTGTAGATGGAAAAGCGCAGCCTGCAGAAAGCCAACGCACAAAACAACGCGCCCTGGCCAAATTGATCGAACTAGTCACAACCCAATATCCCAGGGACCAAGAGGGTTACCTCACAATCATGCATGGCGATTCACTCAACGAAGCCAACGCCCTGGCAAAAACCCTTTCAGAAAAACTCGGGTTAGATTCGGCAAGAGTGCCGATCTACGATTTGCCACCCGCCATCCTCGTGCACGCCGGTCCTGGTGTCCTTGCGGCCAGTTTTTACATCGCCTGATCAAAAAAAGAGCAGGAGAGGTCAGAAACATTGCTCCTGCTCTTTTTATAGAGCTTCAGTCAATATTTCTTCCAAAATTTCTACCGGCAGTTGGACGGGGTTAGCCTTCATACTGCTTGCATTCCGAGCCTTCTCGACAATGATTGGGATGTCCAATTCCCTCACACCATAATGAGAAAGCCCAGGCACATTCAAATCTTTGACGATCTCGGTTAACCACCGCACTCCATCTGATATTACGGCATCGTTATTGCCGCACAAGATCCGGGATACTTCTTGAACCCGGGCCAAATAAGGAGAATGGTTCTGTTTTGCGATTACGATGGCGTTATGAGCAAATACAATCGGCAGCAAGCGAGCACAAATCATTCCATGCGGGGCATCAAACATCCCGCCAATCGGCCCCGCAAAACCATGAACCGCGCCCAACCCTGCATTTGCCAGCGAGAGCCCACCCAAGAGACTCGTCCAAGCCATATCTGTTCTGGCAGCGATATTCGACCCATCAGCATATGAAGTTCTGAGGGACCGGCTGGCTCTCGTCATCCCTTCTCTACAATAAAGATCCACCATCCAATTCGATCGAGTGCATAAAAACGGTTCGATTACCTGCGCCAATGCATCGAGGCCTGTAGAAGCCGTAACTTCCGGCGGTACACTGAGTGTCAATTCCGGATCTATCAGGGCAATTTTTGGGAGCATCAATGGACTTCTGAGACTAACTTTCACTTTTTCCGCTGGGACACCTAAAACGGCGTTTCGAGTTACTTCACTTCCAGTACCAGAGGTGGTCGGAATAGCAATGTAAGGCACTGGCGGGAACAAGAGGGGCTTATTGCTGCCGACAACTTCCAGATAATCTAATATATTTCCCGGGTTCGCCCGCAACGCCGACACTGCTTTCCCGGCATCAAGAACACTTCCGCCCCCGATACCAATCACTACGTCATAGTGAAAAGATCGGGTTTGATCGAGAAGATCCATAATCATGGGAACAGTTGGCTCTCCTTGGATGCGAACGACTTCATATCTTACGCCATGGTCATCCAATGACTTGGACAGGAAATCCACAAAATTTTGACCACCACTCAGAATCAAAGCAGAAGTCCCATATATTTTTGTGTACAAGCCAACGTCTTGGCTTTTTCCCATACCAAAGACGATTCGGCCTGCAGTCGCAAATTCAAATTCCATCATCTCTCCCAAGCAGAATCCGGTGGATACACGTTGAAATACTTTACACCCAAACGAGGTTCAACCAGCATCGATTCCACCTGCTCCTTCCAGGCAAGGTAATGACCAGTTTCGCGATGCTTAAGCTGGTCATTGCTTTCACGATATACTTCATAAAGCAGGAATCTCCCAGGATCATCCTGTTGTTGCAGGAAATCAAACTGCAAGATTCCCGCTTCTTGGAGACTGGCTTGCGCGTTGAGGAGTGTAACCTGTTTGAATGCTTCGATAAATTCGGGTTTCACGTGAATTTGGACGGCGACAATATGCATCATCTGTTCTCCTTTAGCTCTTTAAGCAAATTTTAATATACTTTCTGACGACAAGGCAACTTTCAAATATAATAGTGTTTGTAACATCAGCGGTAGGTAAATTTCAGAAAAAGTCACAATACAAGCGATCCCCCTCTCCCAATCAAGGTCTAGAAAGCAGTACCTGAGCCAGCCAACAGCAATGCTGCCCACATGCCCTGC
>JABLXC010000017.1 GCA_013178185.1 Anaerolineae bacterium | reverse complement strand
CCAACATCTTGGCAATACCAAAATCCGAAAGCAGGGGCGAGCCAGAAGAATCAATCAGGATATTGGCCGGGTTGACATCCCGGTGAATAATTCCTTGCTTATGAGCAAATTCAAGCGCTCGCGCCACCGGCGCTAAGAGGGCGGCGGCGTCCTGATAGGGAATTTTCCGAGTCAGTCTTTGTTTGAGCGTCCCGCCAGAAACAAACGGCATGACCAGATAGGGTATGCCTTCCTGCTCCCCATAATCCAAGACCTTCAAGATAAACGGGTGATCCAGATGAGCCAGCGCCTTGGCCTCGCGCTGAAAACGCTTGAGAAAATCGGGCTGCCCGCCGCGTTCGGTACGAATGACCTTGATAGCAACATGCCGTTCCAGCAGCGTATCATACCCTTTATAAACAGTTGCCATTCCCCCTTCGCCGAGTTGTTCGATAATGTGATACCGTCCGAGCGCTTTCCCCACCAGTTCGAACATTGTCGCACCACCTCACCAGAAAATCATGAAAGCTTCACTGGCTTCTGGTATTCATTATAGACCAATTAGCCGGATGAACAATACCCACAAAACCCCGTATAATAAACCGGTATCAATACCGCAGAACAAGGGATCGTTATGGTACAGGCTACTTTTAATTTTCCAAAAGGTTTTCTATGGGGAACAGCCACCGCCGCCTATCAGGTGGAAGGGGGAAACGAAAATAACAACTGGTGGTTGTGGGAACAAGAGCCGGGACGGATTCACAACGGGGAAAGATGCGGCCTGGCCTGTAACTGGTGGGGCGGGCGCTGGCGCGAAGATTTTGACCGCGCCGCCGACGCCGGTCAAAACGCCCACCGTTTTTCCATCGAATGGAGCCGCATTCAACCCGCGCCAGACCGCTGGGACGAAGACGCTTTGGACTTCTACCGCCAGATGGCGCGCCGCCTGGTCGAGCGCGGGATGACGCCCTTGGTGACGCTGCACCACTTTACAGATCCGATCTGGCTGGCTGAAAGAGGGGGCTGGGAAAACATGGAAACCCCCGGCTTGTTTGCAACCTATGCCAACAAAGTGGCAGAAGCGCTTAAAGAATATGTCAACCTTTGGGTAACCATTAATGAACCAAACGTTTATACCTGGGGAGGTTACCTGGGCGGCGGTTTTCCGCCAGGCAAGAACAACCTTGGGACGGCCTTCCAAACGCTCGCAAACCTACTACGCGGCCACGCTTTAGCATACCGGGAAATCCACAAAATCCAGGCCGCCGCGCGAGTGGGGGTTGCCCATCACGTTCGCGGCTTCGAACCTGCCCGTCCCTGGTTCCCGCCAGACCAATGGATGACAAAGATTTTGAACAATAACTTCAATTATGCCTTTCCGGCTGCGCTGACAGATGGGAGGCTTCGCTTCGCATTCCGCGCTCTGTCCATCCCCGAAGCAACCGCCACACAGGACTTCTTCGGCCTAAATTTTTACACCAGCGAACGAGTAGCCTTTGCCCCTTTCTCTAAAGGCAATTTTTTTACGGAACGTTTCTACCCCCCAGGGGCAGAATTAAGCCCAACCGGCTACATCGCCAGCCAGCCCGAAGCTTTCTTCAAAGCTATGCGCTGGGCAGCGCGTTTCAAACTACCAGTGCTCATCACCGAAAACGGCGTCGAGGATTCAAGCGACCTTTCCCGGCCGCGTTATCTGCTGCAACATATCCACCAGGTCTGGCGGGCAGTCAATTACAACTGGCCGATTAAAGGCTACTTCCACTGGTCTCTGGTGGATAATTTCGAATGGGAGCGCGGCTGGAGCCAGCGGTTTGGACTTTGGGGGCTGGACATCGAGACCCAAACCCGCATCCGCCGCAAGAGTGTGGATCTCTATGCGGCAATTTGCAAAGAAAACGCCATTTCTTCCGAGATGACTGCCAGATTTGCGCCCGAAATTTTCGCGAAACTCTTTCCCGGTTAATGCATAAAGCCAGGCTGCCATGAAAAAACTCGGTGCTTTCATTTGCCATGGGATGGTCTTGTGCACACTTTTAGCGACCATGACCGGTTGTGCGTTGCCACAAACCCAGCCACCACCACCCACTTCAATTCCAGCTACGGTCACCCTGCCGGCAACCGCAGAAGCGTCTCCGGCAACTCAAACTTCAACCATTGCCCCAACCTCTCCCCCAACGGCGGCGATCACGCCAACCATCATCACGCCTTTCTCTTTTGCAGTCACAGCCGATATGCGCGCCTTCACCGGGCCGGGTGAGTATGATACGTCGGCTTACTTTCGCGGCGCTCTAGAAGCCATCGCCACCCTGGGCGACCTAGCCTTCCTGGTCACGCCCGGAGACATTGACAATCCCTGGAACAGCCGTTGGAGCATCGACCAAACGCTGGGTGTGAACTTCCCCTGGTTCGCGGGGGTGGGAAATCACGAACACCTGGAAGAATCTATGGCCTGGCTGCGGCAGTACAACCCCGACACCAATGGCGACGCGCCCCCCAACATCACCAATTCCGGCCCCAAAAGTTGCCCCCAGACCACATATTCCTTTGATTACCAGAACGCTCACTTCGTGATGCTCAATATTTATTGCGACGCCCTCAAAGACATGACAACCTACGGGACGGTGGGCGGAACGCTTTACAACTGGCTGGAGGCCGACCTGGCAGCGACACAAAAAGAACACATTTTCGTGTTCGGTCATGAACCAGCTTTTCCGCTCCCGGATGCAGATACCGGACGGGTGCGTCATATTGGCGCCAGCCTGGACAAAGAACCTGCTGACCGGGATCGCTTTTGGGCGCTGCTGCGCGAGAATAGAGTGACTGCTTATATTTGCGGGCACACGCACAATTACAGCGCGGCGCGTTTGGATGGCGTCTGGCAAATCGACGTCGGCCATGCGCGCGGCGTCGGCGACCCGGAAGTACCTAGCACCTTCGTCCTCTTCCGGGTAAATGGCGCTTCGGTGATGTATGAAACATACCGCGCGGGGGAAAACGGTCAGGATTACACGCTGCGTGATTGGAGCGCCCTGGCGCCGTAAATACGCTTAGATTTCCTTGGTCATGTAAAGATCGCCAGGTATAAAGCCGCGTTTCTGGTAATAGCGGCGGGTTCCGATGGCAGAGATCACCGCCAGGCGACGAAAACCAGCCGAGCGGGCAATTTCAGCGGCGCGACCTAACAGGCGAGCGCCCAAACCGCTATGCTGGGCTACCCCTTCCTTTTCCGCGCCCAGCGCCATTGCCTGGCCGTAAATATGCACCTCGCGGATCAAGGCCGCATTTTGCAAGTCGGGCAACCCCAGCCCCGGCTGCCAGGACGAATGCGGCGGGGTTTGCGGCAAAGAAAGCCGCAGGTAGCCCGCAATCCGGTCGTCCGGCGTTACAAAGGACAGAAAATGCTCTTCTGCCCAGGCAGGGTAATACACCCTGTCGGCGATCTCTAGTCGCTCTGGGCGCACCTGCCGGGCGCGTATCTCACGGCAACGGATACAATGACAAGTTTCCCCTCGCCTGGCCAGTTCTGCCAGTACATCCTGGCGCAGGCTGGTTCGCTTGTTGCCGGCCACCACATGCGTGGAGGGAATATCTCGAATCACACGATTCACCCGGCAGTACGGCGGTATGGTTGGTTTCAAATCGGCAATCAGGTCAATTAATTCTTCCATGGTGTACGGCCGATATTCTCCACGCTGCCAGTACGAGTACAGTTCGGCGTTTTTGAGTAGTTGGGTTGGGTAAATTTTTAGTTCATCCGGGCAATAACCCAGACCCGCCGGGGCTTCAATCCACAACCGCGCAAAATCGGCCCGGTCCGACTCAATAGAAGCGCCCAGCAGATTGGGCATCCAGTGCGCCACGATTTTAAAGCCCGCGGCTCGCAACAGCGCAGTTGCCCGAAGCGTTGCAGCAGCCGAATGACCCCGTTGATTTTTCTCCAGGATGACGTCATCCAGGCTCTGAATGCCAAGCTGCACCTTGGTCACACCCAGCCGCCGCAGCCAGGTCAACTCGTCAATCGTAATCTCATCTGGGCGGGTTTCAATCACCAAACCGACATTGCGATGAGCGCTTTCTTCGTTCAGCTGGTGCGCCTCTGCCAGGCTGGCGCTTTCCACCTCATTGAGGGCGTCAAAGCAACGTTTGACAAACCATTCCTGATAATCGCGACGGTACGCCGACCACGTCCCCCCTAAAATGAGGAGTTCGATTTTTTCAGTCGGATGACCGATGCCATGATAAGAATCCAGGCGAGAACGCACCTGCAGGTATGGGTCAAATTCATTCTGGTAAGCCCTGGCCGCGCCTGGTTCATCAGGCAGATAACTTTTCGGCATACGCGCGTCCGTCGGGCAAAAGATACACTTGCCGGGACAGGGATAAGGTTTGGTCAATACCGTCACCGTAGCAACGCCGGAAAGTGTACGGATCGGCTTCATCCGGATACGAGCCAGCAGATTCTCATCCGGTTTGAGCTGATTGCTCTCCACCATCTGGCGGTACGCCGCCACCAGGACGTGCTTGGCAACATACCCCCCGCCTGGCAGAGGATTCCGGCGAATGGCGTTTGTTGCATCAACGCCGCGATGAATATCTTGCAGGATTTTTCTGGCAACCGCCAGGGTCGCCTCGCTATACTGCAAAGACTCCAGCCAGTTCTTAACGCGGTCGATTGGGTCTGTCTTTTCCATAAGCTGCATTTTACCCGATTCTACCAACCTATGAACTATTAACAAGACCCAAATTGTCAAATATCAAAGGAAGGGGGTGCGGACAGTCAAACAGGGGATCAGGACGAGCGTGGCGACGCATCTTCAGGGTTGTCGTTCAGGCGGTACCCGACACCCAGATCGGTCTTGATATACGTGGGGCGGTTTGGATCCGGCTCGATTTTATGGCGCAGATTGCTAATATTCACCCGCAACAACCGCGATTCATCTCCCAGGTGGGTATTCCAGACTTTATCAATGATCTGGCGATGGGTGAATACTTTTCCCGGTTTCTGAAACAGGGTTTTTAGAATATCAAATTCCGTCGGCGTGAGCTGGATTTCGTTGCTGCCGATGGTTACCAGCCTGCGGCCGATGTCCATTTTAAGATCGCCGGTTTGGTAGATGCCATCCATCAACCCGCTGGAACTGCGCCGAACGACCCCTCGGATCCTCGCCAGCAATTCTCCTACCCCAAACGGCTTGGTCAGATAGTCATCCGCGCCGGAATCAAGCGCGGCGATCTTATCCTCTTCTCGATTTCGAACCGACAAGACAATAATCGGAATACTGCTCCACCCTCGAATCTCCCGGATCACTTCCACGCCATCCATATCCGGCAAGCCTAAATCGAGGATTAACAGGTCTGGGCGCTCCTCGACCAGCAGATCAAGCGTCTTCTGTCCGCTTTCTGCCTCTGTAACCAAATGATCGTAAACCGATAAAGTCGCCTTCAGAAAGTGACGAATCGCTGTTTCGTCATCAGTCACCAGGATATGTAGTTTGCCGTCCTTCATTTCCCTGCCTCGCCTCTCAGATCATCATAGATTGGCAGCGCAAAGCTCAAAACGGCCCCTCGCACAGCCCCGCTTTCTGCCCAAATTCTGCCGCCCTGAGCCTCGATAATCCCCTTGCAGATGGAAAGTCCTAACCCGGTACCGGCCGCCTGGTTGGTGAATTTGCCGCGGTAAAATTTTTCGAAGATATGGGGCAAATCCTCCGGCGCGATGCCAATCCCTTCATCCGCCACGCGAATTTGAAGTTCATCCCCCTGCTGCCTGACGATGATGGAAATCGGCGATCCCGGCTCTGAAAACTTACAAGCATTTTCCAATAAGTTGACCAGGACCTGCCCGGTCAGTACGGCATCCATGCGAACCGCTGGGAGATCCGGCGGGATATCCAGGATGACATTCCGGTTTGCCAGAGATTCGGCCATCTGATTGATCACCGCGCCGATCAGGTCCTGAACATCGCCAGCCTGGGAGTTCACTTGAATGATGCCAGCTTCCAGTCTCGTCATCGCCAAAAGGTTTTCCACCAGACGGTTCAAGGTGTTGGCTTGCTGGGTGGCCGAATCGATCAATTCTTCTCGCACCTTCAACGTCAATTTACCGTTTTCACTTCTTGCCTTCTCGGATTCAGAAAGGCTAGTCAGGACGCCTGTGATGGCCGCTAAGGGGGTACGGAGTTGGTGTGAAATGGAGTTCAAAAGAGCGGATTGCAACCTTTCTGCCGCCCGCAAGGTTTCTGCTTGCATGGCATCCTGCGCAAACTTGGCGCGTTCAATCGCCAATGCTGCCAGGTTTGTCAGACCACCCAAAAGGGTGCGCTGATCGTGAGCAATAAATTCCTGAATTACCTGCGACTGAATTCCGAGAATCCCTGCCACACCTTGAGAGGCATTGAGTGGCAGGAAAAGCGACTGAGCGGAAGGAAACGTCTCTGTCCCTTTTCCGGCGGGCTGGGCGTTCTTAAAGGCCCATTCAGCAACCGCTGTTTCGGATTCATTCAAATTGTAGTGAGGCGTGGCCGCTCTTTTCCGGAGGTGGTTCCCATCTGAAAGAAAGACCACGATTTCACCTTCGAAGACGGCGGAAAAATTTTTCAAGGTAATTTCCAGCACCTGATCAAGCGTCGCAGCGCCTGTTAGTTCCTGGCTAAGGCGGTTCAAAAGCTGGGTATGCCTTTCGCGCACTTGCAGCGCTTCGACCTGACCGCGCAAAAGGGTTGCAGAGTTACTGATAATCAGCCCAACGATTAAAAGGCCGGCAAAGGTGATTAGATATTGCGTATCTGCAACGGCAAGGCTAAAACGAGGGTTGACGATGAAAAAATCAAAGACTACCACGCTGATCAGGGAGGCCAGCATGGACGGTCCCCGCCCCAAAAATATCGCCGCAATGACAACTGCAATCAGGTAGATCATAACCAGGTTGGTTGGATCAATGACATCCCCAATCAGATGGCTGATCCAGGTCGCCACCCCAACCAGCGCCAGACTTTCCAGATATCTCAGTAAAGGCCGGTGAGGCAGCCAGTTTCTAATCCTTGCGTCCTCAAGAGTTTCCTGATCCTCGCTGACTACAAATACACCAACTTTACCGCTCTTTCGGATCATTTCATCGAGAACAGATGGGCTGAAGATCTCCTGCCAGCGCGGGCGTCTGGCCCGCCCGGCAACAATCTTTGTAATATTGTATTGCTGGCAGAACTGCAGCACCTCTTCGACCACCGAATTCCCAGATACCTTATATACTTTCGCCCCCATTTTTTCAGCCAGCGCCAGGTTATGGTTGATCCGGGCTCGATTTTGCGGCTGCATGCTTAGGTGACCCGGAGTTTCCACATAAAGAACGAACCATTCCGCTTTTAACTCATCGGCCAGTTTTCGCCCGGCGCGAACCAGCCTTTCCCCAAGTGGATGTGAGCTTAAGCTCACCAAAATTCGCTCACCGGCTGGCCAGGGACCCACAATCGCTTTTGACTGCATATAGGACCGCATCTGGTCATCAATCCGTTCTGCCGCCCGCCGCATCGCCAACTCTCGCAGCGCGGTCAGGTTTCCCTGCCGGTAAAATTTCTCAACTTCCAGGGCTTCTAACCCAGAGTGATGAACTTTTCCTTCCTTCAAACGCTGAATCAACTCGCCAGGAGGCAAATCAACCAGCACAATTTCATCTGCCCTGTCGAAAATTCGATCCGGGATTGTATCCTCCACTCTGACCCCGGTAATCTGGCTGACAATATCGCTCAAGCTTTCCAAATTCTGAACGTTGACGGTCGCATACACATCGATCCCGGCCGCCAGCAATTCTTCAGCATCCTGAAAACGCCTGGGGTGGCGTGAGCCGGGCGCATTGGAGTGGGCTAGTTCATCAACCACCGCAAGCTGCGGACGGCGCGCCAGGATGCCGTCCAGATCCAGCTCCATAGAAATGTTCCCATCCGCTTCGAATCGCCGGAGCGGCCAGATTGGGAGCCCCTTAATCAGCGCTTCGCTTTCTTTCCCTCGGGCATCAGCGCAGGCGACAACAACATCGATCCCTTCCGATTTGCGCTGGAAGGCTGCTTCCAGCATTGCCTTGGTCTTCCCTACGCCCTCCGCGTACCCGAAGAAAATCATAAGGCGGCCACTTCGGCCAGCCTGCATTTCTGCGGGTTCTTGCTTCGCCGGTTGGTCTGAACGGAGCCATTTCGGATCACCATTCATTTTTAGCCCTTGCTCACCTGGTTAAGTACGGCACCTCGACAATCACAATCTCATCCCGGCTCAACAAAACCTTGCGCAGCAGTTCGGATGTCCTGGCATGAAGAAAGTTTGACAGAACGCTTTGTGAGACGAATTGTGGTATCACTATGGTTATGATATCACCTTGCTGCATATTTTCTTCAATTTTTGAAAGATATTCGATCAACGGCTCGATAAAGAGGCGATAAGGCGATTCTAAAATCACGAGACGATAACCATCTCCCCATTTCTCCCATTTTTTTCGAACTTTCTCAGCGTCGTTGGGATCAATCGAGATATGAACAGCAGTAACATCATCCGAGAGCGTACGGGCAAACTGAAAGGCTCGCAAAGTTCCCTGATGAACGCTGTAGATTGGCATGATGACGTGGTTGCGCCGGATCCGGTTCTGTCGTGGAAGTTTCTCCAACGAAAGTTGACTGGCCAGGCTTTTGTAATGATTGTGGATTGCATAAAAAATGCCGACTAGTAAAGGCGTCAGGATGATGACTACCCAGGCGCCGTCTTTAAATTTTGTCACTGCAAAAACGACCATGACAATCAAAGTGCATACCGCTCCAAAACCGTTGATGACCATTTTGGTCAACCAGTTCCGGTCGTACTGAACGGTTGAACCCTGTTCATGGATCATCTCACCTTCTTTAAGGCGTCCTGACTTCCACCAGCGCCGGGCCATACCAGATTGAGAGAGCGTAAAAGACAGGAAAACACCAATTGCATAAAGCGGGATCAGATTCGTAACGCTCGCCTGGAAGAAAACTATTAGTAATGTGGCAATTAGAGCCAGTGTGATAATCCCGCGCGAGTAAACCAAGCGATCTCCTCGATAGGTAAGCTGACGGGGCAAAAAACCGTCACCGCCGATCAACGCCCCCAACCGTGGAAAATCAGCAAAGGCCGTATTGGCTGCCATAATCAAAATCACGGTAGTGGCAGATATCGTCAACAAATAGAGCAATCCTTGCCCATCGAATATCGTGCGCGCCAGTTGTGAAATCACAGTTTCAAACTGAGAAGGCACAGCCGCGATAGAATGAGCCAGGAAAGCGATCCCAAACAAAAGCGATCCTAAGATCACAGACATCCAGATTAGCGTCGTCCCGGCATTCTTGCTGCGCGGTTCTTTAAACGCCATAATACCATTAGAGATTGCCTCGACCCCAGTGAGCGCCGTGGTGCCGTTCGCAAACGCCCGCAGGATGAGAAAAGCAGTCACCCCTTGCAAGCCGTGTAGCAGCTCAAGTTCGGGTGGATTCACCACTGTACCCAGGTCGCCAATCAAAAATCGAAACAGCCCGACCCCGACCATTAGATACATCATAACCACGAAGAAATAAGTGGGAATCGCAAAAATTGTCCCGGATTCTCTCACGCCCCGAAGGTTGATCAACATAACAAACAGGACTAACGCCACCGCCAACCAGACACGGTACGGGTACAGCCCCGGCGCAGCGGAAACGATGTTCGCCACACCCGAGGAAATGGATACGGCAACCGTAAGGATGTAGTCTGTTAATAAGGCTGCCCCTGCAATTTGAGCAGGGAGTTCTCCCAAATTGTCGCGGGCGACAATGTAAGCGCCGCCGCCGCCAGGGTAAGCATGAATTGTTTGCTCATAAGAAAGCGTCAAAATTCCCAATAGAAAGATAATTCCAAGCGTTAGAGGAGTCACATAGATTAAACCAGCCGCGCCCGCCGCCGCCAGCACCACCAGCATCTCTTGGGTCGAATAAGCCGTCGAGGATAGGGCATCAGAAGCAAAAACAGCCAGTCCCACCAGCTTTCCGATCGTCTGATGCGGAGCGTCAGCGGTTGCCAGGGGCCGCCCAATGAGCAAAGACCGTATTGGGTTGGGTGAAAACGCTTCCGATTTAACCCGCAAGAAGTTACGATCAAGATCCATTCATATTCTCCATGATCTACCCTTTTCTTGAATAAAACCAGGTTGTTTTCATCAAGCGGATTTCTTATATCCCCAATGAGGTTAAGAAGGCGTTAAGACCAGCTGCCCAAAATAAGCCCCTGCCTTTTTCTGCAAGGGCGATTGAGTTTACCCATGCGTCTGGTTTACCTGAATAGTGGCAACTACAGTAAAACAACAATAATAATATTTACTAAATTAATTAATTATAAATAAATTAACTTTCGGAAAACGCTGCATAAAATCATTTTGTTATTGACATAGCCATGTCTTTATGCTTTAATCCATTTAGTGCAACTGAATAATAACTCAAGATCATCAAAAACGATTGGCCAGGGTCAGGATAGGACGATCAGGTAAGGAAGATTACTATTTCGAGTATAAAAACATAATCTGGAGGGGTACGAAAAATGGTAAAACTTGGCATTAACATTATCCCCAGTATGCCGGTAAAGGAAGTTATCGAAACCGCAGTAGAAGCTGAAAAGATCGGATATGAATACCTGATCCTTGCTGATGAAGGCTCAATGCAGGATGTATACGTAACGCTGGGCGCGTTGGCCCGCGAAACCAAAAAAATGAAGCTCTCTCCCTGCACCAACGGCTATACGAGACATCCAGCCGTAACCGCAGCGGCGATGGCGACCTTGCACGAACTCTCCGAAGGACGCAGTTTTCTCACCCTCATTGCAGGCGGATCCCTGGTCCTGAATCCGATGAAAATCGCCCGAGAAACACCCCTGGGCGTGGCGCGAGACACCGTAGAGATTGCGCGGCGCTTGTGGAGTGGCGAGACGGTATCCTATGAAGGTGAACGCTTCGGTCTATCGCAAGCCCGCCTCACCATGGGAAAACAGGAAGACATCCCCATCTGGATCGCGCCGCGCGGCGACAAAATGTGCAAACTGACCGGCGAATTGGCTGACGGCGCAATGTTAATGGTAAAAGCGGATCTGGGAGAAGCTTTCAAGCTGGTAGATCAGGGCAACGCTGGCACCGGGCGCAAATTAGTGCGCGCGTATATTGACCGCATCGCCTATACTCCAGAAATGATCCAGGAAACAGCCGCTTTCTTTCCACATGTGGTAGTGGATACCCCAGCCCGGCAGCTGAAAGGCTTGATGAGCGATGAACAGATCGAGACAATCCTGCGAGCTGTAAAAGAGGGCGGTCACAAGGCAGCCGAAAAGCTCATTACCTTCGAAATGCTGCAAGGGTACAAAATTGCTGGGACGCCAGAAGAATGCAGCCAGATCTTTCGCGCTCTGGTGGATGAGCACCGCCTGGATGTTTTTATCCTCAACATCGTTGCAGGAGGATTGGAAGGCAACCTGCAGTACTTAAGAGATGTTTATGAGATCGTAAAAGCCTCTGGCAGGCTGGCTACCTGACCTTGCTGGAAAGCTACACAGGGTAGTATAGCGGGGGATTCTTCAAATAATGAAGGAAAAACCAATCTTCCTGACATTTGACGGCGCGCCCAACCCACCTGCCACCGACCGGTTGTTGGCTGCCCTCGATCGTCACCAGATCAAAGCAACCTTTTTCATGGAAGGAAAAAGGCTCGAAGAAGAAGCCGACTGTGCCCGCCGCGTGGCCGCAGCCGGACACGATATCGGCAATCACTCGTACAACCACCCACTTTTCGATTTGATCCCGTTAGATGAATGCATCCGCGAAGTAGAAATGACCCAGGAGACCATCTATAAAGAGCTCGGCTTTTACCCCACCCTCCTCCGCCCCCCTGCCGGCAAACTGACCGAGGAAGTTAAAGAGACTTTCCTGGCAATGGGTTTTGACATTGTCCTGTGGAGCGTCTGGGCTTTTGACTGGCATGGGCCAGACCCGGAAAGCATCGCGGAAAGAATTCTCTACCAGATAGAACCCGGAGCAATTATTCCTTGCCACGATCGTGTTAAATGGCTCTCAGCAACACTGGATATCATTGTTCCTGCCATTAAAGCCGAAGGATACAGTTTTCGGAGAATATCTGAAAGTAGCAAGAAAGGCGTGCTTACCTTAGCTTGATCATAGATCAGTTTTCCAACAGACCGTAAATTTACACAATGCATCCAAACATTGGTAAATGGACATAGGAAGGAACATGCCTGTACAAAAGGACATCACCAGAGAGAAAGCCCATGAGCGAGAAAAATTTTTACCTTAGTTTTGATGGATCGCCCAACCCACCTGCTACCGATCGGTTGCTGGCTGCACTCGATCATCACCAGGTCAAAGCAACTTTCTTCATGGAAGGGAAAAGGCTCGAAAAAGAAGCGGACTGCGCCCGCCGCGTCCTCGCCGCCGGTCATGACGTTGGTAATCATTCATACAACCACCCACTCTTCGATACGATCTCACTTGAAGAATGTATCCATGAGGTGGAAATGACCCAGGAAATTATGCGCCAGGAACTCGGTTTTTACCCGACCCTTCTACGCCCGCCTGCAGGGAACCTGACAGAAGAGGTGGAAAAACTTTTTCTTTCTAGGGGGTTTGATATTGTCCTGTGGAGTTACAGCATTCGCGATTGGGAAGGGCCGGATGCCAAGGCGGTGTCAGAGCGGATTTTGAGCCAGGCCTTTCCAGGAGCGATCATCGCCTGCCACGACCGGGTGGAATGGCTGGTCCAGACCCTGGATATTGTCATTCCGGCTTTGCGCGCCGAAGGATATGTGTTTCGCAAGATTTCTGAAAGCGGAAAAAAAGGCCTGATCCGATCAGGCAATTGAAAAATATAGCGAAAAAGGAGCGTATATCATGTTCAGTGTGAGTCAGGATGCAATGAGGATCGTTAGAAAAAAAATTCTACCCTATGTAGAACAGTTAAACTGCCGCAAATTTACCCTCAAGAATGGCACAACTGTTATTGATATGGGCACTGAAGCACCAGGGGGCTGGCTGGCTGCAAAACTATTCGTTGAGGCTACGATCGCCGATCTCGGCCACGTTGATTATGGCCGTTTTCAACATGGTAGTATTGACCTGCCGTCTATTGATGTGTACATTGACCATCCTCAGGTCGCCAGCCTCTCCTGCCAGTTTTCGAGCTGGCCTATGGAAAAGAAAGACATCCCCGGTTATATTCGCCCGATGGGATCCGGCCCGGCCCGGGCAATTGCCCAAAACGATTTCTTTGTAAAGTTGTGGGATTACGTTGACATCCACCATGAGACCGTTTTCGGTCTGCAGGCCGAAGTACTCCCGGATGAAAAATTAGCCGACGAAGTGGCCACTGCCTGTCGGATTTCACCGGAGAACCTTTATATTCTGTGTTGCAAAACTGGCAGCTTAGCCGGGAGCATTAACGTCTGCTCACGAACCATCGAGACCACAGTCTGGCGGCTGTACCACAATGGTTTCGATTTAAAGAAGATTATATCCGGTATGGGAACCTGTCCCATTGCGCCGCCCGTGAAAGATGAATTCAAGGCTATGGTTCGCGTCAACGTTGCGGTGTTGTACGGCGGGATGGTGCGCTATATCGTCGATTCGACCGATGCGGAAATCGAAGCCATCATCGAGAAGTTGCCCACAAAAATTGCAAAACGGTACGGCTACCCGTTTTCGAAGATGCTGGAAGAAGGCGGGCGTGATATCTTCAATACCGATAAAGATATTCACGGTGTAGCAGTCTTCGAGATCATGAACTACAACACCGGCAACGTCTTCAAGTCCGGCGAGATTCGCGAAGAATTCTTGCAGGAAATTTTCTTCTAAACAAATAGCACGTCGCCGCAAGAAAGTTCTCACCGTTTTAAAAGCGATTCAATCGCAAACGATCTGCACGGTCAAAAAGCACCTTGCAGATCGTTTTTAAAATAAACCCTGATCAGAAAAAGAAACGACGAAATACTCAGTTTCTATCCATCCGTTCACTTTATATTGAACAGACCTAACAGGGAATGTGTCTGGCGTTAGAGAACTCCTCTCCGCCCATGATACAATCCCTCAGGACCAATAAACTTGCCGGAGAAATTCATTATGCTCCATCGCTTCAAGAACCTCGCCCAAAATTTTCCGCGCCAGTTCCTTTACCTGGTTGCAGGTATGCTGGTTAGCACCATGGGCGTCAGCATGATCTGGCCTTTCCTCACCATCTACCTGCGTCAGCGCCTGGGCGTCCCGCTCAGCACGGCAACCGCGTTACTAACGCTGGACTCGATCATGTCGATCCTTTCCTCTTTCGTCGCGGGTCCGGTGGCAGATCGTTTCGGCCGGAAGGGCGTCATGGCTTTGAGCCTGGGTATGATGGGGATCAACTACGCTATCATGAGCCAGGCTGCTACGTTGCCCGTCTTTGCCATTTTGATGGGCTTGCGCGGCGCTTTCGTCCCGCTGTATCGTATTGGCGCCGACGCAATGATCGCAGACCTGATCCCCACCGAAAAAAGAGCAGACGCCTACGCACTGCTTCGTATGATGAACAACGCCGGTTTCGCAATCGGGCCGACAGTCGGAGGCTTTATCACAGCCGGTTCTTACACCACCGCCTTTTTGATTGCCGCCGGAGGCATGATCGTTTTCAGTCTCTTTGTCAGCGTCGCGATGGTGGAGACCCTTCCCCCAGAGGCAAAAACTGCATCCTCGATTCCGGAAAAAGCGGGAGGATATGGCCGCATTTTCAAAGACCGTTTTTATTTGTCGTTCGTCGGCGCCACAACTATGACCGGTATGGCCTCCTCGCTGGTATTTGTGTTGCTTTTTGTCTATACAAAAGAAAACTTTGGTATCTCAGAAAGCCGCTCCGGTTTTCTTATGGCTATCAACGCTCTGATGGTCGTCTTCCTCCAGGTTTTGATCGTGCAGCAAACCAAACATCGCCCCCCCTTGCTGGTACTCGCCGCAGGCGCTCTCCTCTACGCACTGGGGGTTGGGAGTATCTCCCTGGGCAAAAGCCTAACTGCCTTTGCTGCCAGCATGGTTGTCGTCACCCTGGGCGAACTGATCGTTGTGCCTACTTCTACCAGCCTGGCTGCCAGCCTGGCGCCGGTAGATATGCGCGGCCGGTATATGAGCATCTATTGGCTGGCATGGAGCATCAGTCACGGGCTGGGACCAGTTATCGGCGGCCTGCTCAACGATCATATTGCCCCCCAGGCCATCTGGATCGGCGGTTTTGGGTGGGGACTCCTGAGCATGAGCGTTTTTTTAGCGCTTGCCAGGCGCATCCACATCCGGCAAAAATCAATTCAAACTGTCTGAGCGCTCGCCGCACGGTTACGACAGTTGGAAGAGATTTGTTCCCGCAACCGTTTCTTAAAAATTCCGGTTTTATGCTATATTTTAAGGCATAGCCGGATCATATGATGTTATGATGCAAAAGCGCCAGATCCACCTGCAATGTCGAACCAGAAGGAAAACCGTACGCAGCCAGCAACGCAGCAAAAGATACGCTGCCTGGCCCAAAGACAAACAGACAGCTTTTTGTTTCCACGTTCAGGGGTGAAAAAGCCTCCAATGGTTAAACCCAAACGATTAACTGGCTTGACTTTTCTGGGCGTCGGTCTCGCTCTGTTTCTGCTCTCTGGCTGCGGCGGCCAATCCGGCCCCGCCCCTACCCCTACCCCACCCGGCACTTTTGAAATTGACCCGCTCCTGCATGAATATTATCAGGACCTCGGCGGCCAGGAGCTATTCGGCCCGCCGATCTCTTCCTTGATCACCCGCAATAATATGTTTTGCCAGTACACCGCCAATGCGTTGCTGTGCCAGAACCCGCTTCAAACGGGAAGCAATCGCTACTTCCTTTGGCCAATTGGCAAGGAATTGGGGGTTGGAGGAGAACAGGGTGAAAACCAGCCGGCCAGTTCGTATGAAATTTTCCCGGATTTTTTCCCTTTCTATCAAAACATGGGCGGGGCAGCCGTACTTGGCGCCCCATTAAGCAATCCGGTATACAACCACGATGCGCAGCGCATCGAACAGCACTTTGAAAGGGTGGGCATCTACCGGCGTTTTGATGAACCTGCCGGTACGGTGCACTTGCTCCCTTATGGAAAATATAACTGTGGCGAAGCGTGCAGCGCTTATCGCAACGAGTTGCAGTTCGGCGGGGTCGTCCCTTATACCAATAGCCAGATTGGCACACCGTTTTCGGTTGCCCTCGATCAGATTGGCGGAGAGACAGTCTTTGGCCGTGCGTTGACCGATCCCTACCAAACCGCTGAGGGCGATCTCGAACAGATCTACGAAAACGTGGTGATCTACACTTCGCCCAGCAACCCCACATTGGCTCGTTTCCGCCCGATCAGCCGCCTGCTGAATATGCATGCTCTACCACCCGCGCCCCACGACCCTGGCAAAGGAAAGGTTATCTTCTTCGAAGTCGGCAGCGGGCTGGGGTATCATGTCCCGGTGGTATTCGATCAATTCATTGCCCTGCACGGAGGCTACGAATTCTCTGGCCTCCCCATCGCAGATACCATTCGCTACAACCAGGAGAATGTCATCCGTCAATGTTACGAAAACTATTGCCTGGATTACTTTCCCGAAGCCGCCGATAACGCCAAAGTTCGCCTGGCACCCTTAGGCTCACGTTATCTCAACATCGCCAATCCCGCCGTCATATCCAAAGCAGCAGTGCAACAAAAAGAAATTGACCTTCTCCTCAGCGAGGCGCAGCCTCAACTGCCGCCGGAACAACCTCAGCGCATTTACATCCTGGTTTTCGAAAAAGGCACCCAAAAAGGGATCGCAGGTATCGAGGCTACAGTGATCCTATACATCAACCAGTTGCAGACAAACTATACCACGCCTCCAACCGATGAAAACGGCTGGACGAATATCACCATCCCCCCCACGCCGGGTCTCCCGAACAGCACGATCATTCCCTATGAAGCCTGCCTCAACCTGGCTTCGCCTCAACCGATCTGTAAAAAAGATTCCTACCTGATCTGGGAACTTCAATAAAGATATTACGGGCGCGCCTCAGCCCACGCAAGAACATGATCAATGGGGTCGCCAGCGCTATACACCCACTCCTCAAAAGCCAGCGAAGGGCGCAAACTGCCGCTCCCTTCCCATCTCCGGGTGCCCACAATCCGCCCGTTCTTATCGAACGCCGCGAGCGCCACCCACACCTGGCTGGCCTCGGCTTCTCCATCCAACAAGACAACTTGCCCACTGGCCAATGCGGAAAATCCATCCGGTTGGACTGCCGCCCGAAGCTCTCTCACCTCCACCCTCAGATAGCGTTGATCATCCACCGTGCGGGGCAAGGCAGTCAGCAAAGAAGCTGTCGCCTGAAAAGGCTGCGGCAGCGGCGCAGCAAAATAGGCTGCCACGGGCAGTTCCCCGCCTGCGGCGATCAGGTTAAGCGGGGTAGCCGCCGTCTGGCTGATCTGCGCCTCGCCGCCATAGATCTGAATCTGAACCGAAACATTCTCAACCGCCGTCTGCTGCGGGTTGTTCACCAACAAAAAACACCATGCCCCTCCATCCCGGCTCGGGTAACAGTGAACAGGGCCAGGGTTAACAGCTACCGGGGTAGGACTCGGCAGGTTTTGGGTATCAACCCTCTCGGCTGGTGCGGGGATAATAAGTGTTGCGCCGACCGATAACAGATAGGGATCAATCTCTGGGTTGGCTTCCATCAACGCCGCCAGGGTAACGCCATATTGAAAGGCAATCCCTCCCAGGTCTTCGCCTTTCTTCACAACATGTGTGCGCGGGGTGCTCGTAGGGGTGGGCGCCGGCGTTGGCGTAACCTGTTCAAGTGGAGAGACAATACCGGTCGGCGTGGCGGTAACATAAGGCGTCAGCGCTGCAGCCGTTCTGGTTGGAAGCGCGCCAGCCGTCTGCTCCCGCGGTGCGCAGCCAGCCAGCAGCAAAGCAAAGGACAGCAGAATAAGCCAGAGAAGTCGTTTCATCGCCGGGAGCGCATTATAACATACCGGCAAAGGCCCGCGATCGCGGCGGGGCTGGCCCCGCTCAGCCTGGCGCATTCTTTATTATATCCAGATATTTCAAGCCGCTGCCGGTATTCAACAACAGGATGCGCTCGTCTTTTTGCACCAAAGAGCGTTTCTTTAACTCCAACAGCCCTGCCAGCGTGGCTGCTCCTTCTGGGGCGGCAAAAATCCCTTCCATCCGCGCCAGCTGCCGTTGTGCCTGGAAGATCGCTTCGTCGCTTACCCCCACCGCGCTTCCACCGCTTTCCAAAATCGTTTTTATGATCAGGCGATCCGCAAAACTCCTGGGCACCCTCAGACCGGAGGCTTGCGTATTTGCGCCCTCCCAGAAGTCGCACTGCGTTTTTCCGTTTTCGATTGCGTCCACAACCGGGGCGCATCCTGCCGCCTGCACCGCGATCATGCGCGGCCGCGCTGCCGTATCCAGCCAGCCCAATTCCGCCAGTTCCCCAATCGCTTTCCAGATGCCCACCAACCCCGTCCCGCCGCCGGTGGGGTAGAGGATCACATCGGGCAACTGCCAGTCAAACGCTTCGGCAATCTCATAGCCCATGATCTTCTTGCCTTCCAGCCGGTAAGGTTCCCTGAAAGTAGAAAAGTCAAACCAGCCTTCCTCGCGGCTCTTTGCGCCTGCCAGCTTTGCCGCATCGCTGATCAATCCATCTACCAGCGTAACCTCTGCGCCGGTAATCTGGCTTTCCAACACGTTTGCCAGAGGCGTATCGCTGGGCATGTAGATGCAGACTTGCATACCGGCCCGGCTGGCGTAAGCCGCCAGCGCGCCGCCCGCATTGCCAGCCGTCGGGATGATTGCTTTTTCGATCCCCAACTCTTTGGCTTTAGAAACCGCCACCGAAAGGCCGCGCGCTTTAAAACTCCCTGTCGGGCAAAGGCTTTCGTCTTTCAGGTAAAGCCGTTCAAAACCCAGTTCCGCTCCCAGGCGCTGGAGCGGCAGGATAGGCGTATCGCCTTCTCCCAGCGTCACCAGGTTGCCTGGAGAACGAAGCGGTAGGAGTTCATGCCAGCGCCACATCGAACCTCGCCGCTGGTGGATCTCCTCTCGGTCAACCTGGGCGCGCGCCTCTGCCAGCGCATACTCTGCAACCAGCGGCGCATTGCAGGCCAGGCAGTAAGTCTGCACCTGGTCAGGGTCATAACCTGCCAAACAAAGCGAGCAACGCAACCCTATAAGGTACGAATAGCGCCCGCCATCGCCTGATCCCCCACCCCCATCAAAGGCTTGCCCTTGACGGCGCGACAACAGTTCACCCACCCGGATCCACAGCTCTCGAATATCCAGCGGCTTGGAAAGATACATGTCACAGCCCGCCTCGAGTGCTTTTCTGGCATCCCCCTGCAAGGCGTTGGCAGTAATCGCAAGAAGTGGGACCCGTCGCAATTTCGGATCCGCATTCGCTCTAATCCGGCGAGCTACTTCATAGCCATCAATATCGGGTAAAAAAATATCCAGAAGGATCAAGTCCGGTTGGAATTCTTCGGCAATCCTTAGACCTTCCAGCCCGCTGCTTGCCCCGATCCATTTATAGCCTATGGCTTCGATGGCGCGCCTGACCAGCATCAGGTTGTCTGGGTTATCCTCGATATAAAGCACGGTCCTGCTCATCCGACCTCCAGGCAGCATTACAGCGATCGGTTTTCTGTTCAGGCCCCCTCGCTGCGTTTTTTCTGAACATAAAACAGTAACTCTTTCGAAAGAGAACGGTAATGCTCCGCAGCCCGGCAGTTCGGAGAAAAGATCGTTAAGGGGATACCCGCCATCTGGCTTTCTCGCACACGGGTATCGAAACCGATCGTTGCCTTGAACAAAGCGTTGCTATAATGCTCCCGCAGCAATTCGAACACTCTGGCATGGAATTTCCCGCGCCGGTCGAACATTGTGACCAATAAGCGGTATCGCAGTTGCGCGTTATTTTTTGCGCGTATCAGGCGGATCAAGCGAAACATGCTTTCCAGCGCCTGCAGCGAGTAGTATTCGCACTGCGTAGGGATGATTGCCAGATCCGCCGCCGAAAGCGCCAAAATCGTCAGTGCGTCCAGCATCGGCGGGCAGTCTATCAAAATCACCTCATACACGCTCATACGCTGGTGGTTGATCAACTTGCGCAATAGGGTTTCATAAGAAGGCCGCGAGTGAAGCTGTCGGGACAAAGAGACCATCCCAGGACCGGAGGGAAGAATATCCAGGTTTTCGTAGGAGGTCGAGCGAATGGCGTTTTCCAGGGACGTGCCTGCCAGCAAGACTTCCGCCAGGGTCTCATCAATCAAATTGGGCGGCAGGCCAACACCGGTGGTTAAGTTCAGAGAAGGGTCCAGGTCAATCAGCAGAGTATGAACTTTCTGCTCGGCCAGACAGGCGCCAACCGTCAACGCGGTGGTAGTTTTTCCAACCCCCCCTTTTTGGTGCGCAATTGCAATGGTATAAGGAATCAGATGCCAGTGATTGTCTGCGTTCACACCATAAGTATATACCAGAGTTCACTCCAACCATCAAATACAATTGTTGTGCTTTCCCCCAAGGTGAAGTACAATCATGAAACAATTGACCAAACCTTGAGGAAACGACTTTTATTGTGACTGTTCTCTTTTTTGCCACAGATATTCATGGGTCAGATATTTGCTGGAACAAATTCATCAACGCCGGTAAATTTTATAAAGCGGATGTCATCGTGTTGGGCGGCGATATGACTGGCAAGGCGATCGTGCCCATCGTTCATCGCGGCAACAACACCTACCAGGCCATCCTCTTGCAGCAAGAATCGATCCTGCATGGCGAAGAAGAAGTTCAGGCCATGATGAAAAAGATCAAAAGTCGCGGCTATTACCCTTATGTGACCACCCCCGACGAAATTGCAGAATTAACCGCTGCGCCCGAAAAAGTTAACCAGCTTTTCAAGATCGAAGTGCTCAAGACAGCCGAACGCTGGCTGCAATATGCCGATGAAAAACTGAAAGATACCCATATCCGCTGCTTTGTAGCCCCCGGCAACGATGATATGTTTGAACTGGATGACATGATCCAGGCTTCCAAACATATTATCCTCGCAGAAGGCCAGGTCGTGGATCTGGATGAGCATCACCAGATGATCAGTTCTGGTTGGAGCAACCCGACGCCCTGGCACACTTACCGGGAGGACAACGAAGATGGCCTTCTGGCTCGCTATGAAGCGATGACCCAGAAACTAAAGCAACCCAAGACGGCGGTCTTCAATTTTCACGTACCGCCCTACGCCTCAACGCTCGACGATGCACCGGAATTAACTGCTGACCTGAGGCCAAAATATGCCGGCAATTCCCTGGTGCCTGTAGGAAGCAAGGCCGGCAGAGCAGTCATAGAAAAATACCAGCCGCTTCTCGGCCTTTTTGGTCATATTCACGAAAGCAAAGGAGCCGTCCGGATCGGAAAAACCCAGTGCATCAACCCTGGCAGCATGTACGAACAGGGCGTCCTGCTCGGCGCTCTAATCTGCCTGGAGAAAGGCAGACTAAAAAGCTACGTTTTCACTACTGGTTGATGTTTTGCAGATCAATGCTACGCGCCAAAAAAGAATGGCGTGGACAATTCCCCAAATTTTTATTGCTCTATCTCTAAAACTACCCTATTTTTCGGCGTAATGGATATAATGTCTTAATCTCTCATTCGTTACTCATTCAGATTCCCACTTTTTCAATCAATTTATATAGGACGGAGGTAAAAATGGCACGCGCAATTAACAGAAAGGGGGCTCCAGAAACAAATCTCTTCCTGAGGAAAGCGACCGGACTGGTACGCTCGTGGTCAGTGTTGGATGCATTCATCTACGCCACCTTTTCCATCAACCTCATCACACTGGGTTTATACATTTTCAGTCAGATGTATTTCTTACAAGGCGGATTATTGCCAACGCTGATTATCAGCGGCTTATTTATCCTGTTTGAAGTGGTTGTTTACGCCGGCCTGGTGGCCGTCATGCCCCGTTCCGGCGGCGATTATGTCTGGCAGAGCCGCATATTAGGCGGAGGGATCGGCTTCGTCCTGGCCATCACCGGCTGGTGGTTTATCCTGTGGCTTTGGGTGCCGCTCTATGGCGATATGCTGCGCCACCTCTTCCTAACGCCCTTATTAGGCATCGTGGGTGCTAAAGACGCCGCGCTTTGGTTTGGGCAAACCTCTGCGGGCCTATTCATTACCAGCGCGCTGGTATGCGCCATTGCGGCTGTTTATATCGCGCTGGGGATGAAGTGGTATGCCCGCATCCAAAAAATCTGTTTCTTTATTGGCCTGGCCGGTTTGCTGGTGGTCTTTGGCTTCCTGGCCTTCGGGAACGCCCAAACTTTTCAGGCAGGGTTGGAACGCGAGGCGCCCGCGATGTTTGGGGCTTCTTCTGGCATTTACAACGCCACGCTTGCAGCAGGCGAGGCTGCCGGCGCGGTCGCTCCGCTGACCGGCGGAGGAATCGGGGCTATCTTCCTGGCCATGCCGTTCATTGTATTCTTCAACTTGTGGCCCAACTGGGGCTCCACTTTGTATGGAGAAGTGCGCGGCGCAAGCGACTTCAAACGCAACTTTTGGGGGATGGCAGGCGCCCTGATCATCACCACCTTGCTGGGTGTGATCTTTTTCTTGCTCATCAATAAGACGCTTACCTGGGATTTCTACATGAAGGCTAACGGTGCATGGTGGAACTATGCCTGGGGATATACCGACCAGATCCCACCACTGCCCGTCTGGCCTTATCCGGCTTTGCTGGCGGTTTTCATGACCTCCAGCCGGGTCGTCCAATTTATCGTCATTTTGATGATGAGCCTTTGGTGGTTTGGCTGGTCCGGCACCGTCTTCCTCAGCTCCACCCGCGTCATCTTCGCCGCCGCCTTTGATCGCCTGCTGCCAGAAAAGGTGGCAGATGTTGATCCAAAGACGCGCACGCCGGTCGTCGCGCTGCTGTTGATGGTGCTCCCCTCGCTGGTCGTCTCCGCCTTATTCGCATGGGATGTGTTTAGTTTCCGCTCTCTAACGCTGGATTCAACCCTTGTGATTGCCATTACGTATCTCGGCACAACCATCGCCGCGATCGTGCTCCCCTACCGCAAACCTGATCTCTATAACGCTTCTCCCATCGCCAAGTACAAAGTGTTCGGCATTCCCTTGATCACTGCGGCAGGGATTGTTTTTGGAGGCTTTTTGCTCTTTTTATTGTACCAATGGCTGATAGATCCAAACCAGCTTTATGGCATTGGCCTCGCCAACACCAATTCCATCATCTTCATCCTGATCTTGTACTTACTCGCCTTTGGGATTTACAAGGGCTTCAAAGCTTATCGCAAAAACGAAGGAATTGATATTGATCGAGTTCACCAGGAGATACCGGTAGAATAAATGCTCCCCCATCAGGATATCGAAAAAGAGATGCACCGCCTTATCCAGGCGGCGCAGGAACGTCAAATATGCCTGCGTGCACTGGGCGGCCTGGCCGTTCGGGTACGCTGTCCATCAGCCGAGTTGTTCAACCGGCAGCGTTCCTACGCGGATATTGACCTGATCACCGATCGCGAAGGCGGCAGCAAGTTGGAGGACTTTTTCCAGGCGAATGGATACACCCCCAACAAAAGCTTCAATACCCTCAACGGAGCCAGCCGCCAGCTATTTTACGATGAGGCAAACAACCGCCAGGTAGATGTCTTTGTCGGGGCGTTCGAAATGTGCCACCACCTTCCCCTGGCAGACCGCCTACACCTGGAACCGCTCACAACGCCGTTAGCGGAACTATTCCTCTCGAAAGCGCAAATTGTCGAATTGAATTACAAAGACGCGATAGACCTGACGCTGCTCCTGCTGGATCACCCCACCGGCAGCATAGACGAGGAGACCATCAACACCTCTTATATCGCCTCCCTGTGCGCCAAAGACTGGGGCTTATATACAACCATTGAGCTCACCCTGCAGCACTTGAGAGAATTGATCGAGAAGGGAGAAATCCCGCTTTCCGCCCCTCAGAAAAGCAAAGTCCTTGACCGCATGGACTCAATCTTGTCGGCCAACGAAGCCATCCCCAAAAGCCTGGCCTGGAAAGCTCGCGCCCGCATCGGCAAACGGGTGCGCTGGTATCAGGAAGTTGAAGAAGTAAAACGATAAATTCTTATAACGAAACGCCGGCGAGAATTCAATCCGGCGTTTCTTGCATCCCGCCGTCAATTTCTTACAAAAAAAGCTACAGCGTGAACCCAAACAAGCGCAGCAGCGGCCGGCCGTAATCCATAAAAGGCCAGGGGATCATGGCCAGGATGAGAAGCAACGTAGCCGTGAACCAAATCGCCGCCCGTTTATGCCGGGAAACTGCTACAGCAGCTTTCTTAACTGACGAAGCCCCTATATGCGCCAGCACCAGCGCAACCAGCATAGCCAATAAATGCTCTATTGCAAAGAAGCGTGTCACGCCATCGCGCATTGCTCCGGAAAAGTTTGCAAACATGACCTTCGTAAAGGGTGTGTAAATGAAGTAAAGAATGAGACCTAACAGCAGTTGCAGGTCAATCATGCCGGCAAACATCATCCCGGCCTGCCGGTCGAACTTTGTCCATTCTCTCTTCCCAAGCCAACCCGAAAACGCCCGCACGACGGCAATCAGACCAAAGAACAAGACAAGCCAGCGAGTAACATTGTGCAATGTTAATATCAGTGTGTACATGATTTTCTCCTTGATTTATTCATCAGATTTATTCCAGACGCGTCCTTTTTCCTCCACGCGTTGGATGATCTCATCTAACCAATTCAGTTCAGCCGAAAGGTAGCGAACCTGATGTTCCACCAGCCAGCCGCTCGCTCCAGAATGCGGCGGGGCGTTCAGCATGCGCTCGCGCAATTCTTCCATCGCACCCCTTCGCTGTTTAAGTAACTCAACAGCTTCTTCCGCCGGCAGTTCGTCCAGAAACAACAGGCTGATATCATCCTGAAAATAGGTCGGTGTAAATTGAGCGCACTGCTTGCGCAACATCTTCCAAAACACCTGCAAACCTTGCTCCGTTGGGCGATAGACCCGGCGCGTTGGGCGTTTCCCGCTGCGGCGTTCATCAGAAACCACCCATCCTGCCGAGGCCATCTTCTCCAGCAAAAAATATGCTTTCGATTTCTTCAAACCGGTGCAGGCGCTCAAATTTCGTTCAATGAACTCGACCAGCTGGTAGCCATGCATCTCCTCACGGCGCAGCAATCCAAGCAAAAGCAGTTCATCATTCATAGTTAATCCAGAATATTTAGACTTGAATAATCTGAATTATAAATAAATTTTTTGAAAATGCAAGGCTTCAGGGATTCAAATTTATGATTGTGCTAAAATTAGCTCAACCTTATCGTGTAACCACCTTGCGCCATTCAGGAGATTATTATGACCGATTACGAAGCCGTTATTGGCCTGGAAACGCACATCCAGCTCAATACCAAGACCAAAATCTTCTGTTCCTGCAAGGCTGATTCATGGTCCGACGCCCCTAATACTAACATCTGCCCGGTGTGCTCCGGTTTACCGGGGGTGCTGCCAGTGCCCAACAAAGCAGCGATTGAAAAAGGAATGCTGCTGGCCGCCGCGATGCATGCAGAAATTCAACCGCTTTCTTACTTCGACCGCAAAAACTATTTCTATCCTGATCTTCCCAAGGGCTATCAGATATCGCAATATGATATGCCCCTGGCGCGGGGAGGCTACATGCAATTGCCTCTCCCAGACGGCAGCGTCCGGCAGGTCAGCATCCACAAGCTTCACATCGAAGAAGATGCAGGCAAAACCAAAAATGAGAACGGCCTGCGCCTGATTGATTTCAACCGCTGCGGCGTCCCTCTCATCGAGATGGTTACCGGCCCAGACTTGCGCTCTGCTGACGAAGCAGCCCAATACCTGACCCGCCTGCGGCAGCTCTTGCGGTGGTTGGGCGTTTCAGAAGCGGATATGGAAAAAGCCCACTTACGATGTGACGCCAACGTATCCATCCGGCCAAAAGGGGCCGCTTATCTTAACCCCAAAACCGAGATCAAGAACGTTAATTCCATCGAGGCTGTCCGCGAAGCCGTTGGGAAGGAAATCGAGCGTCAGATTCGCGAGGTTGAAGCCGGCCATAAAATCGAAGCCTGGACACTGGAATGGGACGAGGACGCCGGCGTGCTGCGGAAAATGCGTTCAAAGGAGACAGAAGCCGATTACCGCTACTTCCGCGAGCCCGACCTCTTACCGGTGCGCATCCATGAGGAATGGAAGCAAAAAGTGCTCTCCAAGCTGCCGGAACTTCCACTCGAGCGGCGCAATCGCTTTATCAACCAGTATGGTCTGCCGGAATACGACGCCGATATCCTGACAGGCGACCGCAGCCTGTCGGAATACTTTGAAACAGCAGTAAAAACCTATTCCGGCGACCCAAAGCGGGTTTCAAACTGGCTGATGAACGATGTTCTGCGGATGCTGAACGAAAGCGGCTTAACCGCCGATCAACTCAAGCTCACCCCGCAGTTTCTGGCAGAAATCATCAAGCTCGTAGATGCGGGTACGATCAATAACAACACCGGAAAAAACCTGTTGGAAAAAGTTCAGCAAACCGGAAGACCCCCGGCAAAACTAGTAGAGGAAGAAGGACTCGCCAGAGTGAGCGACGATTCCGCCATCCGCTCCGTCTGCCAGGAAGTGTTGGCCGAAAGTCCCAAAGAAGTGGAGTCTTATAAAAGCGGCAAAGTCACCCTCATCGGCTGGTTCGTCGGCCAGGTGATGAAAAAGATGCGCGGCAAAGCCGATCCAAATATCGCCAGAAAAATCCTGGAAGAACTCTTAGGTTAAGCGACATTCCCTGGTGACTAACAATGAAACGAACCTGGCGTCTACCAGAAAGCTGGAAGATTCCGTTTCTTCTCATTGCCAGCACCCAGCTCATCTTGCTAGATTACTATCGAAACCTGACCCCCTGGTACTACCTTGACCGCTTCCTGCTGCACCTGGTCATCCCGATCGTTTTCATCGTCTTCCTCCTGCGCGAAAATCCATCCCAGTACGGGTTTCAGCTCGGAGATTGGCGAACCGGCCTAAAAATCGCGCTGCTCTCGGCGATCCTGATTTTCCCTGCCGTCTGGCTGGCAGCCCACTTCACACCCTCCTTGAGTCGGTATTACCAGCCGCAGTACCATCCTGCTGCACCTTTTCAGCTAATTTTAGACCTTCTCGGCTGGGAATTCCTTTTTCGCGGCTGGCTGCTCTTTGGGTTGGAACGCCAATTTGGCCGCCACGCCCTCTGGATGCAGGCTGTTCCATTTGCCATCGCCCACCTGGGCAAACCGGAGTTAGAAACCCTCACCACCATCTTCGGCGGTTATTTTTTCGGCTGGGTTGCCTGGCGCACTCGTTCTTACCTCTACCCGGTTCTGATTCATTGGTGTATCGCCGTAGCGATCATCCTTGCCAGCGCCGGACGGCTTGGTTAGTTTGGTCATAGGTGCAAAATTATGTCTGTCTACACGATCAGACCTGCTCGCAAACAAGAGGCGTGGACGATTCGTACCCTGATCTGGCGGGTGCACATCAACCCGCTTGGGCTGGCCTGGCAGCGTTTTCTGGTGGCTGTAGATCCTGCTGGGCGAGTCATCGGTTGTGGGCAAATCAAACCCCATGCCGGCGGCGTCCGAGAACTGGCCTCTCTAGCCGTTGCTCCCGACAGCCAGGGACAAGGTATTGGCAAAGCGCTCGTCGCCGGGCTGCTCCGCAACCAGGAACCACCCCTCTTTTTGATGACGCACAAAAGGCGGGAAAGTTATTACCGGCAGTTCGGGTTTTATTCCATCCCTGTGGATCAGATGCCAGCCGATTTTCGGCGACTGTGGCAGGCGCTCTATTGGATCGGGAAACTTCTGCAAGGTGGAGAACCATCCCTGCGCATCATGCGTTGGGATGGCATAGCGTGCTAATTTTTTGGCCAGGCTGCCTTCAAGCGGCAAAAAGTTTGCTCAAGCGCCTCAGGGAGCACACGCGTATCCGCCAGGGTTGACATAAAATTGGTATCTCCGCTCCAGCGCGGCACCACATGAAAATGCAGATGACCGGCCACGCCGGCGCCCGCGGCTGAACCGATGTTCGCCCCGATGTTAAAACCGTCCGGGTGATAGACTTCTTGCAAGACCACTTCGGCGGTTGTGATGATTTCAACGATCTCCCTCCGAGCTTCAACAGTCAGCCGGTCCAGGGTCGGCTGGTGCGCGTAAGGAACAACCATCAAATGCCCGCTGGTATAGGGATAACGATTCAGAATGACAAAAGTGAAATGACCGCGCGCCACGATTAAATTTTCGGGGCCATCGTCAAGTTGCTGTGCTTTGCAAAAAATACATTCAGGGCTGGGTTCGTGATGCATGATATACTTCATTCTCCAGGGCGACCACACTTGTTTCATAAGAACCACCTCGATTAAGGAATCGCTCTGCCCTGGTACCAGAACAGTTGCCGCTATTTTAACCGACAAACAGCTATTCGGGTAGCAATCCATATTTTTAACGTAGCCTGATCTTTGCAAAACTGCTAAATACTTTTCTTGCACGTTTCCGTCTTGCGTGCTATAATTTCGTTACTACCGGAAGTTTGATAATCATAGGAAGAAGACCCTCTCCCTGCCAATGCAGGGAAGGGGGGAACGCGCAGGGATTTTTCACCCCATATCTTCAAATAAAACGAGCAACAATCAATTTTTTCACAAAACCATCAGGGTTTTGGTCTACCTTATTCGCCATCAGGATGGACACTCCAAAATCTATGAAAATTCTCGATCTTGAAAATGCCCCCCTTGCCGAGCTGCGTGAAACGGGCAAGGAACTTGGCATTCAAAACGCAGCGCGCCTGAAAAAGGAAAATCTGATCATCAAAATCCGCCAGAATGAAGCCGAGCGAGAAGGTTTGGAAGTGCGCGGCGGCATTCTCGAAATCATGAACGAGGGCATCGGCTTTTTGCGCACCAATTACCAGGTAGGCCCGGAAGATGTTTATGTCTCGCAGGCGCAGCTCCGCCGTTACGACCTCCGCAGCGGAGATCTGGTCATCGGACATGTCCGTCCGCCCCGCGACTCAGAACGGCATTATGGCTTACTGAAAGTAGAAAGTATCAACGGTCTCACCCCTGAGGAGGCCCACAGCCGTCCCACATTTGAGAGCCTCACCCCTATCTTTCCAGATAAACGCTTTGACCTGGAAACGGATCGCGCCATTCTCTCCACCCGCTTGATCAACCTGATCGCCCCCATTGGACGGGGACAGCGTGGGATGATTGTCTCCCCTCCCAAAGCAGGAAAGACCACTATTCTTAAACACATTGCCAATTCGATCTCGGTGCGCAACCCTGAAGTTCATCTAATTATGGCGCTCATTGGCGAGCGCCCAGAAGAAGTGACCGATATGGACCGTTCCGTAGACGCCGAAGTGGTTGCCTCTACATTTGATGAACCGGTTTCTTCCCATGTTCGCACCGCCGAAATCACGCTCGAACGCGCCAAACGCCTGGTCGAAATCGGGAGAGATGTCGTCATTCTGATGGATTCCCTCACACGCCTGGCGCGCGCTTACAACCTGGTGGTCAATCCCTCCGGCCGGACGCTCTCTGGCGGTATGGATCCATCCGCCCTTTACCCCCCCAAGCGTTTCTTCGGCGCCGCCCGCAACCTTGAAGAAGGCGGAAGCCTGACAATCATCGCAACCGCCCTGGTTGATACAGGCTCCCGGCTGGACGATGTCGTCTACGAAGAGTTTAAAGGCACTGGCAACATGGAGCTGCATCTATCCCGCAAGCTCCAGGAGCGTCGCATATTTCCCGCCATCGACATTGAGCGCTCTTCTACCCGCCGCGAAGACTTGCTGCTTGGCCCCGATATCTTGCAGCGCGTCTGGCTGATGCGCCGCATGTATCTACAAATGATCGGCACCCCGCCGCAAGGCGCAGGGATGGACTCTGCTGTTGCAACCGAAGCCATCCTGCAGCGTATGTCAAAGACAAAGAACAATATCGAATTTCTGGAGAACTTAACGGAGGATATGTGAAAAACAATCCCATCCAACAGGTGAAGCCGGTCACGAAGACGAAGAAAAAGTCTTCTTTGCCGTCCTGGCTTCCCCGGCTGGCGTGGGGGGTAGCCATCTTCATGGTGGCATTGATGATGTACTTGCTATGGCAGCGTTCTCCTGTAGCCCAGGCTGCTCTGGCAGCGCCCCAGGGAGGGGACGTTGCCAGCGGTGACTCACAACCAGCCAGTTTATCGGCCCCAGAAGTGCTGCCGCCGCTAAAATCCGACGTAGGGGTAGAAGCCATTGTCCGGGTCACCAACCCGCGCACTACGATCCCTACCCGGCCCCGTAGCGAACCAACCAAGTACACCATCCAAAAAGGCGATTCCATCTTTGGGATTGCCAACCAGTTCAAGATCAAACCCGAATCCATCCTTTGGTCCAATTACACCATACTCAACGACGACCCGCACATGATCTCCGTTGGAATGGAGCTTGAGATCCCGCCTACCGATGGCGTCTATTATGAATGGAAAGAAAGCGACACCATCGAAAAAGTGGCCGCGACCTTTAAAGTGGATCCGGAATCCATCCTTGAATGGCCCGGTAATCAACTGGATATCACCAACCCGGTGATCGAGCCGGGTACGATGATCATGATCCCCGGCGGCTCACGCGAGTTCAAGCAATGGGTTGTCCCGGTGGCTTACGCTCCAAAATCGGGCGTCACCAAAGGGGTCAGCGGACCTGGCGGCTGCCAGGTTTCTGCTGGCGGCCCGGTGGGCAGCGGAACATTCGTCTGGCCTGCTGTCCAGCATTTCCTCTCCGGCAATGACTACTGGTCCGGGCACCTCGCCATTGATATCGCTGCCGGAGAAGGCGCCCCCGTGTATGCTGCGGATAGCGGCGTGGTCGTCTATGCAGGCTCTATAGGCGGCGGTTATGGGAATATGGTGATGATCGATCACCAGAACGGCTATCATACCTTGTACGCCCACATGAGCCAGATTTCTGTCTACTGCGGCCAGGGCGTCGGTCAGGGTCAATTGATCGGACTGGCAGGCAGCACGGGCAATTCCACCGGCGCTCACCTTCACTTCGAAGTGCGCTATCTGGGCGGTTTTATCAACCCCTGGTACGTCTTGCAATAGCGACTCGGAAGACGAAAAAAACGTCTGGCAGAAATAACCCGCCAGACGTTTTTTGTTGGCGTATATGATGATTCTAAGATCGGCTTTCACGCACCACACGGCGCAAATCGTCGATCGCGTGTAATTCGCCTGTCTCAGTCTCGTAGTACCAGTGTTCCCAACCGTTACAGGGGCTCCCACCCATCAACTGGCGACCCACCATGTGGATTGAGCCCTGGTAACCGTTCAACGCCAGCGTGCCATCTGCTTTAACACAAGCCGCCATGCTGCGGTCGCGCCGAAAGTATAACAACTGTCCCGGTTTGAGCAGACCATTTTCAAGCAGCGCCCCGAACGGGATGCGGTCTTCGCCTCGCCGGCCACTGCGCACCACCAATGCTGCATCAGGAAAGATCTCCGGCGTGATGGCTGAAAGACGCTGCCGGGCAACCGAAACGTAATCGCTTTCCTTCTCAATCCCAATCCACCGGCGTCCCAGGCGCATGGCCACCGCCCCCGTCGTCCCGCTGCCAAAGAATGGATCCAACACAATATCTCCCGGAGTGCTGGAAGCCAGGATCACCCGGTAAAGCAGCGCCTCGGGTTTCTGGGTTGGGTGAGCTTTCTGGCCATGGCTGCGGATCCGTTCAGACCCGGAGCAGATCGAGAGCAGCCAGTCGCTGCGCATTTGCTTTTCATCGTTCAAAGCTTTCATGGCATGGTGGTTGAAGGTGTACTTTGCTCCCTTGAACTTGCTTGCCCAGATCAGCGTTTCATGAGCATTGGTAAACCGCACCCCGCGAAAATTCGGCATGGGGTTGGTCTTGATCCACACGATATCGTTCAAGAACCAAAAGCCCAGGTCTTGTATGATCGTCCCCAGCCGGTATATGTTATGGTACGAGCCGATAACCCACAGCGTACCGGTATCTTTGAGCACACGGCGGCAGGCGCTCAACCATGCGCGGCTGAACCGGTCGTATTCCTGCAGGCTGCTGAATTTATCCCACTCATCATCAACGGCATCTACGCGCGTCATATTCGGGCGAAACAGCGTATTCTGAAGTTGAAGATTGTACGGCGGGTCGGCGAAAATCAGGTCAACCGATCCTTCTGGAAAATCCGCCAGAACCTGAACACAATCGCCGTGGATAATTTCATTGACCGGCAAACTCTGCATGATTTCGATTCCTTAAGAATCATTTTACACCGAATAAACAAATTCAAGGGAAGAAAAAACCCCCCAAGGCCATTCCCCCGCGCCGCATGTATCTCCCCTTTGGGCGCAAAATCACCGTTAGAGCAGCGTAGGAGGGGCTACCTCCACACGATAGGTTACAAGCTCGGAGTCCGCAGGCAAATCTCGTTCGCGCAGGATCGCGAGTGGGTCGGGCGCCTTCAACACAACCTGCCAGCGATAGCGCCCGTTGACGCGCTGGTAAAAACACGGCGCAGGGCCGATCAGGCTGGCGGTTTCCTCTAAACCGTCCTGGGTGATCCATAGGGACAGGCGCCCCGCAAGCTTCTTGATTGCTTCCTCGGCCAATTCGGCTTTTAGAGAACGCGCTTCAAAGCGCACCAGGCGCGCAAACGGCGGGTACCCGATCTGTCGGCGTTTTTCCAGCTCTTGTTTGTAAAAACCGGCATAATCGTGCCTGGATGCTGCTTGAATAGGGTAAGCATCCGGTTGAAATGTCTGAATGACCACCTGACCGCCCAGTGGACTGCGCCCAGCCCGCCCCGCCACCTGCGTCAAAAGTTGAAAGGTACGCTCCGGCGCGCGATAATCGGGAAAGTTCAAACCGACATCAGCCAGCACCACCCCCACCAGCGTGACAAGCGGCAGGTCCAATCCTTTTGCGAGCATTTGCGTCCCGATCAGAACATCAGCGCGGTGATTGACAAAATGTGAGAGGATAACCTCATGAGCACCTTTCTGCCGGGTGGTCTCGGCGTCCCAGCGCAAGGTGCGCGCTTGAGGGAACATTGTTTGCACTTCGCTCTCCACCTTTTCGGTTCCAGCCCCATATTGGCGGATATGACCACTGCCGCACTGAGGACAGGTCGTGGGAGACTTACGCCTGGAATTACAGGTATGGCAGAGTAAAACTTCGCCCCGGCCGCCGTCGGGGTCAAGGTGCAAGGTCATGGGCAAATCGCACCGCGAACAACGCAGCACATAACCGCACACCCGGCAAAAGACATAGGTAGCCCTGCCGCGCCGGTTAAGGAACAGGATAGCCTGTTGGCCCGATGCAATCACATCGGATAATTTCTTTTGCAAGGAATGGCTAAAGATGGAGCGGTTTCCATCTTTCAACTCTTCCCGCATATCCACCACTTCAATCGGCGGCAACGGCAGCGTAGCAATCTCTCCGTCAGAGGTTGACAGCGGCGGCAAGGAGCGTCCCAACCGGCTCATTTGATGCGCCACTGCCTCCCGGTGCGCCAGGATGCGATTTGGCAGCGTCAGAATGGGCCAGTTTTCCAGCCGGGCGCGATACAACAGGCTAACCGGCGGAGTTGCCGAACCCAGGATTATCAGCGCCCCGGTCTTCCGGGCGTACATCAGCGCTGCCTCCACCACATGGTAATTTGGCTGCGTTTCACCCTGATAATAAGAATCGTCATGGCACTCATCAAGGATGATCAGACCCGGTTTGGAAAGCGGAGCAAACAGCGCGCTGCGCGGGCCAACGATCACCGGCAGCATCCCGGCACGCGCCCGCCGCCAGGTATCATACCGCTCCCCAGTCGAGAGCTTGGAATGTACCAACCCGACACGCCCTGGAAACCGCCCCAGCACCCGCCGGACCGTCTGGGGCGTCAAGGCAATTTCTGGCACCATGAAGATCGCCTGCTTACCTTGCGCAATGGTTTCTGCGATAGCGCGCAAATACAACTCGGTTTTGCCCGAACCGGTCACCCCATGCAGCAGCAATGGCGGAACAGCCCGGTCCTCTGCGGCTCTGCCCAAATAGGAGCAGATGCGCTCCCAGACAACCTCCTGGTCGGGGGTTAAAACCGGCGGCGATTGGGGAATCCACTCCGTTTGTTCGAGCGGGTCACGCCACACCTCCGTTTCAGAAAGGCTGATCAAACCCAGCTCCGCCAGGCGGGCCAGGTCCAGGGCATTCGCGCCGCTGGCAGCGTAAACCCAAGAAGCCAAAACCGGCCAGGGTTCGTTTTTCAAGAACTCTAACACCCGCCAGCGACGGGCGCCGCTTTCGCCGCGGCCCAGCCGGTCTCGAAACTGATCCGCTTCTTCCGGCGGTGCGGCCAGTTGTACCATTCGTGCTGTCTTTGGCCGGACGGCTGGCAGCGGCAGCACCGGTTGTGAGGACAGATAACCAAGTCTCTCCAGCTTCTTGACGGCTTCTTTCCAGGCGCGGCGCGGAAAAGCCGCCTCCAATTGCCTGCCTCGCAGCGGGCCGCGTTCGGCAAGCCGCGCCAGGATCTTTGCCTGCAAGGGAGAGAGCGCTTCTTCCTTTGCTTGCAGCCCTTCCCTTAGACGATAGAGAGTATCGGCTTGCTGGCCCAATCCCGGCGGCAAGAACTGAAACAGGCAAGTCGCCAGCGGCGCCAACACCTCTTTTGAAAGCAGCTCTGCGAACTGGATTTGATGCTCCGTCAAGACCGGTTCCCGATCGAACAGCTCTAAAATTGGCCTGGTTTCTTGCACCTGCGGGTGTTCCACCAGTCGCAGGACGATTCCCTGTACCGTTTGCCGCCCAAAAGGCGCTAGAACCAGGCAGCCGGGCGCAACCTGCCCGGCGAGTTCCGCTGGCAGATGGTAATCAAAAACGCCGCTCACACGGGGGACGTTTACAGCAACCTGTACATACACGCTCACACCTGCCGGCGGAACAAAATCTGGGCAACCCGCAGCCGGTCCATCTTCTCGACTTTTAACGAGATCTTGTTCTCCAGATCCAGGTACTCCTCCCCAGGCTGAGGGATATGCCCTAGGCGGCTCAACAGGTAACCCGCGATCGTGTCGTAATAATCCTCGACGAGATGAACGCCAAAATATTCGTTCACATCTTCAATAGTGGCCATGCCGTCAATGAGCGCCGCTCCATCGGCCAGGGGTTGAATAGTCGGCGGCGCAGTCTCAAAACTGTCTTGCACCTCCCCAACAATTTCTTCCAACAGGTCCTCCAGCGTCACCAGGCCATAGGTGCCGCCAAATTCGTCTAACACAATCGCAACGTGCGTCCGTCGCGCCCGAAACTGGTGCAGCAAATGGTTGACCGAGATCGTCTCCGGGACATAGAGCGCCTCGCGCGCCAGCTCGCGCGCGCAACGGCCAGCGGTATGTCGCTTTTGCAGCGCTTCGGCCAGGTCCCGCAAGAATAAAATGCCGATCACATGGTCCAGGTTGTCTTCAAAAACAGGCAGTTTGGTCAACCGGTTTTCCACCATCAGATGGAGCGCGGTATCCAGCGACTGGTCTGCCTCGACGGCAACCATTTCGGTACGCGGAATGCTGATCTGGCGCACCACCAGTTCGCCAAAATCAATCACCGCCGAGAGCATTTCGCGCTCCGGCTTCTGGATCACGCCATCCATTTCGGGCCCGCTGACCATTTCCTTAAATTCCTGAACGGATACCGTATGATAATGACTGCCGCCATCTTGAATACCGGCCAGGGATAAAATGGCACGGGTAGCCCAATCCAGCAGGTTAATAAAGCCCCTGAACACAGCTATGAAGACGGTCATCACCCGTGAACTGGCCAGGGCAAACCGTTCGGGAGCGCGCAGTACTGCGACTTTGGGTACCTGTTCACCCAACACGACATGAATCGCCGTCACCACAGTTAACGAAACGGCCAGCGGCAAAAAAGCGATCAATTTTTCCAGGAAAATCAAGCCTTCAGAGAGGACGATTCGTTCAAACAACGGGGCCAGCAGCGCCTCGAAGGTGTTTTCACCCACCGCGCCTAGCGCCAGGCTGACCAGGGTAATACCCAGTTGAGTCGCCGCAATCAAGCGGTCGCGCGTGGCCGTGTTTTCCAACCACCCTCGCACAATTTGACCAGAAGCGCTGTTTGCGCCGGCCAGCGTCTCCAGCCGGGCGCGCCGTGAAGCCACAGCGGCAAATTCCACCCCGACAAAAAAGCCGTTTAACGCCACCAGTATGAAGATTACCAGGAAATTCGCTAGAATCACGCCCTCCTGAAAACCGCCGCCGCGCCATACCCTACTACCGCAGAACGGTCGCCCGTTTCATCCGCCGAGGTGCTGTGATGCAACACGGTTACGGTATCTGCTCCCATCCTCCGGGCTGCCCATAACACCGCTGCAACCGCGTAAGCGCCGCAGGCAAACCCCGCGCCGGTTTCTTCGGCTGCCAGCACGCCTTCGGGCGAAAAAGCGCCGATCTGTTTAAGCATCTGGCGATCTAACAAATTGGCATCTGCTTCGCGATAAAAATGGGAAAGATCGGTACTCGCAACCAGCAGCGCTCTCCGCCCTTCCAATATCGAAGCCAGGCACATGCCCAGGGATCGCGCCAGCGGCGGCGTCACCGGCCGCACCATGACGGGCAACAAGCGGAAGTCTCTCCCCAACGAGCGCTGCAAGAAGGGTAGCTCGATTTCAAGCGAATGTTCCCTATCCCTCGCAAGCGCCGTCATCCCAACGCCGCATTCTTTTCGCAACGCCCCATCCAGCAGCGCAATCAACTCCAGATCAACCGATATCTCGCCCAACGGCGTCCAATACGCCCCGTGAACGGTGGTTAAAAAAGGCGCTGGGTGATAGTCGTGAAATGGCGAAACCACCGCCACAAGATCTACCTCAAGCCCCTTGACGGCGCGAAAGGCGTAACCCGCCGTCCTGCCCGAATACCGATAGCCGGCGTGCGGGGCGATCACGGCTTTTACTTCCCCTTCAAACGTTGGAATTTCCGCCTGTTGGATAAAAGAATCCACCAACTCAGCCAGCCGGGCAGCATCATCGGGGTACCAACTGCCGGCAATCGGAGAAGGTCGTACTGTCAAGCGCTCCTTCATTCCTACACATCCTTGCTTTCTTATTCATTTTACTGCGATTTGAGATTTTTCATCGTCAGAAATTGGCATAAACCACTGTGCTATCCTTTTCAATCTAAATTGTATAATGAGAAACAAAATAGGGTGACGACCTTTTATCCCTTTGCTCATAGTATGGAGGAAACAATGCGCCGAGGTAAAACCAACCACAAAAAGATCTTCTTACTGTTCACTGTTCTCGTGGTTATGCTGGCATGTAGCGCGCCGCAGTTGAATACCGGTAGCGATCAATCCGACGGTATGCAAGAAACAGTCATGGCCATTCGCCTTCAAGGGACCCTCGAAGCGTTGCAAAAAGCCACAGCCGAAGCGGAAAAGAACAAGCCCGAAGAAGCGAAGCCAACCCCCACGCCCGAACAGCCCACCCAACCGGCGCCCTCCCTCGAAAGCCCTCCTCCTGTACCGCCAACCGAAGAGCCCACCGCTGAACCCACCCAGGATATCGCCCAAAAGATCCGCGCGGCTAACGTTCTGGTTTTTGAGGATATTCGCGGCTATTACGATCTGGATACCCGCGTTCATTCGGCTGTCCAGAACATGCGTTTCTCAGGTGGGCGGGTCGTCGAAGTTGGTGATGCGCTTGGCCACCTGATGGAGCAACTGAACTCATCAACCCGTTGGGACCTGATCGTAATCTCCGCTGAGGCCCGCAACGCGGTGCGCGGCGAATTTTGGGATTTGATTATGAATCAGGTCGACAACGGCGTGGCGCTGGTGGCCGAAGTCTGGTACCTGGATGAAATTGCGAACGGCCGCATCGCGCCGTTATTGGGAAAATGCGGCGTGAGTTTTCAGGCGGATTGGTGGCGCGATCCGGCCGGATATGACCAACTGGATTATTCCATCTTCTGGCTCGACCAGTACCATGAGGTCTTCAGTTATCCAAACCAGGTCGGGGCGCTCACAACCCCCAATATCTACTGGGAAGGCGACGCCGGGGACCTGCTCAGGCTTGGCTCAGGCGGAGACGCCATCCTGCTAGCCGGAAAACATCCCGACCAGAAATCCTCTAACGGCGTACTGGCGACCTGTATGGGCGGGCGCGTGATCCTGCAAACATACGCCACCCACGATTACCGTCGCGATCACATCGTCCCCTTGTGGGAAAACTTCATGTATTACACCTTAAGTAATCACTTCAAGCTGTCGCAATAGCAGCGCCGCCGTTCACAGGCGGCTCACCAATTCCGTCAGCGCCGCCATCGTCCTTTCGATCAACTCCGGGTCGCCGCGGTAAACCTGCGGGAGTTTTCCATCCAGGGGAACCTGAACCACCCGGATATGAGAAGCCAGTTCAATCTGAAGCGACGGCACCCCCAGGGTATCTCTTACAAAACGGGTGATTGTTTCTTGCCGCGCTCCCCCTGCCCCGGTAAAACGCCCGTCCACATCCAGCCGGTAAGAACCACGCGCATCCTGGCGGAAACCATACTTCCCGAAGACCTCCAGAATCATGGGGAACTGCTCCGGGCAGCTCCTTCCGTTCATCGTCCCTAGCGCAATGCCGAATAAATGATCGTCCGACGCCCCATGCAAATCCAGCACAAACCGGATATTCTCCTGCCGGATGATGGTTCTCAAGGCGCGCTTATACTCTGTTTCAGGATCGTAATTGGAATCGGTGGCCGATTGCCGCCGCAGGTAAAGCGCGTGGGCGCCGGTGACCTCTGCCAGATAACGGGCAATCGCAGCGGTATATTCATCCTCTTCCTTGAGCCGCCCATTACGGATATGGGCAGCGCCGTGTGGCGCCGAGACCAACACACGGCGGCTGCCAGGCAAATAGCGGAATTCTTCTTCGCCGGCCTGGGTTGGCTGGCGGTAGATTACATCCGCCTCCAAAGCAGCCAAACGTTTCAACAGTTTTTCAGTAGTGTTTTCAGGCATAGAATAATTGTAGCCTATCTTTCAGCCCGCCGGATTTAAAGCTGTTCCAAAACAGCCGCATAAAAAGCTTCCAGTTCTGGCGCTGGCCCTTTGCCAATCACTTCATACTGGTGCCTCTTGGACCATTCACTGAGCGCCGTTATGGGTTGGCCTTCCTTGTTAAGCCGATACTCCAACACCAGCATTTTTGTTGTATCCGAAATCCCCAGGAAGGGCGTAACCCGGAAAGGGCGGTAAATCATGGCGGCAAAATAAGCTTCTCGTTCTACCTGCGGAGGCGGGAGGGTAATTAACGCGATCACAGTGTCAGGAGCAGGCTGTCGGATCTGGTAATTCAACCCCTGCGGCGGTGCCTGGGTAGAAAGTTTAAGTTCTTTGCCAACCCGGTGCCAATAATATCGCAAAAAGACGTTCCCATCCTGCTGTAAATATTTAAAGAACTCCTGCGGCGTCGCATGAAACAAACGCGCCAGCGCCTCGGTGACAAAAACATATTGCTGGGTTTGAATCTCTTCCATTAACAACACTATAATACTTTCCTTTCATTTTCATCCCACTATTTTTTATATATAGAAAAGAACCCCTTGTGAACAGAACATCCTGCCCCTGCCAATTCGAGCCTGGGTAAAAATTCTGCGAATGTTAACTTTGGGTTAATAATGCCCTACCGTCCGGACCGCTGAAGTTTTTGAGATTGAATTATGTTATACTCTCATTGGTCAAAATAGCGATGAAGATTACGATAAATCCCAAGTTCTCTGCCAGGGTGGTTTTGCGATGAAAACTCTGCTACTCATGCGTCATGCGAAATCAAGTTGGAAAGAAAAAGGCGTAGAAGATCACGAGCGCCCATTGAATAAGCGCGGACAGAAAGATGCCCCCATGATGGGAAATTTGCTCTTTGAAAAAGAACTGGTTCCACAACGAATCCTCTGTTCCTCTGCCCTGCGCGCCCGCTTGACAGCCGAATTGCTCGCAGAAACCAGCCGCTTTGTCGGCGAAATCACCTATCTAAATTCTTTCTATCTGGCCGAACCAGGCGCATACCTGGAAGGATTATTAGCCCTCTCCGACAACCTGGAACGGATTATGATCATCGGCCATAACCCGGGTCTTGAAGGTCTTTTGCAAATCCTCAGCCACCAGGTTGAATCTTTGCCAACAGCAGCGATCGCACATATCGCCTTGCCGGTTAAAAGTTGGGCGGATTTAAACGACGAGACCAGCGGAGAGCTGATTGACCTGTGGCGTCCCCGCGATCTCAAACACAAGCACAAAAAATAAAGGATGAGCGAGTTCATCCAGATCACCGAAGACAACTTTGACCAGCAGGTATTGGGCTACAAACAGCCAGTGCTACTGGAGTTCGGGGCGCCATGGTGCAGCCCCTGTCACAGACTGGAGCCGCTCCTCATCCAACTGGCCAGCGAAGAGTGGCATGGCAGGGTACGGCTGGCAAAAGCCAATGTAGATGACTGCCCCAATTTGGTCGTTCGCCATTCGATCATGAGCGTGCCAGCGCTGTTTCTGTATATTGACGGCCAACCCGTACAGCAAATGACCGGTTTTCAACCGCGCAACAAGATCGTGGAAAAATTTGGACCTTTCCTCTCCAGCCAACCCACTTTGTAATGCCCCAGAAACAAATCATCCCCTATGGGCTTTGGCCCAGCCCAATCGGCGCCATTCAAACCAGCCGGCGCCTGCGCCTGGAAGACGTTCTTTGGGATCAGAGCGGCGCCCTCCTCTGGCTGGAAGGGCATTCTGACCAGAACAAGATCATCGTCCATCCTCCCAGCAAAGCGGTATACGACCTGGTCGCAGAGCCATCGCCGCGTGGCAGCGTTGGCTACGGCGGTGGTGATTTCACCGTTCAGAACGGATGGGTGGTATTTGCCGGAGCAGATGGCCGGTTATACCGCCGCCGTCTGGGTAGCGGCCGTTCCAACCCCATCACCCCGCCTTCGGGCGCTGTTGCATCCCCACAAATCTCGCCGGACGGCCGCCGGGTGCTCTACATCGCCAGCGATGGCGCTGAGGACTGCCTGGCGCTGGTAGATAGTGAGGGCCACAGCCAGCCTATCCCCTTGACCAGTCAGGCAGATTTTTACATGCAGCCCGCCTGGCACCCGGCCGGAGAATGGATTGCGTGGATCGAGTGGGATCATCCCAACATGCCGTGGGATGGCGCTCGCCTCAAACTCGGCAGACTGGCCGGCAACCCACCTCGGCTCGTCGAACAAGATGTCATTGCCGGAGATTCGTGTACCCCGGTTTGCCAGCCGCTTTTTTCGCCAAATGGCCGCTGGCTGGCTTATATCTCCACCGATGGGGATTGGGAAAAATTGATGCTGCTCGACCTGGAAACCGGCAGCCAGCAAACGCTCCTCTCCGCCGGGGGGTTGCTCCTTTCTACCCCCGCTTGGGTGCAGGGGCTGCGTTTTTATGGCTGGGGTCGCGATAGCCGACGTATCTTTTATTTTCAATACCACACTGGCCAATCTTCCCTGTGGCAGATAGATCTCGAAAGCGAGCGTCGCAGCCAGATTGATACCGCGCCTTACACCTGGCTGGCTCAGTTGGCGGTCTCCCCGCACGATGATCAGCTCGCTTTTATCGCCTCTTCACCATCTATCCCCAACCGGGTTGTGCGCTGGGACGGCAACCGCTTAGTAGTGGAGCGCCATAGCGATCCAGAGGAAATTCCGCCGGAATACCTGCCGACCCCTCAAACCATTGCCTGGACCGCTCTCGATGGCTCCACAGTTTACGGCCTGTACGCGCCCCCTGCCAACCCGCGTTGCACTGCCGAGGGCTTGCCCCCTGCCATCGTCAACATTCACAGTGGACCTACCACCCAGGCCTGCTTTCGTTATAACGCCGAAGCGGCCTACTTCACCTCACGTGGATATGCCTGGCTGGATGTAAACTATCGCGGCAGCAGCGGATATGGTCGCAGCTATATTCAGAAACTACGAGGCAAATGGGGGATTTTCGACGTAGAAGACGCCGCCGGCGGCGCCCAGGCTTTGGTCGCCCAAAAACTGGCAGATCAAAACCTCATGACGCTGCGCGGTAGCAGCGCGGGAGGCTTTACCGTTTTGAATACTCTGATCCGCTTTCCAGGATGTTTTCGCGCTGGCATCTGCCTGTACGGTGTTTCGAATCTGTTCACCCTGGCTCAAAAAACCCACAAATTCGAAGCACACTACCACGAAACCCTCGTAGGGCCGTTACCAGAGGCCTCCCAGCTTTACCAGGAACGGTCGCCCGTCTTTCACGCCGCCCAAATTCGCGACCCGCTGCTCCTATTTCATGGCAGCGAGGATCGCACCGTGCCTCCTGAACAGACGGAGCAGATTGTTGCGGCCTTGCTCCAACAGGCCATCCCCCACCAATACAATAAATATGAGGGGGAAGGCCACGGATTTAAAAAAACAGAAACGATTCGTGATGTCTTCGACGCCACCGAGCAATTTCTGCAAAAATATGTCCTCTATTCAACATAAAGGATCTTCTTGCACCCGGCCGGACTCGCCTCGGCGCGGTTTTATTAACGCCCCTCGAGTCAGGCAACTGGCCAATTCTCAGGAAGGTTCAACGGCAACGATTTCAGGAATTGGTTCAACCCTTGCCCCACCTTTCCGGGTTGTTCCAGCATCACCATATGGCCGGCCCCGTCCACTTGCAGTACCTTTATTTGAGGAAGCTGACTGGCCAAATAACGCATCAAAGCAGGCGGGGACAGGTTATCCTCCAGGCCAACCGCTGCCCAGACCGGCGCCCGCACGCCCGAAATTTGCCAACGTAAATCAAAATCGGCGGCAGCTTTCCAATCGCTTTGTAACTGGCTTAAGCGCGCTTTCCCAAAGGATTGCATCACCTTTTCAACCAGGCTTTTTTCTGCCCGCCGGCTGAACAGGTGCGCCCGTAAAAGAGCCAAAGCCTCCGGAAGCGTCGTTTGGCTCACCAACCCATTGAGCAAGCCATCAGGAATTTTGAAAGAAGCGCCGCTGGCGATCAATCCAATCGCCGCCGTCCGGTCGGGGCTGTTCAACGCTGACCACAAGGCAATCGCCCCGCCGAGAGAATGCCCCACAAAAACAGCCCGGTAAATGCCGAGCGCATCCAAAAACCGCAGCGTCTGGGCGGCATAGCCCCCGACAGACTGCTCACAAATCCCGCCAGAGCGGCCATGCCCTGGCAAATCGAATGCCAGAACGCGTTCGCCCGCTATTCTGCGAATTTCAGGCGGCCAACAGAGGTGATCGCTCCCCGCTCCATGAATCAGCAAAACAGGAATGCGGGGGGTTTTGGCAAGATTGCTTTCTGCAAAGTAAAAGCCGGCAACAGTGGGCATATTCTTTTTAGACAAAACTTATTGGTGGGGACATCCCTCGCTGCAAACGATCGGTCGCTTCTTCTGTGACCGGGATGACAACCTGCACGCGTGTTCCCTTGCCAGGCGCAGAATCGACCCGCAGCAAACCGTTGATTAACTCCGTTCGCTCGCGCAAATTCACCATACCCAGGCTGCCCCGCCCTTCGTAGGCGCGCTGGACAGACTCGACGTCAAAACCAACCCCGTTGTCGCTAACCTGCAAGAGGACAAAAGAATCATCCTGCGGCGCTCGCTGAAGCCGTATGCGGATTTCGGCGGCCTTGGCATACTTGCGCGCGTTATGAACCGCCTCTTCCGCCAGGTAGAAGACCACCGTTTGTTTCTCCGGTTTTAACATCTCCACGGCGCGCGGCTCGATATCCACCACCACTTTTTGTTGAAAAGTATCCCCCATTTTTCCTGCCATGGCTTTCAGCGCGGCTTCCAGCCCCTGCGACTCAAGCGCCAGCGGCCTCAAGGTGAACAGCATGTGGCGGATTTCTTGAGAGGTCCGGCGCGCCAGGTCTTCCACTTTTTCAAGCTCCAGCGCGGTTTCAGCGGAGTGTTTCTCCACCATCTGGCGAATGACGCTCAGGCGCATCGCAATGGCAGAAATTGATTGCGTGGGTCCATCATGCAAATCGCGCGCCAGTTTTTTGCGAGCCTCCTCCTGGGTTTCGATTATTCGTTCTTTTTCCGCCTCAAGATCACGAAAGAGAAGCGCATTCTGAATGGCGATCACTGCCTGGTGGCTGATCACTTCAACCATATTCACCCGCTCTGGTGTAAAGAAATCTGCCTGCGGGTGCGCCAACAAAATAAGCCCATAAGCATCCAGTCCCCGTCTCAAAGGCAGCAGTAAAACCGAATTGCAGCCATAAAGCACAACCAGTTTCTTGAGCTCCGGATCATGGGTCGGGTTCTGAACGACTAAGGGCTCGGCAGACTGGATGGCTTTTTCCAGGGCGCCCGCCTTTGCCGGGAAGACAACCCTGCGGTCTGGCGGCGGAAAGCGCCTGGCCGCCTCCACCCCCAGCTGATCCTCAGCATCAAAGAGCAATACCGCGCTCACAAGATCTTTCACCTGGGCGCGCCCCCCGCCAAGCGCCGTTACGCATAAATCCAGGGCAGTTTCGAGCACTGTCTGGTAGTTTAGGGTCGCGCTGAGTTCCTCGATCATGCGGTACATGGCGCTGTGCCGGTTGCGTTCCTGAAGCTGAACCCGAAAATCCGCTTCGCGGCGCTTTCGTACCAGCGCAAAATAACTCGACCGGATAAAATCCATCAACTTGATGCCGAGAAACCCAAACACCAGCCCGGCCAGCAGGTTAGAAATCGCCAGGGTCTGGCCTTTTTGTACATTAAAAAAATCCGCGTCAACCCAGAAACTAAAGACGCCCTGCAGCAATGTTAAAGCCAGCGCCATGATGATGCTGCCGCGCCACTCATAATAAATCGAAGAAGAAAAGATAACCAGGTATCCGATCCACCACAACCGGCCAGCCAAACCGCCGCTGAAAACAAAAAGAAGCATGCAAAGAACCAGGTCGCCGGTCACAAAAATGATGCGGTGATTGGGTAGACGGCGGTTCAAAATAGCAAGGATAGAAGCGAATAGATTCCAGAGCGCGCCGATTCCAAAGACGCCTTCCAGGGCAAGCGTGGCTGCGCCGCTCTCGGCCAACCTTACCGCCGCGCCCAGCAAAACCAGCCAGCGCAACGAGATGACAAACCAATCTGCTAGAAAGGGAGAATCAGCTTTTCGCATTCATTGAAACCTTTCAGCCCGTCAGCTTTCTTCTCATGGCCCGGTCTGCCATAGCCGCACTGTACCGTCATAAGCCGCCGAGGCAAGTCGCATGCCATCGGGCGAGAACGCCACGGAAGAAACGGCATCCTCATGCCCACTCACTGCGCCGATCATTTGCCCGGCGCTCACATCCCACAAGACGATGCGGCTGCCATCATGACTGACCAGCAACCTGCCATCCGGCGAGAAACACATACTGCCTGGAACAGAATCCCCAGCCGGCATAACAGCAACTTCCTCGCCGTTGGCTGCATCCCATAGTTTAATCAGCGGCTGGAAAAAGCCATTTAACGTGCCTCCCGCCGCTGTGGCGAGCGTCCGGCCATCTGGGCTGAGCGCTGCAGCGCCGACAAAATCTTCGTGCTGAAGGGCAGGGCCAAACTCATTCGTTTCCATGTCCATAACCTGGACTGTACCGCGCGCTTGCCAGACAAAATGCCGGCCGTCTGGGCCGATAAAACCGGAATACACCGGCGCGGCCGTTTCGAAACCGCTTAGTTCCTTTTTTAACTGTCCGCTGCTCACATCCCACAACCCCACGGCAATTTCGTCGGACATGGAAATCGCCAATAGAGTGCCATCGGGCGAATAACTGGCAGTAATCAGAGGAAAATCCAGCCCAAGCGTGCGCATCACCTGCCCACTTACAATCTCCCGCAGTTCCACCTGCTGCTGGTTAATCGTGGTAGCCATACTGCCGGAAGTTGGCGAAAAATCCAACAAATAGAGCGGCTCAGAGACCTCAACCCGCGACACAACCGCAAGGGTTTTGCCGTCCAACACCATCAGACCGGAACCGCTCATCAGCGCCAGCAAATTCCCGTCCTGAGACCAGACCAGCCTGGAAGGATTCTCGACCGACGCCTCCACAGTCTGGCGAAGCAGCACCGCGTTGTCTGGCTCAACCGGCTCACTTTCGCCTGGCAATGACACAGGCGTAGGAGAAGCTAACACCGACGGCGTGGCAGAAGGAAAAGTTGCCGTCTCCGGCTGGAGAGGCGCAGGAGATACGCTCGCCGTCGGTTCGAAGCCCGGCGTCGCCGATCGGCTGCAAGCCGGCAAAATGAGCAATAAAATTAACAATCCCGTTGTTTGAAGATCTCTAAGTCCCATAAAATCACCGTCTCGCCGTAAAAGGCAAGTATTGTGAAGATTTTAATTTCTTATACCATCGTAAACAGCTTGGAGCGGGATGTCAAGCCTTAATCGCCCACAAGGGTCTCTTCTTTTTAGTCGCAGTTCTCAATAATAATATAGTATAACGGCGGCAGGCAGCCATGATCTCAACAATATTGGAATACCCTCGGCATTTTCATTTTACCGAGGGTATTCCACCTGCCGGCCCCCTGCTATGAAATCCGTGCAGCCAGCATCAACTGTATCATAACTTGTGTTAGAATGAGTATACAGGTAATAGAGTAATCATAGTTTGTAGTCAAACTCTTTTTTTACTCATAAATATTTAGAGTAACCGCCATGCCTCCTGCCTCGCCTGAACGCTTTTCAAACCTGCTGGCCGACGCCATCCAATGGATTGCCTTCCGGCAACGCAAAAACCGCCAGGCGGTGCAGGATGAGCTGGGGTACGCCATGGGACGCTCTGGCGGCACCGCCATCGCTTACTGGATCTATCGCAAACGCATCCCCGCCCATCTTGATGATATCGAAAACCTTGCCCAGGTGATTGCGCAGCGCGGTGGGTGGGAAAATCCGTCCAACCTGCTGGCGTTCCTCGAAGCCTCCGGACACCCCAACGCCCGCCAGCTTGCCAATCGCCTTCTCCCGCTTGATGATCCCGATGCCACCCCAGCCGCCGGTGAAAGGGGTCAGCCTCATCCTTTCCCTTTCGTAGTCGGGCCACCAACCCTGCTGCCGCGCCAATTTTTTGGCCGTCAAATGGAACTCAAACATATCTTCAACGTTTTACGCGGCCCGCCCCTGCAAAATGTGGCCATTGTCGGTAAACAGCGCAGCGGCAAGACCTCTCTGCTGCACTACATCAAGAACATCTCATCCGCCCTGCCAGCACAATTGCGACCCGGGCAATTTCAAGGGTGGTTGCCAGAATCTGCCCGCTACCTGTGGGTCTTCATTGATTTCCAGGATCCACGCATGTGCACCCAGATCGGATTTTTCCGGCATGTTCTTTCACAGCTCCAGATCCCCTTCCCCAACCCCTGCACATTAAACACCTTCATCGAGGCGGTTAGCCAACAACTCTCAAGCCCCGCTGTGATTTTGATGGACGAACTTCCAGTAGCTCTACAGGCGCAAGAATTAAACGAAACCTTTTGGTGGGGATTGCGCTCGCTTGGCGCCAACCTCACAGAAGGACGGCTGGGATTTATCGTCACCTCTCAGCTACTGAGAGAACACATGGTCTTAGCAAACAACAGCCCGTCGCCGTTTCTCAACATCTTTGGACACCTGATCGAACTTGGCCCCCTCACGCGCCAGGAGGCCTATGAACTGGTCAACAGCTCCCCTATCCCATTCGATTCCGCTGATATCGAGTGGATCCTGGAGACAAGCCAATGCTGGCCTGCCCTGCTCCAAATTCTTTCCATGGCATGCTGGACGCACCTCGAAGAGGAGCGTCACAACGAGGACTGGAAAACTGTCGCTCTCCGCAGCATCGCCCGCTATCAATATCTGCTGAACCATGACGCCTGACCCCGCCGGTGAAAAACCTTCTGCCTGGGAACAAATAAAAGGCCACATAATTTCAGGCTTTTCAGCCCTCTTCAGCATCGCCTACCAGCCCGCTGCCTGGCAGAGGCGAATTTCTCAAATATCCCCTCGCCTCCGCCAGGACTTTAGCCTGCTCGATCTCTCCCCTACCGATTGGAAACAGCCTGCAATCCGCAACCTGGTCTTTCAACTCTACGCCTTGTCAACCTTCATGGTCCTCCTGGTTCTCTTTACAACCAGGATAGTCAGGGGAGCATCCCCTCTCCAGATATGCCAATCCCTCGTCTTCGGTTGGGCGTCCCAGGCAACCGCCAGTCTGGTTTTCGGCATAGTCGCCAGCGTTCCAGCAGGGGCCGTTTTTGGGTTGGTTTTCGGGGTTGGGATGGGGCTTTTTGTCCCTGGTAACATTCAAGAAATCTATTTCCCTATCGGCTTTTCGCTCGGATTCACCGGCAGCGTTCTGGTCAATCTAACATCTACCAACATCAAGAACAGTTTCTTCAAGACGCTGCGCGCCTTCCTTACGACCGTCTCAGTAGCTGGGCTGATCTATCTGGCTGGCGTTCTTGCGTTCAAAGGCGCCTTCGATTATGACGCTGGAACCCCAAAATTGGGGGTAAACGTTCCCGAAATGAGCTTCCGGCTGGAGATGGCATTTGGCAGCGCGTTGATTCTCTCCCTGATAATCTCCTTGACGCTGATCCTGCGCGGGCAAAAAATAAAATGGGGGCTTTTCATCAGCTCACTTCTGGGACTGAGCGGCGGGGTTGTCTATTTCATCTACTCCAGCCTGCCGGGACAATCGCCGGCTTTTTTCTTGTTCGGCGGTCTTGGCGGAGGTAACATGTTCAGCGCGCTATTTGGGATCATCTGGGCTGTCACCCTCCCACTGGCCGGGCGCTGGCCAGGTGCGACCGCGGCCGCCCTGGCTTCAGGTTTGATCTGGTTTCCTTTTCATTCCATCATCATCGCGAATTTCGAGTACAGCCCGCTCAAGGTGGTTCATCTAATCATCGTTACAATCGCCGGACTGACGCGCAATTACTGGCGACCGCTAATTTTCTATCCTTTCTTCTTGCTCTGGAACCGCTTGCTCTATCTATACGATTACCACAATCTCCCTCATGGCCGTTCATTGTTTAAATACCACGCAGCTTTTTGGATCGAGATGCAGTACCTTCCCTGGTTGGAACTGGATGCTCATCTCCTCCTCCTGGCCGAACACCGCCCTGTTGAAGCTCAATCTTTCATGCGCATTTTGGCTTCAGGCCGCCAACGTTGGGCAACCCAGATCGTCCAACTGGAACTGGCGGCCCGTCGGTTGGAAAAATGCCAGACCATCACCCAAATCAGCCAGGAACACACAACCCGCTGGTTGGGCGAGCTTCCAGGCTTTGCCAGTGATTTGTTGAACAACCTTGCTCAGATCAGCCAGGATATCTTCACCGCGCTCAAACAGAACAGCGCCTATCACAAACGTCTGGCGCTCGGTTTGGCGCAAGAACGTTTGCAGATGATCGAGCGGGATCTGATGCTCAGCAATGCCCCTTATGCTGTCCGTTTCAGCCCGATTGTTGTCCAATGGGAGAAAACCGTCAAAGACTTCCTGGAAAATCTGGCCGAACTTGTCGTTCAGGACAAACCACTCCAAAACCCATACATCTGTGGTACGCCCATCACCCCTGAACAACACATCTTCGTCGGGCGCGCAGATATCATCGCCCGCATAGAAAGGCTGTTATTGGAACCTGCCAGCCCGCCTCTCTTAATCTATGGACAGCGGCGTATGGGAAAAACTTCCTTGCTGCTCAATCTAGGAAGAATCCTTCCTTCATCTTTCATCCCAATGTTCGTGGATTGCCAGGGACTGTCCGGTGTCGAATCATACGCCTTTCTTCTGCTGGGGCTGGCGCGCCAGATGACCCGCACGGCCTTAAAACAGAGAAACCTGAACCTGCCAACGCCGGACGAGATGATGCAGGCAGCCGGTGATCCCTTCTCCAGTTTCCAACTCTGGCTGGATGAAATCGAGCGCATTCTCTCAGAGCGCAACGCCAAAGCATTGATCATGTTCGACGAATTCGAAGCCCTCGATAGCATCTTGCGTAACCGCGCCATGCAACCCGAACCCTTCTTTAGCCTGCTCCGAAATCTGACCCAGCATCGCCAAAGGTTCAGGGTACTTTTTGCCGGCTCACATACGCTGGACGAATGGGCGCATTGGTCTGCCTATCTGGTCAACGCCCAGGTGATTAAGATCAGCTATTTGGAAAGATCCGAAGCGCTCCAATTGATCGAAAAACCTGTGCCTCAATTTCCTCTAACTTACCACCCCTGTGCCAGCCAAAGCATCCTGGCATTGACGAGCGCACATCCTCACCTGATTCAGCAGATTTGCTTTGAACTGGTTGAATATAAGAATGAACAACCCCCAGGCAGCCAGATGCTCGTGCAAGAAGACGATGTCGAGCAAACCGTTCCGCGCGCCCTCAAAAGCGGCAGCATGTTTTTCATGGATATTCAAAATAACCAGATCATCCCCCAGGCTGCCAGCCTGCTCCGGACCCTTGCCGCATTAGGGCCAAATGCAATCATCCACCACACCGCCTGGAAAAGCAGCTGCCCTGATCAATTCGAAGAGGCGCTTGCGAACTTGCTGCAACGCGATTTGGTCGAACAAACGGACGGCGGCTACCGCTTCCAGATCGAAATGGTGCGCCGCTGGTTTTCTTCCTAAGGATTCAGATTTGACTTCCAACCCCAGCCGTGCTATCATCCCCATATAGAAATTATCCATTTTTTATTCTGTTCTTTAACAAAGTGATATTTTTTGGAGGACTTATATGAGTTCTGATTTTATTGTCCGTTTAATTGGCATGATTGTCTTTACAACACTGGGTGTTTATTGGGGCACCACCCTTGGAAAGATCGCTAATGCTAACCCTGCTGCTTCCAACACCTTCTCGGTAGAGCAATACGCCTTCACAATCGGCCTCGTGGGTGCACTCGTTGGACTTATTCTTACTCCTCTTTTTACAACGCGCCCCCTGCGCGCCTTACGCGCCATCTTCGCCCGCATCTCTGCTCAGAGCCTCTTTGCATCGCTGGCAGGGTTGGTGGTCGGTTTAATCATCGCTGCCCTGCTGGCCTTTCCGATTTCGTTGCTTCCAACACCCTTTGGCGATGTATTGCCCTTCGTTGGCGTGGTCCTGTTTGGCTACCTGGGCGTGGCAGTGTTCGTCATGCGTCAGTTGGATCTCTTCTCGCTGATCGCCACAATCACGGGACGAGGCCAGGCTGTAGCGCCTTCAACCAGCGCTGAAAGCGGCGCAAACTGGGCCGAGAGCCGCACCATTCTTCTGGATACAAGCGTGATCATTGATGGCCGGATCGCAGATATCGCACGAACAGGTTTTCTTCCTGGTTCGCTCCTGATTCCGCGCTTTGTGCTTATGGAACTGCAATACATCGCAGACTCACCAGACAGCCTGCGCCGCCAGCGCGGCCGCCGCGGCATGGAAGTGCTATCCCAGCTTCAGAAAGAACCCTCCATCCCGGTCAGGGTGAGCGACGTAGATGTTGACGGCGTCCGGGAAGTGGATGACAAGCTGGTTATTTTGGCGCGCCAGTTGCGCTGTCCCATCCTGACTAACGACTACAACCTGAACCGGATTGCCGAACTTCAAGGGGTGACGGTGCTGAACGTCAACGAACTTGCGAACGCCGTCAAATCCGTCCTTTTGCCGGGCGAAGTGCTCAACATTCGCGTCATTCAGGAAGGTAAAGAATCCAACCAGGGTGTAGGGTACATGGACGATGGCACAATGGTTGTCATAGAAAATGGCCGGGATTATATTGACCAGGAAATTGAGGTGGTCGTTACAAAAGTCCTCCAAACCGCAGCCGGTCGAATGATCTTCGGTCGCCCGGAACTGTAAACGAGGAACAAATCCATGACATTAAAAATTTACAACACCATCACCCGAAAAAAAGAAGTTTTTCAGCCATTAGAAGATAAAAAGGTGCGCATGTATGTATGCGGCCCAACTGTTTATAACAAAGCGCACATCGGCCATGCCATGTCTGCCATGGTGTTCGATATCATTCGCCGGTACCTTGAATTTCGCGGGTACACCGTCCACCATGCCATGAATTTCACCGACGTGGACGACAAGATCATCCACCGCGCCAATGAACTCGGAATGGATCCCTTTAAATTAGCAGAAGGATACATTCTGGAATTTGAACGCAACCTGGAAGATCTCAACATCCTGCCGCCCACCATTAAACCGCGCGCCACCCAGGAAATACAAACCATCATCGCCATGATCGAGGATCTGATTCGCGCCGGCTACGCCTATCCGCTCAATGGCGACGTTTACTTCCGCGTCCGAAAAGATCCTGACTACGGCCGGCTCTCTGGTCGCAACCTGGATGACATGCGTTCCGGGGCACGCATCGAAGTGGACGAGCGCAAAGAGGACCCCCTCGATTTTGCACTTTGGAAAGGCGCCAAACCCGGCGAACCATCCTGGGATAGCCCGTGGGGGCCTGGCCGTCCTGGCTGGCATATCGAATGCTCAGCGATGAACCTCCGCCACCTGGGAGAGCAAATTGATATCCACGGCGGCGGTAACGACCTGATCTTTCCACACCATGAAAACGAAATTGCTCAAACCGAAAGTCTGACGGGGAAACCCTTTGCGCGCTACTGGGTGCATAACGGGATGCTGCAACTGGGTGGGGAGAAAATGTCTAAATCGCTCGGCAATCTCGTTTCCATCGAAGAATTCCTGTCAAAACATTCTGCAGATGCCTTTCGCATCATGCTCCTCAATTCTTCTTATCGAGGGCCGCTCACCTACAACGACGAGATCGTAGCTCAAGCCGAACGGGCGCTCGAACGTCTTCAATCTGCCCTGCGCCCTGCACTGCCTGCCGCCGCGGGAGCGCCGGAACCTGCGCTGAAATCCCTGCAAACTCAGATGGCAGCCACCGAATCAGGGTTTATCGAAGCAATGGATGACGACTTCAATTCTGCTGGCGCCCTGGCGCACCTCTTTGACTTGGTGCGCGCCGTCAACCAGGCTCGCGCCGAAGGCGCAACAGACGAGCAGCTTCAGCCCCCGCAGGCCTTGCTGCGCAAGCTCTGCGGTGTGTTAGGCTTGCGGCTGGAAGAGAAGACCGCCCAAGGAGGGGGGGCAGCCGAACCTTTCATTCAGCTTCTGATCGAGCTGCGGCTGGAACTACGCAAACAAAAACTCTACCCGCTTTCAGACCTGGTGCGTAACCGCCTGGCTGAGCTGGGCGTCATCCTGGAAGATACCAAGGACGGCACCTCGTGGAGATGGCAGTAATCGCCGCCCTTGATCTGGCGCAACCGACAACCCGCGCCCTACCGCGATAACCAAATGAAGGAATGGATCACCAGCCGCAATCCCATCTATGAGGTCCTGCAGGCGCGCCGCAGGCAGCCGTTTCGCTTACGCGTTGCTGAAGGCGCAGAAATCAAAGGGCGGCTGGCAGAGATCCTAAAACTCTGCGAAGCCAGGCGGCTGCCGGTAGAACGGGTTCCCCGCTCACAACTGGACCGTCTCGCCGAAAGTCATCAGGGCGTTGCCCTGGAGGTTAGCGCTTACCCATACGCCGCGCTGCAGGATATCCTCTCCGAAGCGTCGAAACGTCAGGAACAGCTCTTTGTCCTGGCTCTGGATGCCCTTCAAAACCCTCAGAACCTTGGCACCTTGTTGCGCACGGCAGAGGCGGTCGGCGTGCATGGCGTCATCATTCCGCTCGCCCATAGCGCCGAGATCACCCCGGCAGTGGTTCAGGCTTCTTCCGGCGCCAGTGAACATCTCCGCATCGCCCGCGCCAACCTGGCGCAGTCGCTGGCAACGCTCAAAGAAACCGGTGCCTGGATCATCGGACTGGAAGGCAGCCCAGAAGCGGTGCCGGTCGAACAAGCCCATCTGGGCGGCCCGCTGGTCGTCGTCGTCGGCAGCGAAGGCGAAGGGCTGCGAGCACTGGTGCGCAAATCCTGTGACCTTCTGGTGCGTCTGCCGATGCGCGGCCGGGTAGAATCGCTCAACGCCGCCGTGGCGGGTTCGGTGATCCTCTATCTGGCGCTGCGCGCCCGGCTGTCGTAATACTTCCACCGTTGCTACCCATCGCGCCACCCCGCCTATATAAAACCACCCTTTTGGGTGATGTTATTCGGTTACAAACACGGTACAAGTCATCGTATTATGGCAGACCAAATGCTATAATCAGAGCATAAATAGCGCAATAACGATACGAGTGGAGGAAAATATGTTAATCAGCAAAAAACTTAATGACGCCATCAACGCCCAGATCGGGCACGAATTTCAGGCCTCAATGGAATACGTCCAGATGGCTGTCTATTTCGACGAAGAAGGCCTCAAAAAATTAGCCGCCATGTTCTACAAACAGGCAGAAGAAGAGCGCGAACACGCCATGAAGTTCATCGAGTACATTGTGGATACCGGCGGCAAGGTCGCCATTCCAGCGCTCCCCGCCCCAAAAGCGGAATACAGTTCCGCTGAAGAGGTTTTTAAGACCGCACTCGATTGGGAAATGATCGTCACCGACAACATCATTAAAATCCGTCACATCGCTGAAGATGAGAAAGACTATGCTGCCCAGCAGTTCCTGGATTGGTACCACAACGAGCAAATCGAAGAAGTATCCACCATGGAAAACCTGCTCAAACTGGCTCGCAAAGTGGGTGAGAAGAATATCATTATGCTAGAAGCGTACTTGTCTCACAAGGATTGACCGATCGGTGAAACAGGGTTGCTGCCCTTAATCGCTTATGAAGGCGCATAGCCTCTCAAAACCCCCTCATGCATCAAACCTGGCAGGCGTATAAATCCCTGCCAGGTTTTTCCAACCACTTATCAGGCAGAATCCCGAATGGACGAATCAAGTTTCCCTCCCTACCCTCCTGGACTCAAAGGCCACCAGTTGTTACCCCATCTGCGAGAGATGCAGCGCAATCCACTTAGTTTTCTGATGAGACTGCAAGAGTCATTCGGTGACGTGGTCTTTTTCGAGGCGGGCAAGAGACGCGCCTGCTGGATTAATCATCCAGAAGGGATCAAGCGGGTGCTGCAAGACAACAGCGGCAATTACACCAAAGATACCATTCAATACAACATGCTCTCGACCATCACCGGCAAAGGCCTGTTGACCAGCGATGGCCCGCTATGGTTCCGCCAGCGCCGTCTGGAGCAGCCCGCTTTCTCCCGCCAGCGCCTTGCCGCGCTCGACCAGATCGTCCTTCCAGCGGTTGACCGTCTGCTGGAACGCTGGCAAACCGCTGCCCAAAACAGCGCCCTGTTGGACGTAGATAGCGAAATGATGCGTCTCACTCTGGAAGTGGTCGGAAAGGCATTGTTCAGCATCGACCTGAGCGACTCGGCCAGCCGACTGACCGCCGCCACGCTTACCGTCCTGGACGACATTGTTCACAGGGTGCGCCACCCCATTGGGCTGCCAAGGTTTTTCCCTACCCCGCGTAACCTGAAGTTCCACGCCGCCCTCAGCACTCTGGATGCCACCATTTACAACCTGATTGCAGAACGCAGACAAAACCACCAACGCAGCGAAGACATGTTGGGCATACTGCTAACCGCCCGCGACGAAGAAACCGGCCAGCCGATGTCTGAAAAGCAGATCCGGGATGAGGTCATCACCCTGTTAATTGCCGGCCACGAGACGGTTGCCAGCGCTCTGACATGGGGGTGGTATCTCCTGGCGGAAAATCCCCTGGTCTGGGAGCGCATGCGCGCCGAGATTGCGCAAGTTCTGAATCGCCGGCCGCCAAAAACAGATGACCTGCAAGACCTGGTCTATACCGGCTGGGTCTTTGATGAGACATTGCGCCTCTATCCACCCGCCTGGCTCATCACCCGCAAAGCCACCCAAACGGACGAAATTTTAGGGTACCGCGTAGACCCTGAAACGCTCATCATCCTCAGCCCTTATACCATTCACCGCCATCCAAAATTCTGGGAAGAACCAGGCCGTTTCGCTCCCATACGCTTCAGCCCAGGCCACGAGGCAAAACGCCCACGCTATGCCTATATTCCATTCGGCGGCGGACCTCGCCTTTGCATTGGAAACAACTTTGCGTTGACGGAAGCCCGTTTGGTTCTGGCAAGGATCGCTCAGCACTTCCGGCTGTTTCTGCCGGAAAGCGCCGAGATCAAGATGGATGCCCTCGTTACTTTGCGCCCGCACGGCGGCCTGCCAATGCGCGTGGATTCCCTCTGAACCTGCCCCCATCCAAAACTTGTTTAGCCAGGGGAAATTTATCCTTGCGGGAAAAATTGCAATGATTTTGTAACAATTAAATAACCAATTTTTTATTACAATGGAATTGAAACAATTTGTTAATTGTTTCCCGCAACCACCCCGAGTAGACAGCAGCGAAACAATAACGCACACCGACAAAGCCGCAACCGCTGCACCAGTCTCGCAGGAAGCAAGCATTACAGCAACAGGGTATCAAGGAGAACAGACAAACAGCACCGCAGCGCGCATCACAACGGCCAGCCACACAAACGAAGCGAACAACACACAACGGCCGTAAACAAAGCAGAAGGCATCACAACATCCTTCGCGCGGTCCCCTACCAAAACAAGCTGCACATGCAGGGATCGCCAGCGCCACAGAAGCCATTGCAACCACCACAGTACCAACATCGAAGCCATCGTTAAAACAAGCTTGCCTGGTTCTCCCTTACCCTCACAAGCTCGCAGGAATCATCTCTCGTAGAACACTGCAACGCGCATCCTGCCAAACCACCTGCCGCTTCCTGCCTCGGGGCGGTTGGATTCTATCGACCTTCACGAGTTTGCCTGAGAACTGAATTTTGAGGGTATTACGGTAAACAGGTCAAATCAGAGCCAATCGGTTTTCGTCATATTCTTAATTGCATAACACTCTTCAAGGCGTTATAATCTTATTTGGGTTTATCGGTAAACCCTTCCCCATCCCGTCCCCGCCCATTCCCCTGGGCGGGGAAACTTTATCCCACAAAAAAATTAAATACCCCGAGTGGAGACAAAGTCTTCGCGGGTCTCTCCTGTCTGACTGCATGCTCGCGTAGGATTAAGGAGAAAACGCGGCAGCGAGCCCCGGTTTCCACAATCAAACAAACCGCAGTAAAATGAATAAATGACTGGTTCAACACAACTGAAGCAGTTACCGCAAAACCTTCGCCGCGGCATCCTGATGGGTGGGTGTGGGTACCTGCTCCTTTACGCCGCCTGGCTTACATGGGGCCGGCAGGACTCGTCTGAACGTCTTTGGATCGGGAGCCTGGCAATCCTGTTCACGTCCCTGTTGGCAGTTGGGATGGCGTTTTGGGTTCGTGAAAAAATTGAACCTGGCCAGCTCCGATCAACCTGGAGCTGGCTGGCTGCCGGTCTTGGGCTTTGGGCCTTGGGGGATTTCCTTCGGCCCTTCACCTTTCCAGGAGACCCAGGAGGAACAACTTACTTTGACATCACAGACGGGATCACCCTGGTTGGATTCTTGCCCTTCTGGGTGGGGTTGGCGCTCTATCCGAGAAAGGCGCGCCAGCATTTTGGCCGTTTACCCATTCTTTTCGATGCCACCATTGTGACCGCTGCAGCTTTAACCTGGGTGTGGATTGCTGTATTGCAACCACTCACGGTCTCCACGCTTCCCATTTCCGGCAGGAACCTGGCTGCCCTGTTGTACCCCTCTGCGGATCTCGTTTCGCTTCTCCTGATTACAACGCTCTTTCTCCTTTCAGATGCAGCCCGCCTGCCGGCCCCGCTGGGATGGGCAGGATTAGGGCTGGCGGCGTTCACGCTCAGCGACCTGGCGCTGGCTTCGCAAATGGCAAGTGGACATTATGCAATTGGCGTTCCAACCGATCTCGGCTGGGTTTGTGGAAATTTACTACTGCTCCTTGCTGCGGTCTCCGAACTACACACACAACCCGAACCAGCGCCCAAAACGGTCACCCTTCGGCTGTTTCTCCGCAGCGTACAGCGCTTGCTGCCCCTGGTGGCCACGCTTGCACTAGGAGGATATACGCTCTTCCTCTGGCAGTTTTACGGCCAGCTCAATCAGCCCGGATTATGGGTGACCCTCGTGTTGGCGCTGGGGCTGGTCGCCCGGCAGGGATTCCTGGCGGGAGAAAGCGAGCTCCAAAAGTACGCCAGTCTGGTGAACAGTATCGCCGAACCCGCTTTCGTCTGTGACCATCGCGGCCGTCTACGCCTGGTGAACCCCGCCCTCCTCGCAGCAGCAGGGTATGCCAGCCAGCAAGATTTGTTGGGCCAGCCCCTGCAGCAAATTATCCATCCCTCCGCTGACGCGGCTCAAATCATCACACAGGCTTTGATCCAGGGTTGGTCAGGCGAGATCCACCTGCGGCAGCGCGACGGAGGGCTGATCCCCATTTCCCTGGCGTTGCGCCCGCTTCAATCGGAGCGCGATGGTCGGCTGGCGCTGGCTGGCACTGCCCACGACCTCAGCGAGCAAAAACGCCAACAGGCGGCCCTCCAGGCAGCTTACGAACAGATCGCCGCCGACCGTGCCGAACTGGAAAATTTGAACATCCGGCTGGAACAAAGGGTAGCCGAAAAAACCGCTGACCTGGTACGCGCCCTGGAACAATTGGAACAGCAGAACCTCGCCTTGCAACAGCTCGACCAGTTGAAATCAGATTTCGTCTCTCTTGTCTCGCATGAATTGCGCGCCCCCCTCACCAACATCAGTGGCGGCATTGAACTCTTGTTGTCGCCTTCCAATAAAATCAGGGCGCACCCCAGGCGAAACCTGGAACTGGTTCAGGCCGAAATCAATCGCTTAAGTCGTTTCGTTGAATCCATCCTTGATCTTTCGGCGTTGGATGCAGGGCACATGCCGCTCTATCCGGCTCCGCTTTTGCTGCAAAGTGTCATTCAAAATCTGAGAAAAAGCGGCCTGGCCGACAATCAACGTCTCCGCTGGCAGATACCGGAAGACCTGCCGCCCATCCAGGCAGATGAACAAGCCCTGGCCAGCATCCTCTTCCACCTGCTAGACAACGCCTGCAAGTATGCTCCCGATGGGGCGATTACGGTCTCGGCCCGCCTGGCAGACGGTCGCATCCAGGTAGACGTTGCAGATGCAGGCCCTGGAATACCAGAAGAAGCCCTTCCTTTCATTTTTGATCGCTTCTATCGACAAGATTCCGCCGACGCCCGTGCGGTCTATGGGCACGGGCTGGGGCTATATATCGTTTCACGACTTTTAAGCGCAATGAATGGGGAGATTCGAGCCGTCAACCGACCGGGAGGCGGCGCCTGTTTTTCGTTCTGGCTGCCCTCGGTGGAGCAAAAAGGAAGCGAAGATGAAACCCAAAGTCCTTCTGATTGATGATGATGCCACCTTGCTGGAATTTTTAAAAGAGTATCTGCAAACAGAAAACCTGGCGGTGCTGACCGCCTCAAACGGGCCGGAAGGATTACGCCTCGCCTATCGCGAACATCCCAATCTGGTGATCCTGGACGTCATGATGCCCGGCATGGATGGCTGGGAAGTTACCGCTCGACTGCGAGAGCTTTCAGATGTTCCGATCATTCTGCTGACGGGTAAATCGAGCGAAGCTGACAAGCTGAGAGGCTTTGGGTTAGGCGTTGATGATTACGTTGTCAAACCCTTCAGCTTTGCCGAGTTGTTCGCCCGCATCAACGCTGTCCTTGCTCGCATCCGCCCCGCCAGCAATCCTCGCAATCTCTGCGCCATTGGCGAACTGATCCTGGATTTCGACCGCCGGGAATTGCGTCGCGGCGAAAATTCAATTTCGCTTACACCAACCGAATACCGCCTGCTGGAAGTGCTGGCCCAAAACGCTGGCAAAGCCGTAGCCGAATCCACCCTGGTCAAAGCGATTTGGGGCGCTAACCGTCATGAAGAAACCGTCGCAGTGCGCCGCTACATTTGGCTCCTGCGCCAAAAGCTGGAAGAAGACCCGGCTAACCCGCAATACCTCCTCACCGTGCGCGGTTATGGCTATCGTCTGGAAAGCGGCAAGAAATCGGAATCCCTTCAATTAGATTGAACACCAACCGGGCGTTCCCCGCAAAAGCGTTTTTGAACCTTTCCAAGCGTTTTGCATTGCGTCTTCCAATAACGGTATAATTGCAACCGGGTAGGCAGTTTTCTGGGTGGTAAAACCCCCGTTACAATCTCTCCCCAATTCATTTTGAGGGTACAGGCTTGATCTCAGCTTGTTCAACATGCCTGCCCGAAAACATCACAAAGTTCGGCCGCATCTTATTGGTGATGGTCGCAAAAGGCAGAGCTTGTATGGATTTTCAAATTCAATCCACTTTCACTGAAAACCTTGAGACGGAATGGAATGACCTTCTTGACCGCACCGCCAGTCATGTTCCTTTTATGCGGTATGAGTATCTAAGCGCCTGGTGGGAAACACGCGGCGGTGGCGAATGGCCGCAATCCGCTCGGCTGGCGTTGATCACAGCCCGCAAGAACGGCAGACTCGTTGGGGCTATTCCTCTCTTCCATGTAGAAAACTATCAGGGGAAACCCGCGCTCCTCCTGGTTGGCAGCATTGAGGTTACTGATTTTCTCGACCTGCTGGCCAGCCCAGAGGATATGGATGAATTCTGCTCCGGTCTGCTTGGGTTTTTACCAAATGCAGGTCTGCCATCCTGGGAAATCCTTGACCTTTATAATATTCTTGATTCCTCCCCCACATTAAGGGCTTTACAAACCGCTGCCGGGCAGAAAAACTGGTCTTTCACTCAGGAAAAACTCCAGCATTCTCCGTACATTCCGCTTCCTGGAGATTGGGAAACCTATCTGGCCGGGATCGACAAAAAACAACGGCACGAAATTCGCCGCAAACTTCGGCGAGCAACAGAATCAGAAATTCCCGTATCCTGGTATCTCGTCCACGACAGCGCTACGCTGGAACAAGAAACGAACGCCTTCATGGACCTCATGGCTTTTGAACCACAGAAAGCCGCCTTTCTGACCGAATTGATGCGCAATCACTTCCACAAAGTCGTGCGGTGCGCTTTTGACAAAGCCTGTCTCCATATGGCATTTCTGACCATCGGCGGTCAAAAGGCTGCCGGCTATTTAGGTTTCAATTACCTTAACCGGCTGTGGATCTATAACTCAGGAATCAACCCGGCCTTTCGAGAATATTCACCCGGCTGGGTCTTATTGGGGTTGCAATTGAAATGGGCCAACGAAATTGGCTTTGATGAATTCGACTTCATGCGCGGCGATGAGGAGTATAAATACCGCTTTGGCGCCTTAGACCGTTTTGTCATGCGCGCCACCCTTATCCCCCCGGTTGCAGCTTTCAAATAGGATAGGTACAATAAACAAAACGTCTCACCAAGGAGCGTACAAATGGATCTCTTAAGCGTCAAAATCGAGAAACCGGATGAAATCAACTTTGTCCTTGGCCAGTCACACTTCATCAAGACCATAGAGGACATCCATGAAGCATTAATTTCCTCAGTGCCAGGTATCAAATTCGGATTGGCTTTCTGCGAGGCCTCCGGTATGTGTCTGGTGCGTTGGACCGGCAACGATCCTGAGATGATCCAACTGGCCCAGAAAAATGCGGTTGCAATCGGTGCAGGACACAGCTTCATTCTCTTCCTCGGAGCAGGGTTTTATCCTATTAACATCCTCAACACCTTGAAAATGATCCCGGAAGTCTGCCATATCTTTTGCGCCACTGCCAATCCGACCACCGTTATCCTGACAGAAGTTGATGGCGGCCGCGCTATTCTGGGCGTTGTGGATGGCCAGAAACCAAAAGCCATTGAGGAAGAAAAAGACATCGCCTGGCGGAAAAATTTCCTTCGAACCATCGGCTATAAGTTCTAAAACAGATGCGCAGAGAACCAGCCCTTTCTGGCACATCTATTGCACGTTGGAACCTGACGCCGGACAATTATTGAGGAAATCACGCCAAGGAGTTCGACCATGAAGAAAGCCCTGTCCTTATGGATCGTTTTTTTATTACTGGCCGGATGCAAGCCAGCCCAGCAAGTATCCGATGCCGATATGGCTACCCGCGTAGCGCAAATCCTGACCAGCTACCCAACCAATACGGTGGACCCTAACCTGGCGCCTTCTCCCATCCCGGTAGAACCGTTCAGCACCAACCCGCCGCTTCTCGAGCCAACCGCAACAGCCAGTCCCATCCCCACCCATACCCCGACTGAATCCCCCTTGCCGACGGCAACCGAAACCCCAACCACTGCTCCATCAGAAACCCCCGCCGGCCCAACCGCTACCCAGACCGCCCCCCCTGCGCCGGCCTTCACCGCTCCTGCAACAGACCCGGTTGGCAGGCTGGGCAGCCCCACTTCTCTCGATCCGATGGACAACGCGACCACCTGGAACTGGACTGTCGGGCCAAGCCAGTACACCAACCTTGAATTCAAGGATGGCGTCATGCTTTTGACGGCAACCACCGATATTTCAGGCTGGCGGCTGGCAGGCACCGAAAGCCTCGACAACGTGTATATCGAAATGGCCGCCCGGCTGGAAAAATGTTCCGGCAGCGATAACTATGGCATCATCTTCCGCGTTCCGGTTCTCAGGGAGGCAGATCGCGGCTACCTGTTCGGCTTTACCTGTGATGGCAAGTACTACCTGAAACTATGGGATGGTAAAGTCGCTCCCGAAGGCAAAATGACAACCCTCATCAGCCCCAAGAAGAGTTCAGCCATCCAACCCGGAAGCGCTGTGTTTAACCGCATGGGCATTATGGCTGTAGGTAACCGGCTGATCCTGTACGCCAACGGCGCCCTGTTGGAAGAATATAAAGACAGCACTTTTGCAAATGGGTATTTCGGCGTCTTTATCAACCAGGATATCACACCCAACCTGACGCTGCGGGTTGACCAGATGAGCTATTGGAAAAATCCCACCCCCTGACCAGCTCTCTCAGGTACGCACAAGCCGTCTCTCACAGCTCCACACCAGACCGAGAGACGGCTTATTTATTTTCGTTTTCACTCAAACTCCTCAACACCCTTTCAGGTGACAACGGGAATTCGTCAAACCATATCCCTGTTGCATCGTGTACTGCCGCAATTACGGCTTAGTAAATTGGGGGAGCCGAAACCATAATAAAAACAGCCGGGTCAGCAACGCAACTGATCCTTATTAAACCATTATCCTCTGTACAAGAAATTGAATATCCTGGATAAAGGATATATTCGCCGGAGGCAAGTTCGACTTTTAAGATACCCGAAATGACATAAAGGACTTGTTCAGCCGGCTGAGATAAAATTGGCGACTCGATAACCTGTCCAACGCCCAATTCTTTTTTATAAGCCACAAATTTTTGATTCATCCGGGGAGACAGTAATTCCAGTTCCACCGCCAACCCGGAAAGAAATATAGTCGGACGGTTTCCACGACGCGTCACCGGATGGTAGGCTTGCTGTGGCAGAGCGCGCGGCCCTTTTTCTTCACGGCTTGATCTTTTTGAGACAGGATCCTTCTTCACAGGCAAACCAGAAATAAATGAGGCCATAGATACATCCAATGCCTTTGCGATCTTTTCCAAAGTGCTCAAAGAGATATTGGTCTTGTTGTTTTCAATTTGACTTAAGAGCGACGCCGTAATTCCCGCCATCTTGGCGGTCTCTTTTTGGGAAAGACCTTTCACTTTTCGATGCTTTCTGATATTTAAGCCCGCGTTAATGCTCATACGCTCCTCTAATAAACCGGCGGTGATATGATCACCAGGAATACCACGTCTTCGTCTTCCGACAGACACACCAGTCGCATTAATTTATCATTGTCGTTATAGTAGATCGAATCGTCGGGGTTCAATTCATAATCCCCCGACTCCAACCCAACCCCCAACTTTCCCGAGAGTACGTAAATAACCTGATCCGTTGGCTCTGAAAGGCGGCTGGCAATATAGACGGTATGAGACCTTAACTGATGCTTATATGCAACAAACTTTCGATTGATGCTGGGTGTGAGCAGTTCGAACATCATGTTGGAGGTCGGAAGAAGCAAGCGCGATCGGTTCAGCGGCGTCTTGACCGGGTCATAAGCCAGTTTTCCTTCGGGTAGTTTTTCAACAGAAGGCTGAACCGCCGATGACGCATGGGCATCATCCGAAATCAAATTGACAATGTGGGTGTCCAGCGCCATTGCCACGCTCTCCAGCGAATTGATCGTGAGACTGACTTTTCCGTGTTCGACCTGGCTCAGAAATGCCGGAGATAACCCTGTTTTTCTGGCCACTTCCTTTTGGGTCAGACCCAGTTCCTGACGCCTGTTTTTTATCCTCAAGCCGATCTGCAGTATCGCCGTCATAACATCTCCATGGATGATTATTTTCAACTTAAGTATATTTTAATTAATTTTGAGAAATTGATTCTATTCAATTGATTCCTTCTTGTTTTTTTAATCATACCGCTCATCCATATGTTATAATTTTGATAATCGGCCCCAGTAGCTCAACAGGACAGAGCAAGGCACTCCTAACGCCTAGGTTGAGAGTTCGAGTCCCTCCTGGGGCATTTAGAGAAGAAACATATTTCTCTATTAACGCTGTTAATGTTGGACAAACAAGATAATTCTTAAAATTTTTAAAAACCCTTGTATTTCTACAAAAAACCTACTAAAATAAAGTCCAGATAAACGTTTGGGTGCCCCCCTCACCCAGGCGTTTATCGCTTTAACGCCTGGGCGCAAAAACTTCAATCCTGCTTATGATCAGATGGCGTATTCCGGGCTTTCATCGGGTACAATACTATCAAATCCCGGAAAGGTAGCCATATTCCTTGTTTGAAATCATCTTCTTAGGCACATCAGCTTCAGCTCCCTCCATCCGGCGCAATCTCCCCGCCCAGGTGATCAAGCATGAAGAACACCGTTTCTTGATCGATTGCGGCGAAGGCACTCAACGCCAGATTCTGCAATCCGGGTTGGGATTCAAACGGTTGAACCGTATCTTGATCACGCACGGCCATCTCGACCATATTTTGGGACTGGCTGGCCTGCTTTCGACCCTCATGCGCTGGGAAACGATGGAAGAGATGGAAATCTATGCTGGCCCCGGCGCGCTCGACCGCATCCACGATCTTTTATACGGCGTTGTCTTGCGGGGGGGCGCTCCTCCCATGCCCCTCCACCTGATCCCTGTTCAAAAAGGCGTTTTCTTTGAAAACGAAAACTTTTCGATCTCTGCTTTTCCCGTAGTTCACCGCGGCTCAGATTCGTTTGGCTACCTTTTCGAACAAAAAGGGCGCCGCCCCTTTTTACCTGAAAAAGCAGAAGAACTGCAAATTCCACCCGGTCCCTGGCGGCGAAATCTGGTTGCCGGACAGGAAGTTACCCTGCCGGATGGCCGTCTCGTGACGCCGGAAATGGTGCTGGGGGATTTCCGCCCTGGTGTGCGCCTGGCTCATATCGGGGATACCGGCGAGATTGAAAGCCTGGAATCTATCTGCCATCAAGCCGACGCGCTCATTATCGAGTCCACTTATTTGGAATCAGAAGCGGACTTGGCGCGCCAGTTTTCTCACCTCACCGCCCGCCAAGCCGCCACGCTCGCTGCTCGAGCCGGAGTCAAAAAACTGATCCTCACCCACATCTCTCGCCGCTACCGGGAAAAAGAAGTGCTGCAAGAAGCGCAAGCAGTTTTCTCTGAAACCGTTATCGCCCGAGATTTTGATACCTACCTCATCAAACGAGAAGAATAACCCACGTACAGTATTGTCCCACATCCCGCATCCATACGGGTTGGAAAAGCGAGGCGTCAAGTATTTAAAAGGGATTTATTCAATCTCGATTTCAGCAACTGATGGGACAATTCGAGTAGGAAGATACGAATAGCGCGTTACCTCTTCCTTGCGCGTGATCCCTGAAAGCACCAGAATAGTCTCAAGACCGGTTTGCACACCTGCGATGACATCTGTATCCATCCGGTCGCCGATCATCACAGTGTTCTCGGAATGCACGCCGAGATATTTCAAAGCCATCCGCATCATCAATGGATTGGGCTTGCCGATGTAAAGGGGAGAAATCCCGCTGGCCCGTTCAATCAGCGCCGCCAGCGCCCCACAGGCTGGCGCTGGCCCTTCGGCCGTCGGGCCAGAAGCGTCTGGGTTGGTGGCAATGAAGCGCGCCCCATTTGCGATCAGCCGGACAGCTTTCGTCAGCATCTCCATCGTGTAATTATCCAACTCGCCCAGGACAACGTAATCCGGTTCGTTCTCTGTAAGAATATATCCCGCCTCGTGCAATGCAGAAGTTAAGCCACTGCTACCAATGACATAGGCTGTGCCATTCGGCCGCTGGATCTGTAAAAACCGCGCCGTCGCCATGGCCGAAGTAAAGATCGCCCCAGCAGGAATATCCAATCCAAGCCGCTGCAAATGGTGCGCCAGGTCGCGCGGCGTGTGGCGCGGGTTATTGGTCAAGACCAGATAGGCCGCATTCTGCTTTTTCAACCGCTCCAGGAACTGGTCTGCCCCAGGGATCAGGGTAGTCCCACGAATCAGAACGCCATCCATATCAATCAAATAATTCTTTCGCGCCATCTTCTCATCACCCCTTCAATTTTCGCAGCTTTGCATCCATCTCAAAGGTATTCCGCAACCCCACCTCTAAGGATACCGCCGGGCTATATCCAAGTTTCTCTTTAGCAAGTGTCAAATCGGCGCACATCCGCGCCGGGCCGCCATCGTTCCGAGGGTTATAGACCACTTCCGGGTTTCCACCCGTCACTTCGCGCACCAGGCGGATCAACTCTCGCACCGAAGTCTCCACGCCGCTTCCAACGTTGATCACCAGGTCGTTCACGCCGGGCGCAGTAGCCGCCCCGCACATAGCGTTGACGACATCATCCAGGTAAACATAGTCCCGGGTTTGATAGCCATCCCCATGCACCACCAGGGTGCCTTCCAGGGCTGCCTGCCGTAAAAAATTAGGGATGACCGGAGGATGCACAGGCGGCAAAGGCTGCCCTGGCCCGTAGGCATTGAAGACGCGCAAACAGACCGTCTCGATGCCCCACAAACGGCCGATCGTCCGCACGTAATATTCAGCCGCCAATTTCGATACTGCATAAGGAGAGCGGGGCTGCGGCGTCGCCTTTTCCCTTAAGGGCTGTTCGCTTTGCTCACCATAAATTGCGCCAGAAGAGATGAACACCACCCGACGCACTCCAACATCGTGCATTGCCTCCATCAACGCCACCGTTCCACCAACGTTGACCTTATCATATTCTCGTGGATAAAGCACGGATTCTGGCACCAGCACCCGCGCCGCCAGGTGGTAAACACAATCCACCCCCTGAAGCAATGTCCAAAGCTTCGGACGATCATTGATATCCCCGCGCGTGAAATTCACCGAGGGGGAAAGCACAGATGGATCTCCTGTTGATAGATCATCCAATCCGCGCACATTATGGCCTTCACGCGCAAGTCGATTCGCCAGCGCTGATCCTAAGAATCCGGCTGCTCCAGTCACAAGAAATTGCATCGTCATCTACCGGGTAAATAAAGTTGAAATTACTCTCCAGATTATAGCATAGACAGCTTCCATAACTGCGCCGCTTTACAAAGATAAGAACGACTCTCCGTCACCTGCCTGCCAACCAGCGGTGGGAAATTTGTCAGAATAAAATCAGTACAAAAATTCACAATCTATGGATTGACACGCCGCCCTTTTCTTATTACGCTAAGAGAAAACTTCTTTTCAAGTGAGGGAACAATGTCTAAGACAACCGAAGATTTATTGGCAGCATTTGCAGGCGAATCGCAAGCCAATCGAAAATACCTGGCGTTTGCAAAAAAGGCAGAAGCCGATGGTTTTTCACAGATTGCGCGCCTCTTCCGGGCCGCTGCGCATGCCGAGACCATCCACGCCATGTCGCACTTGCGCGTTCTGGGCGGTGTCAAGTCCACCGCCGAAAACCTTGAAGCCGCTATCGCGGGAGAAAATTACGAAGTTGTTACCATGTATCCGGATTTCATTAAAGACGCCGAGGCAGAAGGAAACAAACGCGCCCTCAGCAGTTTTTCAGATGCGATGGAAGTCGAAAAAATCCACGAAAGCCTGTACCGTGAGGCGCTAGAGATGCTCCAAAACGGCGTCAAGTTCGAGGATTTTGATTACTACGTTTGCCCTGTCTGCGGTTATGTTCACAAACGCAATGCGCCGGAAAAATGCCCGGTCTGCGGGGCGTTGGGTTCAAAATTCGAGGTCATTCGTTAACCAGGCGTTTCAGTCTCTGTAATTCGTCTATCGCAGTGGACGGCAAAGGTTCGCTGTTTCCCAAAACCAGAGACGAGGGGAAATCTGGTTAGAAAAGAGGAAGGGTTGGCGTCCTTCCTCTTTCTCGTAAATCTCCAAAGTAAGCATCGCTTATCTCTTTAGCGTTAAAAGCGCAGGCGCCAGATCAAACATCCAAAAACCAATCGGCAACCCGATCACCGTCATGCTGATTGCATATGCCAGCTCTAACCATAAGGCAGTGAACCACCAACCGATCAACAGAAAATAAAGGGCGCGTAGCACAATATTCACCTGGCGGACATCAACCGCCTCTTTCTGGATCGAACCATCCGGACGCGTGGTAATTCGTACCACAGAGGCTGGCTCTCGCAACGCCATCACTTTTGGAATTCGATTTAGCATCCATACGCCCAGGGGGATGCCGAAAATGGTCACCATACAAATCCACGCCGCAACCATCCAGGCCTGTCCAAGCCACCAACCCACAAATGCAAACCACAGAATCTGCACCAGGCAGCCCGGGTTCTGATTGGTTTTAATTTCCGTTGTTGCCATTCATATACTCCTTTGCGCTTAATCAGCCACAGTTACTGTAATTATTTACGCACAAAGGTACAGAAAGTTGCAATCGCGGCGAAAAAAGAAAACTCCTTCAAAGAATATTTTGGCTTTCCTATCTCGTCAGGACGCGTCTCCAAACCGCTTTCCAAACCAGCCGCGCTTCGCTTACCCCCAGCAAGAGAATCAATCCACCGTAAACCAACGCTCCACATCCTGCTCCAACCAGGGTGATTAGCCCGCTGCTGCCATTGCCGTTCGTCAGCCCAAGCCAGACGGCGACAACGATACCCATCCCCAGCGTTGCCAGCCCGGCTTTCCACAGCACCTGCCAGATGCTTTTCCCTTCCAGCCCATCCAGCCGCCGGCGCATTAAGACCAGCAGAGCAATACATTCCAAAAAGGTCGCTAGCGAATTCGCCAGCGCCAGGCCGCCATGCGGCGCCCACCCGACTCGCGCAAACAGCCACGTAAAGAACAAGCTCAGCCCCAGGTTCAAACTCATCGCCACAACCCCCACGGTGACGGGCGTGCGAGTATCGTGCAGCGCATAAAAGGCGCGGCTGACGATTTCAACCACGCAGTGACCTATCAGCCCGGCGGCATACCACAATAACGGCCAGGCCACCAACAGGGTAGATTCCGCTGTGAAGGCTCGTCTTTCATAGATAAAACTCACCAGCGGGTAACGGAGAAGGATCAATCCCGCCGAAGCCGGAATAGCCAGCAGCAAGACCCCGCGCAGCGTCGCCGCCAGGGAAGCGCGCATTTCTCCCAACTTGCCTCTTGCGACCTGTGCCGAAAAAGTGGGCAATGCGGCAATCGCAACGGATTGCGCAATCGCGGCCTGCGGCATCATCATCAAGGGAAAGGCAAGGTTAATACCGGTCAGACTGCCCTCAGGCAGGAACGAAGCCAGCACCGTATTCAGCAGGAAATTGAGCTGCACCACCGCCACGCCTAGCAAGCGCGGCGCCATTAACCTCGCCACTTCGCGCACGTCTGGGTTCTTTAAACCCAGCGTGAATTGGTAACTCCGCCCCGGTAATCGAAAAAAAGCAGGCGCCTGCACCAGCAAGTGTAACCCCGCGCCCAACACCACACCCCAACCAAGCCCGTAGATTCCAACATAGGGCGAGAGCGCCAGGGCGCCCAGAATTAAACCAAGCTGGTACATCGCTGGCGCCAATGCGGGCAACAGAAAATGCTGGTGTACATTCAAAATCCCCATCACTAGCCCGCTCAGCCCAAAAATAGTCGACGAAGGCAATTGCAGGCGCAGCAACGCTACCGTTAAGGCCTCTTTTTCCGGGCTGGTGGCAGAGAAGCCCGGCGCCAGGATCGTCTTTACAATTTGCGGCGCAAAAATAGCGGAAAGAATACTGATGGCCGTCAACACCAGTGTGACCAGGTTCGCAATTGCTGCGACTAATTGCCAGGCTTCTTTTCGATTTTCTTGAGCGATTAACCCTGTGAAAGTTGGAATGAACGCCGAAGCCAGCGCGCCGCCCGCCACCAGGTTAAACAAGATCTCTGCAAACCGGTTGGCGGCAAAAAAGGCCTCACTCTCTAAACCAGTACCAAAAGTTGCGCCAATCACGCTCTTCGCGACCAGGCCGACAACCTGGCTGATCACCAGCGCAACCATTACTACCCCGGCAGAGCGGGCAATTTGTCTGCTTGCTGTTGAGGATGTGGAACCTTGTGTGGACACCGCTAAAATTATATCATTGGTAAATATCACAGGGTTTGAGGGTAAGAAAGAAATTACCATTCTGGTTCCGTATAAACGAGGTTCAATATATCTTTCCAGTGCATGCGTTCAATCGCTGCTTGAGATGGGAGATGCTCTGGTAGAGGCATGACTTTATGATGATAACTTAAGGCCAATTTGCACAATTTCAGCACCGCGGATATACTAAAAGCAGAGGTGGCCTATGTTTCCAATTCGCGATACCATTCGCTCGCGCTCGTTCCCAATCATCACCCTCTTGCTCATTGCCGTTAACGCGCTAGTTTTCTTCTTTGAACTTTCGCTCTCCCCCGCCAGTTTAGAGCGGTTTGTATATAGCTTTGGCCTTGTCCCTGCTCGCCTCAACCTTGGCAATCCTTTCTCGTTCTATCCCTTTCTTACGCATATGTTCCTCCACGGCGGTTGGCTGCATTTCCTCAGCAACATGTGGACTTTGTTTATCTTCGGCGATAATGTAGAAGACCGCATGGGTTCAGGCGGTTATTTGCTCTTTTACCTGCTCGGCGGGTTCGTCGCCGGGGGTCTGCAAACCTTTTTTAGCCCCGGCAGCAATATCCCGTCCATCGGCGCCAGCGGCGCTATTGCCGCCGTCTTAGGGGCTTACTTTCTGTTCTTCCCCCGCGCCCGTGTCATCACCTTTATCCCGCTGTTCTTCTTGCCCTGGTTCGTCGAAATCTCGGCGTTCGTCTATCTTGGTTTCTGGTTTGTCTCGCAGCTCTTTTCGGGTGTGCTCTCACTGTCAACCGCCAGCGGCGCGCAAATGGGTGGCGTCGCCTGGTGGGCGCACGTGGGGGGGTTTCTCTTCGGCCTGATCATTGCGCTGCCTGCCCTCTTCCGCCGCCCACGCCGCACCGCTTATCCGGACGAATTCTTTCCCTGGTAAATCACGGAGGTTTTATGGAGTTCCTCAACTTGTTATGGATTTTTCTCTTAGTGGCTTCACTTGCCCCCCTGGTACGGCAGCGAATGCTGGATGCCGCCCGTCTGCGATTGATCCGCCAGCTCGAAGAAAAGCGCGGCAGCCGCGTCATTGCGCTCATCCATCGCCAGGAGAGCATGTCCTTTCTTGGATTCCCGCTTGCCCGCTACATTGACATCCAGGATTCCGAACAGGTGTTGCGCGCCATCAAACTTACTGCCCCAGAACTCCCTATTGACCTGATCCTGCATACCCCTGGTGGATTGGTGCTAGCTTCTGAACAAATCGCCAACGCCCTTGCCAAACACCCCGCAAAAGTGACGGTATTCGTCCCTCACTACGCCATGTCCGGGGGAACGATGCTGGCTCTGGCGGCCAATGAAATTGTCATGGACGACAACGCCGTTCTTGGCCCGGTTGACCCGCAGATTGGCAATTTCCCGGCAGCTTCTATCCTCAAGGTATTGGAACAGAAGAACCCCGACAAAATCGAAGATGAGACGATGATCCTGGCCGACATCTCACGCAAAGCCATCCAACAGGTAAAAGATACGATCAAGCGGATAACCTGCTGTGATTACACGCCAGAGCAAACGGATCGTCTGGCTGAAGACCTCGCATCCGGAAAATGGACCCACGATTATCCCATCAGCGTTGAAGAAGCCAGGAATCTAGGCCTCAAAGTCAGCACCGAAATGCCCCAAGAAATTTATCAGCTGATGAACCTTTACCCGCAAGCCAATACTCGCCGTCCCTCGGTAGAATATATCCCTATGCCATACCCGGCCCGGCCGCGCTTGCCAGAACGGAACGAAGGCGGTTCGTAACTCGCCAGCCGCGAAAGGAAGAGCCCCATGACCAACGCTTCTCCAGGGATGATAGATGTAAATCAGGCAGAACTCGAAGAGCTTTGCAATCTCCCTTTTATCAACCGCCCACTGGCAGAGAAAATCATCGCCGGCAGACCTTATCAAACTTTGCAAGACCTGCGGCGCGTTAACGGCATCGGCAAAGCCACCGTACAGCGCCTTCAACCTTTCCTGGTCGTTTCGTCCCAGCCGGTTGAGAACCTACCGCCTTCACAAGATCAAAAGAGTTCCCCACCCCCTGAAGCAGCAACGCCCTTGCCCGAACCGGAACCGGCCTTCTCCAATCTCACAATTGAAAACCCTCCGCTTCCAGCAGAGCAGCCGCTTCCCGAACCAGCTACCGGTGAGGCGCAGCGTCTGCCCCCAGAGAGTAGCCAGCCAGAGGCAGCCACACCGCCGCCGGTTTCTTTCCCCTTCGAACAGCCGTCCCAGGTGAAGGAGGTTTTCCCGTCCTTTGGCGCCGCGCCAGTAGATCGCAGCCAGATCCTCCTATGGGGTTCTGTGGTTGCTTTGCTTATCCTGTTCCTTTCCCTTTTATTCAATCTGGGCATTCTATCCGTGATTAACGGCGGGGTGCGTTACGCCCGCGTCAACCGGGTTGCCGATCTGGAACAACGTCTCAGCATTCTCAGCAAAGACACCGAAAACCTCCGGCAAGAGGTCTCCTCCCTGCGCGCCCGCCTTGACGGCCTTGAAGCGCTCACAGGCAGAATGGATGCCCTCGAGCAAGAAAGCGCCGCCCTTCGCACCCAGGCAGAGCAGCTCTCCGGTCAGATGGACAGTCTGAACCGTCAGTTGGAAGAAACCCGCAGCCAGCTTTCCCAACTCGACCAGCGCGTCAGCGTATTCGATCGTTTTCTCGAAAGGCTGCGTTCCCTCCTCAACGAGACCTTGCCGGTCCAACCTTAAGGAGACAGCCGATGACCGCTCCAAATGTTACGCCTCCTTCCCGCTTTAGCCGCTTAGCAAAGAACTTCCTCCGAGGTTTGCTCCGGCTTTTACTGGTGCTCCTGTTAGGCGCCTTGACGGGCGGCATTCTCTATTTTGGCGGCGTCTTTTTGTACACTCAATTCCATGATTCTCAATCACAAATATCCGAGCGGCTCAGCATCCTCGAAACAGGCCAGGCATCGAGCAGCAACCGATTCGAAGAAACCGCCGCCAGCCTTCAGGAGCGCATCGCCGCGCTGGAACAACAACAAACCCTTGACCGCGAAAATTTCTCCTCCCTTAAAACCAATCTCCAATCCCTTCAAGAGGCGGTTGAGACACAAAACCAATCGCTCAAAAAGCTGGACGAATTGGACGCCGAAATAGCCAAAATGACCGATTGGCTTTCCTATGAAGCGACGCAGGTCGTTGCCATCCAGATGACCCAAACCGCTCCGGATTCGCCTTTTCGTTCGCTCCGCAGCGAGATAAAAATTCTGCGGGCAATGGAATTGCTCAACCGCGCCCGGCTTTTCCTCCTGCAAAGCAACTATGGCCTGGCAACCGAAGACATACAAGCCGCACGTCGCGAACTCCAATCCCTGCAAGCAGAAGTTCCAGCCTACCAGCAAGAAACTGTCCTCCTCTGGATTGAGCGGCTCGGCAGCAGCCTGGCAGCTCTGCCAGCTTCGCCGGTGCAAGCCTCCAGCGATTTAGACCTGGCCTGGAAATTGCTAGCCGCTGGTCTCCCCACCGCGTCGCCTCCCCTCCCAGAAACCACCGCTACAATCCAGCCTCCTGCTGGCGCTACGCCCTCCCCCACCGGCCTGGTGGAAAAAACGCCAACCCCTATTCGGAATTAATTGGGAAACCGGAGATATCCGCAAGCGATCAAAACAAAGGATTAAAAATGTCAGAACAGGTCGAGGACGCCAAAAACCAAGAAGAAATACTGGAAACACCGGGTCAGGAAAGCCCATTAACTGCCGCCCAGCCAGAAGAAGACTCATCTGGATCGCAAACCGAGCCATCGCGCCCCAGTTTTCTCAAGCGCGGCCTACAGTTCTTGTTCAATCCCGAAACACGCTTTGGCCGCGCTGCGCGATCCGTCACACGCACCCTCGCCTTAATTGTAAGCTTTTTTGCGTTGGGCTTTCTGCTCGCCTACCTCCTACTCTACCGCCCTGCCAGCCTGTCTTTAGAAGACGCCCTCCTCAAAGCAGAAACACTCCAGGGACAGCTCGCCAACGCCGAAGAGTCCCTTCAAACAACCCGCCAGGACCTCCAGCAAGCCCAGGAACGCCTCTCTATCCAGCAAAGCCGTATACAGGTACTCTCTGTATTGGATCACGCCCAAAGCGCCCGGCTTGCTCTCAGCGCCCGCAACGGCTCTGCAACCGCCCAAAAGTCTATCACTGCCGCCATCCAGCAATTGGAGCAGGTTCTTCCGAATATCAAAGCATTCGATCCCAATCTGGCATCCACGCTCAAAGCACGCCTCGACCTGATCAGCGCCGAAGCAGCTCGCGACCCTAAAACCGCCGTTGCTGATCTCAATATTCTGATCGAAGCGCTCCAGCTCCTTGATCAAAACCTTTCTCAAAAATAAAAAGGGAGATTTCTACCGCAGTTCATCCTTTTGATAACCCATCTCTGCCAGCAGCGCCTCCAATTCCCCCAATACATATTCTCCGATCCCTAAGATCCATTCCCGGCGCGCATCCAGGTCTCCGGCATCCCATTCCTTCAAATCCACATGCGCGCCCCCATCCTGGTCGCACACCTGCCGGATCAATCGCCGGATTGTCAGTCTGGCCTGGTCCCTTCCCAACGGCAGCGGTTGCGCCAGCCAGTCAGCCAGCGGCAGACGCTCGCGGCTGGCGTCAAACCGATTCTCAACCAGGGGATGCAATCCCCAGCCTGGCGCTGCGCGCGGCGCCAGGGCAATATCTTCCATTCGGTTGTGCCGGCGGGTGGTGTCGCATAGCAGCAACCGCAGTTGCGCCGCGACCACCCGGTAAAATTCGGGCTGCTTCCCGCGTCCGAGTTCCAGGCTCGTCTGCAAAATCCCCACCGCCTCCCGCAAATAGGCTACCGCCCGCTCATTCTCCCTATCCATGTGCCTGGTCC
>JABLXC010000016.1 GCA_013178185.1 Anaerolineae bacterium | reverse complement strand
CCACAACCGCCGGAAAATCAAAGCAACCTGAGTATACTACACGGCGGCGTGGTGGATACCTGGAAACAACCCGCTCGTTCCGGCCAGACTATTCATTGCAAAATTTAATCAGGAAACGATTCCTCTCAAGCCAACTCGACGCCAGGTGGTAAAATTACCCCATGGATAACCCTTCCCTTGAATTTACCAAAGACGCACGCGTGATCATGCTTTTGGCCGCCCAGATCGCCAAAGAGAATGGCTCAGCCACCATCACACCCGAGCATATCCTGCTAGGATTGCTCCGCAACCCGGAATCCGGCGCCATGCAAACCTTGCGCATCCTCGGCATTCCCCTTGCCACCTTACGCGCCCAGGTCGAGGAACGCATCCGGCTGGATTCTCCCTCCCCGCTCTTGCCCGGACAGGAGCCGGCGATCAGCGAGGATACCCGCGCCATCTTGCGCGAAGCTGCCGGAGAAGCCCGCGTCCGTCGCCTGTCTTATATTGATACCAGCCTGATCTTGCTAGGCATTCTGCTCAACGCTCTCTTGCCTGTCAGCGCCCTGTTACGCCAGAATGGCGTCCGCCTGGAGACCTTCCGAGACAACGCCCGCTTTGAAAGGCCAGAAAATGACGCCGCCCTTTCAAACGCTTTTCCGCAAAAGATCCCCTTTCCAAAATCAGCAGACCCCCAGGCGCACCGGCGGCCGACCGCCGGCAACCCGCCTGTGGAGATCAGTTCTGTTTTCATCAGCCTGGGTTTGTTTACCATCATCATCGCCGCCCTGATGTACTTTAGCATCCTGCCCGCCAAACTAGGGGTTTTTCTGTTTGTTGTGGGAGGCTGGCTCATTTCTCTTTGCCTGCATGAATTCGGCCATGCATTATCCGCATATCTCAACGGAGATCTGTCGGTTGCCATGCATGGGTATCTTACGCTCAACCCATTCCGCTACACCCACTGGGCGATGAGCATTTTGCTACCCATGTTGTTTATCATCGCCGGGGGCATTGCGCTTCCTGGCGGGGCAGTTTACATCAATATGATGGCCATTCGCACACCGGGCAAGCGCAGTCTGGTCTCAGCCTCTGGCCCGCTCATGAACCTGGCCGTCCTGATCGTGCTGGCAGTCCCGCTTTATCTGGCTCAGTCAAGCTCCTCAGCCCACGGTTCGATGGAATTCTGGGCGGGTCTTTCTCTGCTTGCATTCTTTCAAATCGTGGCGCTGGTGCTAAACCTGCTGCCTATTCCAGGGCTGGACGGTTTTGGTATTATCGCTCCCTTTCTACCGGAAGACATCCAATTTGCGGCGCAGTCTTTCGGGCGCTTTGGCTATCTTCTCCTCTTCGCGCTGCTTTGGATCGACAGCCCAATCAGGGCGGGTTTCTGGTCGCTCATCTTCCGCCTGGCAAGCGTTTTTGGCGTCAATCCACTTATGGTAGATATCGGGTTCAGCCTGTTCCGCTTTTGGAGCTAAAAGCGCCGGTAAAGGAACCGTAAGATGCCCTCTGAAGAACGAATCCAGACCTTGCACCCTGATCCTGCCCAAAAAGGCTTTAACATCTCCAGTCCAGGGTTTTATCTCCTGGTATTGCACCACCGTCAAACTGGACCTGGAAGCGCGGGGCGTCATCAGTCGTTTACCTGGCAAAGGCGCACAATGTATCCAGCTGGCAAGCCATGAAATCTGATCAAAGGCTTTCGACACAATCTCATCGCGATATCTGAGATCTGGCAGGGCAGGGAAATCCCGTAATGTCCGTTTTCCTGAGAACCACATTGGCTGCCCTGGGGAAAAGCAAAAAGTAAAAAGTTAATGTACCATAAAGGTATTTCCAGAGGAGCGCACGATCGGGATCTTCGGAAAGAATAAGGAGAAAACCATGCCTATCCCCTCACAATTTCGCAGTCAGGCTGAGCTGGTCAACTACCTCGAGACGCTCGAGCGACGCGTTGAAGCGCTGGAAATGGAAAACCAGGTTTACAAAGAGAGCCTGAATATGCCCTCCGGTGCCGCCGTGCCGATTCAAGCGCAGCGATGGCTACAAAAACTCCTGCCCCAAACCAATCTCTTAAGCCATAGTTTTATCTCGCGCGCCTTCACAGTCTGGGGACATTACTTCGTCGCCCAGTTAATCATCTCGGCTGGGGCTTTGGTCATCTACCTTCTCGTGATGGTCGTTATTTTGGCCATTGGCCGCTAGACAACCTTCCGGTTCCCCTGGCGTCAACCTTTGTTATGGCCGGTATCTCAAGAATAAGGCTGTCTGCCCATCGGATACCGGGTAAGCCATTTAGAAAAACCTATGATCGGCCCAAAGGTGGTAAAAGCGTGGTTAAATAGCTGTGATGACATCCAGAATGCCCGCCTTCTGGTAAAATTTTCTGGCTTCTGCCAAAAAGGAAGAGCTCGAAAACAACCAACACAGGAGAAGAAAGATGAGCAACAGTATTGGCCGTGAGTTTATGCGCAAAACCTGCTACCCGTACCTGCCAGTTGCCCCACAGGACTCTGGGGTTCCTCAGCCGCCGTTAGAGCTTCCTTACCCAGAAGGCGCCAGGCTCCTGGATCTCCCGCCGATAGCAGAAATCAACATACCCTCTATAGACTTGCGGAGCGCCATCGAAAACCGGAAGACCGTTCGCTCGTACAGTAACCAGGCAATTACGATTGATGAACTTTCAAGCCTGCTGTGGCTGACACAAGGTGTGCGGCGCGTCAGCGCCCGGCCGGCGACTTTACGAAACGTCCCCTCGGCTGGAGCGCGCCATGCTTTTGAGACCTACCTGCTCATTAATAAGGTGGAAGGTCTACCGGCAGGTCTTTACCGTTACGCTGCGCTTCAACACGCTCTGTTAGAGTTGAATCTCTCCCCTGATTTAAATGATCGTATCACCCGCGCCTGCCTGAACCAGAATCAGATTGCCTCTAGCTCTGTGACGTTTTTCTGGGTAGCGGTGATTGAGCGCATGTACTGGCGTTATACCGAACGGGGATATCGCTATCTCTTACTAGACGCAGGCCATATCTGCCAAAATCTCTACCTTGCAGCCGAAGCGCTGGGCTGCGGTGTCTGTGCGATTGGCGCCTTCGATGACGATCTGCTCAATTCTGCCCTGGGACTGGATGGCGAAACATTATTCGTGGTTTACGGCGGCGCATTAGGCAAACGGGTGGACAGAGAATAATTCGATCCTGCGTCGCCAGGTTAAATAAAAATCTTCCTTATCTTTTTAAAGAAGGAGAACGAGAAGAAATTCTGTTACAATACCGCCATGCGCCCACATCAGAGTAAAAATATCGAAAAACGGTTTATTCTTTCCCTCTCGCTTACCGGCTTAATCCTGATCGGCGAAGTGATCGGTGGCTTATGGACTGGCAGCCTTGCGTTGCTCTCTGACGCTGCGCATGTCTTTATGGATATCTTCGCGCTGGCATTGAGCTTTCTGGCGCTCCGCCTTTCCGCCCAGCCGCCGGATGATCGCCACACTTACGGCTGGCACCGCCTTGAGGTGCTGGCAGCCCTGACCAATGGCGTCACGCTGATCCTCATTGCCCTCGGCATCTGGTACGAAGCCTACCAGCGCTGGTTGGAACCCACCCAGGTGCTTGGCCTGGAAATGCTGGGGATCGCTGTCATCGGCCTGATAGTCAACATCATCGTTGCCTTCATCCTTCGCGGGCAAGACATTCTTCACGATGACCATCACGCTCATGAGTCACACAACGGGCACAAAGACATCAACCTGCAAAGCGCTTTTCTGCATGTCGTTGGGGATGCAATCTCATCCGTTGGCGTGATTGCCGCCGGTTTTATCATCTGGCAAACCGGCTGGTATTGGGTAGATCCCCTTGCCAGCGCGTTGATCGGTTCGCTGATCCTCTTCAACGCTACCCGACTCACTCGTTCCGCGCTGCATATTTTGATCGAGGGCACGCCCGCAGGTTTATCACTTCAGAATGTCACGAACGAAATCACCATGGCCCCCGCCATATCGAGCGTACATGACCTGCACGTCTGGAGTATATGCTCTGGGCACATTGCCCTGAGCGCCCACGTGGTGCTAGAGGAGGGCTACGTCCATTCCTCCGATTCCATCATGGCTGACTTGAAAGACCGCTTGCGGACGCGCTTCGGGATAGAACACACCACCATCCAGTTCGAAAACGCTCCTTGCCTCCAACATGCAGACTGCAACGGGTGTTGATCAACAGTTTTAGCAAGCAGGGAAATTCCCTTAAATCTTAATCCGCCCTGGAGACCCCTAAGTCTTCTGGTGTGAATTGCGTTCCTCGAAATTCATCAAAACACAGGTGATGGGCCGTCAGGCCGCGCCGGGCTTTCAGACGGTTGAATAGCTCCAGGTAGCTAACAGCGCAGCGCGCCTCCCAGTCGAGCCCTAGAAGGTCGGCTGCCTTTTCAATTGTTTTTGCGTCTGCTCCTTCAATCTCGGCAAAATGTCCAAAAGGCAGCTCGTCCAGCATGACCAGCACATCATCCACAGCATACACCTGCCGGTATTTTTCATACAACATGTAGATTTGGTACCCCAATGCCTTCAAAAATTTTTTGGCATCCTCAAAACTACTGACCTCGAACTCGATCTCCTGCCGCACCCCCACCGTCAGGCCCGGTTGAGAGGGTCCCTTATAGGTCAACCATGCTTTTTGGTCGCGCCGTAGCCGCAGCACGCGCCGTTGCGCTGTCAAATCGCCCTCCGGCGTATCGAAGCGCAAGTTCAATTCATGCGTGCGGGGCTGCACCTGGCGCGCCCCCCTGCTTTTCAGACGCTCTTCCAGCTTAGAAAGCTGCCTCACATAAAATTTCACCTCGATTTCAACACCGTCGCCGGCCATACCACTCACTCCATTCCAAAATACTGCCTTGTCAGCGGCAGCGAGAATACGCCAAAGACATAGAACATCAAAACAGCCGTCAATCCTGCCGCGAAGAGCAGGTTAGCCCGGTCCGAAAGCGAAACGGCAAAGGCAAGGCGGTCAACCCAGTACAGGCCTGCCGCAAAAACCGCCGCAACGCGCCCCCCCCACAACGACCACCGCCGCCGGAACCAGATCCCAATTGCTGGCAGCAAACCGGCTGCCGCCCAGGCGGCCCCACTGGCGGCAAGATAAAGCGGGCTAACGCGCAAGCCGTAACCAGCCAGCCAGTTCCATTCGGCCACAGCCTGCCATATCCTTACAACACCCAGCCAGCCCAAAATCAAAAAAAGGATGAAAATCAGCCAAATCAAAAAGGGCCGGCGTTTTTTCATTCGAAGGTAACCTCCCAGAGATGAACATGAGCAGGTTCCTGATCATATGTGCTTTTCACTTCGATGAACACTTGGGCGCAATCCTGAGGAGGCTCAACAGTAAATTCCAACCAGCGCGGATCCGGGGCTTCTTTCACGTCCTGCTGGTCGCTATATACAACTTTACCATCAGAATCCACTAGTTGAAAGGAGAAAATGGTTGCTGTTCCACCAATGCGCGCTTTGAGGCCGGTCAGGGCGCGAGGTTTATCGAAGGTAATTTCCAGCCTGAGCGGATTGGCTTCGTACGTGCGCACCAGCGTCCGCGGATCATCGTCAAAAAGGTTATCAATCGGACCCATATCCAGGTAGGAATATCTCACCGCGGCCGGCAGGTCATCAATTTTTACACCCGCCTCTTGCAGAACCCGGCGTTGGGCGCTCTCCTCAGCCAGGATAGCGTCAAAGGCTTCCGAATACTCCAGGCGCACAAAATAAAAACCCGGCTGGCCGTTCGGGTAATTCAAGACCTGGTCAACCTGGACATTGGTAAATTTTGGGCTTTGGATCACTTTTTTATACTCTTCAGGAATCATAATGAACACCCGGCTGCTATCGAGGGTTCTACGCCGGTCAAAGTAGCCTTCGATGCTCTCCATTTGAAACGGCAGTTCGCCTTCGAAGAAAAATTGCGCAATGGTGTCGGTGCCGTTCGCCCAAGAAGGCGAGAGAGAAATCTTGATCCTCGGATCCTCTGAAGTCATTTCTCGAATTTTTCCAAATATTTGCCGGGCGCCCCACTGCATCCCGCCCAGCCCGTAATCGGTGTGCCAGAGCGGGCCGTTTACAAGCGCATCGCGCAACATCCAGAAGTTGAATCCAGCCATCAAAATGAAGACTGGCAAGCCAACCTTCCAGCGGGAAAGCTGCCAGCGCTTTTGCGCCCACTCCATTACGGCCGTCAGCCCCAATGCGCTGATCATTACCGCGGGAATGATCAGGATAAGAACGCGCGTAATCCCAATTTCAACCAGCGCGCCGCCACTCGGGGCCGCCAGCAACGACAGCAAGACAGCGCGGTAAGGCGCCTGGCGAATTCTGCGCAGTAGGATGATCAGCCCAATCAATCCCAGCGGTAGGGTGGCGCGCAGCAGGTGACCATAGCCCTTCATCACGTGTCGCGGCAAGTCGCCGTTCAATTCCAGATACCAGTAGAACGGATCCAGCCCCTGAAGGTACTCACGAAAATAGATGCTCAACTTCTCTCGCAGGGGGATGTCATGAATCCAGTAGGAATTAAGCACCTCCAGGTGCCGCAAGTTTTCCTGGGGATGATAAATCTGGAAGCGCAAAAAGGGCAGCGCCGCGAGCAAGACCAACCCAAGCGCGCCCAGCAGGATCTTCCTTTGCTGCCAGTGATATTTCAGATCCGAGAGAAAGAAAAACACCGCAGTAATCAACACCACCATGCGGGCCGGGCTATAGCTGTAGAAAGAAAGGGCGGCGAAAACAACCGCTCCATAAATTGCCCCCGGTTTTTGAGTGCGGTAGAGCAGGTAGGAATAAAAGAACCCGGCGTAAAAGGCAGTCGCGATCCCGGTTTCGAAGGCGGTTCGCGAATGCAGGAACCAGGCTGGCGTGATAGAAAGCAGCAACACCGCGCTCCACGGGTAGGCGCTATGAAAGACCTTTTTCATCGCCATCCCCAACGAAAGGGCCGCTATCAATGTAACCAGCGCCGCCGTGCCCCGTGTCACCCAGATCGATTTTCCAAACAGGAGGTAAGGAATCACTTGAAGATAGACCGAAGTCCCCAGGTTGTACTGGTAAGCGTTCTTGAAAAAGGTAGGCAAAAGCTCATCGCCCACCCTAAAGTGATCGCGCACCAGGTCGGCGGCCAGGGTGGTCTGCACAGCTTCATCGGTAAAGAAATAAATGGGGTAATCGGGCAATGCAATCCAGCGCGTCGCCAGGTAAACCAGGAGCGCGCATCCCGAGAGCACCGTCGCTGCATTCCAGCGGGCACGCGCCTGCTCCCACCAGGCAGCAAACTGGCGGATGAGCGGTGAACTGGCAGCCAGAGGCACCCCATAGACAAAGCTGCGTCGTATCACTGGCGCTCCTGCGGAAGGTTCGGCCTCCAGATCGATCAGAATTTGTGTCTGGCGCGGTGCTTTTACCCGAATATGAACCCGCCCTCGCCCTACATCAACAGTCGCCTCGTTTTTTGCCAGTGTATCCTGAGGGGAAGATTCCAGTTCCTTGGCCATAGGTGAATCGATTATAGCATAGCGCCAGGGCGAAGCGTTTGCCGGAAGGTCCATCGGCGGACAAAATTTGTCTTAAGGTTGGTTATAATAAAGAGGGTACATCGTCTGGTTATCGTCGCACCACGCCCGTTTGATGGAGGATACCGCTATGGGAATTGATCCACACCTGCCATTGATCGACCTGCACCGGCATCTCGATGGAAATGTGCGGCTTCAAACGATCCTGGAGGTCGGCCGAGCCTACAATCTACCCCTGCCCGCCTGGGATATCGAAGGCTTGCGGCCACACGTCCAGGTAACCACTCCGCAGCCCGGCGTGATGGCCTTCATCGCCAAGTTCAAATGGATGACCGGCATCCTCGTGAATCTGGATGTCTGCCGCAGGATCGCCTATGAGAACCTGGAAGACGCTCAACGCGAAGGCCTGGATTATGTCGAACTGCGCTTCAGTCCCTGGTTCATGGCTGCAGCCCATCAGCTGGACCCGGCGGGGATCGTAGAAGCCGTTGTGGATGGCGTCAAAGCTGGTGAAAGGGATTTCAAAGTTCACGCAAACCTGATCGGCATTCTCTCCCGCACCTATGGAGTAGATATCGCCAAATTAGAAATCCAGGCGCTGCTGACGCAGCGACAGCATATCGTCGCGCTCGACCTGGCAGGCGATGAAGCCAACTGGCCAGCCGAACTGTTCAAAGAACACTTCCACCAGGCAAGAGAGGTGGGCTGGCGCATCACCGTTCACGCTGGAGAATCATCCGGCCCCGAAAGCATCTGGCAGGCGGTTGACAAACTGGGCGCTCAAAGGATCGGGCACGCCGTGCGGGCTGCCGACGACCCTAAGCTGATGGACTACCTACGCGACCACTCGATCGGAATCGAAGCCAATCTTACCAGTAATGTCCAGACCAGTACCGTGCCCGACTATCGCAGCCATCCCTTGCGGCAGTTCTTGGAACATGGCATCCTCGCCACGATCAATACTGACGATCCCGGCATTAGCGGTATTGACATCAATTATGAATACCGCGTTGCCGCCCCAGCAGCAGGTTTAACCCCCGAGATGATCCGGCAGGCTCAGCGCAATGCGCTCGAGGTGGCTTTCCTGACTCAAGAAGAAAAATCTAACCTGCTGCGAAAGAAGGCTCGCTGAGGTTTTCCCGCTCTGCCCACACGCTCACTGCGAGAGTTAACAAAACTCTAAGGTTGATCCTGTTGACTCTCGCGGCGACTCGTACTATCATGATAGGTAGAGTGGAGCAGATATCGCGATGCGAGTTTTTACCGTTTTCAACCGAATATTCTGACCAGGGCACGCGGCGTGGCCGCGTGCCTTTTTACAAATCACCTTTGGCCTGAAAGGAGTGCAATCCAAATGGACTATGGTATGATCAGCAAACTGGAAAAAGCCAGGCGCTACGCGCAAGAACGAGAACGGTTCAAGGTCAATTCGTTAACCGTCACAATGGATGGCACCAATAATCCGCATGTTGTCCATTATGAAAACGGCAACTGGACCTGCGACTGTGATTTCTTCTTGACTCGCGGTCGCTGCAGTCACACCATGGCATTGGAGTTAATTCTTGAAGGTATGATCGAAGTAAAACAGGAAGCCTGATTCGAAACCCTGCGGCAATTAGGGAAGCTCTGCCGCCTTCACCAAGGCGACAGAGCGTTTTATTTTTACGACGCTCCTCTACGAAAAGACCTGAATAAAATTGTTAACCAGCTCAAAATGATCAGCAGGCTAACCACCAGCAAGCTGGCCCATTTTACAACTGTAAAAAAAGAAGCCAGACACGCAAGTATTTTTGAGGTGTCTGGGTAATTCCAAAGCATGATCCCAATGGCAGCGTTCTCGCCATAATCCGCAAGGAGGGGGAGACAGGGTAACCATACAAAATGACCCAACCAGAAAAAGCGGCCAGACAGACGCTTTGCCGCTCTTGCCAGCAATAACGCCAGCAAGGCACCGTAAATCATCGGGTAAATTAGATCGGCAGATACAAGCATCCACAGATAGTGCCGGCGGCCCTCATCCCCATAGGATGCGATCATCTCCATCGCCTTTTCAGGTGGATAATAAAACAGCGTATCGAGCAGCGCGCCACCCCCCGAAAGCGCTTGCAGTCGCTCGACCAGGAACGGAAAGAGCACCCCCATAAAAAGGATAACCAGCCCAAACAGGACGAGCAAGTTAATCGTGGTTGCCTGGCGCGCTAAGGCTCGTTGAAACTTCTCCAAAACCATCTTTTCTCCAAAAGAACCAGGGCGGCGCGCCGGGAGAAAACGCCAGAAAGAATCCCCCAAACGCAACTACAGAGAACAGGTGTAGATAGTATACTAGATGGTATCTCCAAATTCAAACGCCTTTTCCCATCGTTCCAGCTTTGTAATAAACGCAGTTACCGTCCTTCCATCTTTCAGAGCAAAATCCTTTCCAGGGGTGCCATGAACACGATTTCTGTCCTGCTCGCGCTGCTTCCTGTTGCCATCATCCTGGCCTTATTGATTATCCACCGCACCGCCGCCGATATTGCAGGACTGTGGGGTTGGGCAGCGACTCTCCTGATCGCCTGGTTGTATTTTCGTACGCCCCTCCCAATTTTATTGAAAGCCAGCCTTTCCGGCATCGTGGCTTCGTTGCCGATCACCTTGATGGTGATGACCTCGATCTTCCAGATCACCATCATGAGCGAGACCGGCGCCATCCCCCGCGTGGTGACGCTGATCAAAACAATCGCCCCAAACAACCAGGTGGTGCAGATCATGATCATCAACGTAGGCTTTGGCACCTTGCTGGCGGCAATGGGCGCCACACCGGTTTCGATCCTGCCGCCGATCATGCTCGGTCTCGGCTACTCCTCCTTTGTCGCCATCGCTCTGCCGGCGCTGGGCTACGACGCGCTCTGCACCTATGCCCTGCTGGGCATTCCCATCGTCGTTTTTTCAGGCTTCGTCAAACTGCCCGTAGAAGAAGTGGGAGGCTATTTTGCGCAATTCATGCCTGTCATCAGCGCCTGCATCGCCCTGGGGATGCTGTGGATCGTCGGGCGTTGGCGGATGGTGCTGCGCGGGGCAGCGCCTGCTTTGATAGCGGGCATCACGGCCGGGTTGATCGCCATCGCGATGAACGCCGCCCGCATGGTAACACTCACCGGCGTAGCTGCGGGGTTGGGCGTCATTCTGGTCATGCTGGCGTACCTCAAATTGACCAGACAACCTCTGTATGATCGTAGCGTTCTCACCGGACAAGATTTATCCAACGCCGGGAAGCTCTCTCTAAGGGCTGCCATTTCTCCCTGGCTCATCCTGATCGTTTTTGCTGTGCTGGTCAACGCGCCCTTTTTGCCCTTCTTTGACCTGACCTTCAAAACCCTGGCCATGCCGGTGACGATCATCCCTGGAGAACCGGAGAAAGTGCGTTTATTCTGGCAGGCTTATTTCTGGATCCTAGTCAGCACATTGCTGGCGCTACCATTCCTCAGGGCAAACAAAGCCCAGGTAGCCGCCTCGATCCGCAAATGGCTCAAACGCGCCCCCCGCCCGATGCTCGCCTCGGCCATCTTCTTTGCAATTGCTTTCATCATCAACCATTCCGGCAAAGGACTGGATTGGAAACTGGTAGACCCCAACTTCAACATGGTGTACATCCTTGCCAACGCCGCGGCTTCAACTTTCCACACCTTTTATCCGCTGGCAGCGCCCTTTTTAGGATTATTGGGCGGTTTCATCAGCGGATCCGAAGCCTCTTCCATCGCCATGCTGACCCACATTCACCTTTCCACTGCCGAAAAGATCGGCGCCTTAGGGCTGGTGATTGCCGCTGCCAGCGGCATCGGCGGTGGGCTGGCCAGCGTGATCTCACCCGCCAAACTGCAAAACGCAGCAGCCAGCATCGACCGCATCGGCGAGGAAGGCCGCGTCCTGCGCGTGACGTTCGTGATCTCCCTCGCCATTACGGCCGTTTGCGCCCTGATGGCTTATTTCTGGGCTTTTTAAAGTTTACTGCGCAGCAGCACAATCCCCAGCCAGACGAACCAGATGATCTGGCTCAAGCCAAAAACTCCGGTCAATGTGGAAGTAAAGCCCGGTATCAGGGAGAGAATCCCCACCGCGCCAACCAACGAACCGAGGATATTCAGCGCCCTGGGTAACCTGCCAGCCCGCAACGCAGCCAGGCTGGCCAGCAGCGCCCAAAGCCCACCTAAGATTTCGCCATTGCCATTGCCCAGCCCACTTGCCACGGATTCAATTCCCTGCCAGGTCAACGCAGCCTGGGCAGGGTCTTTGGCATAGAGCGCGACGACTGGTTCGATCCCGGCATTGGAGACCATGCCGCTGGCAATCAGCGAGCCAGCCCAGATGATCCCAATCGCGGTTGCCGTTTGCATGATCGCCGGCGCGCCGGACTTCAACCGGTCGTACAACGCCAGCGATAGGACGATCAGAAAGACACCAAAGAACACGTACAGTAGCAGATTGGTCGAAAAGATGACCATCTGTTTCTCGGCTAGAAGGGCAACCTTTTGGGCCGGGTCGGTGATGCTGGGGTAATCCAGAATAGCGAGAAAGATAACCATTCCGGTCAGGTAAGCAACTGCCAGGTACAGCGCGGCAAAGCCGCCGAATTTCTGCAAAGTCTTCATGTTTTTTCCTTTTTATTCCTGAATAAGTTGGGCTTCAACATTTCGCCAGTTCCACGCAAGCCAGGTAATCCCCAGCATGGCAACAACCTCTAGGGAGACAAAGACAAGATAACTGGTGCTTTCCCAATTTCCGCCGCCAAGCACATAAAGCAACGTCAGCACACAAGCAACGATATTCAACCAGCGGTTCACATCACGGCGGAACCAACGAGACACGAGGATCATCGTAATCGGAATCGCCTGAAACAGGCTAAAAATCAAAATGATTGCCGGGGTGAGCGCAAAACCTGTATTGCCGTTGATGATTCTTTCAAGCGTACCAGGCTCAATAAAACCAATAATATCGGCAAACGCGATGTTGAATGTCACGAAGATCCACAGAGTGGAAAGTTTTTCGGGCATTCCGGAAATGGGTTTCTTGTTTTTGGTCATTTTTTTACTCCTGATAAGATTAGTTTGCAGATATTCCTGAGGGGAAACCTGATTGACCGAGACCAATGACAAACCTGAATCGCGCACTTTTTTAAGCAAGCCATGCAACGCGGCCTGATCGATTATCGAACCAGTGATCAATGTGTCGCCGTCCTCTTCCAGCGTAATGGTCATTCCTTCGAACCAGTCCGTCCATTGTGGAGGCAGGTAGCCTGCTACCCGGATTTCATAAAAGATCGGGGGTGTTTGTGTTGGTTTCATGAACGCAAATATACCGGCAGGGCAGTACTGTCGGGTAGCAACTTAAGTATTGTTTAGAGTATTGTTTTAGGGGTTTAGAGTAGGCCCAATTCGCGGGCGCGGGCAACAGCTTCGGTGCGGTTTTGGGCTTGTAGTTTGTTGAAAATCCTCAGGTTATAACCTTTGATCGTGCTGAGGGCCAGGTAAAGTCGTTGGCCGATCTCCGCGTTAGAGCGCCCCTCGGCGATGAGATGCAAGATTTCGAGTTCGCGTTCTGTGAGAGGTTCGATGAATTCAGAACCCTGGTTCACGATCGGGGATTTAGGAATGACCACTACCCGCGGTGAGAAAGCCGCCAGAATTTTATCCACATAACCGTTCAGCGGATGGGCGGTTTGTTTTTCATTCGCTGATTTGAAATTCAAGAGTAACCGGTGCACAGCTTCGCCTTCATCTACGAAAATGCGAAGGTAGCCTTCTGGCTGGGCAAGCGCCAGCGCGCGTTCCAGCGCGGCTAGGGCCTGGGGATGATTGCCCTGCGCCTGATGAAGAAGCGCCTGTGTCAACAGGATTTCGATCACGCACCCTTTCCGTTTTTGCGCTTCTGCCAACGCCAGCAGGTGTGTTAGCAGTTCATTGACCCCGGTGAAAACGCCCTCGCCCAGCCACACCCGCGCCAGGGTGAGATATTCATACTCACCCAGATAGTCCACCTCGTCCGTTACCGACAGGCCACGCTCTCGCACCCAGGACGCGGCTTGATCCAGCCGCCCTTGTTTGAGATAAATTCGCGCCTTTAACGCCTCGACCGACCGTAGCATGGGAATCGGGTTTTTAACATAGACCCGCCCGGCTTCATCAAGCAAGTCAAGCGCCGCATCCCAATCTCTGGCAGATTCTTTAAGCCGGGCCCGCGCCAGATTCCAGCGATAAGGCCAGTCGATAAGGGTAGTGCGTTGGCCCAATTCGGCGGCGCTTTGCAGGCGCTGGGCAGCCGTCGCATCATCGCCCCGTTCGTGGGCAAGCAGCGCCAACCCCAGGTGATGATGAGCTGTGATGGCTTTGACTTCATTCCCCTGCACAACGGCCAACTGGATGGCCTGCAGGAGGGATGCTTCGGCTTCACCCAGGCGATCCAATATCACTTGCATATCAGCCACGGCAAAGGCGCTGGCAATCGCAAATATGTGATTACCCAATCTTTGCATATCCACTATCCAGGCGCGCATGGCTCGCAGGGAGGCTTCCAGGTCTCCCCTTGTCCAATGGGTAAATCCCAGCGTGATGGCAGCCTGGGCGCGGAGGTAAATATCGTCCTCGGGGACGAGCCGAATGGACAGCTCGGCGTACTTCACTGTTTCGGCCAGGTTGCCTAGTATTTGGGCGTTGCCGGCGCGGATCAGGGCAATGGTCCCCGGTAGAGACTTATACGCATCCTGATCCATCATCTCAGCGAGAGCAACCTCTGCGTTTCGCAGGCAAGTTTCACTCGCATCCAGCTCCCCGACATCCGAAAACGCCCGTCCAAGCAAAACACATAACCTCGGCCTGGAACAAATTACCGCATCAGGCAATTTTTTTACCCAGCCAAGCCAGGCGGCAGTCTGGAAACTGCGCTCCATACCCTCCCAGACCGCTTCGGCCAGTCGCGCCGCCCGCTCAAAATCACCGGCTGCCAGGGCGTGGTTATACGCTTCTGCCAAATCGTTGTTTGCCTCATACCACCCGCTGGCGCGAAGGTGATAGCTGGAAAGCTCTTGTGGCTGGCCAAGGCGCTGGCGCAGAAGGTCGCCAAATAAGTGGTGGTAACGGTACCAGCGCCGCTCATTGTCAAGCGGAACGAGGAACAGGTTGGCGCGCTCAAGCGCCTCCAAAGTTGACTGCCCGGAGCCGGGAGGGGTTTCCAGCACAGCCTCACAGAGCACCCCGCACATGCGGCTAAGGATCGAAGTGCGCAGCAAAAAAGTCTGGGTGCTTTCGGGCTGTTGCCCTAAAACTTCTTCCACCAGATAATCCAGCACGAAATGGTGGCTGCCCGTGAATGACTGGATAAAGCCAGATGGATCTTGACGGTTCTGCATTGATAAAGCAGCTAATTGCAAACCAGCAATCCAGCCCTCGGTGCGCGTCTCCAGCGCTACGATGTCAGCATCTCTCAGGTTCAGTCCCATCTTCTCGTTGAGAAATTCAGCGGCCTCGGCGGGGGTAAATTGCAAATCAGCGGCGCGCAATTCAATCAGTTGGCCCTTGGCGCGGTAGCGCGCCAGCGGCAGCGACGGATCCTCGCGCGTAGCAATCACCAGGCGCATCTGCCGCGGCAGATGCTCGAGCAGAAAGACCAGCGCTTGATCCACTGGTTGAGAATCGATCAAATGGTAATCATCCAGTACCAGGATGAAATTGTCCCGGATAGCGGCGATTTCATTGAGCAGGATTGTCAAAACCGATTCGATCGGCAGCAACTGAGGAGATTGGAGAGCAGCCAACGCCCGCCCCCCAATATTTACCGAAATCGTCTGCAACGCAGCAATCAGGTAAGTGATGAAGCCAGTGAAGTCGTTATCCCCTTCATCGAGCGACAGCCAGGAGGCTGGCCACCCACAACCGACAAGCCATTCGCTGACCAACATAGTCTTCCCAAAACCAGCCGGTGCAGAGACGAGGATCAGCTTGCGGTTCGCAGAGAGGCCATCGTTCAACTGCTTGATGAGGCGCGGGCGGACCACCACTTTCGGCGGTGGCGGGGGAACATATAATTTTGTGGCCAGAATCTCAATAGCCATCACTCAATTATAGTACAGGCTACCTTTTGCTTTGTTCATTATACTGAAACCCGGTCAAATCAAGCCGAGATTACCACCCTGCTGAGCGGGCTTTCTGCGCTGCGCGACCCGGGTTGTCTGGCAAACATCTTGTTCCCCCATAAAGACTGCGGAGAGGGTGGGTGCCCGCCCATCCGAGCGTAAAGCAGGCTAAAAGCAATTATTAGCCGGCTCTCGATCTGAACCTGTATTTTTACAGGCCAGATTGAGAGCCGGCTTTTTGATTCTCCCGAAGAGCCGGCGGGAGAAAAGGAGATGACGACACAATCTACATACCCGCTGCCGGGCACATGGAATGCCCGTAACTTACTGACCGTACTTGAAGTAGCAGAGTGGGCACGTGTCCACCCGAAAACCGTCTACCGCTGGATCAGAGATGGCAAGCTTGAAGCTATTCAATTTGGTCCCCGAACGTTTCGTGTGCCGGAGGATGCCATTGGTAAGTTTCTTCAGAAAACAGGATACAAAAAAGCATCTGAGCTTCCGAAGCCAAATGGGAGAGAGCGATCATGAACGGCTCCTCGATCCAGCCAGAGCGAGCCTGGCAGATGGCGCTTGACCAGTTGCGTCTGGGTATGCCAAAGGCATCGTTTGATACCTGGGTGCGTGACACCAGCTTTGTGTCATTCGAGGATGGGGTGTTCACCATAAGTACACCAAATGCCTACGGCCGAGAATGGCTGGCAAGCCGCCTGACCAGCACCGTGACCCGCATGCTGACCGGCATCCTGAGCCAGCAGGTGGAAGTGCAGTTTATTGTCGGTGAAGAGCCGGTTGATGAAGATGAGGAGACGGAAGGCGACAAATATGTCCAGCAGGTAGCAATCCCGCCTGAGCAACAGCAGGAGGTGCTTGCACTGCAGGCAGCCTATCAATCCGTCTACGACGAGATCGTCCGCCCCGACCAGGTGATCGTCCTCCCAGGCTATTTCCTTCGCTTTATCCCACTGCTCGGGGTGGAACTGGCCTGGCTGTATATTGGCTTCCGCCAGGCGGCTTATGAGGCGGGTGCAGCCCGCCAGCCTGGTAAGAAGTTTGGCGCGCCGGCGCAGAAGGTTGCCAGGTACTCTGGGATGAGCCTGCGCACCTTCCGGCGCTACTCTGCAAAACCCGATACCTGGCAGCGCTTACGCGGTCTGGTTACGGCTGTCGAGGATAAACCACGCTGGCAGCACGGCAATGATAACCATCCTCACCGGACCCCCCGCTTCTACCGGGTGGCGATGACCCTCCCATTGACCCCCTCCGATGAGCTTTCACTCCGCGCCTGGCTGTACAAACGCCTGGCTGAAGGGAAAAGCCCACTGGCGGTGATCCAGACAGCTCTAGAGACCCCGGTGGATGAACTGATCCCCTGGCAAGAGAATACACCATCGACGAGAGATGTCAGCGTCGAGCTTCATTCTGTTCATGATGTGCTGAGCGCCGTGTGCGGACCAATCTCAGAAACCGATCGCAAGCCATTCCAGGAACTGGCCGATCAGTTGGCGCAACACCTGATGCCGCCCAAAGACCTGGTCTTCCTCACACACTACTTCGTGACCCGCTGGCTGCCCAAACTGGGTCATGGGCAGGGCTGGTTTGTAGTGCTACTGCGCGATCGTTGTTATATCAACCCTCGCACAGGCGAAATCCGGGATGAAGCACGGGTAGAACAGGGCTACGCAGAGATCGCTGGCTGGTTAGGCTTGAAACGCGTCAAAACGATCTGGGAATGGCTGCGCAACGATGATGTCAGCCGGTTCGTCCGCGAGGTAAGCCACGAGTTTGGCGAATGGGAAGAATCGCCGCGCCGCTTCAAAGTCTGCCTGGGCGAACCGATGACTGAGGAAGACCAGACCCGGGCAAATGAATCTTTAGCCCATAGAGGATTTGGCGCAGTTGACACCTATAGCCAGCCGATTGGCGCGAATGACACCATTAGGAATGAACGCACCAGTGGCTCTGTTGGCGCGGTTGGCACCCATAATGGCGTAAGTGACACCATTAGTGGCGCGAGTGACACCATTAGGAGTGAACCGATCAACAATACCATTGGCGCTGTTGGCACCCATAATGGCGCGATTGACACCAATCGTGGCGCGAATGGCACACCCATTGGCGGTGATGACACCCATAGGGTTGGCGCGGTTGACACTTTTGATTGGCGCGAGTGGCACAGTTTAAATACCTTAGCACTTGGTTTGAATCACAAGAAAAACACGCCAACCACCACCGGCTCCGAGCTCGAATCCGATTTGGAAATCCAACCCGGCGTGCTCGAGAAGGGGGTGGTGGGCATGGAATGGAATTTATCGGATTTGCTCCTTCGAAATCGAATAAGCGCCAAGAACCAGGAATTGCTCCTGGAAAATGGTTTAACAGCGCAGGCGTTGGTTTCCTGGCTGCTTTACGCCGCCAGCACGAGCGGAAATGGCATCCGCGATCCCATTGCCCATGCTGTCTCTCGCCTGATCCCAGACCCAAGTCGAGGTGCAGGTGGCGCCTTTGATCAACTATCCGAGTTACCTGCCAACGAGCTGGCGGACACGCTTGTCAGAGAAATCGAAGGACAAAGCCCCTGGAACCAGACCTGGCGAAGAGCAATGCAAGGTGCGCCGCGTTCGCGCCTGCGAGCGCTGGCTGATCAATTGGGTTTATCGGTCCCTGCCACTGGATATTGGTAATCAGTTTGATTCAATGGAGGTGTGACATGAAAAAGATTGGTTTCTTCATCGCCATCGTTTTGTTGGTATTACTCGCTGCAGCTTCATGCGGTCCAAGCGACAACGCTGTGGAAATTGCTCAGGCACAGAGCGTGATCGAGGCAGCCCGAGCGGCTCAGGATGCTGCCCGGGCAGCACAGATCGCCTCCCAAGGATTGAGCGGTGTCGGGCGAGGCCAAACGCTGATCCTGGTACTTCTGACCCTGCTGGTGGTTTTACTGATTGGACTTGCAGTCTATATCGTCCTTCAACGCCAGATTTGGAAGCACAACCAGGTTCAATCGAAGAACACAGGGCGCTGGATTGGTGGGCCAAACGCGCAATGGAAGCGCATGGATAGTTCTGATCCTTACCAACAGTTGCTCCTCCACCAGCAGATGCTGCTTACCCAGCTTCTTCAGCAGAGCCAGACAGAAACTCCGGAAGATGACCAACCTCAACTGCCTGCTGGATGGTGGGATTAGATGCGGCTAGAGGATGTCCACATGAGAACGCACAAGTTGTCTATCCTGCTCATATTAATGTTTGCTGGAGGGATACTGACCGCATGCGATGATGCTGCTTACATCAGCGCAGATCCCAACGTCTCCGGAGTTCAGGCTAGAGCGACCCTGGAATTTGTACAGGCTGTGCAAACTTCTACAGCGCAGGCTTTATATGCCGCCGAATGGCAGGCGACCGTCCAGGCAGGCGCGACGCAGGATGCGATACAGGCTGCCTATGTAGCCGCTCAGGCTACCGAAGAAAGCATCCGAGCTGTGGCAGCAGCCACCCAGACACAGCAGGTGTGGAACGCCACCGCGACAGCCGATAGCAGCCAGACAACCGCCACGGCTGCCGCCAATGCCACGGCGGTGAGCTGGTCGAGTACAGCCACCCAATCGGCCTGGAATAACCAGGCTACCGCCGAAGTCGCCAGTGTGAAGGCATTGCAAACCGCTCAGGCGGCTCAAGCCGATATGGCTCGCATGGCGGCAGAACGCCAGCGCACGATCAATAAAATTCAAGCTGCCGCTCCCTGGGTGATCCTGGCAATCGCTGTCCCTTTGGTGGCGTATCTGGCCTGGGTCTGGGGCAACACGGAAGCTCTGCGCCGGCGAGCGATCCCGCGTGATCCGCGTGGGGATGCGCCTATCCTTATCCTGGATGACCACGGCAGGCGAAATGTCATCGACCCGGATTTGTTCTTCGGTGCCGCTGTATCAATTGGTAAGAGTGGTCAACCGGAAGCTCCGTTGCTGGCTGCTCCCGAGCTGCAATCCCAGGTGAAAGCACGTGACCAGGCGGTCGATCTTGTCAGTCGCGGTCTTCCCGGCCAGCCTCCCCGTAGGCGCGCTTTACCCGCCTTAACACGACCTGCTTCAAATCCGCTATTAGGCAATGTCCGTGTGGTGGAGCCCGAAGAAGTCAAGGATTGGATCTCAGATGTGCTGCCGCGTATCCAACAGAAGGCTCTTCAGGAAGGAGAAGACGATGATGTTTGAAACCAACAACTTCATTTCCAGGCGTTACCAGCTCCAGGCGCAGATCGTCGCAAAGCGGCTACCACAGGTTCTGCAACAGCGCGGCCTGGAAGCGGCGTTTACCGAATTTTTGCTCACCTCGACCCAGGGCATGGTGCTGCTCTTTGCCATTCTGGATCTTCCCCGTGTCAGGCGGCTGGAAGCCTACACCACCCCCGAACTGCTGCACCACCTGAGCACCGATTTGCAGGGGCTGCCGGTGTTCCTCTCGAACTCCAATGGGCTGCGTTATGCCATACCGCTCTCGCCGCTGCCACGGCTGCCAAAGTTGATTCCATTCCCCGGTTTGACGGATGGCTGGGTTCAGTTGGGTGTCAACCACAGCGGTGAGACGATAAGTCAACCGTGGTCGAAGCTCGGTCACCTGTTGGTGGCTGGCAAGACAGGTTCCGGGAAATCTGTCTTTCTGCGTTTGTTGGCATACCAGGCGATTGCTGAGGGCGCTCAGCTCCTCCTGGTGGACTTAGATGGCGCCACTTTCCCGATGCTGGCTAACCACCCGGCGTTGTTGTCACCGATTGCGACCTCGCCCCAGGCTGCTCAAGAGTCAGTAGAACGTGCTCTTGGTGAGTGCGATCATCGGGCAGCGTTATACATGCAGACGGACGGCTACCCCGAAAGCCTGGAAGAGTACAACCGGACAATTGTCCGGCATGGAGGTGACCCACTCCCCCGGCTGCTGGTGGTACTGGACGAGTTCAGCGCTATGGTGACGGCCGTGGGCGGCCCGAAGAGCAGCCTTGCCAACCAGGTTGCTGAATTAGGCTGGCGCGGGCGTAAGTTTGGCATCCAACTGGTGTTTGCCGCCCAGGATTTCACCAAGCAAGTGGTAGGGCGGGTGCGCGACCAGGTGAGCGCCGCAGTCTGCTTCCGAGTGCGCAGCCTGGAAGCTGCCCGTGCGATGGGCTGCCCGGAAGCGGTGCGTATTCCGGAGAGTCGTCCCGGCCTGGCCTGCACCGACCGTTGGGGATTGGTGCAGACCTTCTACCTGGATAAGCGCATGGTCGGGCAGATTGGTCCAAGGTCTGTGCTTAGCCTTCAAGAGCAGGAATTGGTGGAGCGCGCTTTGAACGAGGCAGAGGGCAAGATGTCCATCCCGCTGCTCGTGTCCTGGGGAATGCCCGAACGCGGGGCGCGTTCACTCGTGGAGAGTTGGGAGTTGCGAGGCTGGTTGCGCCAGGATCCGGCGCGCCAGAACGCCCGCTACATCACCCCGAAATTGAAAGCATTGCTGGCTGCTTTTGCCAACAATGCCCAATCCTTGTCAAGCTGTCAAAGCGGTCAAACCGCGTCAAGCCTGTCAAACAATAGTGGAGTGTGAATATGCATACGACTTTAGCAATCTTGAACCAGAAAGGCGGCGTCGGCAAGACCACCACGGCCGTTACTCTGGGTTCTGGCCTGGCCAGGAACGGCTACCGCGTGCTCCTGGTCGATCTCGATACGCAGGGCAACGTGGCCGACAGCCTGGGGCTGCCGCACGGTGATGACCTGCGCCGGCTGCTCTCGCCGGATCTGCGCTGTCCCATTGACCAGGTCATTACGCCAGGTGGGTTGGAAGGCCTGGACGTCATCCGCTCCGACAAGAGTACAACTGCACTGAAACAAACCCTGGCAGGCGTGACCCTTCGGGAGTATGTGCTGGCAGATGTTTTAGGGAACTCGGCTCATGACGTGATCCTGCTGGACTGCGCTCCTTCCGCCGATTTGCTGCACTTTGCTGCCCTGGTTGCCTCTGATTATTTGCTCATCCCTACCCGCCTGGATAAGCTGGCGGTAAATGGCGTGCGAGATGCACTCCAGACCCTGGCTGCCTTGAAGCGCATTAGTCGTTGCAAGGTGGTTGGCATCCTGCCGACTTTCTACGAGCGGGTCACTTTGGAAAGCCATGAGCAGTTGATCCACCTGGCACAAACCTTTGGCAAGCTTGTGCTGCCGCCTATTCCACAAGATACCCAATGCCGTGTGGCGACTCGCTACGGGAAGACGCTGTGGGACTACGCTCCGAATGCCAAAGCCTTGAATGGTTACGAGCAAGGCAACCGGCGAGTGGGCGGATATCTACAAGTTTTAGAACGAGTAAAGGAATGGCTATGAATAGAAACACTAAAGGGTTAACCAGTTTTGAAGAATTGCCCGGCGTCGACCCGGCTGTTGAGTCGCTGCTTGGGCAAGGACAACGCCGCCAGGATGAAGCACGCTTGCCTCGAACCGAGCGATCTCGAAAGAAGAAGGAGCGCGAACGTGCTGAAAAGCGTAAACCCAACCGGATCAATCTCGACCTGCCAGTGGATTTGAAAAAGCGCCTGGAGCAACTGGCTAAAAAGGAGGGCGTGCCCATCAGCCAATTGGTAGCCTTCCTGCTCTACGAACCGGTAACCCAGCTCGAGAACCGGGCGATCAGCCTGTGGGGCTACAAGACCGCCTCCGGCTGTCCCAAGTTTGAATGCAACCTGGACCTGAAACGCCGGGCAGATGAAGCGGCGCATCACGATGTGTCGCGGAAATCTTGAAATATTGGTTGCGTAGGGTGTCCTAAGGCGATTTGAAGGGCGTCCCAGTAGGGCATCCTATTAGGGCGTCCTATTGGAGAAAACCCCAAAATTCATAGGGCGTCCTATGAGCCTACAGGAAGGCTCAGGAGCCACGCATTGTGAGGGGTAGCTATCTTTAATCATAAAGCGAAAAAATCGCCCTTGTAAGGGCAAAAATATACACGACAAGAATGGAGACTGAAAATGACGGACGCGCTGCATCTAGATGAATTTCAGGCGTATTTGTTAGCCGAGGATCGCTCGCCGGTAACGATCACAGGATATTTGGGCGATGTACGCTTATTTGCCCAATGGTACGAGGGGAATTATAGGGAAACCCCGACACCTGATTCCCTGACGAACGAAGCCATACGCGGCTACAAACAGCACCTGCTCGACCAAGCTGCCAAACCTAAGACGATTAACCGCAGGTTGGCAGCCCTGGCGGCTTATGCTCATTGGCTGGAGCAGGCTGGATATGTAAAGAATGCACGCAATCCAGTCCAGGGGGTGAAGGCGGTAAAGGAAACCGCGCTGGCACCGAAGTGGCTGGATAAAAAGCAACGCGCAGCATTATTGAGGACGGTTGAGAAGGAAGTCGAAGATGCAGTGCGCCGATACCCACGCCTGCGGTTGATGTACCTGCGCGATGCAGCGATCGTCAAGTTGATTCTGTTTGCTGGCTTGCGAGTGGGAGAAATAATCCAGTTGCGCGTGAGCGACGTGGTTCTGGATGACCGCAAGGGCAGCGTGATTGTTAGAGAGGGGAAGGGTACGAAAAGGCGAGTGATCCCGCTGAATGCAAAAGCGCGTAAAGCTTTGCTCGATTATTTGCAAGTGAGACCAGATATAGAAAGCAACGAGCTTTTTCTTGGTCAGCGGAATGAAGGAGTGCAAAGCAAGACCATCCAGCGGGCTGTACAACGCTTTGCGAAAAAAGCCGGGCTCAAAATGGTTACTCCTCATACCCTACGCCATAGTTTTGCCAAAGCCTTAATCGACGCAGGGGTATCCCTGGAAAAGGTAGCTGCTTTATTAGGGCACAGCAATTTGAATACAACCCGGATTTACACGACACCAGGAGAGGAAGATTTGGAGGACGCGGTTGGAAAGATTGAATAACTTGGCGATGGGAAGCTGCTATTCAATGAGTTGTTTTGGGGTCTTGCAATGTCGAAGAGCATACAGAATTCTCTTTGATAGGAAACTGCTCGTGTGGATGCGATATAAAAATTTCTGGTAATTGGTTCGTTGTTAGGGCTAACATGCAATTTTTAGATAGGAAATCAACAAACGCTCTGGCTTTATGGATCAGGTTGTCTATATACTTCTTATCACAATCGGTTAAGCAGGTAGATCATATGTAGAATTTAAAATTAGGTTTTCTTTTTGATACCTTTGGATTGGAAATTAGTATTTCACCTACTGCATCTGAAAAACCGACCGTGACTGGCTCTGCATCTCCCAGGCGACAGGCATTATAGTTCAGCTTTGTCAGACTCAAAATATCCTGGGCAACTCGTTCAATTGGGGTGTTCTCGCCATGCTGGACATCTATTCGGAGGGGAATAGGTAGTTCCCACCCGTCATACGTTGCAAGACGAGGTTTAAAACCGCTCCCCCACAAGAATCCGGAATTCTCCCTGAATTTCCAGAATGTACCCCGCATCAGTGGCATTTCTCCAAGCCGAAAGAGTCGGGTTTTATCATCATCAAGTCGAACTCGTATGCCTGTCAGGCTCACATTTTTAGGGCAAGCTTCCTGATATCCTTCATACTCCTCGGTCCCGATCATTGAGCGGGAATGTAGAAATATTTCGGTAAGGGGTTTACCCTCTCTTTCATTATACGTACTTAGAACACCTTCGAGCAAACTTCTTGCTGTTACCTTATCCAAGTGGAATTGCTTATCTGCTGTAGAGTACCATGGACCGAATTTTCCAAGGAAGACAATACCGTCGCCTGTGTCTAAAAACATCTGGGCGGCGCAGCAAGCGGTTCTGCTATCTTCTTCTGCTCTTTTGAAGGCGATCCCTATATAACAAACGCCTTCTCTCGCAGTTACAAGTCGCCAGGGTTTGCCGCCGCATTTGTAATAAATCGTAGTAGACATATTCCACAAGCGATCGGAGAGAGGAGTCAGCCCTCGCTGACCGAACTTTTTCTCACTGGTGGGTCTCAAAGTCGACTCTCTCACAATCTGAATTGGAACATCGAACTCCATCGCGCGGGCTTTGAGTTGCCTCCTGAAATCAGTTGACATCCAATATTGTTCAATCTCATAGTCGTCAAATAACTCAAGCTGCCCTGTCTTTCTCTGCTTAATTCTTCTAAACGAAATGGGTTCTTCTTGAGTGTTGGAAACAGTCGATTTTGGACGGCAGTTTTTCCAGACATAATCTGGCACTACACATATTGCTACTCCAATTCTTTCATCCCGATCAACCGATTGTCGTAAACCATCTAGGAACAAATTCACCACCTTATATGCGCGTTCATATCCATCTCTATGTTTCGATGCCTCTGACAGCTTTTGTCTATTAATTTCGTATGACCATACTGGATCAGTCATCCATGATGTGCAGAATGCCGCAGAAAAGCCAGGATATGGAGCCCAGAGTCTTTGATTTCCTTTTGGTGTATCGAAACAGGGTTGAGCGATCAATTGTGACCACTCCTGGAATTTGGCAATCCCTTCATCTGTACCAAGTAATAGATAATTCACTGTTGTCGGCCTTGAAGGGAGGTCGGCATCATAGGGGCCAAACAAAGCTAACCCATCGCGAGGATCACAGGCCCGTTGGCCATATCGGAACTCCAACTCTGGTTCATTCAGTACGATAGCAGTTCTATTCATCGTATTCTTCATCGCTGAGCTCAACTTCCTCTGAATCAGTATCAGCAGAAATCCCCAATTCTTCCCTAACTTTCTTTCTCTTCTCCGTGATCTGCTGTAAAGCCTGCTCGTCTATACCAGCGGTTGAGGATAAGCACAATGGGGAGGCATTTATTATGAGTGAATTATCTTCATCTGAACCGATGATTATTTTGTCGCCATCTGCTAAGAATTGGATGACTGCCAGCTGTCGGTTGAACCATTCAGTATTCCACCAATTTTGGCAAAGATGTTTCCGCCGAGAATTAATTTTTCTTCGTGCTAACAATTTCCCATTTTCATCCGTCAATCTCACTCGGATTTCAATCTGAACTGCCAATTCATCGAACACATCCTGAACCAAATGAAAAACAGGAGCAATTGCATAGTTATAAACTTCACTGCCTTCTAATGTCCAATAAGTCCTTTGCCCAACAGAACTAACCCATGTTTTGTTACCATCTGGACGTGTTAGTTTCAAATTATCATTTGGGACTAATCCAGAAGGAAAATAGAGAAATTCAGATGCTGAGCAAAACTGTAATCCCTTTTGGTAACACCTTACATCTAAACTTTTTCTCACTAATTCAGAAAGCAAATGCCTTGTATCAATTTTATTTACGGTTTCATGACCCTTCCATTCAATACTGTCAATTTCTGTAATACCATATTTTTGAAGAATATCTTGTGATGGCTCATGGAAACCAAGATAAAATCGCGAACCCACTTTCCTATAAGCCCAAAGAACGCCAACGTTCCACTTATCTTCATAGGGAATGGGCATTTTCGCTTCGAATACATAAATGTATTTTGGTAGTTTGTCTACGAGATAGAAATTTGCGAATAAAGGTTCGGCCTGATCAGTGACCAAATCCGGGCCCAAATAATCCGAGGCAGCCACTCGATTCCCATTGAATATTGGTTTAGGACACTGTATAGTTTCTAATTTCTTCAGAAGTTGGTTATACCCAGCAGCCCAACTATTGTAAAAAGGAATAAAAACCAATGTACCTGTTTCTTTGTCTAAGTGAGAAATATCAAGTCCATCAACGTTAATTGGGATCAAAAAATCGATTTGCCTCTGTTTTCCAAGCATTAACCCCAGAAGTCTTTGCCGCATCACTTCCTGGTTCTTTACTGAGGAATTTGAGTAAAGAGCTATTATTCGAAAAGCCCTATTATTGATAGCATCGTCGACATCATCAGGGTAATGTTCGCCACCGAGAAGCGTAAATCTCTCACACCATACGGCATATCCCTCTGCTGTCAGCTTTCTTGTTAGCCAGTCTGCCAATCCCCAATCTTGCTCAACATAACTTAAAAATAAACGATTTCGATCTAATGTTCCAACCCAACTTGTAAATAGTGCTGGATTGAATATTTGAGGATGATTTTGCCTAATTTCCGGGTGGGTTACTTCTAGCAATACCCTTAATCTTTCTAATCCGAATATTTGTAATTCCCAACCATACTCTTGCAATATGTACGCAACGGCTTCGTCCCGTTCTGTAGCAGAAAAAGGAGAGGTCGTCATGAACACCAATTCATTGCATTGATGCCCATGACGTAGTATTTTTGAAGCATCTTCAGACAGCTTTACTCGCCAATTTTCTCGAACACTATAAGCAAAAATTGTTGTCCGGTCGGCTTTATTAACATGAATAGCATCCCGCCCTTTGTCACTGAAACCACCTAATGGCTCAATCGATGGATAGCCCTCCAGAGCCATTAGATCGGTACATAATCTTTCAAACTCGTGATAGTCTGTCAGATTTTCAAGACAATAAATGGTTGGATTAGCTCCCATTCTTGCTCCACCATGTACTATTCACAAAGACCCGCAAAATGCCCGCTCCTGCACAGCTGGAAGCATTGTGTCTACTTCCCGGAGGACGTCATCTTGCTTTTGCCTGCCTGCTTCTACGCTATGATAAACTCCATCAAACCAGCATTTCAATTTGAAACCTGGCACCGGTACTTGTATGCCATTCAACGCTCTTAATCCCAATGTCCTGTTGCGACCCTCACTCCGAGGGTCGTCGGTTGATGCATCAGTGAAGATCGTTGTTGTCATGGGTCGATATCCTTACAACTTGCTTACAACGTCTAAATGATGACTTTAGTTTAATCTCTGGCTTCTAGAGCATCCTCTATATGGTCAATCATTAGTCACTCTTGTGATTGTTTCATAAACACAATCTCCGTCTCTCTGCATTTCCTCTTTGTTTGGTCTAATTCACTCAGCTCATACTTGGAATCGGGCTTCTGAAATATATCCAACCCCCGATCGATAATAATTCGCCAGCCATTATCGAGCTCAATCCCACGCCGATGGATCGTGTCACTAAATTCATAGGTGAAGGTAATCCCGTGATCTTGCACGCTGGCGGCAATTTCATCGAACTTCTGTCCGTTGATACGTTTCTGATATTCGTCCTCCGCTCCGGTTATCAGGTGAAGTGCCACCGGTCCCTCGACTGTATCAATGATTCCGATGAATGCAAGAAGGTTGCGAATCTGGAATTCAAGCCGTATATATGGATCTGCCAGGTCTATCTTGCTGGCACCTCTCATATAGGGGCCGAATAAACTTTTATAACTGAAGCCAGTCTCTCCTTCTCTGATACGGATCGTTTTTTCCTGCAGCTCTTCTGTGGTCTCGATCACCTGAAACTCGGGTTGGGTGGTTATCAAGATCTGTTCGCTCGGTTCATCTTTAATTTCTAGTTTTTTGGGTAGCTTCATCTTGTCAATATCACTGGGATCGACATATTGCGCCTTCCGGTGAGTTCGTTGGTACTCATCCGGATATTTTGAGCGCATTGATATTGGAAGATATTCACGATCAAGTTTCACAATTCATCTCGCACTCGGTGTCGCATCTCCAACGCTGGATTGACACAGTATTTGTAAAAGTCCTCTTCACTCGGCTGTTGATCTGGAAATAATATTTTCAGCATCCCTGTCGCGCCCGACTCAATTGCGCGGCTATCTCTCATGTCATCACAATTCTCGAGCTCCATATTGGTTTTGACAAAATCACGATAGCTAATATCGCCGCGCAACATATGCAAAATTTCCCCAAAAATATCTCCCTTCAAGCCTAAACACACAGAAGGTGTATCCTTGCTGACACGTGGTAAATCCCAGCCTGGCAGCAGCCCTGAAAAACGATCCAGAAAAGCTGTCTCTCGTAGGAAGTTCGGAAAATCTCTGAAGAGGCCAATCATCTCGTGCAAGGGACGTTTGAATTCATCCAAGTCAATGTTAGCCAGGATAACAACGCCTGCCTCAGCAGAAATCGAGCCAGCGCTACCGCGTCCAAATCGTCCAGCCTCCAAATAAGATTTCAACAATGCTGTCAATTCTCCAGAACGATCACCTTTTACTTTCTGAGCTTCATCAATAACAACACAATCAAAGCGTGTGATCAAGCCTGGGGATTTACGCGCGTCATTGTAAAACAGCACTGGTGCTGAGATTGCACCAGAACGTACCGTTACGTACCGCGACATATTCTCAAAAACGAAACTTTTGCCAGTTCCTTTTGGAGCCAACTCGATCAGGTTGTAACGCGGCTCGACCATCGGCAACAGCCTGCTAATCAGCAGGATCTTTTGCCTCTCGGAATAGATATGATGGTTAAACCCCATCGAATTGATGATGAAATCAATCCATTCTTGCGTGGTAAAATCCCTTCGGCGAGAGATGAAAAACTCCAAATCCAGGCTAGCTAATTGAAAAGGCGTGAAGGAACGCATAAGTACCTGGCCGGGTCCGTCATCGCTGGGTGGCGCATAAGATAATGTCCCAACGCCCCAGATACCGCTGCTGAGCAGCATTTTATTGTCGCGGATAATATGCGGAGGGATAGAACCCTTGCTTTCATCCAGGAACGGGATTAGTAAGTAACGATCCCCTTTACTGAGATTGACTTGGACCGAGTAATCATCTAATAGTTTCACATCGTTTTGTTCATACAACCGGTTTTTTATCGATTCTCTATCGCCCTTATCTGGTACATACTTACGGACAAAGTCAGCGATCTTTACTCGCGCTTCATCAGAAAGATCAGGAGAATCCCCAACATAGTGAGCCACTATCCATTCGCGGACATAAACCGGAATGGCACGACTGCCAAAGCCGGCTTTTCGAGCAAACGATTTATTGATGATTAACGATCCATAATTATCGAGCGCTTTTTGTTCGAAGGATTCCATGAATAACTCCTAAAACTCATCCAGGCTAAATTTAGCTCGAGCCGGGTCGATAATCTCAACTGGAATTTCAGCTGGATGATCAAATGGTTGTCCAAGAAAACTGAAAGCAACCAGCATTTGCAGCTTTTTTGCAGAGGTATCAGCTGTTCGAGGGCACCGCGCGATCACTTTGTAAGGTATACGTTTTAGCTTTGTGATATTCCCAATGGTTTGAGTTTCAGCCTCTAAATTCGTATCAACGAACTTGATATTAACCCCTTCGCAATCATAATTATTGAGGTTTGTGATGTCCAGGTTGAGTTCAAGCTTTGTGCCAAGGTAGAGCTTACCACTACCCACAAGAGAAATTACCAAAGGTTTCGGTGTTACTGTTATCGGCTGGAAAACTGCCACAGGGACGAGAGTCTCTTCTGGGGTCAACCCTCCATGCATATAAGCGCTTTCATCGGTGGGTAGGAATCGATATAATCTGCGGGCGACCAGGTAGTTCGTGTTAAGCTCGAAAATATTTCGATTAAAAAGATAACAGTCATATTGTGAATTATCTGGTAATTTTTCCAACTCATCATCGGAAATTGCGATATACCGGTGATGCTCGTCTAGAGCTCGTTTTTTGTAGAAATCCCCTTTCAATACATTAACTGTACCTTTTGGAATTCTTGTAGACCCATGATCCGATAAGATCACGACGAACAAATCGCGCTCTGCCCCAATTCGACGCGCAAATGATCGAATATCCAGGGTGAGCGATTCGAGATAGGAGCGGATTGCTTGTGAATGAGATATACCCGTCTGGTTTTCGCTTTGATGCAAAGTAATGTCTAATGGTAATAGTTCAGGAAGTAGATATCATGCTCGCGCTTGGTGATCAAGCGAAACTCCCCGATATTCCCCAGGTATTTTGTTTTCTTACCCAGTCGGTTATTCCAAATGGATTCGACCCGACCCTGATAGGCGCTCTCCGCGAATGGTGCGTAATGACCTGTCAGTAGACATTTTTTGCTCACTTCAGTGCATGAGGGGAGCATAGAAAAGCAATAAGAGAGAGAATGCTCATAAAAGCCCCGTTGCTGCATCCGCGACTGAAGCTCGGGATAAAATTTTGCATTCAAATTATCTATAACTACAACCAGAATTGGTCCTGCATGGGCTTTGAATGATTCCTGTAAATTGTGTATCGCTTTCCATGCCATATGTTCCGAGTGGTAAATCAATTGCCCGTAATGTTGATACAACCAATCTGCATAATCACTGGCGATTTCGCCAATTTGATCATCCAACTGACCTGTATTTTCCAACCAAAACCGATATGGAAGATAATACTTTGTTGCCCAATCTATCCATTGGCCTGCCTGCCAATTCTCATCAGGAGCGGGAGGTGGTTCGATTGAGATAAGCGTATCAAGGTCGGCGAGCGCCTGATTAAGACGTGGAATAGTTGATAAGGGCTGGAACTTCGACTTGATTCTAGTAATCAACTCTGGTGTGATGCCGATATCCCCAGTAGTCAGGCGCTCTTGCAAGTGATCAAATTCGATTTCAAGAAACCCCGAAATCTGGCCAAGAAGCTCATCGATGGGTAATTTGCTATCCGATCTGGATTTTCCCTCAAGGTATAGGCGGATTTCATCGATGACTTTTTCGTTCCCGGAAATAACAGCTGGGACTTTGTGAAGGTCAAGGTTTAACTTTTTAAGCGCTGCAAAACTTTTACCGAGTACCCTTCTCCCTAGAGCATCCGGATAACCCGAAAGCAATTTGAAAGCAGCCAGATTCTGTATGAGCGTGTCCGGAGAAGCATCTATCCAATCCAAGATCTGTAATTCTGCAATCTCACCTGCTGCCTGAAGCTCTTTGCGCAGTTGTCGTATCCGTTTTCGATAGATTTCTCTAACAATCGGGCGGTTTAGGGCAGACTGCCATTGTTCACGATCATACCCGGTAACGATATCACCAACGCGCCGTAAGCCTCCTGGTAAAGTAAGGAAGTTGCCAAAGAAGATTTCTAAGATATAGTCCTCAAAGGAACTATTCGGCAGGGCAGGAATCTTGAGATCCAATAAGCCCGAGTCCAACAGCTGCTGCTCACTAAATTCACGTGGAACATCGAGACCTATTTGTTTCTGGATTTGTTTTTGGATGTTCAGCTCTTCGAGTTGGATATATGCTGGCCCATACCGCCGGGCCATCACTTTCAGCCAACGTCCGACCGTCTTGTCTCTAACCAAAACATCCAAATCTTTATTTGAATGGATCGCCTCAGCGATTCGCTGATAAGCGCGCACATATTCCCCTTGGTCACGAATCACGAGATTCGCTACTTGAACAGTGGAATCTTCGAGATGCTCTGAGAGAAGGGTTATATAGATCACGCTGTCAATCCTCTTGATCCTTCGGTAATTGACCTTTTACAGCCTCATTAAACGCTTCCCGAATTTCATCGGGGGCGATTCGTTGATCTTGCTTCAGGTGGCTGATGATATCCCTCAGAAGCACGATTAACCCAGTTTTATCTACCGGATTGCGGAAGCGGTATTCGCGTTCGCCAGGGTCTAATTTTGGCGCGGTCTCGGCAATCAGCTTGTATCCTTCATCCAGGTTGGTAAAACCAACTCGGAGAACATTGCTGAATTCGCCCTGGCTGTTTTGGGCGACCATCCAATAAGTGCAGCTTTCCGTGACGTCCGTTTGCCAGGGTGTGCTCTTCTCGACCGTGATAAATTGCTTGGCATTGCGAGGATCTTCATTCTTCGTGACGCGAACCTTGATCCCTTCTTCTGGAGCATATACTGTGAACGCGACTGAGCTATTGTATTTAATGACGGGTTGTCCCTGGTAGCTTTGGCTGGCTTCAATCGCTGATTTCCAGATCGGTGGCGGCACCTTGGGCAGACTATCTTCGATTTTCTTGAGCGCGTCTTTGAAGATGTTCAGATAGCTGCTGCTCTGATCATAGGACCAGTCGTCGACTTTTCCCAGGTTGAAACCGTATGCGGTTGGTATGACTTCAAGAAATGTTTTTTCAACGTCTTGAAGCTTTTGAATCGCTTCCAAAATCGCCCTACTGGATGGCGATTGCCAATCTGCATTGAGAATTTTTTGCTCAGGGTGTAAATTGGTGTACCAGGCGCTGATGGCTTCCACGTATGCCCGATAGGTGTCTCCTTCCGGCTCAAAAAGTTCTGATAGTTCTTTGATAAGGGAGGATTTTATTGAACTGGCTCTCGATTCTACAGCCGCCTTGTCTTCTTTGATCTGAAGAATGATCTCGCTTGCGGCGGCATCATCCAATTCGGCATCCGAATCATAGCCATAGATTTGCTTGATTTCCTCCAGAAATACCTGGCTGCCGACATTGCTTTCACTGTATTTAGCCAGCAGGTCGACGAAGGCCGAGGCTGTAGTGTCATCAGCATAAATGCCAACAGCTCGCTCCAGGCGGGTGCGTGTTTTCCACCAACCTTGCAACGCTCGCCAGGCTTCGGACAACGTCTGCTGTGTGCCCGCAGGCGCTGGCGTTTCGGCAAACAGGTTGTAAATTTCGTTGATTAAACGCGCAGTGGGCTGGTTCAGGAACCGGCGTTCCACTGTAGCCGTTGGGAACTTGCCGGTTGCCAGATCGATGATCGTCTCTGGGTCATTGGTAGGAGCATATCCGAGAGCGGTGGGATTGATTTTCAATCTGAGCTCGTCGCCGAAGTGGCGCACAGCGCAGGCTGTGAAAAGCGCCAACGCGTATGGCCCTAGACCATAAGGCGCTTCCGTCATCTCGGATAGAACACTCCAGATATTGAGCGTTTCACCGCGCTGGATATTTTTCAGCCGGTCGATCAGCTCGCTCAACGCCGGGTACTTGTATTGGTACTTGGCGGGATTGCTTTCGAGCTCGTAGGAGGCGATGTTACCGGCGTAATCTCCTTCCTGCTGCAATATGCTGTGATTGGCAAGCGCCAGTTTTAAGTAGCGGATTTCACCGCGGTTTTCTTTCTCGGAGTGATCGATCTCGACCGGCTTATCGGTTTCGACCAGCCTGGCTACAGCATCGCGCAGGGCGGTGTCTTTCGAACCCGAGAAATTCTTGGGATGAGCCTTGCTCAAGTATTCGTGGGAAACAGTATTTCGTTTTGCGTACAACCGATTCATGAGGGCATCGGCTGGTTCATATTCATTGATTGGATCAGCCACTAAGGTCTTGCCATCTTCCCGGTACCAGTGCAAACCTTTGGCATCCAGGTAGCGGTCGCGGGCGCGCAGGAAATCGCCAATCCGCCCGGTCTTTTGCAGCTCTTTGCCAAGCATTTCCTCGACGAGGGCTTTTTCCTGGAATTCGAGCTTGCTGTAGGCATCTGATCCCATGAAATTCTGGACAGCCATCAAGTCGATCACCGCCATCTTCATCGGGATAGCCACCTTGGGAACACCGACCGCGATGGTGGCAACATTGTTCGATTTCACCGCTTGTTGCGCCACCTGGATTTCAATCTCATTTTCACAGATCACGAAGACCATCACACCGTCATAACGGTCGCTCCATGCCTTTTGCGCCAGGCGCTGAGCTTCCTGGTATGCCCAGAAAGAGACTTCACTACCATCCGCTAATTTATATTTAGCTGTCAATTCTTGAGGTGTGGCAAATACCCTGCGCAAACGTTTATCGCCCAGATAATCCTGGTTATGACCCTTCGCCTCGGTGAAAGGCTCCCATTTCTTAGGCGCCAGCGTCATCACCTGGCTGGATAAGTTCAAGGGCTGGTTGAGTAAATCCTGGCGGATCTCGTTAATCAGCGCATCCAGATCAGCCATATCGCTGCGCCGAAATTCATATTCTCCACTGGGTGATTGGAACAGAATTTTATTGGCAAGCAGGCTTTTCAATTCGCTTGCCAGAATCTTCTTGTCATTGGGTTGAATTAAGTTAAGCCCATACTCCAACGTGCTTAGTGTCACATTGACATTACTGACCCGATAGACAAAGACGAGATCCAACACTTTTTGGGTAAATGGGTCGATCTCCTTTGTCAGTGTGTTCTTATAAGCAAATCGTTTGGCTTCATCCACTGCCGCGAGATAATTGCGAATGTGATCGCGAATTTCCGGACGAACCGTAAGATTGCTCGTGGTAACACTGGGTTTGAAATATAATGCCAATCCATCCGGCGTATAGATATTCAACTCGCCGCTTGGTTTGACCACATCTGCATTGCGCACAAACCAGGAATACCCACCTTCAGGGGGCTCTTCGCCGAACTTGCGGAAGAAAGCAAATACCGACCGGGCATCCGAACCCAGCTCTTGGGACATGCGCGTCAGGCAATAGGTTGCCATGGGGTGCACCGGATAGATATTCTTGACGATCTGGCTCAGCAGCTCCGGCTCGCTCAGGTAATCGAATATTTTGAACTTCTTTGCGCCGCTCGCCATCTGGGTCAGCAGCCAGTTGTTCTTCTTCTGTACTTCCTGCTCCCACTCGGGGGCTTCGGTTTTCGGCGATACCAATGCGGCGATGATCTGCTCCAGCTCTTCGGATTGTAAGCTCACTTCCGTGACGCGGTCCTGCACCACGCGAAAATCCACCTGCAAGGGAGTGTTTGCGCCATAAGCCTCGAAGCGCCGGTGCCCCGTGCCGATAAAGATCAATTGCATACCCGCCACGCCGTCTTTCGACATCTCGGCGAATCCCTGGAAGACGCTCATGCTCACCCGCCCTTCACCCAGGGCATAACCAAATTCATCCGCCAGGATCACCAAGCCTTTGTAACGCTTCTGGAATTCCTTGCTGGAAAGTAAATCTTTCAGAATGGCAAGCAGATTATCCGTGCGGAAAGCCAGGCGCTGCCCCGTCGCTTTCTCGTAAGTGGTCTGGAAAAGGTCGATGGCGGTCGATTTGTTCTGCTCTAATCCCTGTTTCAAGGTTTCCAATTCTTGGGCTGGGTCGTCGCCGCCCAAATAGGCCTGAAAATCCTCGAAGACGCCGCTTGGCTCGCCGGCTTGTTGGCGCTGCTCCCAAGCCTCGATTTGACGCAGCGCCCCTTTGAAATGCGTGTTCAGGATGATCTCTTGCGCGCCTTCATATTCCAGCGCGGTCTGGATGGCATTCAACAGGATTTCCTCAAAGGATCCAGTTTGCAGGAAATTGCACGGCGCGACCAGATAACGACCATCGCCGCGCCAGTTGCGCACCTTTTCCGAGCCAACCTTATCGCGCTTTCCCCAGTTATCGAAGAACTCTTCCATCTCTGGGTCGGTTGGTTTGAGAGAGAAATAATTCGCCATCATCAGGCACAAATGCGACTTGCCCGTGCCGAAGCTGCCGGTGAGCATAAAGACTTTTTCTTTGTTCTCCGCGCTGGGGAGCTGCGCTTGCGCCAACTGCATAAACGCCTCGCGATGAGAACGGATTGGCACATAGCCGCGCATATGCTCGACATTGTCGTTGGGATTCACTTCGTTATAGAAATAAGCCACCAGACGCACTTGATCGCCGTAAGCGGTGTGGAAATTGACCAGGTCGAATATCTTTGTCATCGTGTAAAGCCCCTTATGCGTTAGACAGCCTCAAACATGTTGAGCGCCAGGACGCGCGGCTCGCCATGCGTATTGCGAAAATCCGCTGTTGCGAGCACATCGTCATCCTGAATGATAAAAACAAAAATCTTTTCGGTATCGGCTGGAGATCGCAGTCCAATCCGCACCCAATTCAACAGCGCTTGCTTCTCCGCTGCATTCCAGGTGTTCAACAGGAAATCAGGGTTGTCCACCAGGACGACAGCCTGGGGCACAGCGAGTGAAAGCAGCAGTTTGCTCAGCGCCTTGAAATCGAATTCGCTGACCGCCGGAAGGGAGGGGGTTTCGAGAAAGTAAGCCAACAGGTCCAGGTAGTAAATATCTGTGCGCACGGATTGCAGTTTGCGGGCAAACTGGCTCTTCCCGCTGCATGCGGGGTAGTGAATGATAAAAGAGCGGCGGTCTTCGCCTTTCTGGTGGTTGAGATAATCGGCGAAGTTCATGCCAACTGCTCTCCTTGCAAATGGCGGGCGGCTGCTGAGATCCAGGTGTGCTCGCGCTTGAAGCGCACCTGATCCAGCCCGGAGCGGGTTTCCACCGTCAGCAGACCGGCGTTGTGCAGCGCGTCCAGCGCCTTGCGCACGCTAACTTCATTCTGGCGCAAGATACGTCCAGGGCTGTAGTGTGCCTTTGTGATCAAAGGTATTTCCAACGAAGCGGCTCCGGTATAGTAGCGGTCTCGGTAAACCAGAATGGCGCTTAGCCAAATCAAGTCAGGAATCACCCCTGTATTCTTAAAACCGACATAAGAGCCCTTTTCGATTTTTTGAATAAATCCCAATCGGCTGAATAAGGCTTGGGTGTAGGTGTTGAAGATCGAATTCACCTCCAAAGGCAGCTTATCGTTCAGGCTCTTCTCTGACCAGCGCCCTTGTAACACCCTAAAAAATTCTGTAATTTCTTGAATGGATACTTCATCTTGCTCATACAATATAAGGTTGAATAAATTGCTCCATAATACCAGTTGGGCATTGGAAGCCAGTAAGTAATGTAGCAGCCATAATAACCCGGGGTCGTCCAGGTAAGGAGACCGAGCCCGAACCAGGGAACCCCAGGGCGTGATTTGATTTTTTGAGTCAATCAGCCCCAGGCGGCGCATCACGCTGGCCGTGCCTTCCGCCTGCGCTTTGGTCATCGATAATTGTTGTCCGATCTCTTCACGGGAGAACGCGTGACCTGTTTCGCGATGATCTTCGAGCAGCCCCAAGATCCGGCTGACATGTACCTCGCGTGTTTCATAGTGCTTGGTCACTTCCAGCACCGCGCCATCTGGGATTAGTTCGAGCAACTTTGCGCCGGGTTGGTCTTTATTTAATTCGATGGCGCTCAACTCCTGGACAATTTCTTTCTGTGGCTTGTCCGGTTTAGGCGGTTGGTCAAATAAACTGAGCTGTCCGCTCATGACTGCCCCTCTGGGATTTGTTTCGCTTTATTCTTCATCGATATCCTCTTCTTCCCCCCCCTCCACCACCAGCCCTTGTGCAGCCTCCTGGGCGGCAATCTCCTGGTTCAGCGCCAGCAGGCGGGTGAAAATCTCGCGCTGCGCCTCCCGTGAGGGCATATAGCGGATTTTCTTGCGGTCGTTGGGGTAAAAGTCGTGCTGCAGGTCAATGTCCTCCCAGCCATAGCAAGCCAGTACTGCCTGGTCCATTTCGGAGTGCAGACGACGTAGCTCTTGGATATCTAAATTCAGGTAGTTGGGATCATGAAAACAATTATAGAGTTTAGTTAATCCCATTTGGAACTTAGTTAATACCTGTTGACGATATATATAATATTTTTTTCCCGCTGACTCAGCATGTTCAATAGCTATTTTTAATGGATTCTGGGGAAACGGGAATGGGTCAAAACAATTGGCGTTAGTATAACTTGTTCTAGTTTCAAGAGTTGATGCTTGCCTTCTAATCTGTAATAGACAAGACTTCGTCTGACACTCGTGAGTTCTCAAACGGTTGACTCAACCGGAGTCTTGTCCAAGTTTGGCACATTAACAGTCTCATCCACCTCCTTAGGGAACAGTGTGTCCAGCAT
>JABLXC010000015.1 GCA_013178185.1 Anaerolineae bacterium | reverse complement strand
ACGCACTTGAGTGCGCCTTGCGTGTATTTATCTACTGCTACAACAGGCGTCAACTCTACAAGCAACTGTACCCTGCCTATCCAGCCCATGTGAGGGATTTCCTTGATCCACTATTTTAGCCACTCTCCGGTAGAAAATTTGTATATACATCCAACCTGCTGATTTGTTAACCAGATGAAAGGTAACTGCGCGCCGTTGTAGAGGATAATAAATATACGGTTACCAAATCCATCGGAGGATAAGGAATGAAAATTTTGGTCATTGATGATGATCTGGCCATGACAGACCTTTTACGATTAATTCTTGAACCTGCTTCACACCAGATTATTACCGCCAATTCAGGTCCAGAAGGAATCCGCCAGGCAAAACTGAACTCGCCAGATCTTGTGATTCTAGATATGATGATGCCTGAAATGAGTGGGCCGGAAGTATGCCACAGCCTGCGTAAATTCAGCAACGTTCCCATTCTCATTCTCTCAGCGCTAGACAGCCCTGGTATGGTTGTAGCCGCCCTTGAAGCAGGCGCCGATGAATATCTAATCAAACCAACTACAAGCGGCATGCTTCTAGCACATATTAACAAACTCATGCGGCGCACCGGCAAACCACAAAAAGTTAAAGCCACCGTCTGATATCGCCGCGCGCACAAAAAACGGCTATGCGACCGTTCGCATGGCCGTTTTCATTAAGAATGAATGTTTCGGATAATTTGTAGTAAAATAACAAAAAATACCAGGAGAATGATTCCCCGTGCAAACTTGTTCTCGCTGCCAGGTTCAATCCGTAGATAGCGCTCTATTCTGTTCAAATTGCCAGGCAGATCTGCGTCAATTCAGTGTAACAGCAGTTTCGTTGAAAAAGTTGCAGGACAACTCACGTGTAAAGATGGTACGGGTATCCGTAGCAGGAGATGCCTGCCCTGCCTGCCAGCAGGCCATGGGCGTCTATAAGAAAGATCAAGCGCCAGCTTTGCCCGTGGCAGGATGTTCGCACCCCAATGGCTGCCGTTGTTTTTATGACCCCATCCTGGATGAAATTTATCCATAGCTTATAGATCTGACCCACCAAAGGAGGCAATATGAACGAAGCGGTGCCATCCAGGCCATGGAACGCTGGCGCCATTTTGTTGTTCGTGTTCCTGCCGCTGGTTGTGGGTATTGCGCTTTCTCTTTTGATTCCCCAGCCTGTTATCGGTGTAATCAAGCTCGATGACGCCATTTATACCAACACTGCTGGCGACATGATCACACAGCTCATCTATGCGCGGGAACATCCCGAAGTCAGAGCGGTCGTGCTGATTCTCAACAGTCCAGGCGGAACAGTGAGTGATACAGAAGCCGTCTATGGGGAAATTGCCCGCCTGCGAAAAAGCAAACCGGTCATCGCTTTCATCCAAGGAATGGCTGCCAGCGGAGCCTATTATGTGGCCGCAAGCACCGACTATATCATCGGCCAACCCACCTCTGAAGTAGGCCACATCGGCGTCATCCTGACGCTACCCCCGAATCCATTGATACTCGAAGACATTTACACCACCGGACCCTATAAGCTGACAGGTTACCCGCGCGATACCGCCATGCGGGAAATTGAAGCAGCCAAACAGGGTTTCCTCCAGGCCGTTCAGTTAGGAAGGGGCGACCGTTTGAAAGTTGGTGAAGATATTTTATTAAGGGCACAAGTGTGGCCTGGGATAGAAGCCGTCCGGATGGGCGTGATTGACGAAGTCGATTCAATGACTCGCGCTTTCGAAAAAGCTGCCGAAATGGCAAAAATCGCTCATTACGAGGTAGTCAATCTGCGCGAGGCATCTGGTCTGCTCGAGGCCTCTTCTTATCCGTTCTTTCTCCAGACGTCAGAGGGGATGTTGACCCCCTACCCGAACAAACCAGGCATCTATATGCTGTATATCCCTCCCACGGTGAGGCAGCCATGAACCGCAGCCGTTTATGGATTGCTCTGTTGGTTTTGATCGCTCCAATCATCGGGCGCGCGCTGTGGTTCTATCGCGGCGCTTACCAGCCTCCCCAAACCATTGCCACGCCTGATTACCTCAGCATCACCCTGCCAGAAGCCGTCATCTCGACCCCCTTCCCAGAAAAATCGAACAAACCAGCCCAGGCGATCAAAAACCAGGCCAGGGTTCTGATTGATATCAACCACGATAACTTATACACTACCACCGAACTGCAGCCTCTGTTTGACAACATTGCGCAATTCGGCGGGATCGCCCAGCTTACGGATTACAACCAGACACTGGAAGAGACATTAAGATCGGTTGATTCTTACGTCGTCCTTGCTCCCACCCTGCCCTTCCTGGTAGAAGAACTCACAGCCATCCACCGCTTTGTCGAACGCGGCGGGAAATTGCTGGTCATCGCTGACCCCACACGCGACATGAGCATGTATGGGTACGTTTTCGGGGATACCGCCTCGTACTTACAGAGCGTTGCCATCGTAAACGCTCTGGTAGAACCCTATGGCATGACCTTTGTCGAGGATTACCTCTACAACCTGAGAGAAAACGAAGCAAATTTCCGGAATATTCTCCTCGATGACTTCGACAAAAATGACGATCTCACCCAAGACATCGAAAAAGCAGTCTTCTATGGAACGCATTCCTTAGAAACAAGTCAGAAAACCCTCATCCTCGCCAGCAATACCACTCTTTCGTCTCGCACGGATGAGCCAGGCGAATATCCCGTCGCCGCCAGTTCGGCGCAAGGGCGCGTCGTAGCGTTGGGCGATTTCACTTTCATGACCAACCCTTACTACAAAATATGGGATAACCAGCAACTGGTCAAGAATATTGCCGAATTTCTGGCTGGAGACAAACGCTCTCGCACTATCAGAGATTTTCCATACCTGTTCAACCAACAAACTGGCTTCTGGGTTGAGAAAGATGCTGTTATCACCCAGGACAAATTGGCGATGTTCAGCCTGCTCCAATCTACCCTTGAAAACCTCAACATAAAGCTGGCGCTGGTGGAAAGACCCGTCAAAGGGTACGATCTCCTCGTGGTTGAAAAATTCAGCCAGTATCAAAAGCTGGAGGATTTCCTTGAACCTTTCGATTTGAAGTTTGAAGATATACCTACAGAAAATGAAGCCGAGGAAGAAAACGGCGAAGAAATCACTCCGACCCTTTCGGAACCGGATCTCGATCCCGAAAAACCAACCCCTTCCCCTCAAGAAGAGGAGAGCCAAACAACGCCCACCCCAGAATCCGCAGAGTCGGAAGACGCTGGCAGCTTATTCTCCTTCCTGGAAGATAATATCGAAGAAGAAAAAAATGGGGGAAAAATTACAGTTCCCGGACTGGGAAAACTTTCCCCCAACGGAATTGGTCTCATTTTGTTTGATCAGCAGGAGGATCGCAATACCCTCATCTTGCTTGCCAACAATAAAGAAGCGCTTTTAGATCTCACCAGTTACTTTACAACCGGCAGCCTTTCGAATTGCGCTTTTTACAAGGACATTGCAATTTGCGCTGTCACCAAAGATAGCGACTCGGAGAGCTCTAGCAATTTTGATAGTTTCGACTTTACCGACTCGAACAGCGGATATTGAACCCCCATTTAACGCCAGCGAGATTGCCTAATTTCAGGCAGCCTCGCTTGATTTTTCCGGCGGCATCACATCCGCAAAGATACTTTTTGCGCTAATTGAGTAAGCGATACGGCAACCTGTTCTGGAGCCTCCAGCATGGGCATGTGGCCAGCTTGTTGGATCTTGACCAGCCAGGCGTTACCAAGCCGACGGCTCATGAGTTGAGCGTTTTCCGGATGGATGATTGTATCCTTCACCCCGGCCACAACCACCGCAGGCACATCAATTGAAGGCAAATACGTTGTGAGGTCAGGACGCTCTGCCATACCTTTTAATGCTCCAACAATTCCTTCTGGAGGAGTCCGGCAGATAGTGCTCACAATTTTCTCCATGATCTCTTCTTTGTCGGTCAGTTTTGACGGCATAGTTTCACAGATCACTTTTGAACCGCGTTCCAGCACCGCATTGGCAGTGTCCAAACGAGATTGACGCTTCTCTGGAGAATCGGCTAATGCCTGGGTCGCGATCAAAGCAAGTCCGGCAAGCCGATCCGGATACCGACGGGAGAAAGCCAGGCTGACATACCCTCCCATGGAATGCCCCACCAGGATCGCTTTTTGAATCCCCAGCTCATCAAGCAGGTTCAGGATATCATTGGCCATTAAATCCATGGTATAGACGCCTTCAGGCGCAGGCGAAAGCCCATGTCCGCGCAGGTCGGGGAGAATGATTTGAAGGTCTGAGCTGTTCAAAATATCCACAACCGAATACCATATTGTATGGTCGAGCGGAAATCCATGCAAAAAAACCATCGGCATGCCGCTGCCAATCACACTGTAATGAAGGCTAATTGAGGCTTCCATCCTCAGACCTCCCCACACGTTGTTTTAACCAGCGATCCAGCAATTCATAAGCTTCTTCCTGCTGCGTTAATTCGCCCGCAGCCTGGGCTTCGCGCACCACTTCCAGCATTTCTCCAATTAAGGGTCCAGCCTTCAGTTGAAAACGCCTCTGGATATCATATCCATTGAGCAATCCCGGCGGCTGGACAACCGCCTCGCGCTGGCACCACCACGTATCGAACAATGCCCGACAGACTTCCAGTTCACGCAACCAGTATTCCTGCCGCAGCGTTGTCCGCCAGGTTGCCAGCGTATCCGCCAGCGAAAGTAAGATGATGTCAATGCCTTCCTCCCCCGTCGAGCGAAAATAACGGTACCGCACCCTTCGGGATATCTCGTCCGTTTCAGAACTCGCCAGAGAATGAATGCGCATGTGGTTTCTTACAACCACTGTCAGGTATTTTAGTTCAACCTGGCTCAAGGCCAGTCTCGCGCCACGCCTGCCTACAAGTTGAGCGCTCAGCGCTTCATGGTTATAAAAGTGCAACTTTCCATCTTTATCTGTTGAAAGCGTAGCAGGCTTACCCGCGTCATGATAAAGAATACTGAAAGCCAGCAGTGACCGGCGCGAGCGGTTTGGGTTCAATCGCTCTTTAAAGAGCCTACCCAATTCAGCGCGATAGCGCCCAAGACGCGTCACAACCAACCCAATGGTCAGGTTATCTGCTTCTTCCGTATAATCCCCTGCCAGAAATGACAGCAAGGTGTTCATCTCTTCTAAGGCTGCCAGGGTATGTTCCCAGGCATCTAAAACATGAGGCTGAGGTTGTTTGAGACCCTTGAGCGGCTCGAGTTCGGGCAAAAAGTAAGGAAATATCCCAACCGAATCCATCAACCGCAAAGCTGTCTGCGGCCGGTCGCTATCCAACATCCGGAAGAGTTCGTCCCGCTGACGTTCTGGGGAAACGCGATAAAGGTGCGCTGCAGCTTGCCGCATAGCGTTCAAGGTATCCTGCGTGATGCGCAGTCTCAGTTCAACAGCCAGCCGGACAGCCCGCAGAACCCGCGCCGGGTCATCTGTAAGTGATGTCGATGAGCAAAGCCGCAGAATGCAATCTTTTAAATCCTGGGCACCGCCCAGGGGATCAATCAGGTGATCCGGCTGGAGGAGATCCAGCGCCATTGCGTTGATGGTGAAGTCTCTGTTTTTAAGGTCGCTCTCAATATCCTGCCCACGCAAAACGGCAAAATCAATCGTCGTACGAGGTCGCTTAGGAAAGTCATAAACGATTCGAGCTGTGTCTCGCTCGTCGTCGAGCATATAAAAGGCTCCCCCCAGAGCATCCGCGACATTTCTTGCAAAAGAACGAACATTTCCTTCAATCGCAAAATCGAAATCATGCGGTTCCTGCTGCAAGAGCAAGGATCGCACTGCACCGCCTACCAGGTAAACGGACTCGGCGCTCGCCAGGTTTGCCTGCACAACCTCAAGAATCTGCCGAAGCGAAGGAGAAGAAAAAAAATTCAAACAGTTCCCATTTCCTTATTGTATTTGTCAAGATCAACAACGCCAATGAAAGGAAGATTGCGGTAGTATTCATCTAAATCCAATCCATAACCAAAGACGAATTTATCTGGGATTTTGAACCCGCAATACTTAATAGGAACTTCTACCTCTCGCCGTTCCGATTTGTCCAACAATGTGCACACCTCCAGTGATTTCGGCTTGCGAGTAGAGAGCAAATCCAGCACTGAAGCCAGGGTGCGCCCAGAGTCGATAATGTCCTCCACCAATAGCACGTGGTGGTCGCGAATGTTCGTGTTCAAATCCAGGGTGATTCTGGCCTGGCCACTGGTTTCCCTGCGTCCAACGCCATAGGAGGAAACAGCCATGAATTCTACCGCATGGGGGACGCGAATATGGCGCATCAGGTCTGTCAGAAACATAACGCCGCCGCGCAATATGCAGATGAGAAGCAGTTCCTGGTGTTCATAATCGCGACTGATTTCCTCGCCCAATTCTGCCACGCGTTTTCGAAGCGCCGCCTCTGAGATCAGTACCTCTTTCAAAAAATCATGGTAATCGCGCATATCCGTTCACTCCTGAAATTTAGCGCTAGAATGACAATGAACTGGACTTCATCAGGCCAGTTTTATGCTCGCGGCACTTCGTGATGTTTCCGGCAGCGCGCCTCATAAAGCTCGGCTGCGCCCACAATGACAACCGGGTCGTCATAACGAGCCGGTTGTCCATTGACAAGCCGTTGCGTTCGGCTGGCTGGCTCTCCGCAAACCATGCAAATTGCTTGCAATTTATCAACTCTTTCAGCGATGGCGATTAAAACGGGCATGCTTCCAAAAGGCTCGCCACGAAAATCAAGATCCAAACCGGCAACAATCACACGGATATCCTTGTCCGCCAGGTCTTTGACAACCGCGATGATCTCATCATCAAAAAACTGCGCTTCATCAATTCCCACAACGGTCGTATCGGATTTCAACCACTTGATAATATCCCGAGAATGATTAATAGAAATCGCGTCGAACATCATCCCAGCATGAGAAGTTACCCGAACAGCATCATAGCGCTGGTCAATGGCAGGCTTAAAGACTTGCACATTCTGGCGCGCGATCTCTGCTCTTCTCAACCTGCGGATCAATTCCTCGGTTTTTCCGCAAAACATTGACCCACAGATGACTTCGATTGAACCGCTATGATGTTTCATTGACCGCCTCGCTCCTGAGATAGGATAAACTCAATTCTACCCCAAGTTCATAGTTCACGAGAGGAATTCCGCCCCCTATCGAATTAAAAAACCCTCCCTGCATCAGGAAGGGTTTTCACTCCAAATTTTATGAATTACAAAGCTGGTTCACCCGCCGGCACATCGTAACCGAGCTGGCGCAGCTTCTTTTTCATATCAATCAATGACTTGCGGCCAAAACCGTCCACATCCAGAAGGACCTGTTCGCCCTCTCGCAGCTTTTCGAGCACCTGCCCGACCTTGGTGATCCCTGCTTTTGCCAGCGCATCGGTCGCGCGCGTGCCCAGACCCAATTCGACAATCGGGCGTTCCGGGGAAGTACGCGCAGACTCGCGCGATTTCTGATCCTCAATAAAATCCTGGCGAGCTTGCAAACGACGGTAGAAGCGATCTACCTGTCCTTCGATGTCGATCAGACGCTGCTGTTGGCCAGTGAAGAAGGGGTGGCAGTTAGAACAAATTTCCGTTCGAATCTCTTTTTTAGTGGATCCGGTTGTCCAGGTTGCGCCGCATGCACAGGTAACTTTTGCATCGGGATAATACGTTGGGTGAATTTCTTTTTTCATGTTATGCCTCTTCTCCTGCATCCGTCATCCCAAGCCAGGAAAACGCTGCAAGAAGGATGAGAAAGGAATTATTCTGCTGCTTCTTGAACAACGCTGACGATTTTCCGTCCATTCGGCAGAGTTTCGTATTTCACAACACCATCTGCGACCGCAAAAAGCGTATCGTCTTTTCCTACACTCACATTCAAACCCGGTTTGATCCGCGTTCCGCGTTGCCGGACCAGGATGCTGCCGGAAAGCACATGCTGACCTGCATAGCGCTTGACGCCCAAACGCTGAGCGTTGCTATCACGACCATTGCGGCTGGAGCCGCCGCCTTTTTTATGTGCCATAGTTATTTCTCCTCGATCGAATCAACTTTAAGGCAGGTGTATTGTTGGCGGTGACCGGTTTTAACACGAATGCGTTTCTTGGGCCGGTATTTGAAAACCACGATCTTCGGCCCTTTGGTGTGCTCAACCACAGTTGCCTTCACCGTTACACCAGGCAATACCGGAGCGCCTACCAATACCGAGTCACCGTCCACCAACAAAAGCACCGTATCCAGGTTTACCTGCTGGCCAGCTTCGACTGGCAGACGATCTACTTCAATCGTTGCCCCTTCAACGGCTCGGTACTGTTTACCGCCGCTTTCAATAACAGCATATTTCATTTTATTCTCCAAGCTTCACTTCACCGCCCGTCCTGCGCCGCTGTTACGCCTGACGCCGGGGAAGTTGGGGATACAAGTCCCTGCCCCAGCCTGTTCTGCCGGGGCAGTGCAAGGGGCTATTATACTCGCTCAAAGAGAGTCTGTCAACAAATCGATTGATTTATTTCAATTCTTTACCGGCCTTAGCGTGCGATAATCCCCCGTTCGTACAGTCAGCCCGATTGCGTCCAGGTGTTCCAAAAATGCCAGGACGTAACGCCGACTGGTATTCAATCGGTCGCGCAGCTCGATAACCGTCAGGGTATCCTGGTTAGCAAAATGTTTACGAACCATCTCCACCAGTGCGTGGTAATCCTCAGTCCGAAAAACCACCTCCGCCGATACCTGGATCAACCCCCCTGATAAAACCAGGGCATTGTATACCTCCTCCCCTACTGCAGCCTGGCACTCCTTGACAGAAGGAGGGGAATAAGGTGCAAGTTCAAATTGCCGCATGAGCTCTTCGATCTTTTTCTGATGCTGCGGCGTAAAAACCACCTCGTGATCAGGGAGCGAAAGATATCCCCCCCTTTCAGCCAAATCCCCATTTTGCAGCCACCAGTGGAGTAGAGCGTTGAAAATACGTGGTGGTAGCTTAAGGCGGCTCTTCAATTCTTCTTTATTCATCCCCGGTCGTAATGGATAGTTACGATGGTACTGCGCTGCCAGATTTTGCCCTCTTTGTGTCAGGGCAGATAACTGCGGTTGGGCAATGATCAACAATTCATCCTGGCGAGAGTAATCTCCTTTTTCTAACAAAATCAGCTTTCGCTGATCCAATAATTCCTGGAGTCCAGCCCTCGCGCTTGTCTCCGGCACTCTTGCCTTCGACAGGATTTCGGAAACCGTCGCCGGACCAACCGTCAGACTGGTTTCATAGATCAAATCTGCGGGAGAACCAACCAGTAAGGACTCCAGTTTGGAAATCACCTCAGGAGAAAAGCGCTTATGGCGTCTGGACGGAAAGGCATCCACCACCGTTCCTCCCCCCAGCGTCTCTCCAGGTGACGGCCGCCGGAGAATATAGCGGTCGCCTCTGACCGCCACAACCGGTTCTTCCAGTTCAAGCTGAATCCACCCTTCTTGCCCGGGTGCCAATGTTTCCAATCCCAGTAATCTCACCCGCGCCTTGACCTCGGCCGCGCCGAGAAAGAACTTCGCCTGAAAATTATGGGTAATCGAACTACTAGCGTCCGGCAGCAGATGAAAATGCGCATCCAGCCGGGTTGTCGCTTTATACTTTCCAGGATGCGCCAGCACATCGCCGCGCCGCACCTGATCAACCTCAATCCCGGTGATGTTCACCGCCGTGCGGCCACCGGGAACAGCAACTTCTTCTTTCTTCTTGTGGGTCTGCAAACCTCGCACGCGGCAGCGGTATCCGGCTGGCAGTATTTCAACTTCATCCCCTATTGCGAGCCGTCCATCCAACAGAGTTCCCGTCACCACGGTTCCAAAGCCGGTAATGGTAAACACTCGATCAATTGGCAGACGGGGCCGTCCAAGATCCGGCCTGGGCGGTCTTTCCGCCAGGCAATCTGCCATGGCTTTTTTCAATTCCTCCAATCCAGCTCCGGTTCTGGCCGAAACACGCACCACAGGTGCGTTTTCAAGCACTGTTCCTGCCAGAACTGACCTGAGATCTAACTCGACCAGATCCAGCCATTCCGGTTCGTCAACAAGGTCAATTTTTGTAAGCGCAATGACACCGCCTTGCACCCGCAAAATATCCAGGATCGCCAGGTGTTCCCTGGTCTGAGGCATCACCCCCTCGTCTGCTGCTACAACGAACAGCGCTGCATCGATCCCGCCGACACCGGCCAGCATATTCTCGATAAAATCGCGGTGCCCTGGGACATCAACAACCCCCACCTCTTCACCATCGGGCAGCGACAACCAGGCAAACCCCAGTTCTATGGTCATCTCCCGGACCTGTTCTTCCTTTAACCGGTCCGGGTTGATGCCTGTCAGTGCAGATACCAGGGTAGATTTTCCGTGATCTACATGTCCTGCGGTACCGATAACCCTCATGTTCTCTTATTCATGTGAACGACCAAGAATGTGCTCAAAGTCTTCCACCCAGCGCTGAACATTGGAAAGAAGATCCTGCAAACGTTTTTGCGTGTCCTGGTTGATTTGATAGAGAATATCCTTCAATTCCTGGCTAGAATCCTCCAGCGCCGCCAGACGTTGGTTTTGTTTTTCATTTTGTCGGTTTAATTCACGGTTCTGTTCTTCCTGTCCCAGTGTGTAATTGGTCCAGCGCTTTTGATCGTCCGCCTTGAAAGTTGCCCACTCCTGGCGAAAACGCTCCTCTACTAATCGCTGCATTTCGGTGATTTCATTAATTCGTCGCTCATATTTCTGCGTGATTTCTTCGAAAGTCTCTTGAGAGCGTTTCACCGCCCGATGAGTTGCCTCAATCGCTTGAATTTGAGAATCCAGGTTAAGGGTTTGTTTTGAAAAGCTTTCAAACTTTTCTTGCCATTCTTTCCATTGACGGTCACGTTCAAGACTTTGAAGACTCTGGCGTTCCAGGAAAGCATTTTGCATCTGCCGGCGCTCTGTTTCCGCCGCGAGCAGTTCGTTCAATCGCAATTCAACTTTCCGCAAGCTGTCAGTGGCAACATCCAGCTTCCCGCGCATCTCGTCCTGGCGTTTGCGCAACGCCGCCACCTCTCCATTCAAGTCCATGATCCTTTTGGTATCCTGCCGTCGGCTTTCTTCCGCCATTTTCTGGATACGCCGGCTCTCTTCATCGGCGCGCTGGTTTTCAGAAACACGATCAGAAAGCTCTTCGACTGCGCGCGAAAGGCGCAACTCTTCTTCTACCCGCACCTGCATGTTCTTCTTGAGATCAGTAATCAGGTCAATGCTCTTTCGAAGCTCGCCGATGGCCTTGTTGGTGGCTTCCTGTTCTGCACGCCGGATCTTTTCCGTCTCGCGCGCCTGATCTGCCCGTTGTTTTTCAACCGCCTCGATAGAGCGTGAAAATTCCACGCGCATCTGCGCCAGCGCTGCATCGATTTGGTCGAAGCGCGAAACCATCGAAGTCACGCGTGTGGTCTGGCTGGTCAGCTCCTTATTCTCTTGCACCAGGGTAGCAAGGTTGGTTTCGAGTGTCTTGATGCGTTCTTCCAGCGTCGCGATCGTTATCTTATCTTTACGCCGTTCATCATCCAACCATTCCAGTCGTTTGACGAGTTGTTCAAATTCCATACCACTCCTTATCACCAGCAAGCCAGGAAATAAGCTCAGGGAATGTCTGCTCTCCCCCGCCTGCAAAGCGGCATTACCCCATTGCTTGCATTATACCAAAACCACTTCAAAATGCCCTTTGTCGCATATGTGCCAAACCGCCCCTCTTATTTCAACTGGCTAAATCCTTCCAGCAGTTTTTGTATGCCGGGCAGGAACCAGCGCGGGAATGTCCCAATCACCAGAACTAAGAGGATCCCGCCAGTTAGAAAGAAGGACTGTATCCAGCTCTCTTCGAACTTCCAGAGTTTTTCGTCGCTTCGCACAAACGAAGCCAGTAACCTCAATCCAAAAGCGATCAAACAAACCATGCCAATGGAAGGCCATACGACATATGCAATAGAAATCTGAGCTAAATTCTCAAGTAGGAACAGGCGCATTGGAAATACTGCAAAAAGTGGTAACCCTGCGATCCCAAACAACCCCATGAGCAGTGCGACAGATGCCAGCGGCATCCGTTGCATAATTCCCTGCAATCCTCGCAGATCCGGCGTCGCTTTTTCTGAAAGAACGGTCAGAGAAAGTGAAAACAAGGCTACTGAAATCAATCGCGCCAAAAATAAGCTGACAAATATCTCAAAACCCGTCCGACTATCTAAACTCAACGCCAAGAGCGAAAAACCATTTTCAACAATGATGGAATACGCCAGAACGCGCGCCAGGTCTTGTTGAAAAACAGCCCAAACACCGCCTGTCACCACCATAATAGTGCCCACCAACCTCAGAGCAGGATACAACAGCTCGAATTCACGCAGCCAGGCAAAAGCATTTAGAAAATCCAACGCCAGCAAAAAGACCAGTGTATTGAGAACCAATACAATGAAACTGGCTACAAAGGGATTGGTTTGGCTGACCAACAGCGGCATCCAGTTGTAAAAAGGGAAAACCGCCAGCCAAAAGGCAAAGCCAAGCGCCAGCAAGACAACGGCCTGCTGCAGCAATCGTTCATCAGCCGGGTTCGTTTCAACTGCGCCTGCAGCCCAACCCGCAATCAAAATAAAGGGCATGGCCAGAGTCTGAAAAATCAAAAAACGAAGCACGCCCGGCCTGACCGGTTGGCCAGGAGGGGAAAGGAGCGGGATGCTTACCAGCACTGCCATTTCAACCAGCAAAGCCGCATAAAGGAACGGCTCGACCGCCAGCGCTGCCACCAGCAAAGCCATCACCGCCATTCCCAGCGGCGCAAAATAGCGGTTGGCCCTGGCGACCTTTCCGCCTCCAAACCAAAAAGCCCCAAATGCGAAGATCAGACCCAGGAAAGGACGATCCCCACCCCCCAGGATGAAGCGACGACCCAGGATGACGAACGAATCATCTACCGGCAGGAGCATAAAACCCAGATTTACCGGTCTGCCGGAGGGTATCGAAAACGCCAGCAGCGCCAGAAAAGCATTCGATAGAACAGCGATGATCCATACCAGGTTAGGCCGCCCTCTCAAGAAAAAGAGAATGGCTGCGATCAACAACGGCAAACCAATCCAGATCAGCGGCGCATTCAAGGCGTTCCCTCCCCGTGCTGTAAAGAAATCAGGTATGCGCCCGTTAGAGCCAATCCCAGGTTCACAACTGCCAGGAGGCCAGCAACCAGAACAGAGCTCTCCAGGACGGCATAGATGGTCTCAAACCCAGCCAGCAAAGTCAACAACCCGATGAAGAGGTTAAAAGGGTTGGTCATAATCCCCAATTGCAAAAACCCCATGCCAATCAAGATCATCGCTCCCCACAGGACAACCCGGTCGATTTCAATCCACTCTGCAACGGTCGGTTCGAGCGCAAACACCAGGACCACAACCACGCCGCCGGCTGTCAATCGAAACATCTGCACAGAGCGCAGCTCTGGTTGTTGCACAAGAAAACTCCCATACTGCGTCGAAGCTCCCAAGACAGCGCCCGCCATCCAACCGACAACCAACTTAACGATGGCCAGGCCAACCGGCCAAACCAGGGCCGTAAGCCAGAACACGCCGATATACAACGTCGCAAGCGCAAGGATAGACTGGCGCCAGTTACGGCTTACAAGCAAAAAAAGTGAACACACAACCAGGATGATCGCAGCGATAAAAGAAAGCCTTTGAAAGATCATGGTGCGCCTTCTGACAGGAGGAAAGAAATAATCAAAACCAACAATACCAGCGCCCAAAGGATGCCCCCCTCTCCCTCAAGGATCAGGGTCACAAAATTAACCAGGCGTTGCAGGATCCGAAAAAAGAATACGGCCAGAAGGTACAACCAGTTCAAATTCAAAACCTGGCCAATAATTGCGCTGACCTTCCGGACAAACATGGCAAACCAACCTTCGTCCGTTTCCATCGTCCTTCGAGACCGTTGATTCAGCAACCACACCCCAATCCCACCTACCAAACACAATACAACCGATATTGTACTGGCCCACCAGTTCCCAGGAGTAACAGACCCCTGCCATCCGAAAACACCAACCAACCAGTAAGAAACGATGAAAACGCCCAGCCCCAGGCCGTACACAACCTTTGCCCACCCTTCCATTTCGCCTGACGCTGAACCCGGCGACAGAACATGTCGCAGAAAACCAAGCAGCAGCAGGCTGTGTGCAAGAATATTCACGATATCCAATAAATTGAAAGGCATTACAACCAGCCCTTGCCAACCGCTTGCCGCAGGGGTAAAAGGCAGGCCGCTAAGGCCGATCCAGCAAAGAATGAAAAATACCCGAAGAAGTCGGTTGCGCGCAGAAAACAAAAAGATCGCTCCCCCAGCAAATAAAAGCGCCGTTCCCCAAGCAAGGGCAGCGATCGGCCTTCCCCGCACTGCCGAGCCGATCGCCAGACCAGCAAGGGCAATAATCCAATATGGCCGAGCCACCAGCTCATCTTTCTCTGCCAGCCATCGCACAGAACCATAGACGGCGGCCAGGGAGGTGAAGATCAGAAAATAAGGCGCCAACACAGGCGGCGCCACCGTGGGCGGCAAGCGGCTCAAAAGCACCAGGCTGGAGGCCGGTCCAACAAGCCGGATGGCAGTCCCAAGCCCACGGCGCAGGCGAGGTTCTTCTGTATATGGGAGATGCAGAGGAACAACTCCTAAACGCAATCCGGCCGCGATTAATAGAAAGATACCCACCTCCGGCGGAAAACTCGCCAGTGTCAGCCCCTGGCCACGTCCCCGGCTCTCCAAAACGGCCCAAACGACCATCAAAATGCCTGCCAGCCGGGCGCTGAAAGCAATCACTGCTTGCTGCTTTTGCTCCTGACGTTCTACAGTTCGCAGAACAATTATCATTTCAAATACATCAATGATCGTCCAGGCAAGAATTAATGCCAGCGGGGTTTCTGCCAGCACAGCCAGTAGCCCCCCAATCGTAACTACCAGGCTACCCACCCATCCCTCAAGGTCAGCCTGAAACTCAAAGCGAGAAGCATCCGTCATCATGACCGCAAGAATCAGGCTGACCAGTCCAAAAGCATAAGGCCAGGAATTTTGATCCAGCCGGAAAATCAGGCTGGTGGTTGCCCCTTCTCCCAGATACCAATCAGTCAGAGAAAACGGGGCTGGCTGGATGAATTGCTGTACAAGGATAACAACCCAGGTAAGGATCGCAGCCGTTACGGAAATCAGCCAAACAAGACCGGTCGCTTGCTTGAAGCGTATTAAGGCAAGGAGCGCAATCAGCGTCAAAATGAGGAGGAAAACGGGTAAAAGGACAAGCATCAGGTTTCAATTAGAGAGAATATTTGAAAGTTTCACGCCGGTTATAGTCCGTTCGATGCTGGGCTACCTCGACGCCATACTTCACTTTTTTTGAGCATCCCAAATGACAATATCCTCAGCAAATGTCTCTGTCGCTGTGATCAGCGTTCCATTTTTGTTGATGAAGTGAGCCATTTGAACGCCTCCAAGTCCAAGAAGCCGGGCAATATAACCCGGTTTGATTGTACCAACAACAAGCCGTCTTCTCAAAAGACAACCAAACAGAAGATATTGCTACAAGCCATCCTGCATCAAACGAAAAAATGCCAGCAAAGCCTCCTCCGGAATCTCCGACAGCGTTTGGTCTACCTGGTATTTTTCGGCTTGCCCGGTCCTTTCGCGCAACGCCCGCCAAAGGACCTCGCGCTCTTCGGAGTTCACGACCAAATCGTGTAAGGTCTGGGCAGAAGCCAGTCGCCCTCCGGTGGTGTAGAGAAAAGTCAGGCGACGCCATCGTTCGGCCTGGACTGGGTGCGGCAGGGGTTGTAGCTCGCCCAGTTGGATTTTGTAGTACTCTTCCTTTGCTCTGGGATGATCTCGCTCTTCCCGAAACAATTCGTCCCTGGTTGTCAGCTCATGTCCTTTCACTGCCGCATACTGTTCGATCTGCCAACGGTGATCTTTTCCAAAAGCGGCTGTCTGGTAAAAAGCCAGGTAATCAACATCCACCACTTTGGGCGCTGAACGCATCGGGATGCGATACCAACCCAGTAACCTGGCAATTTCAAGATCGCGCCGCGTCGGCAGCACCGCGACCAAAACCAAAGCAGAGTTTGGCAGAACCATTTGAGTCATCGCGAGCGTTGTTTAACCTGTGGCGGTACAAATTTCCGTCGTCGGCCTCTTCAACAACCGGCGACCTGTCTCTTTCACAATTATACAAAGAGCCCCGGTTTATATGACTGTTTTTCAGCATAAAAATAAAGGGGCTTCCACCCACAATTGCCGTGGAAGACCCCTTAAGTAACCCTTGTTCTGAATAAATTATTTGTAGTTTTTCAGCAGACCAACAGCGTCGTTGAATTGGTTAATCAGTTGATCGAATTCAGGGATCTGGCTCTGAAGCTCTGTCCAGTAATCCGAATCGTACCATTGAGCCTGGATTTCTTCATAAGTCTTGCCCTGCTGCTCAACCCAGGTGTAATACTTGAGGTGGTGTACTCTCTTCCGATCCTGGTAGGTGAGTTCCATCATGTTGTCTGTTCTCTCTCCATGCAGGTCGCGCCCAAGGACAACAGCCGCATCGGTGTTCGTAAAGGGGCCAAATTGCTCGCGGTATTCATCAATGCGGGTATTGTACAAAGCCATCGAATCGGTCAAGATTGTCATCACCACATCATGGCTGCCTAGCTCGTAATATTTAGCAAACTTGATCGCTGAAAGGATATTGGCAACGCCAGAGAGGCCGATCAGATCGAGCTGGTTTACAACAGCCTCCGGTACGCCCTGCTTTGCCAGGTATTCGCGCCCGGCAGGCTCGTTGAACAACCGGGCAATGCCCACCACAGCATTATCGTCAATAGCGGTCACAAGATCGGTGTTCTTCACATTGTGAATCCACGGGACGTGTTTGTCACCAATCCCTTCGATGCGGTGAGCGCCAAATCCGTTGTTCAGCAGCGTTGGACATTGCAGCGCTTCACTGGCGACGATCTTGCTCGTGGGGTAAACCTGTTTCAAGTAATCGCCTGCGCCGATCGTGCCAGCTGAACCGGTATTGGATGTCAGTCCGGCAAAACGATCTTTGGGTCCCATGATTTCGTTGAGGACTTCTTCCATCGCATGAGCCGTAACATTATAGTGCCAGAGATAATTACCAAATTCATCGAACTGGTTAAAGATCATCAAGTCCTGGCCAGAACGCCGGAGTTCCCAGCATTTATCGAAAATCTCTTTAACGTTCGATTCGCTTCCGGGGGTTGCAATAACTTCTCCTGCCACCTTTTTAAGCCACTCAAATCGCTCCTTGCTCATCTCGGCCGGCAAAATTGCAATTGATTCACAAGCCAGAAGGGCCGAATCATAGGCGCCGCCGCGGCAGTAATTGCCCGTGGATGGCCAGACAGCCTTTTGGGTGGTAGGATCAAACTGGCCGGTAGTCAATCGCGGCACCAGACAGCCAAAAGCTGCCCCCACTTTGTGCGCGCCCGTAGGAAACCATTTACCAACCACAGCAACGATGCGCGCATCCACTCCCGTCAGACTGCTAGGTAATTCAATATAATTCACCTTGCCGAACCCGCCACCGTGGTCCACCGGCTGGTTCTTCCAGGTGATGCGAAACAGATTGCGAGGGTGAATATCCCAAAGACCGATGCTTTTAAGTTCTTCCTTTATCTTTAACGGGATCAAATCCGGATTTTTTTGTTGTTCGAAAGTGGGGATAATAATGTTACGCTCACGAGCGCGTTTGACAGCCCTCTCCAAACGATCCGCATGTACAGTTAAGTCGATCCGTGCCATTTCTAAAAAATCTCCTTATAGAGTTAATAATAGTTCATCACATGATGTGGTCTTTAGGTGCCTCGCTCACAACATAAAGCGGACGCCCTTTTACCTCATCATAAATCCTGCCAATGTACTCACCCAAAATGCCCAAACTGATAAGCTGAACCCCTCCCAAAAAAAGTACAGAGATCAGCGTTGTTGCCTGGCCCAAAAAAGTTTGGTTGCCCGTCACGCGTAAGATCACAACCACCGGGATTGCCAGGATGCTAACCCCCGCCGAGATAAAGCCCAAATACGTGGCTAATTGTAACGGAAAATAAGAAAAACCGGTAACCGCGTTTAGAGCCAACTTGAGCATCTTGCGAAACGGATATTTTGTCTCACCAGCATAGCGCGCCGCCCGCCGGTATTTCACGCCGATTTGTCGAAACCCAATCCAGGCAGACATACCGCGCAAAAAGCGATGGCGCTCTCGCATTTGATTCATTATATTGACTACCTGGCGGTCTAGCAAGCGAAAATCCCCTGTATCCAGCGGGATCTGCACATCGGTAATACGATAGATAATCCGATAGAACAGAGAGGCTGTCGTTTTCTTAAACCAGGTTTCACCCTCGCGGTCTTCTCTGACTGCATATACAACCTGGTAGCCTTCTTTCCATTTCTGGATCAAATCAAGAATCACTTCAGGAGGATCCTGTAAGTCAGCATCAATGATCACCACAGCCTGACCCCGGCTATAATCCAAACCGGCAGTCACAGCAATCTGGTGTCCAAAATTACGTGCAAAAATCACCGGTCGGATGTGATCAAAGTTCTGAGCAAGTTCTCGAATCTTTTCTGTCGAGCCGTCCCGGGAACCATCATCTACCAGGATCAATTCCCAGGAATACCCGCTGGGGTTCATCACATCACGCAACCGCCGGTATAGCTCATCCAGGCAGTCAATTTCATTGTAGACAGGCGCGATTATCGAAATCTCTGGTTTCATAAGGACTTAAACAAACCAACAGATCAATTAAATACTGTTCACTTGTAACAGTTTCTTTAAGGCAGGCATGGTTGGTTCGATGATAACAGCCTCCCCTGCCGCTTGCATGGCGGCACGCACATCTTTTAGTCCATTGCCAGTATTCAGGACAACCACAGGATCTTCTGCAGATATTTTACCATCACGCAGTGCTTTAAGCAGTCCCGCATAGGCCGTCGCGCCAGCCGGCTCTGCAAAGATACCAACCCTTCCCAGTTCCGGTATGGCTCTCAGGATTTCTTCATCCTTTACTGTCAAATAAGCTCCTCCGGTTTGTGTGGCTGCCCGTACTGCTCGAACGCCATCGCGGGGCAAGTCAACCGAAATGCTGTCTGCAATCGTTGTCGCGCGCACAGGCGTGATTTGTTCCGTTCCAGCTGCAAAGGCATTGGCAACTGCAGCTGAAGCTTCCGATTGAATGCCAAAAATGCGAGGCATTTTTTCCAACCAGCCCAGAGAAGCCAAGTCTTTAAACCCCTTGTGAATACCCGAAATAATATTTCCATCTCCAACAGAGACGAAAATCGAAAGCGGCGTTTCTGCAGCATCAGAGTTCAGCAGGATCTGCTCCCAAATTTCAAAAGCGGCCGTCTTTTTCCCCTCCGCCGTAAAAGGATTGTATCCTGTATTACGGCAATACCAACCAAACTCATTGGCAGCCTGAACGGTCAAATCAAAAGCCTGGTCATAATTTCCATCCACCAGGATAACCTTCGCGCCATAAATCAGTAATTGGGCGATTTTTGCGGGCGGAGCGCTCTTTGGCGCAAAGATGACCGCTTTTTGCCCAATGGCCGCCGCCATCCCGGCCAGCGCCGCGCCGGCATTACCGGTAGATGCAGTAACCACCACATCGGCGAAAATCTGGCGTGCTCGAGCAACAACTACTGCGCTGGCGCGGTCCTTAAAAGAGGCTGTAGGATTGCGACCTTCATCTTTAATCCACAGGTTTTGTAAACCCAGCTTATTTGCCAATTCTTTCGGTGAATAGACTGGAGTCCAGCCCGCAGTTCGCAATGGTGTCCCCTCCCCTCCAGGGTCATCAACAGGCAACAGTGGCGCATAGCGCCACAGCGAAAAATCGGTCCTGGAGGTAATATCTTCGATGCGATACTTTTTGTTGATCGCGCTTGTATCCAATAACACGTCAAGATTGCCTCCATCTTTTGGGCAGGTGTATTGGATCTCATCCGGTCCATAACATGTGCCGCACAGGCTGCAGCAATAACCAGAAAAAATGTTTCGCATAAGAATCAGTCACCTCGTATGATGTTCTTACAACCCTCGTTGGCCACGGATGTAAGGCAAACCCAAGGCAGCAGGCGCGCCCATGCGCTTCCGCATGGCCTCTCTTGAGCCAAGGATCAGCACAATAATTGTAAACGCATATGGGATCATCTGTAAGAAAAAGCCATAATATGGGTTGTAATAAAAAGGATTGGCTACTCCTAAAAGCATCGTCGGCCCCTGGATATCTAAAATCAAACGGCGCAATGCCCCAAAAACATAAGATCCGAAGGCTGCTCGCAGCGGATTCCATTGTGCGAAAATCACAAGCCCAACTGCGATCCAGCCCTGCCCTGCCGTGGTCAATTCACTGAACCACCCTGGAGAAACCGCCAGGCTGATCGTCGCGCCGGCAACCCCCGCAAAGACACCTCCCACGAACACGTAAAGGTACCGCAGGCGATAAACGTTGATCCCCAGCGCGTCTGCCGCTGCAGGATATTCGCCAACCGCTCGCAGGTGCATCCCCGGGCGGGTGTTATTGATAAAATACCAGCACAGTGGAAAGATCACGTAACCGATGTAAACCAAGACGCTTTGCTTTGTAAAGAAGACAGGACCAAGAACCGGGATCTGGCTCAACAGAGGGACTGAAAAAGAAGGCAGCAAAGAAATGGTGCCAGCTTTGCTTAAACCTTCCCCCAACACCAGGCTGAGCCCCGTACCCAAAAAGCTTACCGAAAGACCGCTTACCACCTGATCGGCTTGCAATGTAATGGAGATAAATGCATGAACCTGGCTGATTAAACCAGCCGCCAGCATCGCCGCCGCCACCCCAATCCAGGGATTCCCCGTCTTCAAGGTGACGCTAAAGCTGGTCATGGCGCCAACCAGCATCATCCCCTCAATGCCTAGATTTAATACTCCTGACCGCTCGGCAAAAATCTCGCCGATCGTGGCAAATAATAAGACCGTGCCAGATGCAACGCCAGCTTGAAGAATAATGATCAAATCCATGGGCGTTCACTCCTCAGTCCGGCGGACAATATGCACTCGATAGCGAAGGAGAAAATCACTGGCAATCAAACAAACCAGGATAATCCCCTGGATCATCTTTGGAATGCCTGACGGCTGAATCTCACGGCCAGCCAGGATCAAAGCCCCAAACAGGATCGAGACTAGAATCACGCCAAAAGGGTTGAGTTTTGCCAGCCATGCAACGATGATCCCCGTAAAACCATACCCAGGGGATATAGCAGCTTGCAAACGGTGGACAACGCCGCTAATTTCCGACATCCCTGCCAGACCGGCCAGCGCCCCAGAAAGCATCATTACAAAAATAGTATTCCGGGTTACTGAAATCCCGGAATAGCGTGCTGCGTTCTGGTTGTCTCCAAGCAAGCGAATTTCATAACCCCATTGGCTTCGAAACAAGATAAACCACACAACCACCGAAGCAAGTATAGCTAAAATCAGCCCAAAATGAGTGGTCAGCCCCCGAAAAATTGGAACGCTTTCTGCCAGGTCTGTCAAACGCGGCAACCAGGCATTTTTTGGAAACACCGGCGACATCTGAAATCCGCCCTCGGTCCAGATAGCAAAAATGAAAAAATTAACCCAAGAAACTGCGATGTAATTCATCATCAATGTAGTGATGATCTCATTGACTTGCAACTTTGCTTTTAAAAATCCAGGGATAAACCCCCAGATTGCACCGCATGCCATCCCCACAAGGATCATCACCGAGATGAAAAGCCATCGAGGCGTTTCTGGAGGCAAAATGGGCAGCAAAACCACCGCGCTGGCGCCCCACGCTCCCATAAAAAATTGGCCTTCGGCGCCTATGTTCCACAACCGCATTTGAAAGGCGAGCGAACACGCCAGCCCAATAAACATCAACGGGATTGCCTTCACCATCGTGTCCGAAAATACCCCCAGGCTTCCAAAGGAAGCCTGGGCAATATGGCTATAAGTGGCAAATGGGTTGCCACCGGCGATTGCAATGATTACCGCACCGATGAGCAGCGCAACTACGATAGCCCCAACCGAAACCAGAGTTGGGAACCATCGAGGAACATTAGCTAATCTCGGTTCTAATTGAACTCGAAATGGAAATCGCAAACGAGAGGTGGATTTAGAAGGAGATATTGTCACCTCAAGCGCCTCCTTTCGCCTCGATCTTCTCAATCGGCGTTCCAGTCATCATTAGTCCAATCTTTTCAAGATCCCCATCAAGCACTTCGCCCATAATTTTACCTTCGTAGATCACATAAATCCGATCGCTCAGGGACAATAACTCCTCAAGCTCTTCGGAGATCAAAAGGATGGCCGAACCCGCTTCTCGTTGCGCGAGCAGCAAGCGTTGCACTCCCTCGATCGCTCCCACATCCAAACCACGGGTTGGTTGAACAGCTACCAGCAGGGAAGGCTGGCTGGAGATCTCACGCGCCAAAATCACCCGCTGTAGATTACCGCCCGAAAGCAGCCGAACAGGGGTTGCAACAGAAGGGACAACAATTTCATAGGAATTGCGCAAGTCATTGGCATATTTACTTGCCGCAATCGCATTGACAACCCAGCGATTCCCAATTGGCGGCCGGTTATAATTCTTCATAATCACATTATCGGTGATGCTTAAATTCGGCGCCGTCCCAACATGGGTTCGATCTTCGGGAACATGCGAAATACCGCGCCGTATTCCGATTTTTACAGGTTGATTCGTTAGATCCTCGCCCTGAACAACGATTCTTCCGCTGGTCACTTTCCTCAGCCCAGTGATAACCTCGGCTAGCTCCCGCTGTCCATTGCCGGCTACTCCTGCCAGCCCGACTACTTCTCCCCGTCGGACATTCAGGCTGAGGCCATTCAGCGCTGGTAAACCCCGATCGTTCTCCGCTCGAATATTTTCAACGCTAAGGATCACCTCTCCAGCCTGCAAAGGTTTCTTCTCCAGGCGGAACAGAACTTCTCGGCCGACCATCAACCGCGCCAATTCCTCACGGGTCGTATTTAACAAGGGAATGCCTGCAGCCGTAACCTTGCCACGTCGCAAGACGGTGACGCGATCCGAAATTTCCAACACTTCTTGCAGCTTATGGCTGATAAAAATGATGGATTTGCCCTCCTTGACCATAGAGCGGAGGGTTTTGAATAAACCCTCGATTTCAGTCGGGGCAAGCACGGCCGTGGGTTCATCCATGATCAAGACTTGCGCTCCACGGTAGAGCATCTTTAAAATCTCTACCCGTTGCTGTTCCCCCACAGAAAGCTGCCAGATCTTGGCGCGAGGATCTACATGTAAGCCAAAACGCTCCCCCAAATCGGCCACTTTTTGCTCATAGTCCCGAAGTCGCAAGCGAAAACGGGGATCCTCTAAGCCAAGCAGGATATTTTCGGTCACCGTCTGAGAAGGCACCAACATAAAATGCTGATGGACCATGCCAATCCCTGCTTTGATCGCATCTCGAGGAGAATTAAAATTCACCGGGTTACCATTTAAATAAATAAGGCCAGCTTCTGCTTTATACAGGCCAGCCAGTATATTCATTAAAGTGCTTTTCCCCGCACCATTTTCACCCAAAAGAGCGTGAATTTCGCCCTCGAAAAGATCAAAATCAACGTGATCATTCGCCAAAACACCAGGAAATTTTTTAACAATCCCGCGCATGCTCACAACAGTGGGTTTCTGGGTCGAAATATTCACATGCTCCATAGTATTTCCATCCAGGGATTAGGCGGGGCCAGGCCCTAACAACGGTCTGGCCCCCGATTGATTAATCGTTATTGTGTCTGCGGCAGCTCAGCAGTGATGCCTTCTGCCCACCACTTCATACAATACTTGCACTCCAAACCTGGCGCTCCAGGCGGGAATTGATCAAGATCAGCCTGCTCGAATCGTTCTCCCTCAGGAACAACCACATTGCCCTGGTTATCCTTAATTGGACCAGAGAAGACATCAAAGCGCCCAAATTCACCTTTCAAGGATTTTGCCACCAGGTCTTTCACCTCCTGAATAACCTCAGGCGGCAGATCCTGCATACCTTTTGTTAACTGTTGGCCTTCCATGAAACCATAAAGTCCCAGGCCGCCGGAGTCTCCATCGAAGTAATCCCAACCAACTTTATAGGTGCCTTCTTTTACACCTTTTGCAATATTGGCATACACAGGACCCCAGTTCCAATAGGGAGCGGTCAGGCATCCATCCACCTTGCAGGAGCCAACCCAGTCATATGTAACGCCCCATTTGCCCTTCTCGGTAGCCACATCGGCAACTGCGGGGGTATCCGCGCCGGTGAAGACCACCTGCGCTCCAGCATCAAAGAGCGAGGCAGCCGCTTCCTTCTCAATAATGGGATCGTGCCAGGTGTTGATCCAGCGGACATCCATAGTGCATTCCGGGCAAGTTTTGCGCATGCCAAGAGCAATAGCATTGCCAAGACGCAGCTCTTCTGGAATGGGGAAGGTTGCCATATACCCCAGTTTCGGATTCCCGTCCATTTTTGCCCGGGCGCCAGCTATCATACCAGCCAGATACTTCATCGTTTCCATTCCGCCAAACAGGTTGCCAAAATTTTTGGTGTTGGATTTGTATCCGCTAATATGGATATAGGTGATGTCGGGATACTCTTCAGCGACGATCTCCATTGGATCCATGAAGCCAAAAGATGTACCGAAGATCAGGTTAAAACCCTTGCGGGATAGGGCGCGGAAAATCTGCTCTGAATCTGCACCTTCCGGCACATTTTCAACATAAGCCACATTGACATCAGGCACGTTGGCTTTGATATATTCCAGACCTTCATAATGCGCCTGGGACCAACCACCGTCATCATGCGGGCCGATCAAAACCATAGCAATATTGAACTTGCCTTTCTCAACATTTGGAATTTCAAAATTGCCAACTTTTTCAGGACCGCAAGCGCTGAGAGCAAAGGCAAAGATCAATACAAAGGCTAAACTGCGCCATATAACTTTGGTCTTCATTTTTCCTCCTGATTTGAGATGTATTTGTGTAAAGCTCCAACAGCTTCAACAAAACTATTGAGTTATCTTGATGCTCGGATCACCTCCTTACCGGATTGCAGCAAAGAAAACGGCAGAGACAACTACTTGCCGCAACAACGTGCTCGGTACACAAACTATTTGATTCGATTACCTAACACAATCACGCATCATGGAAGTTTAGTGAATACCAATATATTGTACACAATATCAAGAAACGAGGTTGTCGAGATTAAGTTCTTAGAGATAATTTAAGAATCCCACAAAGAAGGATGGAAGCCGAACCAGGTCAAGCTTCCATCCTTCTCACTTGTTGAAACTATGGAACAATCCAGGTGCCAGTTTCGCCCTTCAAAGCCCGGCCAATATTCTCCGGATTGGTGATCAGCGCTTGTTTGCCGCCTGCTTCCAAGAACCAGAGGATCGCCTGGATCTTTGGCGCCATCGAACCTTTAGCAAAATGGTTCCCTTCTTCCAGGTATTTTTTCGCCTCCGCCACTGTTAGCCGATCCAGCCATTTTTGTTCTGGTTTCCCAAAATTAATCGCAACTTTTTCAACGGCGGTAGAAATGACGAACAAGTCGGCTCCGATTTCACGCGCAAGAAGACTGCTGGCATAATCCTTGTCAATCACAGCCGCCGCGCCTTCCAAGTCTCCGGCCTCATTGCGGACTACAGGGATACCGCCGCCGCCTACAGTAATCACTGTGTGACCGGCCTTGATTAGGGTGAGAACTGACTCCAGTTCAATTACATCCATAGGGATAGGAGAAGCGACCACCCGTCGCCAGCCCCGGCCGGCGTCTTCAACCACATTCCACCCCAGTTCTTTCTCGCGTCGTTTGGCTTCGGCCTCATCCATGAAGCCGCCAATCGGTTTTGTTGGGTTCTGGAACGCTTTATCGTTCCGGTCAACCAATACCTGAGTGACCACTGTTGCAACCGGTTTTTTGATCCCGCGGCGTCGGTATTCGTTGTTAAGGTTTTGCTGAAGGGCGTATCCAATGGCGCCCTGGCTGTCTGCTCCACAGACTTCCAGTGGAACCTCATGCATTCCTTCTACTTTTGCAGCGATTTCGGACCGCCGGAGGATGAACCCAACCTGGGGACCATTTCCATGTCCAATCGCCACATCCCAGCCAGCTTCAACCATATCCGCAATGTGGTAACAGGTCTCTTTAGCCGCCTGGTATTGATCCTCAACGGTCTGGTGTTTAGGATCCTTGATTAAAGAGTTTCCCCCAATTGCAACCACTGCAACTTTTCCTGCCATTTTTTATCTCCTTGTAATATTCATGATCATATCAATTGTTCAAAGGCGAAGCCATGATAACTTTAAAAGAACCGCTTGTCTAGAGATTGTTTGTAACACACTAGCCTGAAATCCTCCACAAGAAAATATGTCGTTGATCGTTTTGGTTTTTCTCTAGCTCCTTCCCGCTTCAAGATTTATTCCTGGCATCCGGTTTCGTCAATGATGGTTTGGATCTCCACGCTCACACCATCCGTTTTTCGGATTTGGGATAACCGTCTGCACAAAACTGGGCGGATATTCTCATCCTCTCCGGCAAGGTTGACATACTGGCGAAAACGATCTGTCTCGCCCGTATGGGCAAACGCTTCTACAAAGGGAAGCAGCTCGTAGTTGTTTTTCTGAATCAGCCCAAGGTTTTCAGCCTGAGTAGCCAGGTTCGAAATCGCGCTCCAATCCTCTCGCTGGCGGGCAAGATCAGCTTTCTCGAAATAATAACACCAATCTCTCGCAGCCTCTCCGTTAAAAACCGGCGGAAGACTGGCCTCAGTCTCGCTGCCAGCCTGTATCTGATCTAGATGAGAAATCGGCAATGTATCTGCGATCCTCTCGGGAAGGCCAGGGAAATCACTTTCTTCGGGGCCAAGCACATACAAACAACCGGACAGGCGGTAATAGATAGAAAGAACTCCTGAGGTGCTGCCCGAAAACATATGATTGCGGTAATTATGCTGAACCGGCAGGTCGTCTTCTAACCCTGGCAAAGCCGATCCAATGCGCGTGGAGAGATCAAAATATTTGTAGGGGATCATCGCCGTGTGATGATCAGGGGCATAAATCCAGTTGACAATCGGCGTCAAATCGTTATCACTAAAACGAAACAAGGGAATTTCATCCGAGACCAGAATAGTCCCCGGTTTCAGGTCGGGCGCTCTCCAAACCAGTTGTGAAAAGTACGTGCGCAGATTTTCCCATTCTTTCTTATAAACCAATGCATTGCGATAATGGAGGCCTGCGGACAAGGCCACCAGCCCAGCAATCGCAACAAGCCGAAAGCGCGGCTGGAGCACCAGTTCCAACAAAGCTACAGTTAAAAGACAACTGCCTGCCATAAAAGGTAGCGTCGAACGATCCCACGGAAACGGAAGTTCAACCTTAATCGAAGTCGCCCAAAACGGCAGTCCGGCAGCCACCAATGCCAGTATGCCGACCAGGAACGCCTGGGGCAGCCATTGTTGCCAGAAACCTTTAATCTCGGCAGAAAAGACCTTTTCACGGGTGGAGAATCGAACCAGATAAACAAGCACAAGCAAAAAAACCAGAATGACCAGTCCCCAAAAATACAGCCGTGTTCCAATGCCGGTTGGAAGACTGGCGGTTTGCCTCCAGGCATCCAGGGCTACCGTCTTCAGGTCCCCCAGGATTCTATTCGCCAACAAAGGGAGCGTCTCAATCGGCTGAACGAGAAGGCCTTTGACCATATCCGGTTGATAAGTCGGAAATTGAAAGATAAAAACCCGCCATACCCCGAAAGCTGCCAAAACCAGCAGGTAGGGAAGCCAGAAAAGAAAAGTATACAACCACCGACGGGGCGGCGCAGGCACCTGCTGGCCTAAAACCAGCCAGATCAATACCGGCCGGAGCAACTCCAGCCCCACAAAATACTCGATGGAAAACATTCCTAGCGCCCCCAACACGCCCAACAGAGTTAACGGCCAGAACCAACGCCGGTACCTCAAAGAAAGCAACATGCAGCATATCGAAAGAAAGAACAAATTGAGAACAGAAAAATGCAAAATAAACTGGACGGCAATCGGTTGCTGTTGAAAACCCGGATACACCGCGAAAAGCAGAGCGGCCCAACCTGCCTGACGAGGGTTTTCAGGCCATACTAACCGGAGAATCCACCAAAAGAGGAGAACGCTGCCCCAGCGCAGCGCCAACAACAGCAAATGATATAACTCAGCAGAATCTCCAAAAACTGGCGTCGTCAGCGAGTAAATCCAGCCAGAAAACGGCCGGTCAACGGCGACAAAATTAGCAAAACTGCTCGCTCCAAGCAGATGATAATTGTAGAGATAGATCCAGTCATCTCCATATAAACCGAACCGGGGAATATATACTCCGTAACTGATAAATACCACGGCTGCAAAAGCGAGTGGTACCGTTCGGGAAGAGAAGGAAAGCCTTTTCATAACCGGATCAAGAACAGAAGCTCGAATGGATTAGAGAAATCCGTAAAGGATTACAAACAGCTCATTGATTAAACAAAAGGATGTTCTGAGGTAACATTCCGTACTACTCGGAACTTAAAGTAACCAGGGATGAAATAACTCAGAGAATAAGCAATGACCCGGTTATTGGTGCTGTATTCGCGCGCGACGAACAATTGCAAAACATCCCCCCGCTGTATTTCAAGCGCATGAGCAATATCCGATGGCGCCGGAATTGCTTGAATTTCCGTAACCGAATAGATCGGTTGGGGTGATCCCCGTCTTAAGAGAAAATCTAAAACAGATCCAGTAAAACCTTCTTTTAGCGTTGCCGGGGGCAAAACATCCTCGGGCAGGATATCTACCAGATAAGCCACCGGCCGATTATCCGCAAAGATCACACGTGATACTTTGACTAAGGGGCTGCCTTCCTCCACCGAGAGTGCTTCTGCATATACGGGAGAGGCAGCCATCTGGGTAATCTGGAGTGCTCCCATCGAAACATCCAGGTTAATCTTACGCGCCATTTTCTCGATGCTCTCCAGCACCTCAAGACCTGCCTCAATGATGCGGGGATGCCCAACCACAAAGGTTCCAACTCCCTGCCGTCGGCGGATCAATCCCTGACCTTCAAATGAGCGCATGGCTTCTCGCAAGGTGGCGCGCGAGACGCCTAACTGGCGGGCTAATTCAGGCTCTGCTGGCAACCGTTCGCCTGGCGGCGTATTGAAGATCAGGTCAGAAAGTTGTGCGTGCAGCCGGTGAAATGGCTGAATATGTTCTGAATCTGAAATACTGCTGGATTGACCCATGCGGGGCTCCTTTTGAAACCGAGGGAATGATTATTCGACCACAGGGATAAATTTGAATTGGTTTACATCCACTAAACCCAAATCTGATATCCTCAATTCGGGAATCACTACTAAAGCCAACAAGCTAAGCTGCATGTTCGGATTGTTCAAAGCGCAGCCGCATTGTTTAAAACCCTCGAGAACCGTGGCTGCTTTTTTTGCAACTACACTGGCATTCTCATTAGACATCAAACCGGCGATTGGTAGTTCCACTTTACCAATGAGCGCTCCGTCTTTGAAAACCACCTGCCCGCCGCCGCATTCCGCCAGATTGTTTACTGCCAGCGCCATCTGGCCTTCATCGGAACCAACTACGATGAGATGGTGGCTGTCATGCGCCACGGTTGAAGCAATTGCACACCTGCTTTTAAAACCGAATCCCTGCACCAGGCCCACTTGCACCCTTCCGGTATTCGCGTGCCTTTCTACCAAAGCAATTTTCAAAATATCGCGCTGCAAATCAATCTTGATATCGCCAGATTCTATCGTCATCGGGATTCGCAAATGTCGGGTTGGAGCCTGGTTCTCGATCACCCCAATCACATTGGCCACTACCTCCCCAGAGCCCTCCACGCGAAGGCGAAAATCCTCCGCCGTCAGCGGTCGCGGGAGATGGACTGACTGCCGCGCCCATTCCGGATATTGAATCTCCGGTAGTTCGATGAGCAAGCGACCTTCGCGTGCCAGTATTTGTCCTTTTGCAATGACGACATCCGCATAAAAATGATTCAAATCTTTGACAATCAGAACATCTCCCCAACGACCGGGGGCAATCATACCCATCTCACGGCTGACTCCAAAATGATCTGCTGTATTGATGGTCGCCATCTGAATAGCGACCATCGGCGAAAGCCCTTCTGAAATGGCGTGCCTTAAGACCCGATCCATGTGACCTTCATTGATCAAAGTTTCTGAATGGACATCATCGGTGCACAAGAGGAAACCGCGCAATGCAAGTCCTTGTTTGGTAACCGCGCCCACCTGGGCAGCGACATCGTGCCAGGCGGAACCATACCGCATCATGACTTTCATACCCTGCCTGGCTCGCGCCAGCGCATCTTCCAGCCGGGTCCCTTCGTGATCATCCTCCGCGCCGCCAGCTACATACCCATGAAAAGGCAATCCCAGGTCCTGAGCAGCGTAATGACCGCCGATCGTCTTTCCGGCCAGGCGCGCCAGGGATATCTCGGCATGCATCTTTTCATCGCCCATAAAGACGCCAGGGAAGTTCATCATCTCGCCCAGGCCGATAATGCCGGGCCACTGCATGGCCTCCTCTACATCCGCAGGCGTAATGGAAGAACCCGGTGTCTCTAATCCCGGAGCTGAGGGAACGCAGGACGGCATCTGGACAAAGATATGGATGGGCTGTTGAGCCGCTTCATCTACCATCAACCTCACGCCCTTCAGCCCAAACACATTCGCGATTTCATGAGGATCAACAAACATGCCGGTTGTGCCGTGTGGAACGACTGCCCGCACAAACTCGGTAACAGTCAGCATTCCTGATTCGACGTGCATGTGTCCATCCAGCAACCCAGGAACCAGATAACGATCCTCTGCATCAACCACTTCGGTGTTCTCTCCAATGGTATGATGAGCGTCTGGACCGGCATAAGCAATCCGTCCTGCGATGATCGCCAGATCCGTCCCAGGGATGATCTCCCCGGTCTGCACACAAACCCACCGACCACGGCGAATGACAAGATCCGCTGGTTTTCGGCCCATGACACAATCAACTAAGGGGCGAGCGTCACGCAGACGAAAAGATTCCATTTCTCACCTCGCAAGATTAACCGTTTATGATTTTTCGAGATGCGCGGTTATGTTTTTCGATGTGCACTGGCAGGTCCAGCGTGAGTAGTTCACCGTTACGGATGATAATCTTGCCATGAACTACGTTCCAATCCACATTCTGAGGATGGCAGAAAATCAGCGCCGCAACTGGGTCATGCAAGGCGCCAGCATAGCCAAGTTTACGAAGGTCAATCGCTATAAAATCGGCGCATTTTCCGGGCTCCAGTGACCCAATATCGTTGCGACCCAGTACGGCCGCGCCGCCCCGCGTTGCCAGTTCCAATGCCTCGCGAGCAGCCAATATCGGCGGCGCTGAAGTTGAAGAAAGCGAAGCCCCAAGCAGCCCAGCTCGCAGCCGCGCCAATAAGAGCGCCTGCCGCGCTTCGGCAAGCATATGAGAACCATCGTTGCTGGCAGAACCATCAACCCCCAATCCAACTTTTACACCGGCGCGCAAATATTCCCACAAAGGCGCGACGCCAGAAGCAAGCCTCATGTTAGAAGAGGGGCAATGCGCCACACCACAGCCCTCTTTAGCATAGACCTCAATTTCTTCTGAGTTGATGTGAACGGAATGCGCAAACCAGACATCTTCTCCAACCCAACCCAAAGATTGCATATAAGCTACAGGCCGGTAGCCAAATTTCTCCAGGCAGTAAGATTCCTCATCCTGCGTTTCCGCCAGGTGGGTATGAAGGTGAACACCATAGCTGCGCGCCAACACAGCGCTCTGTTGCATCAACTCGCCCGTCACACTGAAGGGCGAGCAAGGCGCCAGGACAATTTGCACCATGGAACCGGGGTTCGGATTGTGATAGCGTTCTATTAGACGCACGCTATCTTTCAAGATAGTTTCTTCCGAATCAACCACTTGATCGGGGGGCAGTCCTCCCTTGCTTTCTCCCAGGCTCATCGAGCCGCGCGAGGCATGGATGCGCAGCCCAACTTCGCGGGCCGCAGCAATCTCATCATCCAGTTTTGAACCGTTTGGAAAAAGATAGAGATGGTCAGAAGCCGTCGTACAACCAGAAAGCGCCAACTCAGCCAGGGCAGTCTGCGTAGAGATGTAAATATCTTCCGGCGTCATGCGCGCCCAAATCGGGTACAGCGTCTTCAGCCAGTTGAACAAATTGGCGTCCTGAGCTGCCGGAACTGCCCGCGTCAAAGTCTGATAGAAGTGATGATGCGTATTGATCAGACCCGGAAGGACGATATGATCCTTTAGATCTAAAACCTCATCGGCCTGTTCAGGTAAATCTGCGCTGGGGCCAACCTGCTCAATGAAACCATCGCGCACAAAGAGACCACCACCGGTTATTTCCCGGCGGTGGTCATCCATCGTTACTAAATAGCTTGCGTTTCGTATTAGAAGCGTGGACATAATTTTTGAAAGCTCGACAAGTCGATTGGAGAATGTGCGCGTACGGCAGGCTTAATTGTTAGACATCTAGAGTTTATCAGCTTTCTTGAGTTATGTCAATTTACCGCTCGAAAAAAATATTTTCTTTTGACTGGACAGGTTTTCTCTCCCAGATCACGGGGATCATGCTGTTATAAACATTCTACCGGTCGGCAAGCTCTGCTCCCCGCAGGGTGTTCTGCATGAGCATCGCAATGGTCATCGGCCCAACACCACCCGGCACCGGAGTAATCGCCCCGGCTACCTCAGCCACCTCGTCATAGGCCACATCGCCGACCAGTCGGCTGCCCTTCGGAGCAGAGGGATCGTCAATCCGATTGATCCCAACATCAATCACGACCGCGCCGGGTTTGACCCAGTCTCGTTTTACCATTTCTGGCCTACCGACAGCGGCGATTAAGACGTCAGCCTCGCGGCAAATAGCGGGCAGATCCTTCGAGCGCGAATGGCAAATGGTCACCGTCGCATTCGCCCGAACCAACAAGAGCGCCACGGGCATCCCTACGATGTTCGAACGTCCCAGCACAACAGCATTTACACCCTCAAGTTTAGGCAGCGTTTTTTCAAGCATGACCATGGCGCCAGCCGGGGTACAAGGAACAAACAACGGATCGCGCCCTTTCATCGCTAACCGGCCGATGTTGAGCGGGTGAAAACCATCCACATCCTTCTCAATACTGATCGCGCCAAGAACAGCCTGATCATCCAGATGAGAAGGCAATGGAAGCTGAACCAAAATACCATGAATCTTGGGATCGGCATTCAGCTTTTTCACCAAATCTTCTACCTCTTGTTGAGTTGCAGTAGCGGGCAGTTCAAATCCGAAGGACTCGATCCCAACCTCAGCACACGCTTTTCGCTTCGAGCGAACATAAACCTGAGAAGCCGGATTGTCGCCTACCAATACCGTAGCCAGGCCTGGCACCTGTTTTCCAGCCTTGACTCGTTCGGCTACTGCGGTCTTTACACCTGCTCGTACTTCTTCCGCAATTGCCTTGCCATCTATGATTTTCGCAGTCATCATACGCTCCTTAAAAATAAAAATATTTGTTCAAATGAGGAAATAATGTGATCCCCAATCAGATTTCATACCACCCCCGATTATACTCTATCCTCTTTCTCTTAACCCGTAAAATGGCATTACGTCGGTTTCAAAAACCCATTGTGTAAGCCCTTTTCTGTAGGATTAGTCAGGCGACCCAAAAAGTTCTAAACCTACAGAAACAAGAATACACAAGCGAAAATTCATTTCATGCTCTCATGCTGCACCCTCCATCAAGCCCTCTTTACGCCGCAACCCAAAATGTAAAAAAACCTTCCTGGACGGAAAGAGAGTCAAGAGAAATCAACCAAAGCAATCAATCAGCCAAGACAAATCTCTAAAATAGAGATACAATTAGATGCAGGAACCCTGATCGTATTTTGAATTTACACATTGAACAACAGGAGAAATGGATGAGCAAGATTTGTGTCATCGGGACGGGTTATGTAGGTTTGGTCACCGGTACTTGCTTTGCGGATCTTGGCAATGATGTCGTTTGTCTGGATGTTGATGAAACACGTATCGAGCGGTTAAAAAATGGCATTATGCCCATCTACGAACCGGGCTTGCAACAATTGGTCTCCCAAAACGAAAAAGCAGGGCGCCTGACGTTTACAACAAACTACCAGGAGGCGCTGCAAGGCGCAGAATTTGCTTTCATCGCAGTAGGCACACCCTCTGGAGTAGACGGTGAAGCAGACCTCCAGTACGTCCGGTCAGCGGCTGAAGCCATCGCAGACCATATCGACAAAAAAATCCTCGTTGTCAACAAATCCACCGTGCCTGTGGGAACGGGGGATTGGGTAGCAGATATTATTAAAAAGCGTAGGGCTGGAAAACCGCTCGAATTTAGTGTGATTTCGAACCCGGAATTCTTGAGGGAGGGTTCGGCTATCAACGATTTTATGTACCCAGATCGGGTGGTATTGGGCTCTACCGACCGCGCTGCCGCCAGCAAAGTCGCCCAATTGTACCTGACGCTGCGCTGTCCGATTATGATCACTGACCTGCGTACCGCCGAGATGATTAAGTACGCTTCCAATGCATTCCTGGCAACGCGCATTTCATTCATTAATGAGATCGCCAATATCTGCGAAGAACTCGGCGCCGATGTACGGGATGTAGCGCTTGGAATGGGATACGACAAACGGATCGGAAGCGCATTTTTAGACGCTGGCCTTGGCTGGGGTGGGAGCTGTTTCCCCAAGGATGTCAAGGCGCTCGCTCACATGGCTGCCCTGCACGGCACCCAACCGCAGCTTCTTCAGGCCGTTATGGATATTAACCGCAATCAGCGCCGACGCGTCATTTACAAACTTCGCAAAGCCTTGGGAAGCCTCAACGAATCCGTCATCGGCGTGCTCGGCTTATCCTTCAAACCGAACACCGATGACATCCGCGAAGCGCCTGCTTTGGAACTCATCCACCTCTTGCAAAATGAAGGGGCAATCATCAAAGGGTATGATCCACAAGCGATGGAAAACGCTGCCCAGGTGCTCAAGCGCGTAAAGTTGTGTGAAAATCCTTACCAGGTTGCCGAAGGGGCCGATGCTTTAGTGCTGGCAACCGAGTGGAATGAATTTAAACAGATTGATTTCGACCGCATTTATCAATCAATGAAAAAACCTATCATCATGGACGGGCGCAACCTGTGGGACGGGGAAAAACTCCGCAGCATGGGATTTACATACTACGGAGTTGGTAGAGGCAATTTTAGCAACGGAAATTCTGAATAAATAAAATGTCGACAACATTAACAGATCGAAAAAAAACCAGCGTATTGACTTTCCGTCAGAAAAAACAGCGCGGTGAACCAATTTCGGTCATGACAGCCTACGATTACCCAACAGGCCGGTTAGTCGACCAGGCTGGATTGGATGCAGTTCTGGTGGGCGATTCGCTTGGCATGGTCGTCCTTGGATACCCCAACACTCTCCCAGTTACAATGGAAGCGATGATACACCATTGTCGGGCAGTGGCGCGGGGAGTGAAAACCGCTCTGCTGATCGGCGATATGCCTTTTTTATCCTACCAGATTTCCATTCCCGAAGCTGTACGCAACGCTGGGCGCTTTCTGCAAGAGGCTGGCATGGATGCCGTGAAACTAGAAGGCGGCCGAGAACGCGCTGAGACCATCCGCGCAATCGTGCAAACAGGCATCCCCGTTATGGGACACATTGGTCTGACTCCCCAAAGCGTTCACCAGTTTGGCGGCTTTAAGCCGCAGGGAAGACTGGCAGATACAGCCCTAAAATTGTTGGAAGATGCGCAAATCCTGGAAGAAGCCGGCTGTTTCAGCATCGTGCTGGAGTCCATCCCAGCGCGCCTTGCCAAATTTGTATCCGAACGGATTCACATCCCTACCATCGGCATCGGCGCTGGCGTCGGGTGTGACGGCCAGGTTCTGGTGCTGCATGACCTGCTGGGCATGTTCGAAGAATTTAAGCCAAAATTTGTCAAGCAGTATGTCAATTTGCACGAAGTTATCCTCCAGGCATTGACCAGCTATCGGGAAGAAGTCGAAAGCCGGAGTTTTCCAGGACCCGAGCATTGCGTGGATATGTCCGATGAGGAATGGCAAAAGTTCTTGGAGCAAGTAAAAGAATAAAAATGCAAGAGCCTGTGTTGATCATGGGCAGTGGCGCCATGGCTTGTCTGTTTGCGACTTACCTGGCGGCTTCTCAACATCCGGTTACTCTTATGAGCGAATGGGAAGAGGGCGTCGCCGCCTTGAACCAGTTTGGGGTGCGGCGCATACGCGAGGGAAAAGACGCCGCTGTTTTTCAAGTACAGGCTTTCACGCAACCGGATAACCGCCGTCACACCACTGCTCTGGTTTTGGTCAAGTCCTGGCAAACCCGCCAGGCAGCCAAGATGCTCTCGGAATGTCTGGATCCCCACGCAATCACCCTTACACTACAAAACGGCTTGGGCAACCTGGAGGTTTTATCCGCCGTCCTGGGATCCCGGCAGATTATTTGCGGTTCCACGACCATCGGTGCTACCCTGGTTGCTCCCGGCGTCGTCAGGGAAGGCGGCGTTGGTGAGATCTACCTCCCTGATCACCCAATTGGACATCAATTCGCCGCGCTATTTTCCGGCAGCGGCCTCCCCATTCATATCCAGGCCGATATTCAGAGCATCATCTGGGGCAAATTGGTTGTCAACTCAGCCATTAATCCGCTAACAGCCCTGCTCGATGTACCCAATGGCTTTCTTCTAGAGAACAAGCACGCCCTGCGACTTGTCCATTCCCTGATCGGCGAAAGCTATCAGGTAGCAAACGCAGGAAAGATCAGTCTGCCATACTCAAACCCACTCGATTACGTAGAACAGGTAATCCAAAAAACAGCACAAAATTCTTCATCCATGCGGCAGGATCTAAAACGCGGCGCGCCAACTGAAATTAACGCCATCAACGGCCAATTGGTTTTGCACGGTAAAAAATGGGGAGTGGAAACTCCTCTGAACCAAATGATGGTTCATCTTATCAAAACCAGGCTGGCCCAGGTGTAACAAAAGCGTCTGACCATTAAAAAGTGACAGGAGAAAAGTATGAAGGTAGTTGTCTCTCTTGCAGAATTGTGGGAAGTTCGAAGGTTCCTAAACTCCCCGGTTGGGCTGGTCCCAACCATGGGCTATCTCCATGAGGGTCATCTCTCGCTCGTGCGCGCCGCTCGGCAGGAATGCGCCTGCGTAGTGGTCAGCATTTTTGTCAACCCCACCCAGTTCAGTCCTACGGAGGATCTTTCCACCTATCCCCGCGACCTGGAACGTGATCTTGATTTATTGGAAAAAGAAGGCGTCGACCTGGTCTGGACTCCTACCAAAGAAATTATGTACCCGGCTGATTTCCAATCCTGGGTCCTTGTTGAAGAGGTGACAAAACCGCTAGAAGGCGCCATGCGTCCTGGCCACTTTAAAGGGGTCACGACGGTAGTTGCAAAACTATTGAACGCGGTCCAACCCCAGAAAGCTTTTTTCGGGCAAAAAGACGCCCAGCAATCCGTCGTTATCCGTCAAATGGTTAAAGATTTAAACTACCCGGTCGAGGTCAAAATCTGTCCCACCGTGCGGGAACCGGATAACCTGGCAATGTCCAGCAGAAATGCCTATCTTCAGCCTGCTGAACGACAGGCAGCTACGGTATTGAGCCGGGCTTTGTTCGCTGCCAGGGAAGCTTATCAGAACGGAGAAAGGAACGCCAATAGGCTCCGCAAGACCATGCAAGCGGTCTTCAACCAGGAACCTCTCGCCAGGGTGCAGTATATTTCTTGCGCTGACCCCAATACGCTCCAGGAACTAGATTTAATCGAAGATCACGCTTTGCTCTCAGTAGCAGTTTTCATCGGCAAGACGCGTTTGATCGATAATATCCTGCTGCCTTAAATTGGCCATGATATAATCAAAGGGATTTTTCCGGGTAAACAAACTCTAGCGGAGGCAAGGAATGGAAATTTCGAACAGCCAATTTAAGCACTGCGACCTCATAACCGTTGTCGGGCGTATTGATAGCGCAACTGCCCCGCAATTTGCAGAAGTCTTCAATTCCATCATGAACGAAGGAAGATACAAAATTGTCCTGGATATGGAAAAGATCGATTTCATTTCCAGTGCAGGGTTACGCGTGTTGATCAACTCACAAAAAACGTGCAAGCGATACAACCGCGGCGAGGTTGTTCTGACAAATGTTCCGCCAAATATATTCTCCGCTTTAGATTTAGCAGGATTTACTCGACTCTTCAAAATCTTCCCGGATGTATTGACCGCAGTTGGAAATTTTTAACGACTCCCCCCCTTCCGTTCTCCATGCAGAATTCCCCGGGCATTTCGAGAACCTCTCTGATATTGCTGCCTTTGTCAGAAAAGCTGCGGTTGAAGCAGGGTTAGATGATTTTAGCGTCTATTCCGTTGAAACCGCTGTGGACGAAGCCTGTTCGAATATCATAGAACACGCCTACAAGGGAAAACAAAACGGGATTATTACCATTACCTGTACCATTATCCCAGGTGAATTGACCGTTGAACTGCACGACACAGGCAAATCTTTTGATCCAACCCGCGTGCCAAAACCCAAATTAGATGTCCCGCTGGAAGAAAGACAGGATAGCGGTCTTGGGTTATATTTCATCAACCAGTTGATGGATGAGGTCATTTTTTCCTTCGACAAAAAGTTTGGCAATACCCTAACCTTGAAAAAAAAAGCAAGTCCATTGCAGCCCCCGGACAAGCAGTGATCAGTCATGCAAGAAGATCGTTTCCACTGGAAACAATTTCTTAGCCTGGGCGAAGAATTACTTTGCCAGACCAACTCAAACGCGCAATGTCAGCTAATTGAGCAAACAGTCATCGACCATCTTGGCTGCTCGGTAAAGGTCTGGCTGGCTGAACCTTTTTATCCGCTCCCCGGAGAAGCTTCCCCTTCCCTCATCTCACAGGATTCAAGTCACCCGGTTGTGCGTTTTTGCGGCGACTACCACAAACCTGCTTGTCTGCTGAAAGGCCAGGCAGAGGTACAGCTTTTCTCTCCCTCAGCGCAGCCGTACAGCATTGCTTTTCCACTGCTCACTCAGAATAATTTATTAGGTGTTTTACTGGCCGAAAAAGAAACCAGTCAAACTTTCAAGGAAGACGAAATTGATTATCTCGAGCGGATTGCAGCCCACGCCGCCCTGGCGCTGCAAGTTACTCGCCAGGCGATCTTGAAAAATTGGCGACACGAACAAATCAACCTTGTGCGCTCCGTAAGCGCTGAAATCACAAAAGTTCTAGACCTGGAACAGCTTTTTCACCATGCAACTCGCCTGATACAAGAAAGCTTCGGGTATTACTTCGTTGCCATCTTCACCCTGGGAGGCGATTCAGAAACCCTCAACCTTCGCGCTTACGCCAGTTCGAGCAAAGAGGTTCAATTACCAGAAGATTATTCAGTGAAAGTCGGCGATGGCATCGTTGGATTTGTTGCCCAAAACGATGAAGGATTGATCGTCAAAGATACCGGTAAAGACGATCGCTATCTCGCTGTTCACCAGCTTCCGCAAACCCAGTCGGAGACAGCATTGCCCTTAAAGATCGAAGGCCGGCTTCTTGGCGTTTTGGATGTTCAAACCACCCGGCGTGATGCTTTTCACGAAACGGACATGCTTGTCCTTCGCTCCCTGGCCGACAATATCGCCATGGCAATTGAAGAAGCGCACATCTATACAGATCTGGAGAGGCGCGCCGACCAGATTTCAGCCATTCTGGAAGTCAGCCATAAACTCAACTCCATCTTGGAATTGGACGGTTTGCTGCAAGAAATCGTCCATGTCATTCATAAGCGTTTTGGCTATCCTCTTGTTCAAATTTTTACAGTTCATAAAAACCGGCGGTTGGTCATCTACCAAACCAGCAATGATCCCCGTCATACAAACTTGCGCGAAAATTTCCTCGCATATCCACTCGATGACCCGGTCGGCATCATCCCGTGGGTAGCGCGCAACAACCAACCCTGGATGTCCAACGATGTAGCTATAGATCTTCTTTATCGTCCATCCGAACTATTGTCATCTGGAACACGTTCTGAACTGGCGGTCCCCCTTTCCTATGCAGGTAATGTCGTCGGTGTGCTAGATATCCAAAGCAATCACGCCAATGCCTTCACTCAGCATGATCTGACCTTGCTGAATGGTCTGGCAGCAGGGATTGCCATTGCTGTCCGAAACGCCACCCTCTACAAAACCGAGCAATGGCGCCGACAGGTAGCCGATAGCCTTAATGAAATTGCCGGCCTCATCAACGCCAACACTGCTCTGGACACGTTGCTCGATTCAATTCTCAATGAGGTAGAGCGAAACCTCCCATGCGAAGTAACCGCCATCTGGTTGTTCGATGATGCAGGCATTGACCCCGACCTGGGCATCCGCCCCCTAAGGCTTGCCGCTTTGCATGGCGCAAACCCTGAACTCATCCAGGAAACCTGGCAGCGGAACCCAGAGATCAGAAAATGGTTAGATACCGTCGTTACCTTTAAGGAACCTGGCAATCGGCGTAGCGGCGACATAATCGGCCCCTTTGGCATAGCACTAAAATACCCTGAAGATTATTCCGCCATCGCAGCCCCGCTCAAATCTGGGGATCTTGCCCTTGGTGTGCTAGAGCTGGCGCATCCTAACCCAAATCTCTATGGCAGCGATGCGACCTCCCTGGTGAGTACCTTTGCCAGCTATGCCGCTGTCGCCATTCAAAACGCCCGCCTGTATTCTGAGGCGCAGGAGCAAGCTTGGATTTCTAACGTCCTCCTGCAGGTCACCGAGGCCAGCCAGTCAGCCAGTACGATTGACGATCTGTTCGCCACCATGGTCAGGCTGGTTCCTCTGCTAGTAGGGATCAAGAAATGCGCCCTTTTTCTCTGGAACGACCAGCAGGCAGCTTTTGAGCTCAAAGAATCGCATGGTATTGATTTTCCAATCACCCCTCCACTCTTCACCGAAACCGAGCACCCTTCCTTTAGCCACTTGAGAAACACCCTCAAAATAGTATATATGGTCGATTCGGCGCGTGAGTTCCATTTGCCACCAGAAACCCCTCTCCCAACAGGGGAAACGTTCATCCTCCTGCCCTTGCTGGTGCGCGGCGAATTAGTCGGCGCTTTCCTGGTTGTCCACCAGGTTACCGGCCAGCCCGGCGCCGAAATATTCCTCACTGACCGAACCCTAACCATTCTCCAGGGAATCGCTCACCAGATTGCAGTCGCCTATGATAATCTGAGATTAACAGAACACAGCCAGCAAGAAAGCTATGTCGCGGCGGCCATGTTACAGGTTGCTCAGGCAATCTCCACACAAAATAATCTAGAAGATATTTTATACACCACTGTCAACCTCATGCCAATTCTCGTTGGTATCGACGCCTGCGTAATCTACCTTTGGGATTCTACAACCAATCGGTTCAAGCCGGCGCAAGCATATTCCAGCTCCAAATCGGAAAAGGAAGCTATCCTCCAGCATCCCATTGCAAGCGACGAAGCGCGCCTGATCGGTCAGGCCTTTGAACAAATTCAACCTCATTTTTGCCAGCTGCCTGAACCGGCAAGCAGCTTGAGCCAGTGGGATACCTTGAATTGCCAGCCCACAGACCGCATTTTCCCCACCCAATCAGCGCCCTCTGGCGGCTGGTTGATGGCGTTTCCACTGGCAAGCCAGGGTGAAAAATTTGGCGTTCTCCTCACCAGGGAAATCGGAGCGCCGATCAAGTTCCAACCGCGCCGGGTAGAAATTATCTTGGGCATAGCTCAGCAAATTTCCCTGGCAATAGAAAACGAAACACTAAAAACAAAAATGCTGGAACGAGAACGCATCGAGCGCGAATTTCAACTGGCGCGCCAAATTCAATTGACATTCCTGCCCAACCAATTGCCAGAAATTCCAGGCTGGGATTTCAACATCCGCTGGCAAACGGCGCGTGAAGTCGGCGGCGATTTTTATGATATCTTTTCTATGGACGGTTGCCATACAGCCCTGGTAGTAGCCGATGTGTCGGATAAGGGCATGCCAGCTGCTTTATACATGACCGTCACACGCACGTTGATTCGTGCTTTTGCCAATGCCCGGCTTTCACCTGCCTCAGTGCTGGAAAAGGTCAACGATTTGCTATTAGGGAATTCGCAGGGCGGCATGTTTGTTACCGCCACCTATGCGGTCTTATGCACAGAAGATGGAAGCTTGACTTACGCGAACGCCGGACATAACCGCCCCATCCTGCTTCGCTCCTCCAAAAATCAACTGGAAATCCTACCCAAGGGCGACCTTGCTATGGGCGTACTGGAAGGCGTGCAGTATCAAGACTACCACTTCACCCTGGAGCCCAATGATACGCTTTTTATGTACACGGATGGTGTAACCGACACCTTCTCCCCTTCCGGAGAGACTTTTGGGGACAAACGCTTGCACAAAGCACTTCTGCAAGCAAATCATGAAAATTCGCGGAACTTGCTGAACGAACTCGATCAAATTCTTTCAGGCTTTCGAGCAAACAATCCAGTTTCCGATGATCTAACCATCCTCTGCGTTCACAGGCGCCCAACTCCTCACAATATCTCATTGGGAAAGCGGTCAGCAGGAAAAAAAATGATAGCAACCTGGGCAATCTTATGGGATATGGATGGTGTACTGGTCGATTCTGCCGATCTCCACTATCACTCCTGGTTGGAGACCCTGACCCGCCATCATATCCCATTCACAAAAGAAATGTTCTCGCAGGTTTTCGGAAAAAACAACACCCAGATCATTCAGGAGTTGATCTCATCCACCGGAAAAGACCTGGTAAGCGTCATCGATCAGGAGAAAGAGGCTTATTTTCGAGAGAACATCTCACGCAATGCACGGATTTTCGAGGGAGTGAGGCCCTGGCTAACGAGGTTTAAAAAATGGGGTTTTCAACAGGCAATCGCTTCTTCTGCCCCCCAGGCAAACCTGGAGGCACTGGTAGACGCTTTCGAAATTCGTTCTTTTTTCCAGGCAATCATCTCAGGGCAGCATCTTCCCAGCAAACCAGATCCGGCTGTTTTCATTAAAGCCGCCGAGTCAATAAATGTCCCTGTGTCTCAATGTGTAGTCATTGAGGATTCGATCCACGGCATCGCCGGAGCCAAAAAGGCCGGAATGAAAACCATCGGCGTGGCAACATCTCAACCTCTCCACGCGCTCAACCAGGCAGACCTGGTAGTCCGGCGATTAACAGATCTGATGCCAGGTCAGGTAAAAACTCTGCTTTCTCATTAACCCCATGGAAAAGAAATAACCTAGCGACCGAAAAAGAGCGCCCACCAGACTTCCCAATTATCTACAGGTTCCAGCGTTGGCGTGGGGAGAGGGGTTGGGGTGACAATGACATTTTCTTTGGCCAGCGGGATCACAACCTGGTCGCCTGGCTTTGCCCAACCGGCTTCACCGCGTGCCCAATCCTCCACCGCCAGTTCAGAGTTACTGTAAGCAATTTTTGTCTCGAGGGCGTAGCGAGTCGCCCATTGGGCATATACCTGCGTTATCACCTGGTCGCGTTCAGATGACAGACGGGTCAGATCCCACAAGCGTGAATTCAAATCCATCATCAATAAAGCGAATACACCCAACAGGATAATGAACAGAAAACGTTTTAACTCGATCTTAGGGCGCATTTTTCTCATACAACCATAGTTTACCGCACTCAACAGCCGCTTTCAAGAAAAAGTGTGCAAGTACTATACTCGGAATCGCATAAAAAAACACCCTGCCGAAGGCAGGGTGTTGTGCCGAAGGTGGGATTTGAACCCACATGAGCGTACACTCACTACGCCCTGAACGTAGCGCGTCTGCCAATTCCGCCACTTCGGCTCGCAGGTTCGGATGGTATTTTAACGTTTATTCTGAATTTGTCAACCTTTGGGGATATAATATCGGATGGAACGCGCCGTCCCAGGATGAACCTTTTCAGAGCCTGCCTGCTTTATGAGGTAGGTTCTCTCTATGGAGTATGGATTTGCATGATAAAAAAGAAGAGGCTTTTCATCTTGCTGATCCCTTTGTCTGTTCAGTTGCTGTACCTTCCAATCAACCGGCTGGCCAGCGGTGGCATAAAACCAGAAATTCCACTGGATCAGTTAATGCCGCTCTGGCCAGTTTGGGCCGTTCCCTACCTGCTGGCAATCCCCTTGTGGATTTTCGGTTTCCTGTGGGCCGGGTTGGTGATGGATGATAAACAATTTATGACGCTGGTTGTTTCTTCTACAATGGCAATGTGCATTGGGATGATTTGTTTTATCGTCTTCCCGACCTTCGTTGAACGTCCAACTGTAACCGGCAACGACTGGGCTTCGAAACTTTTACGATGGATTTACGCGAACGACGAGGTATATAACGCCGTTCCAAGTGGTCATGCTTATATTTCTACGATCCTCGCTTTGGCGTGGCGTCGATGGAAGCCTGACCTCTCCTGGTTGTGGGGAGCGATTCTTGTCATAATCCTGCTCTCGACTTTATTCACCCGGCAGCATTATCTCATCGACTTGGTTATTGGGATTGGCTTGGGCGTGACGGCGTATTGCATAGTGTATCAAGTCTCACCCCGCGTTTGCTATTACACCACCCAAAAGAAAGCCTAAAAGCGGTAGGTTAATAAACGCGTGTGTATTTCTGATGCACATGATGGGTTGTCCGGCTGGGAATACTGCCCGCATCGCAGAAGAGTTGGACACAGGTATCGATGATTTTCTCGGTTTTATATTGATTGTAAGTTCCTTCGTCTTTCCAGACCGAGATGATCCTCCACAAGCCAGTATTGTCTAGGCAGTGGATCAAGAACGACTCCAACAATCCTGGAGGAGGATTGCGGATAGCAGCTGCATAATTTTTTTCGAGCTGTTGCCAGTTTTGCTCCTTAACCTGGCCTTCCAGAATCGTAATGAACATAGCAGCCTCCTTACAAACAGGCAACAGGATAACCTGTTCATACTCTATTATAGCGAATCGATAGTGAAGATGGATTAAAAGAATCAACATGGATCAAACAAAAACCCATGTTGATTCTTCGTGTATATCCGCGCTTGGAGGAGGACGGATTACAGCCCAAAGATAGCCCAGCCGCCAGATGTCCTTTCAAAAAAGGGCGGGGGGTTCCATGCCAGACCTGCAGATGATCTCAATTCATCTGCAGTGTGAGCGTCACACAGCCGCTACCGGTGAATACGGTTGCGCAAGAAAGCCGGAACATCAATATCGTCGGTGTTCACCACGCGCTTGAACTCAGCTGGTGATGCAGACCCGGCCGGAACTTCCGACTTTTCTGGCTGCCGCGCCGTACGGTGCGACGGCTGGGGTTCTTCTATGCGGATCGGGCGCTCGCTTACAGGGCGAACACTGCTGGCGCTGGTCGTCCGGTCGAAACCAGTAGCGATGACGGTTACCCGCAGGTCGTCGCCCATCGCGGGATCAATCACCGCGCCAAAGATCAGGTTCACATCCGGATGGGCAGTCTCTTTGATAATCGCAGCAGCTTGATTGACCTCGAAGAGTGTCAAACCGGGGCCGCCAGTCACATTGAAGAGAATACCACGCGCGCCGTCAATGGTAATATCCAGCAATTGGCTGGAGATAGCTGCCTCGGCTGCAACGCGAGAGCGATCCTCGCCCGAAGCCCGGCCTACCGCCATAAGCGCCGCGCCGCCCTCGGACATAATGGCGCGCACATCAGCAAAATCCAGGTTGATCAGACCAGGCACTGTGATCAATTCAGAAATGCCCTGGATACCCTGGCGCAACACATCATCCGCCACCTGAAACGCTTCCGTCAAACTGGCGCGTTTGTCCACAATCTGGAGCAAACGATCGTTCGGTATAACAATCAGCGTATCGGCGTGCTCCTTGAGCTTAGCGATTCCGGATTCGGCCCCCTGCATACGACGGGAGCCCTCAAAGGTAAAGGGGCGCGTGACAACGCCGATGGTGAGCGCACCGATCTCCTTAGCAATTTGCGCCACGATAGGAGCAGCCCCTGTACCCGTTCCTCCGCCAAGGCCGGCTGTCACAAAGACCATATCACTCCCTTTGAGTACTTCATACAGCTCATCCGCCGATTCTTCGGCTGCTTTCTGCCCCATTTCAGGATTGCCGCCGGCGCCCAGGCCGCGAGTCACTTTATCGCCAATGCGAACGCGGGTGGGCGCTTTCGAGAGCAGAAGCGCTTGGGCGTCAGTGTTCACAGTAATGAACTCGATGCCCTGCACTCCCTCATCGATCATCCGGTTAACAGCGTTACACCCACCGCCGCCCACACCGATCACTTTGATGCGGGCAAAAGACTCAGCCAGTGATTGTAGATTTTGTTCCATATTGTCCTCCTCCATTTATTATCATGTGTTGCGGTATTGTGTATGAACCTTTACGGCTAAGGTAATAATCTTTTCAAGAAAGATTTGAGCGAATTCCATTCGATACTGCTACCTCCTTTACGGCTGCTCCGCGTGACGGTTGTTTCATTCATCAGTAAGGCCCAATGCAGCAACCCAATGCTGGTTGAAAAAGCTGGTGAGTGAAGCTGGTCCACCAGACCCACCAGGTTATCCGGGCGGGCCGCCCGAACGGGAAGTTGTAATACCTGACTTGCCAAATTGCGGATGCCAGGCAGGTTGCTGACGCCCCCGGTCAGCACCATACCCGCAGGCAATAAGCCATCATAACCAGAGCGCTTGATTTCTTGTAAAACCATCAAGAAAATCTCCTCTACCCGCGCCTCGATAATGTGGACCAGGTCTGCGCGCCTGACGGAATGAGGAGCCTCATCACCAAACCCGCGCGTGCTGAAGCTTTCGGCTGGATCAATTTCGCGCTCGATGGCGTAACCGTACTGTTTCTTGATATCTTCGGCTTGCGAGACCGGCATACGAAGACCATGAGCGATATCAGACGTGATATGATTGCCGCCGACTGCAAGCACCATTGTGTGCCAGACATCACCGTCAATATAAACGGCCAGGTCGGTCGTCCCGCCGCCGATATCACAAACGATAACTCCCATCTGGCGTTCGGTTTCCGTCAACACCACTTCCGCAGAAGCCAATGGGTTGAGCACAAACTGAGAGACCTCAACACCGGCTGCCTGAACACACTGCCGCAGATTCTCCACTGTGGCGGCAGCTGCAGTAATAATATGCGCTTCAACTTCCAGCCGATAACCATGCATCCCTATCGGCGTGCGGATGCCATCTTGCCCATCTACAATAAAACCACGTTGGATTACATGGATGATCTCACGGTTGTGGGGAATAGCAACTGCCTGGGCAGACTCCAACGCCCGGTATACGTCATCCTGGTCAATTACCCGACCCGAAATCCCAACCACGCCGCGGCTGTTGACGGAAGACACATGCGATCCCGCCAGGCTGACGAGGGCAGAGGTAATTTCGAGACCAGAGGTTCGCTGGGCTTTCTCAACCGAGCGGGAGATGGAATGAGAAGCAGCGCCCAAATCGACGATTGTCCCTTTGCGAATACCCTGAGAAGGTTCAATCCCCACCCCCAGAATACGCAAGCTCCGATCTCCCTCAACCCGTGCAACCAGGGTGCAGACCTTGGTTGTTCCGATATCGATGCCAACGATGACAGAATCTTCCATGGTATTACTGCTCCATCCGATAAAAAGGTGCATTCGGCTGAGCGATGCTGATTAACATTGGGCGAATGCCTTGCCGGTTCAGGTAATCAACAAGCGCGCTGTACACCTTCAATTTAGTATCCAGGTTATCCAACCAGGCGCCCACGTAAACCTGCCAGCCTTCGGGGGCCAGCCAGCCCAACCCCTGTTCACCACTATAGACCAGTACAGTGCCCTGGGGCATTATTGAGCTCATTTTGAGTATCGCATCCAGCAAATCGCGATCTAACTTTTCATAAACAGGCCCTTGAACAGCCTCTTCTTTTTTCAGAAGGTCGGCCCGCTCTTCTTCAACTGGAGCAGCAACAGCCTTTTGAAGCGGCGGCGTGGTGTTGGATTGGACCACCAACAGGGAACCTCCATCGCCGCGCGGGGAGAATAAAACGCCTTCTGCATCAATCCACCGAGGCTGATCGCCATGCTGCCATTCGATCAGCGGTTGTCGTTCGCTCACGTGAATCTTGAGGCGCGCCGGGATGCTCAGTTGAACATGGATGTCTTTCAATTCGTGAAAAGAGTTCGCCAGCGCAAGGCGTGCTGCCTGCGGGTCAAATTGAACGATGGGCATTCCTTGAACGCTTAAAACCGCTTCGATATCAGCCGCTGTAACCCGCTGATTTCCCTCGATTTGGGGGTTGCTGATCTGGAAAAAGCTCATATTTAATAAAGCATAAATTATCCCGCTTGTGATCAGAACGATAAATCCCGAAACCAGCCGCCATCCTGGCCGGATGGATGGAATGGCCGGCATGTGCATCTCGGCGCCAGGGCTTCCGAGAGGGATGATCATTTTGCGGCGCGGTCGGCTGATTGCCCGCCGGACCACCGGCATACCTGCACCGCCGCGCGTCACTACCACCGGCATGATGGCTGAATAGGTAGCGCGTTTGGGTACACGGCTGGCGTTCTGCTGGCTGCGCTGCTGCCGGCGTTGGCGGACTTCATCGGCCCTAGACTGCGCTCGCGGGCTACTTCCCCTCATCCAACCCTCCGAAAAATATGCTCCAGCCGGTCTGTTTCCTGTTTGCGTTCCAACGCCAGCTCAATCAGGCGGTCTAAAAGCGCCGGATAGGGTAAGCCGCTGACTGCCCACAGCTTGGGATACATGCTGATTTTTGTAAAACCAGGGATGGTGTTAATTTCACTGATGAACAGCTCGTCGCTTTCCCGGTCCAACAAAAAGTCAACCCTTGCCATGCCGGCGCAATCTGTAGCAGCATATGCCCTAATCGCCAGGTCTTTAACCCTGGCAATGGTCTCTTCCGGCAAGCGGGCAGGAATCACCAGTTCCGTCTTTTCATCGTAATACTTGGCGTCATAACTATAAAACTCGGCGGCAGGGATAATTTCGCCAGGCAACGAAGCCTCTGGGTTAGCATTCCCCAGCACGCTTATCTCAATCTCTCGGGCTGAAACCCCTCTTTCAACCAGAATGCGGCGATCGAAGCGGCTGGCTTCCAGCAAACCTTCAAACAAATCTGAACGGTTCTTGCATTTCGAGATTCCAACCGACGATCCTCCATTGGCCGGTTTGATGAACAAGGGATACCCCGAAAATGCTTCAATCCGGTTCAGCGCTTCATCCATATCCTTTTGGAGCTGGGCTGCGGTCAGGGTCAAAGATGGTAGAACCGGGAGGTTGTTTGCTCTCATGACTTCTTTAAACAAGGCTTTGTCCATGCAGACAGAAGAAGCCAAAACACCTGCACCCACGTAAGGAATCCGGCTGATCTCTAGCAGACCCTGCATTGTGCCATCCTCGCCAAAAGTTCCATGAAGCACCGGAAAAACTACGTCAAGCTGCGTCATGGCTTCCAGGATAGTTCCTCGCTGATCCGATTTCAGGCTGTACAGCATACCGCCAAATGGTCCTGGGATCAGGCTGACTTTTTTCAGCGATTCGATGCTGCGAGATTCAAAAGCAGCCAACGCATCTTCTCCTGTCAGCCAGATCCCCTCGTGGGTGATGCCAATGGGAATAATGTCATATTTTTCGGGGGACAGGGCGCTTAACACAGAGCGCGCCGACATGAGCGAAACTTCATGTTCGCTCGAGCGCCCTCCAAACAAAACACCTACCCGAATTTTTTGATTGCTAGTCATTTCGTTCTCCTGGTCGATGAAACCTTTGATGCAGGCCAATCACCCAATAATTCTATTTCCAGTTCAAGATCAATGCCAAACTTCTCTTTAACCGCAAATTTGCATTCTTGAATTAGCTCCCAAATATCCTGAGCAGTTGCTCCCTGGTCGTTAATGAAGAAATTGGCATGTTTGGCGCTGATCTCAGCGCCACCGATGCGCATCCCCTTTAGCCCGGCCAATTCGATCAGCCGCCCGGCGTAATCTCCTGGCGGATTTTTGAACATAGACCCCATACTCGCGCCGGGTGGCTGGGTAGCGCGGCGCTGAGCGGTGAACTCATCCATTTTTGCCTGCACTTTCTCAGGTGTGCTTTGAGAGAGTCTGAATCTGGCAGCCAGGATGACTACCGGTTGGCGCTCCTTTTTTAAAATGCTGGTACGGTATCCATATTGCAGTTGAGCGCTGTTCCAGTCGCTTCGGTCTAACTGACGGTGCAAGATATCTGCCAGCAACAAGCTGCCCTGGGTATCGCCGTCATGGGCGCCCGCGTTTCCATAAACTGCGCCGCCAACCGTCCCTGGAACAGTAGCTGCCCATTCCAGGCCACTCAAACCACGCAAGGCTACCTGACGGGCAACGCCGCCCAGATTAGCGCCCGATTCGCTCCATACCGAAGGGGGAGTTTTGCGCGTATCAATTTTGATGTTGCGGGCTCGGTTGATAATGATCACGCCCCGGTAGCCCTGATCACTAACCAGGACATTCGATCCGCTTCCCAAGACACGGAAAGGAACTTCCATTTCCCATAGCTTCCGGGCCAGTTGTGCAAGCTCATCGCTGCTGTTTGCCACCAGAAGACCATCAACAACGCCCCCAATGCGCGCCGTAGTGTAATTCGCCAGGCGAACGTTCTCTTGCAAATGTTCGCCAAACGCTTTACGGAGCTTGTTGATCGGCAGGGTGGCGCTTGATGAAGTCATCGTTACCTTTCAATGCGTCTGAAAATGGTCGATCAGACGACAAATCACTCGTTTTTTTTCCTCTTTCGTCCATTCTTTCGAACGAGATTTTCTCTCCTTCGATGGCGATTCTGTGTCGCTGCTGTTTTCCATGGGCGTCAGGTTGAGCGTATTAAGAAACGATAAATCGTTCCCGAATACTCTTTTTGAAGATTCAGCCATTGGCGGCCTCCTTTTCTCTTAAACCCGCCAGCACAGCAGCGCTGATTTGATCGGCGTCGCCGGCTGAAAGCACGAGCATCACATCCCCAGACTTGAGGTTTTCGAGTAAATATGCCACAGCCGACTCCAGGGTTGGTACATAGGCTGCAGCAGGATGAGTGATCCGGTCAACAATTACCTTTGAGGAAAAGGCGTTCTGCTTCTCACGGGCTGCGTAGATCTCAGTGATCAAGACACAATCGGCAGACAAAAAGGCGGTCAGGTACTCTGCCATCAAAGTACGTGTCCGAGTGTAGGTATGGGGTTGCCAGACAGCCCAAATGCGCCGGCCAGGAAAACGGTTGCGCGCGGCTTCGAGAGTGGCAGCGATTTCCGTAGGATGATGGGCGTAATCATCAATAACAGCCACACCACATGCCTCGCCCTGAATATCGAACCGGCGTCCGGTTCCCAAAAATTGGTTCAAAGCCAATGCAGTTTTATCCGCTGAAAAGCCTAAAAGGTGGGCGGCCGTGAAAACGCCGAGGGCATTACGGACGTTGTGCTCGCCTGGAACTTGAAGGTCGACCACCGCGAGCGCTTCTTTGGTCTGTCGGCTGCTGATGATGAACGAGAAGCCGCCCGAGGGATTGAGCCGGAGATTGTGCGCCCGAAAATCCGCCTCTGGCGACAATCCGTAACTGTAAATTTTACAATCTGCCGGCGCAGCGCCAATCATGCCATATGCGCCAGGGTCATCCCAGCACACCATCAAAATTCCATTCTTTTGCAACCGCCCGATGAATTCTTTGAATGCCTGGTTATAGTCTTCGAGGGTGGGGAAGCAATCTGGGTGATCATGTTCAACGCTGGTCAGGATAATCACGGAAGGTCGCAATCCCAAGAACATATAGTCATATTCGTCCGCTTCGATGACGAAGATTTTGCCCTTCCCTGCATGCGCATTGTTTTTCAAGTTCTTAGAAACGCCGCCGATAATGTAGGAAGGCTCCTGCCCAAGCGCTGTGAAGACCCATGCTGCCATGGCAGTGGTGGTTGTTTTTCCATGCGTTCCGGCAATTGCAATCCCTGTTTTGTCTTCCAGAAGCTGGCCTAAAAACTCGGAACGTTTGAGCACCGGGATGCTCGCCGCCCGGGCAGCGATCACCTCCGGGTTGTCATCTGGAACAGCCGAAGATCGGATCACCAGGTCGCTACCCACGATATTTTGGGCATGGTGACCCTCGAAAACCTGGATACCAGCGTTGATCAACTCTAAAGCAAGCGGCGATAGAATGCGGTCAGATCCGCTGACCTGATACCCGTTCTCTAAAAGAAACCGGGCGATGGCCGAAAGGCCGGTACCGCCAATGCCAATGAAGTGAACGTGTTTCATTAGATCAACACCACCAAAATAAATGCAAAACAGATAGCCACCGCAAAGTAAATGGTCGGCGATTGAAGCCAAACTGGTGGCAGGATCGCAATTAAACGACGCGACGCTTCGCCAAAATCACCGGGCGGGGGAGCAGAAATGAGATTCGGAAATGGATACCCCGCCTTATCCATGAAGAACCATAAAGCGCCCACCACCAGATAGCCGTTGATGGCGCCAAGAAAAAGACCTAAGAGAGAGTCTTGCAATTTTTCGCGGACGAAGCGGTTGGTAGCAGCCAGGCGGGGGATGTTGGGTCCCTGATAGCCAAAAAAGACCAGCGCGATGATCAAAATCGTGCGAATCCAATAGATCATTCCAGCCTGATTGATTGCCACCAGGTTCTTGATGAAGGGAACAAAGGTCTCCAGCACATTGATGATGAACAGCCCCAAGATAATCGCAAAACTAACCAGCATCTCCTTCGCCCAGCCACGATTCAGGCCAATGATTGCAAAGAGAACAACGAGAATCCAAAAAAGCACATTCAGCGCAATCATCGTAGTCCTCCCTGCAGCGATTTTCCAGCCAGCTCACACAGTCGCCCGGCAATCCGGTTGGCGGCATCAGGGGCCGCCAGAGCATGCATGGACTTTCGCATAGAAGATAACTTCTCAGGATTGCCCAGCAGACTCTTGATCAGCGGCAAGAGCTCATCATTAAGCCGTTCATCCGGCAGGATAACCGCCGCGCCGCGGTTGGCCAGGTATGCCGCGTTCACCTTCTGGTAGCGCCAGGCGTGCGGGTAAGGAACCAGGATTGCAGGCAGTCCAAACAATGGATATTCGCCCAACGTGGCAGCCCCAGCCCTGGAGACCACCAGCGTTGCTGCCGCAAAAGCGGCACCCATTTCGTCGTGCAGGTAAGGGAAAACCCTGTACCTTGAACGTTGGTCTGCCGGAAGGTTTTCTGCAGCCTTCTGGATTTCTGGATAGTCCAGTTCGCCTGTAACATGAAAAACCTGAAACTCTTCCAATAATTTGGGCAGACAGGCAGAAACTGCCCGGTTGATGGAACGAGCACCCTTGCTGCCGCCGAACACCAACAAGACAGGAAGATCTGCCTGCATGCCCAGCCGGGCGCGCGCTGCCGCTGGATCCCACGCTCCAAAGTCGAGACGGGTGGGGTAACCGGTAACCACCACCCGTTTATTGGCGGGCAGGAAGGCGCGGCTTTCCTCGGCGGTAACGGCAATGACATCCGCAAAACGCACCAAGAATTTAAGAGCCAGCCCCGGCTCGATATCCGGTACATACACCAGGGTGGGATACTGGCGAGCGGCTAAGGCCATAGCAGCCGCCACATATCCACCGGTGAAAAGCAGGACATCCGGTCGAAAATCTTGCAGCACCCGGCGAGAAGCTGCCATACCCCGCAGCAATAATCCGATGTTACGGGGTAGGGCGCGCAAATCCACGCCGTGCACTCCTGCCGCCGGTATAGCGGTGAAGGGAACACCAGCGCGCTGAACCAGAGAGGCTTCCATCCCTCCCTGGCCACCCACCCAGAGAACCTGGGTGACGTCGCTACCGAGTGCCTGCAGGACGGACAGGGCGGGATACACGCCTCCCCCGGTCCCTCCTGCGCAAATCAACAATCGCACTAAAAGGTCTCCTTTCTTCTTTTTTCTCGTCGCCCACCGAAGTAGAACGAGAGATATTCATTAAAATTCCAATGGCCGCCAGGGTAGTCACCATGTTAGAGCCACCGGCACTGATGAGAGGCAAAGCGTTCCCAGCAAAAGGTACCAGGTTAACGATCACCCCTACGTTGATCAGCGCTTCAGTAACAATCCAGAGCGTGATACCACTGGCCAGAAGCTGGCCTAATTCATCCGGAGCGCGACGGGCAATCGCCAGCCCGCGCCAGAGCAACGTCAGATACAACCCAACGACTAGCATACCTCCCAACAAGCCGGTCTCCTCCGCAATGATGGCAAAGATGCTGTCTGTCCAGGGAACAGGTAAGTTGGTGAATTTGGTCGTGCCTTTTCCGATCCCAACCCCAAAGAACCCTCCCCGGATGATCGCTTCGGTGCAGCGCTGGATGTGATAAGAAGCTTCTTGAGGGTTGAGAAGCCCAAATATGTAATCTTGAATACGGGTTTGAACTTTCGAACTAATCAGGTAGAGAAACGCGCCAATGACAGCGGTGAAGATAAAAAGCATGACGATATGGCGAATTTCGCCGCCGGCCAGGACAAAGAGCATGATGCCGATCAAAAAGACGGTCAGCGCCGCGGAGAAATCCGGCTGGAGCATGATCAACGCCACCAGAAATCCGATGATCGTCATCAGCGGGAACAAACCAAGGGACAGGGAGTTCAATAATTCGCGCTTGGTATTGAGCCAGACGGACAGATAAATGATCAAAGCCAGCTTAGCCAGTTCGGAAGGCTGGACTGAACCCTTGAATAACGCCCGGTTCGTGCTGAATCCGCTATCGCCAATCAAGAACACCAGGATGAGGAGAATGAGCGTCAGTCCCATAATCGGGAGGGCAAGATTCGTAAGACGGTGATAATTCAAGCGACTGAGGATAGCCGCTGCTGCAATACCCACCAGCACCCACCGAATCTGGTTGACGACGATATAGCTGGCACTGTCAAAAGCGCGAATGGCAAAATTCCAACTGGCAGAATAAACCATCAGCAAGCCAAAGATCACCAGTGCCGCAATCGCAATGACGAGAGGGACATCCAGCCAAAGGCGAGCCGGACGAGGCTTTTGCGCCTGCCGCGCAGCAGGAGGGTTATTTAGATAAGCTGCTTCACCCATTCTCGAAAACACTCCCCGCGTTCTTCAAAATCCTTGAATTCATCATAACTTGTGCCTCCCGGAGAAAGCAAAACCACATCTCCCGGTTCGGCCACTCGTGCGGCAGCCATTACAGCTTCTTTCAGGCCGCTGCAATAATCCAATGTGTAAGGACGTTTTCCCGGAATTTGCGTGCCCAGAGCTTTGGCAATTTTTTCCGCCGCCTCGCCAAAAACGATAACATGATCCACCCGCTCCCGGACAGCCTCTGCAAGTGCCTCCCAGGGCAGGTTCTTGTCGCGCCCGCCAAGCAGTAGAACCAGCGGTTCGGCAAAAGAGCGAACGGCTGCCAGCGTCCGTTCGGGAGCTGTCGCGATGGAATCGTTGTACCAGGCCGCTCCGCGCACCGAGCCGACAAACTCCAACCGGTGCGCCACGCCCGAAAAACCATAAATACCGGCCTGCATGGCTTCGAGCGATAGCCCAGCCGCATAGGCAATACTGCATGCGGCCAGCACATTCAACAAATTATGATCGCCACGCAATTGGACATCCTGCCGCGCCGCGATTTTGTGATCGCCCGAACCATCGCGCAGATACAGAAAACCCTGCTGTGTATACGTCCCTCTCAGATTGGGAGGAAGAGGAGACAACCCAAAAGCCAGCAGGCTACCTTTAACCCTGTGCGCCAGTCTCCAGGCGCCGGGATCATCATGACCTAAAATCGCAATGTCACCAGCGTGTTGAAAATCCAGAATGCGGGCTTTGGCGGCTGTATAGGCGACCAGCGTCCCATGGCGGTCTAGGTGATTTGGCGTGATATTCAATATCGCCGCCACGTGCGGAGACAGGCTCATTTGCTCCAATTGGAAGCTTGACAGCTCCAACACCACCAGGTCATCCTTCTTGATTTGATCAACGTATTCAATCAATGGTTGCCCAATATTTCCACCCACCCAGGCCTTGCCCGGGGGCGGGAAACCCGCCTGCGCCATGCGGCCAACGAGCGTAGTCGTGGTTGTTTTACCTGCAGAACCGGTTATACCAATAACAGTCGCCTCAACGAGTTCCAAAAATATCTGGGTGTCGTTGGTTAACGGGATGCCGCGGCGGGCAGCTTCCTGGACGATGGGCAAATTAAGGGGAATGCCGCCCGAAAGGCAAATCAGATCGGCATCTTTCAGGAGATCAAGGGAGTGGCCGCCAAGCGCCCAGCGTACCGGCAGCCCGTCAAGCGACTCGATCGCGGCTTGCATCTGATCTGCTGGGCGCTGGTCATTGAGCGTCACCTCAGCGCCGCGCGAGGCAGCAAAGCGCGCCAAAGCCAGCCCTTGCCGGGCCGCTCCCAGGATCAAAATGCGCAAGCCATCCCATGTCCTCATTTTTTACACCAACGCCAGCGCGATGCCAAGCATCGCAAACAAAAGGCTAACCAGCCAGAAACGCTGTACCACCTGGGTCTCGCTCCAACCCACCAGCTCAAAATGGTGATGCAATGGCGCCATCTTCAGAAGTCGCTTTCCCTTGGTAATTCTGAAATAAACGATCTGCAGGATAACGCTGAGTACTTCGCTCACCGGGACGATAATCACAATAGGCAGTAAAAGCCACTGCCCAGTCATCAAGGCAATCACCGCCAGCGTAGCCCCCAGCGAAAGCGCCCCAGTATCTCCCATAAACAGTTCCGCGGGATGGACGTTGAACCATAAAAAACCGAAAATTGCACCCACCAGCGTAAAGCAAAAACGGGCCAGGAAGGTCTGCCCTTGCATGATCGCAATACCACCATATGCTGCAAACGCTGTGGCTGAAATCAACCCGGCCAGCCCATCCAGGCCATCCGTGAAATTAACGGCATTCGAGGAACTTACGATAATAAAAGCTGCCAGCGGGATATACCAGATTCCCAATGAGAACGGTTCATCTACAGAGGGCCAGAACATTTCGGGAACCTGGAGGATATACTTCAGCACGATGGCGACGCCAAAAGCAAAGATGGATTGGATGATGAACTTTGTGCGGGCGCGCATGCCGAGACCGCGTCGCGGACCGCGAATGCCTTCCCAGTCATCAATCATCCCCAGTAAACCATAGATCAGCATGACAATCAGAGGCACCAGAACGGAGCGTCCCAGCACATCCACTCCCATGAAGGATGCTGCATTCAAAAGGACAGTGACCAGCGTTACCGGCAAAATTACCATCACGCCGCCCATAGTGGGGGTCCCCATCTTAGGCAAGTGTCGGTCCGGGCCCTCAATACGGATCAGTTTTCCAATCTTCAGGTAACGCAACAATCGGACAAGCGGCCCTCCCCAGATGACGGCCATCATAAAGCTCAGCGTGCTAAGCGCCAGCGCCAGAGAAGCCTCTTTCATGATTCTTCCTCCAACGCGGCGACTATTCTTTCCATGTGCAATCCATGAGAACCCTTAATAAGAAGCACGTCTTTCTTGCCAAATTCACGGTTTTGCAAATTGGTAATTGCCTCCGAGACGGTATCGTAACTGGTGATTGCCGAGGCAGGCAACCCGGCTTTTCGCGCCGCAGATGCGATCAAATGACCAAGCGTCCCAACTGTCACCAGTTCACTGACGATTTCTGCTGCTCGCATCCCCACCATTTCATGCCCCTGTCGTTCGTATTGCCCAAGTTCAAGCATATCGCCCAAAACTGCCACTTTACGACCTTGCATTTCCGCCAGAAGGTTGAGCGCCGCCAGCGTCGATTCGGGCGAGGCGTTATACGTGTCATCCAAAATCAATGCTCCGCTCTGGGTGGTGACAGCCACCATGCGCAACTGGTTATGTCCATGCTTCAACCCATTGATAATTTGGTGCCAGTTCAGACCTTCTACCAAACCAACAGCAGCCGCGCGCAGCACCGTATGTACCGAATGACGCCCGATAAGTGGCACACGTAAATGTAAAACTTCGTTTTGATAGTGCAGGCGCAAACGAATCCCCTCAAGACCTAGACCTTGGATCTGGTCAGCCCACAGGTCAGCTGCAGGATCCAGGCCGTAATACAACACCCTGGCCTTGGTTTTTTCTGCCATCGGACGCACCCACGGGTCGTCATAGTTCAGGATAGCCCAGCCGTCTTCGGGGAGCGCTTCCACCAATTCAGCTTTCCCACGTGCGATTACCTCTTGCGAACCAGCCCGTTCGGCATGTACCATCCCCACGTTGGTAATCACGCCAATTTGGGGGCGCGCCAGGTTGCAGAGCAGGGTGATTTCTCCAGGGACGTAGAAACCCATTTCTAAAACCGCCCGTTGATGACCCGGCCCGAGCCGCAGCAAGGTGAGCGGCAATCCGATTTCATTATTCAGGTTGCCGGCATTTTTAAGCGTCCGGTAGCGTTGGGACAATACCTCAGCCACCAGTTCTTTGGTAGTTGATTTGCCGACGCTGCCTGTAACCCCCACTACACGAATATCTAACCGCCTCCTCCAAAAACCAGCAATTTTTTGAAGCGCCGCGACGGTATCCTTCACGAGCAAACAAAAAGGCGGCTGGGGTATGGTGGCGTCGGCTGGTAGAGTATCCTGTCTTAAGTCAAGAGTCGCGAATTGAGTTGAAAGGTCTCGCTGCACCAAGGCCAGATGCGCGCCACGCTCAAAGGCCTGCGAAACAAAGTCGTGCCCGTCGAGTCGTTCCCCCGGCAGCGCTACAAACATGGCGGCAGGGATTATTTTCCTAGAATCAATCGCCGCCTCGCTGATTACCAGTGAGGCGTGTTCAGGGCAATAACCTGTCAGAGCTTCCAAAACATCCGCGATCTCTAGCACCGTGTCATCCTATCACTATTGATAAAGCTGCAACCGGATCTCGTCCGGTGGCAAGTTTATTAACTCGACTAATCGGGTGGCTGCTTCACTGAAAATTGGGGCGGCAACCACTGACCCCCAGGGAGACGAGGTTGGTTTTTCGAGCCATACGTAAATCAAAAAGCGTGGATCATCCACCGGCCCCCAGCCCACAAAAGATGCGTTTGTCAGGCTGCTGGTATAACCACCGGTTTCTGGGATGAAGATTTCCGCCGTACCTGTTTTGCCCGCTATTCGATACCCATCCACTTTGGCAGTTTTTGTCTCTTCCTCAATCGAATTTGCCAGCATCTGGGTCAGGGTATGTGCCGTCTCAGCCGAAATCGGTGAACTGACCACAACCGGTTCGATATAGCGCTGGCGGCCATTGCTGACGATCGCCTTTGCGATGTGCGGCGCCATCATCTTACCGTCGTTGGCGATAGCAGAAATTGCAGAAGCCAGTTGGAGCGGGGTAACGGCCACACCCTGGCCAAAAGCGTTCGTCCCCAAATTAGCCTCGGTTACATCAATACCTGGGATGCTCAGCTTGCTGAATTCTTCTCCGGCCAGGTCAACCCGCGTCCGCCTTCCAATTCCAAATGATTTAAGGTAGGGATAAAACCGCTCCGAACCAATTTGCTTTGCCACCCAGGCCAGGCAGACATTGAGAGAGTATTTCATACATCCCTCCATGTTTTGCAAACCCCAGGCGCCGCGATCCCAGTTTCGAATTGGGATGCCACCAACTTCGATGATGCCCGTATCGATGAATTCGGTCTCTGGACGGACCGCGCCCGAGTCGAGTCCGATGGCCATGGTTAGAACCTTGAACACCGAACCGGGTTCATAGGGTTGGCTGACAGCCTGATTGTACTTGGTTGGAGGGGGAAGCACTTCATTCAACTTCCAGTATTGGTTAGGATCCAAACGAGGCGAGACAGCCATCGCAAGAATCTCCCCCGTCTTGGGGTCAAGCACGATGATCGTCCCAGAAACCGCACCGTTTTTCTCCACTGCCCGGTCAATGATGGATTCCATCTCCCGTTGAATTTCGCGGTCGATGGTCAAAATGATATCGCTGCCTCGCGATACATTGGGCAACTCTTTAAGCTTATTGGGATCATACGGCACCACGAACTCACGTGGAATCCCGCTCAGTTCACGGTTATAAAAACCCTCAACCCCAATGGACGGCACCATAGCGGGGTTCATATTGAAGAACCCTTCGACGCGGATATTAGGCTGAACCTTTCCTTCCATATCGGAATTCAGATAAGGCACAAACCCCAGAATGTTGCCAGCCGTGTCATTCTCAGGATAAACCCTGACCCACTCCACTTTCCATTCCAGGCCAGCCAGGCTGGGGGGTTTTTCCTTCTTTCCAAAAAATCTGGTAGAAGACTGGCTAGAAAATTCTTTTTCGATTTCCTCTATCCTCGCAATGACTTCAGGACCCACACGTTGGCTGAAAGGGATATAAAAAGGTCCATTCACCTCATCACTGGGGGTACTGGCAGCAGCTAGCACCTCCTGGTAATCGAAACCAGCCACATCCGCTAAGGTTCGTGCAATCGTCTCTGGATTGGCGACTGCAACAGGGTTAACATTAAGCGCATACATCGGTCTATTACCAGCCAATAAATGCCCGTACCGGTCATAAATTTTACCGCGCTCAGGGTAAATAATCACTTTACTGTTTTCATACTGCTCGCTAAATTCCTGCACCAATTTCTGACCACTCTCCATCACCTGAACGCGCCCCATCTGAAAAACAATCAACGTTCCAATCACCGTGAAGAGTGAAAGGAAAATATTGATCCGGCTTAAAATCGGGGAATCGTTCATCTCAACTCTCGTCACGGCTGCCTCCTACCCTGGCCATATTCTCTAACACCCAATCCCACAGGGACTGAGTGTAACTGGCTCGAATAAGCGGCTTTACCGGATGCGGTACGCTCGGCGGTGGCGCAATCATCGCCGGTTGCCGGCCGGGGTATTCTGGGATTACCAGGTATTGCACAGTCTGAGGATCCAGGGGTTGATACCCCATTTCTTGGGCTCGTTTTGCCATGTTTTCGGAGGTGGTAATTAAAGCCAATTCCGCTTCGAGGTTGGAATTGGTTTCTTTGAGCGCATCGCGAGTGGCTTCGAACTGCCGGATCTGGATCGCCGCAGTCGCCGCCTGAGCTGAAACGCTCAGGTACAGGCCGGCAATGATCCCAATGGCAATCAGAACCAGCAACAAAACTGCGATTCGCTGGATCTGGGTACGCCAGGGCGCTTGCCGGTATGCTTGCATCAGACGCTGGTTCATTGTTGTTTCCTGTTACCTTATTTGCCTCAGTCGCATTTGACATTTTTTATCTTCCATGCAACGTTCATGCCAGTTGAAGCTTCTCAGCAACGCGGAGCCGAGCGCTGCGAGCACGTGAATTTTGTTGAATTTCCGCCTCGTTCGGCACGATCGGGCGGCGGGTTATCTCGCGCAAGCTTGCCCGATGTCCACAGGTGCAGGCTGGTTGGTCCGTTGGGCAAATGCAATCCTTGCTTTCCTGCCGGAAGAATTGTTTTACAATCCGATCCTCCAGCGAATGGAATGCGATTACGGCCAATCGCCCGCCTGGCTGCAAGACTGCAACTGCCTGTGGCAGGACCATCTCAATCGCCTGCAGTTCCTGGTTGACGGCTATCCTGAGCGCCTGGAAAGTTCGGGTAGCTGGATGTATCCGGCTACCTCCGCCCCGATTGACCATCAAGATAATCTGCGCCAGTTCCTGTGTGCTGTGAATAGGTCGGGCGGCGCAAATCGCTCTGGCAATCTTCCGGGAAAGCCGCTCCTCCCCATACCGCCAAAGCAGATCGGCGAGCTGGTTTTCTGCCAGGTGATTGACCAGGTCAGCAGCAGAAGTCCCTGTAGTGGGGTCAAATCGCATGTCCAGCGGCCCATCACTCTGAAAGGAGAACCCACGCTCCGGCGTGTTGAGCTGGAGGGATGAAACTCCCAAATCCAGAACGATACCAGAAACGCTCTCCCATCCAATCTTCTGGAGCTCGATCTGCAAAGCCGCATAAGAAGCCTGCCTCAAGACGGCGCGCCCTTCAAAAACAGCAAGACGCTGGCTTGCTAAAGCCAGCGCTTGGGGATCTACATCTAAGCCCAGTAACAAGCCTTCCGGCTCGCTAGTTTTCAGGATCCCCCAGGCATGGCCGCCCGTCCCGACCGTGGCGTCCACATAACGCCCAGGACTCTTCGGGTTCAACGCGAGTATAATTTCATGGTAAAGAACAGGTTGGTGTGGATATTGCTCACCATCGATTTGGACGGCCATAGTTAATGTACTGGAAGGTCAAGGGCAGCGAACTGGCGAGCATTTGTGTCGGTGTCTTTTAACAACGCCTCCTGCTCTGCCCAGCGCTCGGCTGACCAGATTTCGAACGTCTCTCCTGCACCGACGACCATCACGCTGTTTCCGATCTGGACAGTTTCGCGCAGGAATTGAGGAATAAGGATGCGGCCAACACGATCAACTTCAACACGGTCAGCGTGGGAGAAAATCAGACGCCGGAGCTGGCGCGCAAGCGGGTCAGTGATGCTTAGCTGGCTAATGCGCTGGTAGATCAGTTCAAAGGCTGGGGCCGTCCAAACCACCAGATTCTGATCGAAGCCGCGGGTAATGTATGCGCCATCCTCCATGCTTTCACGAAAGCGCGCGGGAATGGTCATGCGCCCCTTCTCATCTATGGTGTGTTCATACTGACCCAAGAACATAAGTTCTATTTCTCCTGTTAAGGCGGAACGCCGGAAGGTTCCGGAGCTCCACTTTCTCCCACTTTATACCACTTTCCTCCACAGTATAAACGAATTAAACCCAAAATGCAAGTGGTTTTATCCACTTTTTAGATTTGTAAGTTCTTTGTCGCCCCGTGTTTTTTCTCAGTGCATGGGGGAATCTGGGTTTAATCTAGAATTTTCTGAGACTTGATCGCTCACCGCATTTTGATTGACCCTCCAAAATAAATCCTGTACAATAAATTTATTCTGCATGATAAAAATCGTTTAACAGGAGGAATTACGATGGTTGCAGTTATAAAAGTCGAAGGAATTGGACCTGCCTACGCAGAGAAACTGAAAAAGGTTGGTATTGTCACCACCGAAGCCCTGCTCAAACAAGGCGCAACGCCGGCTGGCCGAAAAAGCCTGGAAGAAAAAACCGGCATCAGCCATTCCCTGCTTCTGGAATGGGTAAACCATGCCGATCTTTTTCGGATCAAAGGAGTAGGCGAAGAATACTCCGACCTCCTGGAAGAAGCCGGCGTAGATACCGTGGTAGAGCTTGCCCAGCGCAAACCAGAAAATTTGCTCGAGAAAATGGCAGAAGTGAACCGCGCCAAAAAACTTGTCAGGCGACTCCCTGTTCTTTCTCAAGTAAGAGATTGGGTTGAGCAGGCCAAAAAGCTACCTCGCGTGGTATCTTATTAGAGCGGACTGCCAAACGATCAAGCCGCCAATGGAATCTTGAAACACCTCCTGCCAAATTAGAGTTTTTTTGCATTCCATCCTTTGTATACTGCAGGGGTGTGGTTAAGAAGTTAAGTAAAGTAGCTCTCTTACGCGTGTAATAGAGCTACTTTACTTAAGGAAGGAGTTACGAAACATCCAAACGAGACCGGTATTGCAGCGCCTCGGCCAGGTGAGCCGGAGCAATCTCCGGCGCGTTGGCCAGATCCGCTATCGTGCGCGCTAGCTTCAACACGCGGTGATAGGCGCGGGCTGTAAGTTGGAGCTGGTTCATAGCTGTCTTCATGAGTAAACGGCCTGTTTCGTCCAATGAACAATATTTGCGCACTTCGGCCGGCCGCATATCGCTATTGCAAATCAGGCCGGTGTTTTCAAAGCGTTCGCGCTGTATCTGGCGGGCAGCCTCGACCCGCTGACGCACGACGCCAGAGTGTTCTCCTGGTCGTTTTTCGCTCAGCTTTTCGTAATCCAAACGGGGGACTTCGATGTGAATATCAATCCTGTCGAGCAGTGGCCCAGAGATGCGCTTTTGATATTTAGTTACCACAGCCGCAGAGCAGGTGCATGGCCGTACCGGATCGCCGTAATAACCGCACGGGCAGGGATTCATGGCAGCCACCAGCATAAAATTGGCCGGAAAAGTGAGAGAACCCTGAGCGCGGCTGATCGTAACCACCTTGTCTTCGATCGGTTGACGCAGCACCTCTAAGACCCGCATCCCAAATTCAGGCAATTCATCCAAAAATAAAACACCGCGGTGCGCCAGGGAAACTTCACCTGGATGCGGCCAGTTGCCGCCACCCACCAGGCCAGCGTGGCTGATGGTGTGGTGTGGGGCGCGGAAGGGGCGCACCCGCACCAGCGGAATCTCCGGTGGCAGCAGATCGGCAACAGAGTAGATTCTGGTCACATCCAGCGCCTCATCAATAGTCATGGATGGCAGGATCGAAGGCAGGGCTCTCGCAATCAGCGTCTTCCCAGCGCCGGGCGGTCCGATCATCAACAAATTATGGCCGCCGGCCGCGGCTACCTCAACGGCGCGCTTGACGTGCTCCTGCCCGCGAATCTCGGCAAAATCGGTCGGGGCTTCGAATGTCACATCTTCCAAATTGAGCGGAGAAACGGGAGGAATTGCCAGGTTGCCGTTGAGAAAAGCGTAAAGCTCCGCCAGGGACGTTATGGGGACAACTTCTAAACCAGGCACCAGGGCCGCCTCGGCAGCATCCGCCTGCGGGACGATAATACGCTTGTACCCTTGTTGGCGAGCCAGCACCGCCATCGGCAACACCCCGCGCGCATGCCGCACGCTACCATCTAGCGATAGCTCGCCGACCACTAACGACTCCTCGGATGCAACCCGGGGAAGCGCCCCTGTCATAATTAAGACACCCAGGGCGATGGGCAAGTCGTAAGTTGGCCCTTCCTTGCGCACCGAAGCAGGCGCCAGGTTCACGACAATGCGTTTACGGGGGTATTCCAAACCGGCGTTTTTGATAGCTGCTTGAACGCGTTCGCGGCTTTCATTAACAGCCGCATCCGGCAGGCCTACAATCGTCATCCCCGGCAGCCCCTGGCCGGTATCCACCTCGACTTCGACAATGACGCCATCCAGACCAATGACAGCGCAAGAGTAAACGCGCGCAAGCATAAGCTAAGTTTAGAATGGCTATCTCGAATTGTCAAACGCACATTGGCAAAATTTTCCTGCGCCATTCAATTCTCTTAAAAATTACTTGAGATAAAAACCTGGAATAAAGCCGTCTTGTGCCAGATTGCCGGTTGTCTTGCGGGGTTGGTCAAGATATAATAAAGACTATAATTATCTTATTACAACAGAATCGAGGCTCAAGATGCGGTCTTATCGTTGGTTTTTGTGTTTTGTGATGGCCCTCATCATTGCCTCTTGCACAGGACAACCCACGCTCCAGCCGACTCGCCCCATCCCGGTGACGGGTGAACAGGAACCAGTCTCCACCCCTACGCCGGCCCCAACCCTCGAAGCTTCACCTTCTCCATCCCAAACCCCTGTACAGGACAACCCTTCGCCAACACCGGAAACAACCGTTCTAACTCCAACAAGCCTTCCTCAAAAAACCTGTCTGGATACCGCCGGTTTTTTTGGGGATGTCACCATCCCTGATGGAACTTCATTTAAACAAAACGTCAGTTTTACAAAAACCTGGCGGATCCGAAATGAAGGCACCTGCACTTGGGGGCCGGATTATTCTCTGGTCTTTCACAGCGGCGATATACTAGATGGCCCGCTCGCCAATCCGATGCCGCCAGCCACCCCTGGCACTATTGTCGACGTTTCCGTCAATCTCAAATCGCCCCCCCAGGGAGGTGAATACACCGGCTTTTGGGAATTCCAGGACCCTTATGGCAAACGCTTTGGCGTAAATAGCAACGGTATTGACACCATCTGGGTAAAAATCGGTGTGAGTTATTATACTGACTCGGGGCAACTGCCCACGCAGGTTCCAATTGTTTCCACTCCTGGCGTAGCGCCCGCTGGCTGCTCGCTTGAACGAAATTCTGCTTATGAGCAAGAGCTTCTGCTCTCAATTAACCAGGCCAGGCGAGAAGCCGGACTTCAAGAACTGATCTTGCAAAATCAGCTTTCCGCGGCGGCTTATGCGCACAGCGCCGATATGGCCTGCAAGGATTTTGTTGACCATGTTGGCAGCGACGGTTCCTCCTGGACTACCCGCATCAAAGCGCAAGAATATCGTTATTCCTATGCCTCCGAGAACATTTACGTAGGCAACCCAGCATTTGGCGGAACCCCGCAAGGTGCTTTCACCTGGTGGATGAATAGTAAAATTCATCGGGAGAATATCCTCAGCCTCAGAGCAACCGAAATCGGCATTGCCTATGTCTATAACGCCAGCAGCACTTATGGCGGATATTACACCCTCGTCTTTGCCCGCCCTTGATGCCCACATCAATCGAACGACTTGCACATCTTTGGAGCTTTCCCCCAAGCGGCAATGCGTTGTAGTATTATAAACAAGACTGTTTTCATTCCAGTTCATCATTTTCCGGACGCGCCGCTCTCTGTGCCCGGTAATCCTGGTGAGGAACAAATGCCATCGAAAATTGCTTATACCCTGATGGTTTTGATCTTTTTTTCTGTCTCGGCTTGCAATGGCCAGATTCCCGCCCCATTTCTCTCTAAGACAACGCCAGCCCCGGCAGAGAAACCCCTTCTGCCAGGCAGCGAGGAACCAGACAACCCTGCTGTCGACCAGACACCCCACCTGCTGGATACGCCCATGAACACGATAGATTCTGGAACTCCTCTGGCCGAACAGCCAGTTGCTGGCCAGCCCACTTCTGAGGGAATCAAATTGCAGCGCGCCGGGGCAACCATTGAATCGGCGGAATTGCTCCAAAAGGAGAGTTTTCCAAAGCAAATTACGTTAGAATTATCCGGCGTTTTGCCTACGCCTTGCCACCAAGTTAAGGCTGAAGTGCACAAACTAGATGCACAAAACAGAATCGAGATTGACGTGTATTCACTGGTCGATCCCGCCGCGATTTGCGCCCAGGTTCTGGCCCCCTTTGAGTTGCGAATTCAGCTGGGTAGCTATCCCGCGGGGAAATACACTGTGGTGATCAACGACGAGGAACGCGGTCGCTTTGAAGTGCCATAATTTCTAGCCTGGCGCTCGCCCCATTGCGTTGAGACGGCCTGTCTCTTGAACGTCAACCGGAAAACCCTCAATTTCTTCCGGGAGAAGGTCCGCCTCAGCGAGTTCTTCAGGCGGCAGTTTACGCGTCACCAAGACGATCAGGGCAATGGTATCAGTATAGTGGCCTTCAGTCTGTTGTAAGCCTACCCCAACGCCGACGACATTTGCTTTTGACAATAACCGTTCGCGATGAGTATCCAAGACGATTCTTGCCCTGGCTAGCATATTCTGGTGGTTCACATCTTGTTTCACAGCATCACTTCCAGCGCGTCCAACACAGCTTGGATCGGTGAAAAAACGGTGGTTTTATCAGAACCCGCAAACAATAGCCCCACCGCTTTGCGAGCAACGTCATCCACTAAAAGAGAACCGGAGTCGCCGCCTTCAGACATGGGGGTAGTCAGAAATTGATTGTCAAAACGCGCCAGGCGGCTTCCTACATAGCCAACCGTTACTGTCGTATCGATGACCGTGATCGTTCCTGTGGTCAACCCAGTTGTTCGTCCTGATTTTCGGACGTTCATCCCTAATTCAGGCGGCAAGACGCCTTCGACATGTCCAATTTCAAGGACCTCATCCAGAAGATCATTCTCATTCATTGGGCGCGCCACAGCGGCATCCACCAGGTTAGTGAGGGGTTGTTGTGGCGCTTGTAGAGAAGCCAGCCACTTTTTCAACCCAAAGAACTGTGCAATGCCAATCGCAATTTGCGTCAGGCAGGAAGTTGGCGGTTCTGGGGGTTGCTCATCGGTGAAATGAATTGGAATAAACCTGGTAAGGGTTGCCAGCGCGTCTTGCGGGTTTTGCCCGCCGTCCGCTGGGCCAGGTTGCAGAATAGGATCGCCTTCATTGGCGTCATTGCTGTTTGCCAGGACATGATTGTTCGAAAGGATCAGCGCAGCTCCGCTTGCTCGATCCCGAACGATGCACCCAAGAGTCCCGGCTGTGATTTGGTAATGGCCAATACTGACGCCGGCAGGAGACGGCCGCCAGCGCGTCTGGTGATCCTGCAAGGCGCGCAATTCCCCCACTTCCACAACATCGGTCAATATGTCATTGATACGAGGCGGCACCCGGCCCGAGGGCGGCAGTTCAGAAGCGGGGATTTTTTCCTTGACAAGCGTGATAATACAGAGGTGTTCTGTTTTTTGATTCCCCACGACTTTATAACCAGCGCCGATTCCAACGACGTTTGGCATAGCCAGGATAACTTCGCGATAAGCGTTCTTTGCTTTTTGGATCTCTTTGAGACCTGGCATTTCAGCCTCCTCTTGACGAAATTTCCATGGTTATTAATTTAGAACTCAAGTCACGAACAATTAACCATGCTCTTTTTTGCATGCAGAAAATGTAAAAACGAGACAGTATTTCGAATTTCATTGTAGCACAACCACCCCCAGGATTGAAACGCCGAAATTTCCCGGCCACGCCCGACATAATTTTCCCACTGGGCGCATGCTTTCAGAATTGTGGAGATGGATAGCTCTGATCAGGATTAATGAAGCGCGTTTTACCCAAACACGGCGATCTTGACAGGGGTGCTGGAAGATGATAATCTTGTGCCTTGTCGGAGGCGCCCTGCTTTTCATTCGGGAATTTTTAGAATTTGAATAAAAAAGGCGCTTTTAATTTTTGTATTTCAGTATGGAGAAAGTAAAAAATGTCAGAACGGTACACCGGAATCGTAAAATGGTTCAATGCATCCAAAGGATACGGATTCATTGGCCGAGAAGATGGCGAAAGTGACGTCTTCGTCCATTTTTCCTCTATTGTAATGGATGGTTTTCGCCGCTTGGAAGAAGGACAAAAAGTAGAATTTTCAATTGAACAAGGACCAAAAGGCCTTCAGGCCGCCAGTGTCACAGTGATTAGCTGATTAATTACCCCCACCTACAACGAGAGCCGCCAGCGCAACAGGCGGCTCTCATTTATTCGAAAGGAAAGATTGACAGGCGATAAATGCCAAGCTGATAAACGGTAAGGCCGATATATTCAGAAACGGTAGCAAACCAACCCGAAGGGCTTAGAAACCAGCTGTCCGACCGATACCAATGGTTGGTAGCTGGCCAGAATCGGACGATAATATCATTTCCGGCAAAAACATCGCGGAAAATTAAGCGCGCCCGTCGAGTATGATGGGGATCAGTGACAACAATACAAGATCGAAAGTGATGCTTTTTCATTAAGTCAAGCACAGCAACAGCTTCAGCGTAGGTATCTTTGGCATGTTCCTCCGTGATATAAATTGCAGTGGGAGGAATGTCCATGTTCAGAATTTTGAGCGTTTCATAAAAGGAATAGTCCTGGTTATAACCAGCGATCTTGTTTCCTGTCTCTGTGAGGACAAATTTATCCGTCAATCCTTCTTTATACAACCGCCCTGCTTCTTCCAGCCTGGGGTTCCCACCGCCACTTAGAACGACAACCGCTTCAGATTTCTCTAGTGGATCCGCAACGATCAGGTAAGCCCCCAGACCCCGCAAGAATAAATAAGACAGACCCAGCACAAATGGGAGTCCAATCAAGAAAATCGCAATACAGCCTACGGATCTGCTGGCCAGTTTGTTCGTTTGTTTGCTATAGATCTTCATAGCCAAATTTTACCGTTAAGGCGCGACCGCTCCATTAGATTTATATAAGCATCCGGTTAGGAAACGTTCAGGACAAAGCGGACTGCATGCGCTTTAAAGCTTCGGTGAGCACCGAACGAGGGCAACCGAAGTTAAGCCGCACAAAGCCTTCGCCACCCGTTCCGAACAGACGCCCATCCGACAGGGCTACACGCCCCTTTTGGAGAAAATATTCATAGGGGTTTCCAGGAATTGCCGCATTCCTGCAATCCAGCCAGGCCAAAAAAGTCCCTTCTGGCCGCTGCATTTTAATGCCAGGAAGCTTTTCAGATACAAATTCATACAAAAGATCGCGATTAGCTTCCAGATAGATCAACAATTCATCTAACCATTCTTGTCCATCGCGATAAGCCGCCAGGGCTGCAATCTGACCAAGCAAGTTAACAGAAGGCACCATCCCGGCGCGTGCCTTTTCCACTTGTCGCCTCAAGTCTGGGTTTTGGATGATAGCAATCGAAAAATCCAAGCCGGCGATGTTAAAGGTCTTGCTGGGCGCCATCAGCGTGATGGTGTGGGCAGCAACCTCATGATCCAATGTGGCGATGGGAATATGTTTCTGGCCTGAGAAGAGTAATTCGCAGTGGATTTCGTCCGAACAGATAGTAAGATGATGTTTTAGGCAAATTTGAGCCATTTGTTCAAGTTCGTCCCGGCAGAAGACCCGTCCTACAGGGTTATGAGGGTTGCAGAGCAAGAACAATCGGGTCTGCTCATCTATAGTCGTTTCAAATTGTTGAAAGTCGATCCTGTAAACACCATCCGCTTCGAGCATCAGGACAGCATCCCGGCGGCTCGCCCCCGCGTTTGCCCCAGCCCATAGAAAAGGAGGATAAACAGGGGGTTGGATTAGGACCGCCTCCCCTGGTTTGACAGTGGCATGGCAAACCAGGTTTAACCCTGTCACAACTCCGGGAATGAAAAGAATGTCTTCAGGGTGCACTTTCCAGCCGTAAAGATGATCCAGCCGTTCGATAATGACTTCAATCAGTTCCGGGATCGGCGCAGCATATCCAAAAATACCATGGCTGATTCGTTGCTGCAGCGCCTCGATCACCGCCGGTGGCGATAAAAAATCCATATCAGCGATCCACATGGGCAAAACATCGGAGTCGTACTGATTCCATTTTGCGCTCTCTGTAGCTCGGCGGTCAGGCATCACGTCAAAATTAAATTTCATTCCTGAGCCTCATAAATGATCTTGAACTGAAAGAATATTTTGCCATTATAACCTGCTCTCATTTCTCTGGTATACTTTGCTTTGTTGATGGCTATTGCCTCTCAAACCCCTCATTTATCAATCCTGTCTTCTCCAGACTGGGAGGACTATAAGCTTCTGGACAGCGGCAACGGTTACAAGCTCGAACGCTATGGACCTTACCGGTTGGTCCGTCCTGAGGCAGAAGCAATGTGGCAAACGGCTCTGCCGGTCAAGGAGTGGCAGCAAATAGATGGCAAGTTTATTCCCGCTCCCGAAGAAAACGGCGGGCACTGGGAAAGCTCAAAATGCCTGCCTGAATCCTGGTTGATCCGTTATAAGGATCTCTGCATGAAGGTTCAAACCACGGCTTCGCGTCACATAGGGGTTTTTCCTGAACAGGCTGTACATTGGGATTGGATCCGCAGCCAGGTCAAAAAAGCTGCTAGACCCGTCCAGGTATTGAATCTGTTTGGGTACACAGGCCTGGCGACCCTGGCAGCCGCAGCTGCGGGCGCCAGGGTGACCCATATCGACGCCTCTCGCAAAGCAGTGACATGGGCTCGGGAAAACCAGGAACTTTCCGGATTGGCTGGTATGCCAATCCGCTGGATTGTAGAAGATGCGCTAAAGTTCGTTCAGCGCGAAAACCGGCGTGGAGCGCATTATGAAGGCATTATCCTCGATCCGCCCAAATTCGGCCGGGGACCAAAGGGAGAGGTTTGGGAATTTTACAAACTCATTTCGGAGTTGTTACATTCCTGCAAACAGATCCTCAGCCCGAGCCCTGCGTTTGTGGTGATTACCGCTTATGCCGTCAAAGCCTCTGCGCTGACGCTCTATTACGCGTTGCAAGAGCTTATGTCAGGATGGAAAGGTCAGGTAGAAGCTGGAGAAATCGCGCTGGAAGAACAAAGCGCCCGGCGGCTGCTTTCGACTGCAATTTTTGCTCGCTGGTCGGCAAATTAATCAGGCCAGGCTTATCGGAGGAGAAATGGATCATTCACTTGTCATAGCTGTGATTGGACCAGGCGCAATGGCTGAGGCGATCATTGGCGGCTTACTGAGGAATAATTTGACCACAGGCGATCGCATTGTGATCTCGGGCCCAGAACTGGATCACAATCAGGAATTGCAGGCGCGTTATGGCGTCAAAGCCCTTTGGGATAATAAACTGGCAGTCAGTCAGGCAGATGTCGTCATTCTGTCTGTCAAGCCTCAAATTCTCCCGCGCGTGTTGGCTGGATTGAAAGGCCACGTACCTTCTAAAGCGGTGGTGATCTCGATTGTTGCCGGAGCTTCAATCCAGATGATCAGAGATGGATTAGAACATGATAGCGTCGTGCGTTCCATGCCAAACACGCCAGCGCAGATTGGAGAAGGAATCACCGTTTGGACAAATTCCCCTGCTGTAACCAGCGAGCAGATGGAAACCGCCCGCCAGGTTCTTTCCGCGCTCGGCTCAGAAGTATACGTGGAAGAAGAAAGTTATCTGGATATGGCAACGGCGCTCTCCGGCACGGGGCCTGCCTATACCTTTCTCTTCATGGAAGCGATGATTGATGCAGGCGTGCACCTGGGTTTTCCACGCCGTATTGCCGAACAGCTCGTTGTTCAAACGGTGCGCGGCTCGGTGGATTATTATATTTCCAAACAAGCGCACCCCGCCCGTTTACGCAATGAGGTTACCTCGCCGGGAGGCACTTCTGCAGCCGCTTTATATTATCTCGAAAAGGCTGGCTTCCGCACCGCCATCTCCCGCGCGATATGGGCCGCCTATGAGCGCTCGCAAGAATTAGGCAAGGGAAAGGATGCGAAGCCGCCGGAAAGCAAGAACAGCGAAAATGGCGGATCGAAACACTAGGGCCTGGTCCCACCTGCTCACAGGATCATTTTTCTTTTGAAAGGAGGAACCACCTATGTTTCAAAAAATTTCCAATAGCTGGACTTTAGTCAAAGCCAGTGCTCGAGTTCTTAGGGCAGATAAAGAATTGGTGATTTTCCCGATCCTTTCTTCGATCGGCACACTGGTGGTGACCTTGACCTTCTTCTTGCCAACCATCCTGGCAGGCGCATTTGACACCTTATTCAGTCAGCGATCTCAGATTATGGGCTTTATCGTGCTCTTTTTCTTCTACCTGGCGCAATACCTGGTAATTTTCTTCGCCAATACCGCGCTCGTAGGAGCAGCGCTGATCCGCCTACGGGGCGGCGACCCTACTGTAGGAGATGGCCTCAGGATTGCATTCAGTCGGTTCGGCGCCATCGTGGGATATGCCCTGATCGCGGCCACGGTTGGTATCATCCTTAAAACTCTTTCCGAAAAGAGCAAAGGCCTTGGCAGGGCAATAATCTCGCTGATTGGGTTTGCCTGGAACATCGCCACTTTCCTGGTCGTACCGGTGCTGGCAGTTGAGAATGTTGGCCCAATCGAAGCCATTAAACGCAGTGTGCAGCTATTGAAGAAAACTTGGGGTGAGCAAATTGCAGGGAATCTCGGCATGGGAGCATTTTTTGGACTGGTCACATTCCTTATTCTCCTGATCGGGATTCCCGCCACCTTTCTGACGCTCGCCGCCACCGAAACAGTGTGGTTGGCCCTTCTGGTTGGGATGGTGTTCGTCTTTGCGCTGGTCATCAGCGGCCTGATCAGTTCCACCCTCAATGGCGTCTATACCGCCGCGGTATATCTCTATGCAGTAGAGGGACGTTCCGAAGGCTTCTTCGATCCAAAGCTGGTTGAAAGCGCGTTCCGCTCCCTCAAATAAGCCATCAAGTGATGTCGCAACCGGGGCAATTGAGGCGGCAGTTACTCATCGCGGCGGGGATTGGGCTGCCCTGGCTGTTGGTTATCCTTTTGAACCTCCACCCAGCGCCGCTGCGCTTGTCCCATGCCTTCCAGCAAGCCAGCCTCGCTGAGACGCACTTAAGCCTGCAAAAAGCCGCAAGCGCTACCACTGTCATCCTGGAATTCCAACCCTGGCGCACCGATCTCTGGGTCAAATTGGGGCAATTTTATCTTCAGGCCGGAAAATGGCAGGACGCCATTCAGAGCCTCGAGATCGCCGCCAACCGTCCAGGTTTCACAACAGAGGGTCTGATTCTTCTTGGCAAAGCATACTGGCTGGGCGGAAGTCCAAAGTTGGCCATAAACACCTGGCAGCCCCTCGTGGCTTCGGGCAAAGCCCCTATCCAGACCCACGCTGACCTGGCGGCTTTGCAACGCCAGGAGGGAGATCTCGCCGGGGCCGCGCAGACACTGCAATCCTGGATAGAACGCCAACCCGGCAATGCTCATCCTTTGTTGGAACTGGGCTTTGTCCTGGCTGTACACGATCCCGCTCTAGCAGTTGAGGCCTTGGACAAGGCAGCCGCCATCGACCGATCGCTTTCAAGTCAGATTTTTCAATTGCGCAAAGCGTTGAGAAAAGAGGATTGCGGTTCGGAAGTCAAATGCACGATGCAAACTGGCCGCGCCCTGGCAGGTCTGGGCCAATGGGATCTAGCCGCCCTCCTCTTCGAGCAAGCTGTCGCGCAGTCCCCGGACCACGCCGAAGCCTGGGCGTTTTTGGGGGAAGCGCAACAACAAACAGGAAAAGACGGTTTTGCTGCACTCCAGCATGCCGAGTCCTTGTCGCCAACTTCGCCCACCGTCAGGGCGTTGATGTCCCTGTATTGGCGAAGACAGGGAAAACCAGAAATGGCGCAGGTTTTTCTCCGTGCGCTGGCCGCTTTAGAACCAGAGCAGGCTGCCTGGCAGATTGAATTAGGTAACACGGCCGCAGAAGCCGGCGATTTGAAGGCCGCCATGAACCACTTCCAAAAAGCAGCCAGCCTGGAGCCAGAGAACCCCCTGGTCTGGGCAAGCCTGGCACGCTTCTGCGTGGATTATGCCACAAACCTACGGGAAGAAGGACTGCCCGCTGCCAGGCGTCTTCTGATGCTGAGTCCTCAAGATGCCACCGCGCACGTCCTGATGGGAAGGATATTGTTTGATCTGCGCGATTTTGCCAGCGCCGAACGGTTTTTGCTCCAAGCCATCCAGCTTGACGACAACAACGCCTATGCGCATCTCGTGCTTGGCCAATTCTATTTGCAAAGCGAAAATTACGACTTCGCTTCTTATCACCTGCAAAGAGCGCTTTCCTTGAGTAAGCCCGATCAAATGGAAGGAATGCTGGCAAGTCGGCTGTTAGAGCGTTTCTTTCCACTGCGTTATTAGAGCGGTTCCTTCAGGAGGTTCCCAAAGCGCAATGGCATATCGCCCTGCAATTCGATGGATCGTCCCGCTTTTTGCGTGCATCATACTGGCCTGTTCGGGGTCATCACTCCTCCCCCCGCAGAAGCTCACGGCATCGCAGCCAGGTCAGGTGCTATTCCTGGATGATTTCTCCGATACTTCAAGCGGTTGGGATACCTGGAACGATAACGTTTCAATGGTAACCTACCAGGATGGCGTCTTGCGCTTCCTGATCAACCAACCCAATTGTGACCACTGGTCGCGCCCCCACAAATATTTTGAAGATGTTCGCCTGGAGGTGGATGCCGCCCACGTCGCAGGCCCTGACAACAACGACTTTGGACTAATTTGCCGCTTCTCTGACCGTAACAATTTTTACGCCTTCTTAATCAGCAGCGATGGGTACGCTGGCATCGTTCGCGTCCAGCAGGGCGTATACACCGTCATCAGCGGCCAAAATTTGCAGTACAATAATCTCATCCAGCCCGGCTATGTGAGCCATCGTCTCGGCGCCGACTGCGTTCAATCAAACTTGACACTCTACATCAACGGGGAGAAAGCGCTCGAGGTGCAGGATTTTGCCCACACCGCCGGAGAAGTCGGGTTGATGGCAGGCACTTATGATCAGCCCGGCGTGGATATCACCTTCGACAACTTTGTCGCCAAAAGTCCTTAAAGGTAATTGTGAATTACGATGAAAGTTTTCCTGGATTCAATCGGATGCCGCCTGAACCAGGCGGAAATTGAGCGAATGGCAGCCCAATTGCGATGGGCTGGTCATACGATAGTAAACAATTCCTCCGAAGCAGAACTGGTGATCGTCAACACCTGTGCGGTTACGACCGAAGCTGCCTCGGATTCTCGCCAGAAGATCCGTCAGGCCGCCCGCGCTGGGGCAGAACAGGTGGTTGTCACCGGATGTTGGGCTACCCTTTCCCCCAAAGCAGCGGCGGATCTACCGGGCGTTTCCATCGTTGTCGCCAACTCCGAAAAAGAGCAGCTTGTCGCGAACCTGTTTCAAATCAAAGAAGAAAATTTCGACCTGGAGCCCATCGCGCGCCAACCCTTGCCGGGAGCCCACCTTCGCACCCGAGCATTCATCAAAGTGCAAGATGGCTGTGACAACTTCTGCACTTTCTGTATCACTCGCCTGGCGCGCGGCGCAGGGCGCAGCCGACCTGTGCAAGAGGTACTGAAAGATATAAACGCGGCCCTGGCTGGCGGCTCGAAAGAAATTGTACTAACCGGCGTGCATTTAGGATCTTGGGGAAAGGATTTCGCCAAAGCATCCCATCTCCGCAACCTGGTAGAGGCCATTCTGCAAAATACCGATGTCCCCAGGCTGCGCCTCTCTTCGCTGGAGCCCTGGGATTTGGATGAAGACTTTTTTACCCTATGGCAAAACCCCAGGCTTTGCCGTCATCTGCATTTACCCCTGCAATCCGGCTCCGAAACTGTGCTGAAGCGCATGGCACGCAAAACTACCCCGAAGTCTTTCTCACGCCTGGTGCAAATGGCGCGCCAGGTCTCCCCGCAGATCGCCGTGACCACCGACATGATCGTTGGCTTCCCTGGCGAGACCGAGCAAGAATTTGCGGAGACTCTGGAATTCGTTCAAGAGATGCAATTTGCCGCCGGGCATATTTTTACCTTTTCTTCCCGTCCGGGCGTTGCAGCGGAGCGAATGCCCAATCAAGTACCTCATCAAATCCGAAAGCGCCGCAGCGCCCTTCTCCGCGCCGTATTGGCCAAATCCTCAGAAAATTATCGCCGCCAGTTCCTTGGCAAAACCCTCGAAGTGCTGTGGGAAGCCAATCAGGAGGAAGAAAATTCCAGTTGGATGCTTCATGGCTTGACGGATAATTATCTAAGGGTTGCCGCCCAGTCGTCTTCTCGGATTTGGAACCAGTTTGGCCAAGTGCAAATCGAAAAAATTACCCCGGACGGCGCCACCGGCCTTCTTCTGCCGGATTGATCCCCTCCTTAGGACTTAAGACAGCCAGGACAAACCAATTTTGCTTGCCGCGTCGGGAGCGCAAAACGAGACAGGCGATTGGCCGCACTGAATCTCCCTCCCAATTTTTCCCAATCTTGAATGAGCTCAAAAAGGTTGCCAAGCAATTGCTTCTGGCGTATAATAAGCGACGTTATTCGGGGCGTGGCGCAGTCCGGCTAGCGCGCTTGCATGGGGTGCAAGAGGTCGAAGGTTCAAATCCTTTCGCCCCGACCTAAGGCAGATTACATAGTCAAATCAGCAGGACAAAGAGGTCTTTGGTAGGCATCTGGAGGAAAAAGATGGCAACCAAAGACCTCTTACTTTCTCAGGCAATCGAAGGCTTTCTCATGGCCCGCCGCGCCGATGGCTACAGCCCCCAAACCGTCGAACAGTATCAGTGGGCACTCAGTATGCTGGGACAGGTGGTGGATAAGCCGCTCCGCCAGGTGACTGTGGACGACCTGCGCCATTTTATGGCATCAGTTCAGGAAAACCCCCGTCTATCGCGTACATCCGTCTTTCATGTGTGGAAAGCATTGCGCGCTTTCTACAAGTGGACTGAGACAGAAGGCCTGTCAGACCGCCCGGATAAGCTTCTTACCAAACCGCGCTATGCTTATCGCGAAGTCCAACCTCTGACCGAAAACGAAATCAAAGCCCTGCTAAAAGCAATTGACCGAACCGCGCCGTCAAAAGGCAAACGCGAATCTTTCACCATGCCAAGAGCAACTGCACACCGAGACCGCGCCATCTTCATGCTCCTGCTCGATACCGGTCTACGCTCCTCTGAATTGTGCCGGCTGACTATCAAAGATATTGACCTGCAAAATGCCACAGTTACCGTGCGCCCATTTATGTCCGGGATCAAATCACGCCCCCGTATTATCCCTATCGGAAATGTCACCAAAAAAGTCCTGTGGCGATATATGGCCATTCGCAATACTGAGTACAAGGGCGATGAACTATTTTTCAGCCGCGAAGGGCATCCATTAGATCGAGATTCTTTACGAAAATTACTAACACGTCTCGGCGAGCGTGCCGGTGTGCCCAACGTCCACCCTCACCGCTTCCGCCATACCTTTGCCATTCAATACCTGCGCAACGGTGGTGATGTGTTCACACTCCAGCGCATCCTCGGCCACACAACACTGAGTATGGTACAGCACTACCTGGCTCTCGCCGATGCCGATGCCCAGGCTGCCCACCGCCGCGCTTCCCCCGTTGACAACTGGCGACTCTAATGCACTTCCGGGTGCGCCTCCCAGAGACGAGCGACCTTCTCTTCCAGCGAAAGTTCCGGGAGTGGGGTGGGTTCGACGCCTGCCCATTGGCGCAATTCTTGCTCTGAGCCGTTGAACCAGTTCATGTCAAGGTTTTTGCTTTCCATACCGAAAGCCAAACCGTCGCCTTTATCCGTCCACTGCCAAAAGGTCCAGGAAGCCCAGGGTTGGATCATGGTGGGCTGCGGTACGCCGTAATGAGCGATCCACAGGGGGTAAGCGGTCAGCCAGGATGGCACTGGCTTC
>JABLXC010000014.1 GCA_013178185.1 Anaerolineae bacterium | reverse complement strand
CCATAAGCCTGCACCCAACCATCCCTGGCGTTCACCCATATCTACTCGTAACCCTACTAAAGCTGCTCCCTGAAAGGGGACATTCTAACTTTGGCAGTTTGGGTGACATTTTAACTTTGGGCTAACATCAGATTTTTATCGGCCTGGAAGCAGGTCAGAATCTGGTAGAATCAGAGCGCCGGAAGTCTGCCGGGAAACAGGAGCAAACAGTTGAGAAAACGAAGCTCTCTTTCAATACTTCGCTGGGTGGCGGTTGCCCTGATCTTTCTTGCTGTCCTTTTAACGGGTATTACGCTGGTGCGATATAGCCGTATCCGTTCTACGTTTCCCCCTGGAATGGTGATTGCTGGCGTTCCGGTAGCGGGTTTGGATCAACAACAAGCGGCAGAGCGCCTTGCACAGGCTTACGGGGTGCCTGTTGAACTACGCTATGGGAATGCAGTAATCCATTTACGGCCGTCGGTCGTTGGATTTAAGCTGGACCTGGAATCCATGCTTGCGGCGGCGGATTTGCAGCGGATCACGCAGCCATTTTGGAGCGCGTTTTGGGATTATCTTTGGAACCGTCTTCCGACGCCCAAGGAAGTCCCGCTCCGAGCTGCAATTTCCGAAGAACGGCTGCGTTCGTATCTTATAGAGGAAATTGCAGCTCGCTATGACCGTCCTGCGGTGGCGGCAATGCCGGTGCCGGGTTCAGTAAATTTTCAGGGTGGAGAAGCCGGCACAGTGTTGGACATCGACCGGGCGGTGGTCTTGATCAGCGATGCTTTAAAATCACCGCATTCGAGGGTTGTGAATTTAACGTTCAACCAGGTTACCCCTGGGCGGCCTTCTTTGCAGAACTTGCAAATCTTGTTGCAACAGACCATTGACCTGGCTGGTTTCGACGGTTTGGCGGAATTTTATCTCCTCGATCTGCAAAACCGCCAGGAATTGAGTTTTGCTTACCAGCGAGGCGAGAACATACGCCCCAACATCGCCTTCACAGCCGCCAGCACCATGAAGATCCCCATTATGATTGCGGTCTTTAATCGTGTTCCAGAGCCGACCCCTGAGAGTATTCGCGCCATGTTGGAGTTGATGATCGAGCGTTCGGAAAATGATCCCGCCGATCGGATGATGGAAATGGTGATGGACCGCAATTTGGGCCCATTGCAGGTAACGGATGACCTCCTTGCCCTGGGATTGAAAAGCACGTTTTTGGCGGGATATTTTTACCCAGGGGCGCCGCTTTTGCGAAGATATGAAACCCCGGGCAATAGCCGTTCAGACATTACCACTGAACCGGATGCATACAACCAGACAACCCCGCCAGAGATGGGCATGCTTTTGGATGATATTTACCAGTGTTCGGAATCGGGCGGCGGGACATTTGCCGCCGTTTTTCCGGGCAAAATTAGCAGGGCCGAGTGCCAGTTGATGATCGAGTATCTGGCTAAAAACAGGATAGGGGTGTTGTTGCAGGCTGGCTTGCCTGAAGGCACTCGCTTTGCACACAAGCATGGCTGGCTTTTAGATTATGATGGCCTGATCCACCACATGAGCGATGTTGGCATCGCCTATACCCCGGGTGGGAATTACATCGTTGCCATTTATCTCTACCACCCGGTGCAGATTGTATTTGATCCGGCGAATCAACTGATGGCAAATTTCTCTAGAGCAATTTACAATTATTTCAATCTAACCGCGTCCCCGTAAAAAATTTTTCCTTTGCACGCGGCGGCGTTTGGTTTTACCAGGAATTGCGATCGAGGAGCGAAGAATTTATCTCTGGTATAATCAGCGCTGCGGGTTTCACCCGCTTTTTGGATAGGGACGGCATCCTGTAATAAGAACCAAATTTGCCCGATATCACGGTAAAGAGGATCCAAAAACCAGCGGAGTTTGAACAAAATCCTATGGAATCAACCCAAGAACCATCTTCATCCTGGCTCGATCGGCCTGTTTCGTCTTTTCTTCCCCGTTGGAATGTAGAGACTTTGTTGATTGCAATCATCCTGGTGCTGGCAGTTGTCAGCCGGTTTTATCATGTTGGACTGCGTGTTATGAGCCATGATGAGGTCAACCATGTTGTCCCTTCCTTTGACCTGTATGAGGGGCGCGGTTACCGACATGACCCCGTAACCCACGGGCCATTCCAATTCCACCTGGTAGCTCTTTCCTATTTCCTCTTTGGTGACAGCGATTTCAGTTCTCGCATCCCGGCCGCCTTATTCAGCATTGCTGCGGTGGCGTTTGTCTTGTTTGCTTACCGGCGCTATCTGGGGCGAACTGGCGCCTTAATCGCATCCGCGCTTTTTTTGATTTCTCCTTTTATGCTTTTCTACGGCCGGTATACCCGGAATGAAGGGTTTATTGAATTATTCGGCGTGGTGATGATTTTTGCCGTGCTGAGATACCTGGAAAAAGGAGACCATCGTACCCTTTATCTGTTAACTGTCTCCATAATTCTGCATTTTACCGCCAAGGAAACCGCTTTTATCTATACGGCGCAGTTGCTTCTTTTTATGGGGATCTTATTTTCGTTTCAGGTAATTCAATTGCGCTGGCCTACGGAAGGTTCAAGAAAGCGGTTCTTGGCCCTGATTGGATTTGCCTTGTTGGCCTTTTTGCTTGCACTTGGGCTGGCTGTGTGGAATGCAGGGTTGGAAAAGGTAAAAGGCGGCAGCGAGACAGCCATAACAGAAACGCCCGTATCACCACTATCGCAAGCGATGTCTCCCCAATTGGCAGGAGAAATCATTGCCCTCGGTATCGCGCTGATCCTGGCAGTTATTGCGATTGTCCTCGTCGTTCGTTCAATCGGCTGGAGCAAAATTCGCAGCATCCGATCGTTTGATATCCTGATGCTGGTTGGTACTCTGGTTTTGCCGCAGTTAAGCGCCTTCCCGGTCAAGATGTTGGGGTGGGACCCGATTGATTACCAGGTGAACAGTATGCTGCGAACGGGGCTAATTGTCATTTTGCTTTTTGGCATTTCGATTGTGGCAGGGTTGTGGTGGAACCGCAGGCTCTGGCTGATTAACGCCGCTATTTTTTATGGGATTTTTACCGTTCTTTACACAACCTTTTTCACAAACGGGCAGGGGTTTTTTACCGGATTGGTTGGGTCGTTGGGATACTGGCTTTCGCAGCAAGGCGTGGAGCGGGGCAGCCAACCCTGGTATTACTTCCTTGCCGTTCAAATTCCCATTTATGAATACCTGGCAGCGCTGGGGACTCTGCTGGCCCTTTATTTTGGCATTAAGTACCGCCGGTTTTCGACCCGCCCTGGCTTTTCCCCCGCTTCGGAATCCGCTGTTCTGGAAGAAACGGTTGGTCAGGAATTGGAAGACACTGTGGAAACAATTTCCTGGCAATCATACAAGCTGCCGACGTTGATGTTCTTGTTGTATTGGTCGCTAACCTCCTTGATCGCTTACAGCGTGGCGGGTGAAAAGATGCCCTGGCTGACGGTACATATCGCACTGCCTCTTTTGTTGACGGCTGGATGGGGGTTTGGGTACCTGGTTGACACGACGCCCTGGAAGAAAATTGTGGGTCGCGATGGGTTGGTGGCTGTTTTGCTCACGCCGGTATTGCTTACCAGCCTGGGATCAGCGCTGGGTGCCTTGCTGGGTGACCGGCCGCCTTTTATGGGGAAAACGCTGGATCAGCTTACCGCGACCAATACCTTTTTACTTTCGGTTTTAATTGCCGCCGGCAGTTGGGGAGGCATTGTGTTCCTTCTCAAAACATGGCGGCCTCGAGAGATCGCCCGCCTGGCGGCAGTGTTTTTCTTTGGGCTTTTGGGTTTATTAACAGCCAGGACTAGCTATACGGCTTCGTTCATAAACTACGATAACGCCAAAGAATTTTTAGTATATGCGCATGCTGCCAGCGGCCCCAAGGAAGTGCTCGCGCAGGTAGAAGAAATTTCGCGTCGGACAACTGGGGGATTAGATATCCAGGTGGCGTATGACAATGATGCGCTCTATCCGTACTGGTGGTATTTTCGGAATTATCCGAACCACCGCTGGTACACTGATAAACCTACGCGCGATCTGGCAGACCTGCCATTGATCATCGCAGGAGACGCCACATCGAGCAAGGTAGAACCGATCGTGAGAGATAATTTTGTGGCTTTTGACTATATGCGACTGTGGTGGCCGATGCAAGATTATTTCAACCTCACCTGGGAGCGTATTTGGAACGCAGTCAAGGATCCAAAGATGCGCTCGGCGCTGTTTCAAATCTGGCTGAACCGGGATTATGAAAAGTACGCAGCCTTGACGAATAACGCTAATCTGAGGTTGGAAACCTGGCAACCGAGCGCACGAATGAAATTTTTCATTCGAAAAGATATCATCGCCAAAATTTGGAATTATGGTTCTGCGCCTGCGATCTCGCAAGAGCAATTGCCGCAGGATCCTTATCTGAGCAATATCATACCGCTTATGCCGGAGAGAACAATTGGGGTTATGGGAAGTGCCCCAGGGCAGTTTATGGCGCCGCGCGGTCTGGCGGTTGCAGCAGATGGGAGCGTCTATGTGGCCGACTCGCGTAACAACCGCATTCAACACCTTTCAAAGGATGGGGAAATTCTTAGTACCTGGGGGTCCTTTGCCGATGCTACCGCAGGAAATGCTCCTGGAGGTACATTCAATGAGCCGTGGGGGGTGGCAGTGGGCCCGGACGGCTCTGTCTACGTAGCTGATACCTGGAACCACCGCGTGCAAAGGTTCACGGCTACAGGCGAGTTTGTGACGATGTGGGGTTATTTTGGCCAGGGAGAAGCCCCCGACGCATTCTGGGGGCCCCGTGATATTGCTGTCAACGCTCAAGGTGAAGTGTTTGTAACCGATACAGGCAATAAGCGCGTGGTGGTATTCGACAACAATGGCAAATTCATTACAGAGTTTGGTTCCGTAGGTGTGGAGCTTGGCTTTTTAGACGAACCTGTGGGGATTGCCTTGGGAAAGAACGATCAGGTCTATGTGGTGGATACCTGGAATCGGCGGGTGCAGATCTTCAGCCCGAACTCAGATCGGACTCAATACTTCCCGGTCAAAGCCTGGGATATCTTTGGCTGGTATGGACAATCGTTAGAGAATAAGCCGTACATCGCGGTTGATCCCCAAGGGAATATCTATGTCACAGACCCTGAGGGGTATCGGGTTTTGGAGTTTGACGCCGAGGGGAGTTTCTTGAGGGGGTGGAGCGAATGGGCGGTAGGAAATGATCTTTCTAGCCTCCCTGTTGGGATTGATGTCGGCCTTGACGGGCGTGTATGGGTCAGCGATTCTGGTAATAATGTGATCTACCGTTTCTTGCTCCCATAGAATGTGCATCTTAAATCGCCGCGATGTTTGTGGGTACAACCCACAAACATCGCGGATTCATCCAGGAGGGGGCGCTAACGGGAGCGATGCTTTCTTTCTTTGAAGACAGAACTTAGAACAAAACTGACAATGCTGACGATTAACGCACCGAAGAGCGCCGGCCAAAATCCGGTAACCGTGAATCCAACGCCAAACCTAGTTCCGATTTCACCGGCCAGATAGAACAGCAAGGTATTGATCAAAACCGTCCCTAACCCGAGGGTGAGGATGATGAAGGGACAACCTACAATGATCAATAGGGGGCGCAGAATGGCATTGACCAGCCCAAAGATCAAGGCAAGCCAGAGCAGCGAAACCCAATCAGTGCTTTGAGGGATAATCCCTCGCCCATTAAGAAAAAAGATAGCTACATATAAAGCCGCGGCGTTAATGAGCAATCGTAAAAGAAACTTCTTCATAGTGAACTCCTTTCCAACACTATTTACGAAGGACTGTTCTAGAAGTTTCGCGAAGGCTATCTGAATTTCATTTCCATCCAGATTAATGTGTTTGCTTTTCCAAATCCTGCCTGGTGAAAGGCGTTTTCTGCCCGGCCAGCCGGGTAGTTTGTTTGAAGAGGATGTCCTAAGGAAAAAGTTTGCCGGAGGTAGGTTAATAACGCCTGAATTGCTTCCTGTTCAATTTGGGGGTTGACAGCAAGCCAGAGTGTATCTGCGGAATGGCGGCTGGGTTCCCAGGTGACAACACCGGCTAATTCATCCCGATACAAGGCCGACCAGTGCTGGATTTGTTCATTATTGAGAAAGCGTATAAAACCTGCCCATAGACCGGGATTGAACCGGGAAGGTTGAAGCGGCATATTCCAGACGATTTCTTGAGGGTAGACGGTATCCAACCACTGGTTTTGAAAGCGCCAATGCGATTTGACGCGCCGGGTGATCGTGATTTCTTTTGGGGGTGTTTCGGGAGGGATGTCACTGCTGCTACACCAGGTTGTGCGACGGACTCGCTCCACCATGCCAAGGGAACGGTATAGTTCTTGCGCGGCGAAGTTATCCTCGCGGACATGCAGCCAGGCAGCGTGAGCGTTATGATCCCGCACGTGGTGGAGCGCGGTTTCTGTCAACTGGCGCGCAATGCCGCGCCTGCGAAAATCTGGGTGTACCGCCACGTTCGCGATCAGGTAATACCAGCAGCCTTTGTAATAATTTGGGATCAGCGTTAAATTGCCGACAATTCTGTTCCCTTCTTCCCAGACATAGCCATGCAAGGGTAATGAAACTTGTTCGCCAGCACCCGGCATCCAGCGCAGGTAACGACTGTCTTTGGCGGCGCGACGGATTTGCTGGACGTATTCTCGCCCATCCTTATCCATCTGGCTGCCAAAACAAAGCTCGATCAGGTCGGCGACCGGAAGAAGATCGCGCCGAATATCTACCCGGCGTAGATGTTGGGATTGAATGCTGATCATCCTGCCCACCTTATTATTTTACATCCAACTTTGAGTATGGATGCGGGGCTTCGGCCGCGCATTTCAGATTTTATGCTTGAATGAAATCCTGTGAAAAACCAGCCTGTTTCTTATATACTTCTTATAGATAATTCCTGTAATATTAATACTTAGAATGCTATAATGCCCAAAGTATAGAATGATTGTTTTTCTCCAGCGCCAGGAATGACGCTGACTGAAAGGGAATAAACGCCGATGATGCGATTTGACCGATTTACCGAACGGGCGCAAGAAGCTGCCCAAAAAGCCGCGGAGATCATCCAACGTTATGGGCATAATCAGATTGATACGGAACATATCTTGCTGGCGTTGATCGAACAGCCGCAGGGGGTTATTCCGCAAATTTTGGAAATCCTAAAAGTCGATCCGCAGGTAGTTTCTGAACGCCTGGATTATATTTTGCGCACCAGCCCCAAGGCCAGTATCTTTGGCGGGGGGGCCGGCCAGATCTTCATTACACCTCGCGTTAAACGAATCGTTGACCTGGCGAATGAAGAGGCTTCTAAATTAAAAGACGAATACATTTCCACGGAACACATCTTTCTGGCGATATTAAGTGAAAGAAATACGCCGGCTGCTCGTTTGCTAGAAGGAGCCGGTTTGACGCGCGAACGCGTCTATGATGCCATCTTGCAAATGCGCGGTGGCCAGCGGGTGACAGATCCACAGGCGGAGACGCGATACCGCACCCTTGAAAAATATTCCCGCGATCTGACGCAGCAGTCTAGAGAAGGAAAGCTGGATCCGGTGATTGGACGAGATACCGAGATCCTGCGCGTGATGCAAATTCTTTCCCGCCGGACAAAAAACAATCCGGTCCTGATTGGCGAAGCGGGTGTGGGGAAAACGGCCATTGTGGAAGGCCTGGCGCAAAAAATTGCTTCGAATGACGTGCCGGAAATATTGATGGGCAAGCGCGTTATTGCGCTGGATCTCAGCGCGATGATCGCTGGCTCCCGGTTTCGCGGCGAGTTTGAGGAGAGGCTTAAGGCGGCTATTGAAGAAGTGCAGCGCGCCGAGGGTGAAATTATCTTGTTCATTGATGAACTTCACACAGTGGTAGGGGCGGGAGCAGCGCAAGGAGCAATGGATGCATCCAATATGTTAAAACCCGCTCTGGCGCGTGGTGAACTTCAGTGCATCGGCGCGACAACGTTGGACGAATATCACAAGTTTATTGAGAAAGATGCTGCTCTAGAACGGCGATTCGCCCCGGTTTATGTAGAGGAACCCAGTGTTGAAGATACCATCAAGATGCTTGAAGGGCTAAGAGACCGTTATGAAGCGCATCATAAAGTTCATTTTTCGGATGAAGCGCTTGTTGCGGCTGCACGTCTTTCTACACGGTATGTAACCGACCGGCGCTTACCGGATAAAGCGATTGATTTGATGGATGAAGCTGCTGCTAAATTGCGCGTGGCGCTTTATTCGCTGCCATCCGAACTTAAGCAGATGAAGAGCGAAATTGAACGTTTGAAGGCAGAGGAAGAACAGGCAGGTCTGGAACGGGATTATGAGCGAGCGGCACGAATGAAGGCCGAGCGGCTGCGGACAGAAGAGACCTTCAATGAACTGAGGGACAAATGGGAGGTTGAACACAAGCTAGATGAAGTAGTGGACGTAAACGACATCGCGCAGGTAGTCGCACAATGGACTGGCATTCCGGTGAGCCAAATGATGGAAACCGAAGCTGAGCGTCTATTGCAGATGGAAGACCGCCTGCATGAACGGATTATTGGACAAGAAGAAGCCATCCATGCAATCTCGGATGCTATTCGAAGGGCAAGATCAGGACTGAAGGACCCGCGGCGCCCTATTGGGTCATTTATCTTTATTGGGCCATCAGGAGTTGGAAAAACTGAACTTGCGAAGGCGCTGGCTGAATTCTTGTTTGATGATGAAGACGCCCTGGTTCGCCTGGATATGAGCGAATATCGAGAACAGCATACGGTTTCTCGACTGTTTGGCGCTCCTCCAGGTTATGTGGGTTATGAAGAAGGCGGCCAGTTGACAGAAGCGGTTCGAAGGCGCCCGTACCGGGTTATCCTTTTTGATGAGATTGAAAAGGCGCACCCGGAGGTCTGGAATGCTTTATTACAGATCCTTGATGATGGACGTCTGACGGATGGCCAGGGGCAGGTTGTTGATTTTCGCAACACGGTTTTGATCATGACCAGCAACCTGGGGACCGAGTTTGTCCGCAAGAGCGGCAGTTTGGGCTTTTTGCAGAAGGGTGAAAGCGGTGAAGAGCGTGAAATTCATGAAAAAATTGATAAGGCGCTCAAGAGCACTTTTAGGCCGGAATTTTTGAACAGAATCGATGAGATTATCATGTTCTCTCCCCTCACGCTGGAGCAAATGAAGGAAATTGTTGACCTTCAGATGAAAGAAGTGCAAACGCGGCTTTTGGAACACGGGTTGACCGTTCAGCTCTCCGATGCAGCGAGAGACTGGCTGGCAGAAGAAGGATATGACCCCAATTTTGGCGCGCGACCCTTAAGGCGTGCATTGCAAAAGCATGTCGAAAGCCCGTTATCGGTGCGCTTATTATCCGGTGAATTCGCCTCTGGCGATACGGTGCTCGTTGATGTCGAGGACGGCAAATTAACCTTCAAGAAAGAAAATTCGGTAAAAAAGAAGAAATAGTTCAAAAAGCCGGCAGAATTTTCTGCCGGCTTTTTTTTTGGCCTGTTAGCCTATTGGGCGGCGGTTTTAGCCTTTTTGAGGCTTGCTTGTTTTGCTACCCATCTTGTTTTGCCTGAGATATACTTAAAATATGAGTGTGGATCGAAAAGATATTCTTGAAGTCTTGAAGATGGTTTATCCATTCCACCGCAAGGAAGAACGGTATCTTCAGGAGATCATCTCTTACTGTAATGTGATAGAGTGTCACGCCGGAGAAATCATTTACAAGGAAGGTGAGGAATGCGGCGCCCTCTATATGGTTCAGAGCGGACAGATTGAATTACAGCGTGGCTTCGATTCGGGCAGTAAACCCGCTGTCAGACTAAGTTCTGGGGATTTTTTTGGATTTGAGTTGTTCGAAAAGGATGGCAGATACCGGGCCACGGCTGTAGCGATGAGGGATTCTGCCGTATTGGTTTTTCGAAAGGACGTTCTGGTTGAATTGGCGTCGAAATTCCTCTGGTTTCAACGAGGGCTTTTGACAATGTTTGATAGTTACCAACAGGCGCGGCGGGTCCGCCTGGATTGGATGGGGGTGGATGAGGTGATCTATTTTATTTCCAGACGCCATAATGCTTTTCTGTTTTTTAACCTCATTTTCCCCCTTACAGCGGCAATTGCCTGTTTTCTGATGCTGGCGTTTGTCATGCTTTTGGGGATTAACCCCCTGGTTCTTGGTTCTGTCTTTGGGGGCGGGTTATTGCTTGCGCTCCTTGCTTGCGGGTGGGTTTATCTGGATTGGACAAATGATTACTCCATCGTGACCAACCAGCGGGTTGTGTTTCAAGAAAAAGTGGTTTTGCTCTATGATAGCCGGCAGGAAGCCCCTATGAATGCGGTGCTGAAAGTTGATACTGCTACGAGCTTGCTTGGCAGGTGGTTGGGCTATGGGAATGTGATTGCCTCTACCTATGCAGGGTTGGTCATCCTCCGAAGTCTTAACCGACCTGAAGAAGCGGCAGCCATTGTTTTGGCTGAAAGCGAGAGGGCTTTTCTCAGGCGAAGGCAGGTGGAAAAGAAGGAGCTGGATAGTCTTATCCGAAATCGTCTCAACGTTCAACCGCTTCAAGGAAACGGACCCAAACTTGAAGAAATTACTCATCAGGTGAAGCCTGGAAAACTGCAAGTTATGTTGGCGAATATGTTTCGAATGCGGTTTGAGGAAGGGCCAAAGATTACTTATCGGACGCACTGGTTTATCCTTTTTCTAAAGTTGTGTCTGCCGACAATTGTTCTGATTGGAGTTTTTATCGCTTTTATGTTGCGGATTTCGAATATCTTGCAAGTTTTACCGGTCACTGTTTTTGCTGCGCTGGCGATGATCCTGGCGGTGATCGCGTTTTTGGGCTGGATTTATGAATACGCTGACTGGCGCAACGATTATTACGTGGTGACGCCGGACCAGGTAGTGGATGTTTATAAAAAACCTCTTGGAAGAGAGGAACGACAGGCAGCACCATTGAAAAATATTCAAAGTATTGAGTTCAAGCGAAAGGGAATTCTGGGTCTTTTGCTTAATTTCGGGACGGTGTTCATCCGGGTTGGGGATGCTGAGTTGACTTTTGATAATGTTTTTAACCCGGCTGAAATTCAGCGCGATTTGTTTCACCGGATTGCGGAAAGGGACTACCGAGAAAAGCAGGAGGCTCTCGCAGAGGAAAAAACGAGGCTTGGCGATTGGATTGAGGCTTATCATCACATCCAGCAAGAGGGTAAAACCGGTCAAAATCCTTCTTCCACCGAAAGCGTTTCGGGGTAAAATAGGCCAAAAGACGAAAAAATTATTGGTTTGGAAACAGGAAGTGAAACAGTGGCTATTCGAGAAATTGTGACTTTACCAGATCCGGTATTACGCCGGAAAGCTCATAAAGTGACCCACTTCGATAAGGAATTTTCAACCCTGGTGAACGACATGGTAGAGACGATGCGCGCTGCACCGGGCGTTGGATTGGCTGCTCCTCAAATAGGAGTTTCTGAACGCCTGATTGTGGTCGAGTTCGGCGACGAAAATAATGAGGAAGCCCCCAAAAAATTATATGTGGTCGCCAACCCGGAGATTGTTGAAGCATCACAAGAGAAGGTGAGCGCTGTTGAAGCCTGCCTTTCCTTGCCTGGTCTGGTTGGAGAGGTAGAGCGCCACAAGATGATCTTGGTTAAGGGACTGAATCGGGCGAGGAAACCCTTGCGAATTAAGGCGGAAGGATGGCTGGCGCGCATCTTCCAGCATGAAATTGACCACTTAGAGGGGATCTTATACCCTGACAGAGCTACGCGCGTCTGGCAGCCAAGAGAAGATGAGGAAGTTGAGGTGATTGAATAAGGGCTAAATGCACCTGACGCATATATCACTGACGGACTTTCGCTCTTTTTCCCGCCTGGACCTGGATGTGCCCCGGCGGATTCTTTTGCTTCTTGGGGATAATGCCCAAGGAAAAACCTCGTTTTTAGAATCGATTTATTTTTTAGCAACATTTACTTCCTTCTTTGCTCAAACTGACCGCCAGCTCATAAATTTTAACGCGGCCGGTTCCCCTTTGAGTGTAACCCGAATAGTCGCTGAATATTACCGGGGCGAAAAACAACATAAGATGGAAGTCCGGTTGATTCAGGAGAATGCTGGAAATGGTAGCGTGCGGATTCGAAAAGAAATTCTAGTAGATGGAGTTAAGAGAACTGCCCAGGAGGCGTTAGGACACTTTAACGCTGTCATCTTTTTGCCGCGCATGATGAGTATTATCGAAGGCGCGCCGGAAGAACGAAGGAGATATCTCAACTTAACCATTGCACAGGCTTTGCCAGGTTACGCCCGTGTTCTTGGAGAATATCATCAAGTATTGGCACAACGCAATGCGCTTCTCAAGCGACTTTCAGAAAGAGGCGGAGACGCTGCTCAGTTGCAATATTGGGATGAACTGCTTGTGGAAAAAGGCGCCAGGTTGATCCATACACGGATTTCTGCGATTGCAGAATTGGAGAGGATTGCAATCCAAATCCACGAGCATCTCACCGATGAAAAAGAGGTGCTCCGCTTGAGTTACCAGCCTGCTTACGACCCGCTGCCCAGCCAGGAAGGGCAGTACTCCTTGCGGTTAGATACCCCAGTGTTGCGAACCGGGATCAGCCTGGAAGATATCCGGCAGGGTTTTTCCAATCGTCTCCGGGCGCTATCCCGCGAGGAGATCAATCGTGGCGTCACCACTATCGGCCCACACCGAGACGAACTAAGAATCCTTGGAAATGGGATTGACCTGGGCAATTATGGGTCGCGCGGACAAACGCGAACAGCGTTGCTGTCGCTTAAACTGGCTGAAGTGAAGTGGCTGAAACAAAAAACTGGCTACTGGCCTGTTTTATTGTTGGATGAATTTTTAGCGGAGCTCGATAAAATCAGGCGAAGGCGTCTGCTCGAATTTTTAGAAGAGTCCGAACAAGCGCTTCTCACCACCACTGATTTGCACTTTTTTGACGATGAGTTTCTTCATAACAGCACGGTCTGGGTTGTTAAAGCAGGCCAGGTAAGCTTGCAGGATGGATCACACCGGGGTTAGATCCAGAGGGTTTTTGGATGGTATGCCCGCCCGCCGGGGGTATTGAGGCGGTGTCGCCGCGATTTTATCAATCACAACCAGGTAGCGATCTTCTACAACGCCTGGCAGCTCTACTTTATATAGCTGCCGCAGTCTTCCGCCCAGCATTCGGGTGGCGTTCTCTGCGGCGTGGGCTTCGGCTGGGCCGTTTTCGCCCTTTTGGGCAAGGATGGCGCCGCCAATCCGGACCAAAGGCAAAAGATATTCGACCAGCGTCGGCAAGTTTGCAACGGCTCGCGCTACAGCCCAATCGAATTGCTCGCGATGGGTAGGAAGCTGCCCCAAATCTTCGGCTCGGCTATGTAAGATTTCGACCCGATCCAGTTCAAGCTTGTTTACCAGGTGCCGGCAGAATTCTACTTTTTTCCCTACCGAATCTACCAGTACCAAAGACATCTTGGGATAAATAATTTTCAAAGGAATACCTGGAAAACCCGCCCCTGTTCCAATATCAATTAATCGGTTGGGCGGATTGTCTTTCAAGACCAGGGTGCAGCTTAAAGAATCCAAGAAATGTTTGCAACGAATGCTATCGCGATCTCGTATTGCCGTCAGGTTGAAGCGCGAGTTCCAATCCGTCAATTCCTGTTCATATACTTCGAATGCACCCAACTGTTTTGCAGTGAGCTGGATTCCGAACAGCCTTTGAACTTCCCGCCTGAGTTTTTCCATGTGGCGTTGATTATACCGTTAAGTCTGAGCCCGAAATGAATTCTGGTAAAATATCCTACAGTCTTCTCGTTCGAACGATCAAAACCCCACAAGGGAGCAGCAATTCATGTCCTGGCGTTTTCCCATCCGGTTTGAAATTATTTTAGTCATCCTGGTTCTATTTTCGCATGGGTATGCAGCTTTTTCTCCGGCAAATAATTTGGTAAATTGGTACACCACCGACGACGCCTATTATTACTTCAAGGTGGCGCAAAACATTTCTGAAGGACACGGGGTAACTTTTGATCGGATTGGCCGGACCAACGGATTTCATCCTCTCTGGATGTTAATCTGTATCCCAATTTTTGCGCTTGCCCGCTATGATCTTATTTTGCCACTCCGGCTGGTGGTGATTGTGCTCGCACTTTTTAATGCAGGCACCGGAGTCCTGCTCTATCGTTGGTTGAAAAGGCATCTATCACTACAGATTTCGGCTCTTGCGACAATGTTTTGGGTGTTTTTTCCTAAAGTGCATGGGGTTACCACGACGTTAGGGATGGAGTCGGGAGTTAACGCATTCTTTATTGTTTTGCTGCTCTCGCAGGTTTCGAAGCTTGGTTCAACATCGAAGCTGGCATTTGAAAGACCTCGAGAACTGATTTCGATCGGTGTGATTGCGGCCTTTGCGCTGCTCAGCCGGCTGGATAATATTTTTCTGATCCTGATCCTGGGGATTTGGCTACTTTTTCCAGCGCGGCGGGTGCGGTTCCTTGTGATGGGCGATCTTGTCCTGGCGGTTGTTACCGTCTTTGGGGCATTTGTAGCACGCCTGGGCATAGAACTTTATTATTTTTACTCGGAGGCTGCGGTGGTTATGTTTGCCGCCGCGCTGGTGATTAAACCGTTGATTTACTATGCCTTTGGGTTATATCGAGCAATGGAAGAACGTTTTGGATGGAGAGCTATCTTTAAAATTGTTGCTGCGGTTTCAACGGCGGGTATCCTGATCGCTGGCGCGATGTTCTTGATGGGACATTTCGGCGTATTCCCTCGCCTTCCTCGCCTGGCTTTGTTGTTGGATTGGGCGATTTCTATCCCGTTAATTATCGGTTGGCATTGGCTGGGATGGCATTTCTTTGCCAAAAAACCAGCAGGGGAGCCAACGACGCCCCTGGAGGAATTTTCTATCAAGGGGTGGTTGCGTTGGGCGCCATTCGCGCTGCGATATTATGCCTTACCTTTATTGGCCCTGGCAGGATATATGCTTTGGAGTTACCTATATATTGGCACGGCTTCACCGGTCAGCGGTCAGATCAAGCGGTGGTGGGGTACGATGTACACAGTTTACGGAAAACCCGCTACAAATATTTTGGATATCCTGGGTATCACATCTGATCCTGATCTTTCTCCGTGGTCTTTGCTGGCACTTCCTCCTTTTGCTTTGTTTGATTGGATGGCGGAATATTCTTCGATCACCGAAAAGGCTTATTGGGGTGGGGCATTTTTATTGGGGATTGTTTATGTCGCTGCGATCGCATTTATATTGGCTCGGGGCTGGCAGTTCGTGCGAAAGGGGGTGAGTGCATTTTCACTCGCGCCTTTATTTGTGGGTTGCTTTTTACAGGCCGCCAATTACAAAATGAGCGGTTATGTTTCGCTGCATACCTGGTATTGGATTGCCGAGATGGTGCTCGCCGTCGTGTTTTGGGCAATTCTATTTGAGATTATCTTTGAACGATTGAGAAACATAGAGATAAAACCGGCGGTCTTACAAACAGGGACCGCGCTGTTAGGCGCTTTATTGTTGTTTAATTTTTTGATCTATCTGTCGAAATTAACCCCCTGGGCAGTCTCGCCGGGTCAAGAGCAAGGATACCTGACTGGCGCTCGGGGCCTGGAGGAAAATACGGAGCCAGGTTCTATCATTGGTTCTACAGGCGGCGGAGTGTTAGCATATTTCACGCACGGCCGCACTATCGTCAACATGGATGGTTTGATCAGTAGTTATCCTTATTATCAGATGTTGCGTTCTGGCCAGGGAGCAGAATATTTAGACTCGATCGGTTTGAACTATGTTTACGGCGGGGAGTATGTTATCAAGTATAGCGAGCCTTATGTCGATATGTTCACCGGTCGGCTTAAATATCTTAAACATATTGCCGGTTCTGCCTTGTTCCGTTATTTACCGAAAAGCCCGTAAGATGGTTTTATCACCTCGTTTCTCAGCGATAAATTTCCTGTCCGTCTGGACCAAATATTTGTGTGTCCGGGTAGGACAGTTTAAATTCCTTCGCTTTTTGTAACGACCTGAAAATCGCCATCTCCTGGTTTTGGCAGGCCCATGCCAGATTCCCGCTGGTCTCTGTTGCAGCGGCTGAGCCGAGATCCTTACCAAGGATTGCATAGAATTTTCGGAAAGGGGGAATTGTTACCTGGTTGTACTCTTCGACCGCATACCAGACGCTCTCTGTCAATTGAACAGAAATACCATTTGTCTCATTGATTGGATTGGCGTCACATGCCAGCAGGAGCTTCTGTTGATTGGCGGCGCGCTGGTAAATGGGGATGGTTTTTTGAAAGTTGATGATCACTTGCCCGCCGATGGCCAACAGGCTGAAAAGAGCAACCCCGACCGGCAGGGTGAAGGTTTCAAATTTTCCGGAAAAAATTGGCGACAAAGCCTCTTTGTTGATTAAGCTAAAGATGGCTGAGAAGAGTGGGAGCAGAACGGGCATCCAGTAATGATCGGGGCGCACGGCAATGACGAGCAGGAGATAAAGGGAATAAGGGATCACCCAAAGCAGGATGAGCAGATTTAGGCGGCGCTGGCTGCCCTGGAAGCACCCTGCCACTAAGGAAACGATGGCAAAAGCGAGAAAGAAAATCCCGCCGTACCAGCGTTCGAGAACCGGCAACCAGGTTGCTGGATTGCGGTTATAAGTATCCATATTTTCCCAGCCGGTGCGAAAAGATTCGTTGTGGGATAAATGGGTCTCAAGAATATCTGCGCGTGTCTGCGGGATGAGCAGGAGGGGATTAGCAATGAGCACCACGAAAAGCATGATAAGAATGAAAAGGAAGCCTGAAAGGACAGCTTTTTGCACCCCGATTTTTTTCTGAATGAGTCCGATCAGAAGATAACCGGCAATGGCAAGGAAAAAGAAAAAGCCAAGCAATTTTGTGCCGGCAGAGAGGCCGCAAAACACCGCTGCCAAATAAAAGTGTTTTGTAAATTTCAGGTTATCCCTGTCCAGAAAATAGAAAACCAGGATTGCGAAGAAGATGGCCAGGGCATCGGGATGCCACCAGGTCAGGTTCTGGCGGACAATTCCGGGAATGAAAGCGAGAAAGACGAATAAACCAATTGCCTGCCAAACGGATTTAAAGCGGGTTTGTAAATACACCAGCACCAGGATGCTGGCAAGCATTGGCAGTACGCTGATCGTTTGGCGCAGCACTAGCAGATGGAATTGTGTATGCCCGGCGAGCGCATCCCCCCAGAACAACCGTAAAGGCAGACTGACAAGAGCCGAGGCAACATAGAATGGATAACCGTAGATATAGTGATGATAAGAAAAGATATGGGTCAAGGTTTCTTTCAGGGTTTCCCCTGGGGTTAACATGCGCATCAAAAAAGGGTATTGGAATCCTTCATCCTGGGATGTGATGGCAAGCAGGCGTGGGTCGTCTGCGCCTTGATTATTTGGAAAGATCATCCCACTGAAATAAATTGTTGCCAGTACCAGCAGTATGATCAGGACGTTCTTCTGTTTTCTTGTCATCTTTTCTCCTGAAATCTGATTCCAATTTTACCTGCAACTGGCCATCCCAAGATGGAATGATTGGCATGAAAAATATTTAGGATGCCAGTTTTCAGTTAGAATCAGTTTATCTTATGCGAGAAGGTTTTGATGCCCCAGACCATTGATGTTATATTAAACTTTCTGGAAATTTATGATTGGCTTGGAACAGCAGGCCAGCCTACCAAAGAACAGTATCCCCTGATCAAGGCATGGGGGTATCAGGTGGTTATCAATCTGGCCATGCCCGATTCCCCTGGGGCGTTTCATGATGAGGCCCAGCTGGCCAGGGAAAACGGTTTGATTTACTACCATATTCCGGTGGTGTGGGAGAGCCCAACGCGCTGGGATCTGGAAGAGTTTTTTGGGCTTATGAAGAAATTTCAGGGCAAGAAGATATTTTTACATTGCGCACTTAATATGCGGGTCTCTGTTTTTGTATTCCTGTATCGTGTTTTGATCCTTGGCGAGCAGGCAGAAAGCGCCCGCGAAATGATCTATGAGATTTGGGAACCTAATGAGGTCTGGCAGCAGTTTATCGAAGCTAACTTGCCAACTGGTGTTCAATAATCTCAAAAAATTCGAAGCAAGCAAAAGGCTTGACAGACATTAAAAATTTATGATACACTTTGGCCTGTAATTATTCTAAGAAAGGAGCGCATATGAGCAAGGTATTCTGCCTTTTCCCTGATGTTGCCATCTGCACCGAAAATGCTGGTGGTTCTGTTTTACCTGCTCGGAGTGCGCCTGTTGCCCGATAGTTTTCGATAGTGTGATCAAAGGCCACGGGACGCTCCACCCCGTGGCCTTTTTGTTGTCTGTAAAGATTGAAGGTCACGGAAGGAAACCGTGGCCTTTTTGAATCGGAAAGGAGGTCTGGTATGGCCACAACGAATTGCCTTAACAAAATTATTAGCAGCAGCGTAGACCAAGGAGTTACTTCTCCTTTGAGTCCGAAAAATGGTGCAGCATTTATACGTTTACCAGATAGTTCTCCAGGGAACCGGAGGGTTGCAATGTTTGAAACACTGATGAAAAATGGTCGTTATCGAGTTGACTACCTGAATCACTCAGTTTGTGGAAAAGAAGAAGCGCTGGCTCTGTATGTTTGCGGAAGTTTGCGGGCGGATGAAGTCTATAGTCACTCAGCCAAGCGCAAACTTTATGAAGGGTTGGATTGGGTATGGCGCAATTTTGGACGGCAAAACCTGGTTGCGGTTTATCTGGATGTTTGCCTCCCGGAAAGCGTTTTACGACCTGCATATCAAAGAATGAAAAAAGATTTAGAAGCCGGGATGTTTCATAGAGTTGCGGTGAGTGGTTCTGAGAATTTTCAGGAGAGCCAGATGGTCAGGCAAGCCTTGGCTGAGTTATATCATCAAAAGGGAGATTTCGAGCTTTTTCTGTTTGCGTTTCAACCTGATCAATCGCAGACAATATTGCTCGCGGATTGAACACTGCCGCACGATTGGATTGAGTATGTAGTAGGAGGTAGATTCTTGATGATTGCGCAATCTTTATTTGTTGGAGAATACACTCGATTAGCTCCAATTGACCCGGATCGCGATGCGGCTGCCGAATCAACATGGACGCATAACCCGGATTATGCCAGAAGAATAAGCCGGCAAAACTACCGACCGCTGGCCGTATTCGAGATCAAGAAGATTTATGGCGATATGTTAAAGCGCCTGGACGAATATGCGGCTTGCTATCCTTTTGCAATTCGCCGGAGGGCTGATGATGTTCTGTTGGGCAGTTGCCGAATCGAGAACATTCAATGGAGCCATGGGAATGCTCTCTTGAGCCATTACCTGGGTCATCCTGGTGCAAAGGTTGAAGAATGGCTTGAATCACTTCAGTTGATTACGGCCTATGCTTTTGGCGAATTGGGATTAAACCGCCTGACTTTTTTGATCTGTGAGAACGAAAAAGAATTGGCTGGTTATTTGGGAAAAGTCGGGTTTATCCCAGAAGTTCGGCAGCGTGAGATGCATTACAGAGATGGACAGTATTTCGATGGGATCCGGTATGGGATCCTTTATCAAGACTGGATTGCGGCCAGAAGAGATTAAGCATGTCTAATAATATTTTTTGTGGAGAACTTGTACGTTTAGAAATTTTAGATCCGGAACGAGACGCTGTCTTTTTTCATCAATGGGCGCATGACAGCGAATATTTGCGGCTGTTGGACAGTAATCCAGCCTTCCCATGGCCTCCCAAGTTGACGAAAGATTTTTTGGAGAAAAACTTTGATCAAATGCATGCTTTTCTAATCCGCGCGTTAGTAGATGACCGAGCGATCGGAATGGTTAATTTGAACGACGTCAGCCCAGGGAGTTTTAACTGCTGGGTTGGGATTGGGATAGGGGAACGCAGCGTTTGGGGACAAGGGTACGGAACAGATACGATGCGGGTTATTTTGCGTTACGCCTTTAACGAATTGAATCTGCATCGCGTGACGCTGGATGTTTTTGAGTATAATGAGCGCGCAATTCGGTCCTACGAAAAGTGCGGGTTCAAGGTAGAAGGGCGAGAGCGGCAATGGTTGCGAAGAGACGGGAAATACCATGATCTCATCTTTATGGGGATATTGCAGGAAGAATGGCGAAAACACCAACTAAACGTTGGAGTGAAGGCGAAGTAAAAACGCCGCTTCTCACGGCGGGTGTTGTCTCTGATACCCACATTCCTGACCGCGTTCAAACGATCCCCGGCGAACTATTAGAGCGTCTGAATGAATTGCGGGTTGATCTTATATTGCATGCGGGAGATATCAGCATTCCACCGGTGATCGAAGATCTGAGTCAAATTGCGCCGGTCACCGCCGTACGGGGGAACCGTGATCTCTTCTTTGATCACAAGATTGATCGAGACATTACGTTAGACCTTGCAGGTATTCCTGTTGTACTAACCCATGGCCATGGCGGCTGGGTTAATTATCTGGCCGATAAGTTGAAACATCTCTTTTATGGATACTCCTTTGAACGGTACAGAAAGTGGCTTTCTCGTCAGTACCCACACGCACAAGTGATAGTCTTCGGACATACACATTTTGCAGAAAACCGGTGGGTAGATGGCAAGCTCTTTTTTAACCCTGGATCATGTACAATGGCATTCAGAAATCAAAAACCAAGTTTCGGAATTCTTCGATTTTACGAAGGGGGAAAAGTTACAGGAGAAATTCATCGTTTGTAGAGAGGGTTGAAGGGATATGCTCTTTATGGAAGGGCGATTTCCAGCCAAATCTCTTTAAGGGTAGTTTTGTGGAATCAATTCAAGAAATTTTGTTAATAATTCTTGACCTTACCCTATAAACTTGCTATAATCACAATTTGCGCAATTATTCGTATTTATTTTTAGTTTGTTCTGTATAAGCCAGTTGGTTTGAGGAGATATCTATGGCTTCCAACATGCCTGTTAAGTCCTACGCGCGAATTCCCGTTATTTTTGATTTGCCCGACCTGATCGAAGTCCAACTCGATTCCTTCAAACGATTGAAAGACGATGGACTTTCTGATTTATTCAACGAAATATCGCCAATCGAATCGTATAACAAGGGAATGAAGTTGTTCTTCCCCAGCCGCACTCAAGAAGCTGAACAATGGGGTTTGCGGTATTGGTTCGGGGAACCCAAACACAGCATTGATGAATGCGTTGAACGTGATCTGACCTTTGCCTCTCCGCTTTATGTTTCCGTGCTATTAGCCGGGCCAGAAGTTCCTGAGCCGATTAAGCAGGATATCTTTTTGGGGGACTTTCCGGAAATGACGGAAAAAGGCACTTTTATCATCAACGGGACGGAGCGCGTCGTCGTCTCTCAACTGATCCGGTCACCAGGCGTCTATTTCGAAGCGCCGGTGGACCGCGCCACTGGTCATCGGCTTGCTATGGCCAAATTGATTCCCGACCGGGGCGCCTGGATGGAGTTTGAAACACGGAAAAACGATTACATCATTCTGAAATTCAATCGCAAACGCACTGTTCCCATCACAATCTTCTTGCGCGCCCTGGCGGCGGTGGATGATGGTATGGCCGAATCGCCTTTGAAAGATGGCAGTGACGAGGAATTGATGGCGCTGTTTCAGGATGTTGACAACAACCCGGACAGGTTATTTATTGCCTCCACCTTGCGCCAGGAACCACCCTGGGAGTTAAATGGCAATATTACGGTCGCGCAAGCAGCTTTGATGGAGTTTTTCCGCCGGATGCGCCCTGGCGACCCCGCGACATTAGAGAACGCCAAGCAGTTTCTTGAGGAGCAGTTGTTTGATCAGCGGCACTATGATCTCGAACGGGTAGGCCGTTACAAGCTTAACCAGAAGCTTGACCTGACGGACCGCATCCCGGTTTCACACCGGACGGTAACAAAGTGGGACGTTATCCGCCTGATTCGGCGGATGATCATGATCAACAATTACATGGAAGACAAAGATGATATTGATCATCTGGGCAACCGAAGGGTGAAAACGGTCGGTGAGCTGATTCAAAACAAATTGCGAATCGGCCTGCGCAGAATGGAACGGGTGATCAAGGAACGCATGTCGATTCGTGATCAGGATCAGGTATCGCCAGTTGGATTGGTGAATATTCGTCCTGTGGTAGCGGCATTGCGTGAATTCTTTGGCTCCAGCCAACTCTCTCAATTTATGGATCAGACGAACCCCCTGGCGGAACTACGTCACAAGCGCACACTTTCGGCGCTTGGCCCCGGCGGATTGCGCAGGGAGCGCGCAGGTTTCGATGTGCGCGATGTGCATCACTCTCACTATGGACGCATTTGTCCGATTGAAACACCGGAAGGCCCGAATATTGGTTTGATTGGGCGTCTGGCGAACTTTTCGCGAGTCAATGAATATGGTTTTATTGAGACTCCTTACAGGCGGGTTGTAAAAATCCTGGCGTCCAATGATCCGCGCTTATTGGGTCGTACACTGAAAGAGACCCTGACGGATAGTAAGACTGGCGAAGTAATCGCAAAAGAAGGAGAGCGCATTACGGAAAAAATGCTGCCGGCGATTCGCAAACTTAATCGCCCCTCCATTTTTGTGGTTCCATTCGTATCAGATGAGGTTGAATATCTTTCGGCAGATGCGGAAGATAAATTTGTCATTGCGCAGGCTAACACCTCGTTAAATGCCTTTAATGAGTTCGATACGGATCGAATTTCCTGCCGTCACCATTCCGATTTTATCGTGGTAGGCCCTGACGCTGTAAATTATATGGATGTCGCGCCGCATCAGGTGGTGGGCGTAAGCGCTGCTTTGATTCCTTTCCTGGAGCATGATGACGCCAATCGTGCCTTGATGGGTTCGAACATGCAAGCCCAGGCGGTGCCTTTGGTCAATCCGGATGTCCCCATCATCTCGACCGGAATGGAGGCTTTTGCTGCGTTGGATTCAGGCCAGGTTCTGATCGCCGAAAACGACGGCGAGATTATCTCGGTAACAGGCCGCCAGATTGTGGTTCGAGAGACAGATGGTAAACAACGTACCTACCACTTGCGGAAATACCAGCGCTCCAACCAGAGTACATGTATTGACCAGCGACCAGCGGTGGTGAAAGGCCAGCGAGTCCGCAAGGGAGATGTGCTGGCAGATTCATCCTCAACGGTAAACGGCAATCTTGCTTTGGGTCAGAATGTCGTGATTGCGTTTGTCTCGTGGGAAGGGGGGAACTTCGAAGACGCGATCCTCATTTCGGAGCGTCTTGTTCAGGAAGATCGTTTTACATCTGTGCATATTGAGAAATATGAAGTTGAGGCCCGGGATACCAAGCTCGGCCCAGAGGAGATCACCCGTGATATCCCGAATGTCGGTGAAGATGCCATCAAAGATTTGGACGAACGGGGCATTATTCGTATCGGCGCCGAAGTTGGCCCGAACGATATTCTGGTAGGTAAGATTACACCGAAAGGCGAGAAGGAACTGACTCCAGAAGAGCGCCTCTTGCGTGCTATTTTTGGCGAAAAATCTCGTGATGTTAAAGATACCTCCCTGCGAATGCCACATGGTGAGCGAGGAAAGGTTGTGGATGTTAAGGTGTTTACCCGCGAGGATAATTCTGATCTTTCTGCTGGCGTTGATATTATGGTGCGTGTTTCCGTTGCACAGCGGCGTAAGATCACGGCAGGTGACAAAATGGCTGGGCGACATGGGAACAAAGGAGTTGTTTCTCGCGTCGTGCCAGTAGAAGATATGCCTTTCCTCGAAGACGGCACACCGGTTGATATCATCCTTAATCCGCTGGGTGTTCCCAGTCGTATGAATATTGGACAGGTGCTTGAGACCCATCTTGGATGGGCGGCAACCCGATTGGGATTCCGGGCTATTACCCCGGTCTTTGATGGCGCCAATGAGCTTGAGATCGAGGCGGAGCTCTCCAGGAGCTGGCTGATTGACCAGGCGTGGAAAGAAACAGGTGAACGAGCCTGGCAGTGGTTGAACGAACAAGGATACGATCCAGAAGCGATTCGAGATGATGATGAAGTCCGGCTGCTATTCTTGGAGGAGTGGCTTGGCGAAAAAGGTTACGACGTTGCTCGAATTTCTGATGTGGCGAATGTTAGCTATGCCCGTCAAGTGACCATGCTGGAATGGCTGCGCGAAAATGGTTATGACCCGGATGAGATCCTGGCTTTCGACAATATCCCAAGCAACGCCCCAAGTATTCGTCCGATGGACTTAAAAGCAATTGAGGCCTGTTTGAAGATTTGGCTCGACCGACATGGCGAGAAAGTTTCTGCTAAAAACCTGGAGCAACTCCGTAAGGAAGCGATTGAATACATGACGCGCACCGGGCAGCCGGTGCCAATCCTTGGAAAACAAATCTTGCGGGATGGAAAATCCGGAATGCCTTACGATCAAGCCGTTACGGTTGGCGTAATGACGATGCTTAAACTACACCATCTCGTAGAAGATAAGGTGCATGCGCGGTCAACAGGGCCTTACAGCCTGGTGACGCAACAACCTTTGGGTGGTAAAGCGCAATTTGGCGGTCAGCGTTTTGGTGAAATGGAAGTCTGGGCGCTGGAAGCTTACGGGGCCGCTTATACCTTACAAGAGATGTTGACCGTAAAATCAGATGATGTTCAGGGGCGCGTGAACACCTATGAAGCTATTGTAAAGGGCGAACCTATTGAAGAACCAGGCTTGCCCGCTGGTTTCCGGGTTTTGGTTAAGGAACTTCAGAGTTTAGGGCTGGCCGTCGAAGCGGTAATGGAATCAGGTGAAGTGGTTCGATTTGGAAAAGATGAAGAACGAGTTCGCCCGCCGAAGCTGGAGACCGGTTTGTTAGGCCTGGGTGAAGATCTTGACAGTTTATAAAACACACGATTCCTTGACGGTCAAAAATCGTCATGATATAATCACACCTCGTTGCCCTTCCATGGGGTGGCTTTAGCCTTGCCCCTAAGCACTGAGATAACGGAGAGGCCATCATTGCAAGAGCGATGGCCTCCCTTATTGAAAAAAATTTCATTCGGTCAGGCAAGAAAACGCCGCAGTAATTATCTTTTGGAGGCAAAAAGTGCCAACAATCAATCAATTGATACGAAAAGGTCGACACACCCAAAAATCGAAGAGTAAATCTCCTGCGCTTCAGTTTACGCTGAATTCCATTAAGCAGCATCGTGACCGGCAGACGGAAGGTTCTCCTCAAAAAAGAGGCGTCTGCACAAACGTGCGTACGATGACACCTAAGAAGCCGAATTCAGCATTGCGGAAAATTGCGCGTGTACGGCTTTCTAATGGAATTGAAGTAACGGCTTATATTCCAGGCGAGGGCCATTCTTTACAGGAACACTCGGTTGTATTGGTGCGCGGTGGCCGTGTGAAGGATCTGCCCGGTGTTCGTTATCACATCGTGCGTGGTACGCTGGATACAACTGGGGTTTCAAAGCGTTCACAGGGCCGCTCAAAATACGGCACCAAGCGACCCAAATAGCGAGATGAATTTTAGTTTGATGGATTGGAGAATTCTTAATGCGTCGGATTAAACCAGAAAAACGAGAAATAAAACCTGAGGCGCGTTATCATAGCGTGACTGTCCAGCATCTGATTAACCGTATTATGCGGTCGGGTAAGCGAAGCACTGCTACCAGGATGCTGTATGGCGCTTTGGATATTGTTAAAGAACAGACCAAGCGGGAGCCAATCGAAGTGTTGGAACAGGCGCTTAAAAACGTTGGCCCGATTATGGAAGTGCGCCCCCGCCGGGTCGGTGGAGCCACGTATCAAGTGCCAATGGAGGTTCCTTCTTATCGCCGCTTGACCCTTGCTATGCGCTGGATTATTGATGCTGCGCGGTCGCGATCTGGTAAATCCTTCTCCGAAAAACTTTCTGCCGAATTGATAGATGCTGCCAATAACCAGGGCAACGCAGTTCGCAAACGAGAAGAAGCCCATAAAATGGCCGAGGCCAACCGCGCTTTCTCACACTATCGAGTCTGATTCGCACTGCCCGGAATTGAACTTTTTTGTAAGAGTAGAAAATGCCACGCCAGTTTTCATTGGAACGATACCGCAATATTGGGATTATTGCCCATATTGACGCCGGTAAAACAACGACCACCGAGCGGATCTTGTACTATACCGGTAAGACGTATCGGCTTGGTTCTGTGGACGATGGTACTACCGTTACGGACTGGATGGCTCAAGAACGAGAGCGGGGGATTACGATTGTTTCGGCAGCGGTGACTGCTGAATGGCGTGGTTATCAGATTAATATTATTGATACTCCTGGCCATATTGATTTTACGGCTGAGGTTCAACGCTGCCTTCGTGTTCTTGATGGCGGCGTTGTTGTGTTTGATGCAACTCAGGGTGTTGAGCCTCAAAGCGAAACAGTCTGGCGGCAAGCTGACCGGTATAACGTTCCTAGAATCTGTTTTATTAATAAGATGGATCGAATCGGCGCTTCGTATGAAGACTCAATCGAATCGATCCGTCATCGCTTAGGTGCGAATCCAATTGCCCTCCAATTTCCGATAGGCAGCGAGTCCAGTTTTAGCGGGGTCGTTGATCTCATCACGCGCCAGGCATATTTGTGGGATGATGACCAGGGCAAAGAAATGCGCATTGCACCGATACCGCAGGAACTAATTTCTCAGGTTGAAGATGCCCGGTCAACCATGATCGAAAGAATCGCCGAACTGGATGACGAGCTCACGATCAGATTTCTTGAAGGTGAAGAACTGACCGTGGATGACCTGAAGAGCGGTATTCGGAAAGCGGTTATTGCGAACAAGGCAACAGCGGTGCTTTGCGGAACTTCGCTTCGTAATAAGGGCGTGCAGCCTTTGCTGGATGCGATCGTTGATTATCTTCCCTCTCCGCTAGATGTGCCGCCGGTCAAAGGGAAGGATCCTGAAAGAGATACCGAGATCATTTGCCCACCGGACGACGAGGCTCCACTTGCTGCGCTGGTTTTCAAGATTGTTAGTGATCCTTATATGGGCAGGCTGGCGTATTTCCGGGTCTATTCTGGCGTGTTGAAAGAGGGTGTCATGGTTTATAACCCTGCCAAGAATAGAAAGGAACGCATTGGCCGCCTGGTTCGTATGTATGCTGACCGGCGGGAGGATATCAGCGAAGTATACGCGGGAGATATCGCGGCTACATTAGGCCTCAAAGATACCTTTACGGGGGATACGCTTTGTTCCATGGGTCATTCCGTGGTTCTTGAAAATATCCATTTCCCCGATCCTGTCATTTCTGTGGCGATTGAGCCAAAAACAACGGCTGATCAGGATAAAATGGGAGAAGCGCTGCGGAAACTTTCGGAGGAAGACCCCACTTTTCGGGTGCGATCCGATGAGAATACCGGTCAGACGATTATTTCGGGGATGGGCGAACTGCATTTAGATGTTCTCGTGGACCGAATGCTGCGAGAATTTCGCGTGCAGGCGAATATTGGTAGGCCGAGGGTGGCTTATCGAGAAACCATTACCCGGCCGGTCAACCGCGTGGAATATCGTTATGTCAAGCAAACCGGCGGCCACGGGCAATATGGTCATGTCGTCATTAACCTTGAGCCAGGCCAGCCAGGCAGCGGAATTCTCTACGAAAACAAGATCGTTGGCGGTGTTATTCCTCGTGAGTACATCCCGGCGGTTGAAAAGGGCGTGCTTGAAGCAGCAGAAAGTGGATCGCTGGCTGGCTATCCAACGACGGACATTAAAGTTACATTGGTTGACGGCTCATACCACGAAGTGGATTCAAGTGAAATGTCCTTCAAGATGGCGGGCTTCTTCGCATTCAAAGAAGCATTTGAAAAAGGCGCTCCGGTTTTGCTTGAACCGATCATGAAAGTTGAAGCGATTGTACCGGAGGAATTCCTTGGGGATGTTCTTGGTCAATTGAGCGCGCGGCGGGCCGAGATTTTGGGTATTGAGCACCGGACGGGTCATATTCAATCCATTCGCGCTTTGGTGCCAATGGCCGAGATGTTTGGTTATGCGACCGAATTGCGTTCGGCTACGCAAGGACGAGGGATATTTTCCATGGAATACGACCATTATGCGCCCATTTCGAATGTGGTAGCGCAAAAAATTCTTAATTTCAATAACTAAAACTAATTTTTCTGGATACTATCATAAGGAGCGTTTGAAATCATGGCGAAGCAAAAATTTGATCGAAACAAGCCGCATTTGAATGTAGGGACGATGGGACACATCGACCATGGGAAGACGACGCTGACGGCCGCGATCACGAAGTACTGTTCATTTTTTGGGCAGGGCGAGTACCGGGCTTATGATCAGATCGACAATGCGCCGGAGGAAAAAGCGCGCGGGATCACGATCAACATTGCGCACGTCGAGTACCAGACGGAGAAGCGGCACTATGCGCATGTGGACATGCCTGGGCACCGGGATTACATCAAGAACATGATCACTGGGGCGGCGCAGGTAGACGGGGCGATCCTGGTGGTAGCGGCGCCGGACGGGCCGATGCCGCAGACGAAGGAGCACGTGTTGCTGGCGCGGCAGGTGGAAGTGCCGAGCATCGTGGTGTTCTTGAACAAAGTGGATCAGATGAACGACCCGGAGCTGCTGGAGCTGGTGGAGCTGGAGCTGCGGGAGATGTTGACGGAGTACAAATTCCCTGGGGACACGACGCCGATTGTGCGGGGCAGCGCCCTGCAGGCCTTGGAGTCGACCTCGACCGATCCGAATGCGCCGGAATATGCCTGCATCAAGGAGTTGTTGGATGTAGTGGATAACTACATTCCGGAGCCGGTGCGGGCGGTGGACAAGCCGTTCATGATGCCGGTGGAGGATGTGTTCTCGATCAAGGGACGCGGCACGGTGGTGACAGGGCGTGTGGATCGCGGGCGGATCAAGGTAGGCGATCCGGTCGAGATCGTTGGACTGCGAGAGAAGAGTATGAACTCGGTGGTGACGGGCGTGGAGATGTTCCACAAGTTGCTGGATGAGGGCATGGCCGGGGACAACCTGGGGTTGCTGCTGCGCGGCATCGAGCGCACCGACGTGGAGCGCGGCATGGTGATTGCCAAGCCCGGTTCCATCAAGCCGCACACCAGCTTCTCGGCTGAGGTGTACGTCTTGAAGCGGGAGGAAGGCGGCCGCCACAAGCCGTTCTTCACCGGTTATCGCCCGCAGTTCTACATCCGCACCATGGATGTGACCGGCAGCATCAAGCTGCCGGACGGCGTCGAGATGGTCATGCCTGGCGATAACATCACCATGGAGGTTGAATTGATCGTGCCGGTGGCGCTCGAACAGGGCTCCAAATTCGCCATCCGCGAAGGCGGCCTCACCGTCGGCGCTGGCGTTATCACCAAAATCAAAGAGTAACAAGGAGACAGACCTGATCACATCAGGCTGATGGGTGAAATCGAATGGCATCAAAGAAAAAGGATATCCGACCGGTCATCACGCTGGCATGCTCCGATTGCAAGGAACGGAACTACACCACCGAAAAGAATCGCCGGAACGACCCCGGGCGGATCGAGATAAAAAAATACTGTAAGCGTTGCCGCAAGCATACCGCGCACCGTGAGACGAAGTAGTTGGGCTAAGGAGCGGCCGGGTTCTGGCAAGATTTGGCCTGGTCGCTCGAGAGTATAGGCCAGTAGCTCAATTGGCAGAGCGCCTGTCTCCAAAACAGGAGGTTGTGGGTTCGATTCCTGCCTGGCCTGCTTGAAAAGAAGGTCAACGCCGTCTTGCCGGGCGGCGTTTTAGCCTTACAAACAAGGAGAATTGTGTGGCTGATAGAGGCGATAAAAAAGAAGGGAAGTTAAAGCGCTGGTGGCGTGAGACGATCGGAGAACTCCGTAAGGTCTCCTGGCCAAGCATGCACGATGCCTGGCGGCTGACTCGTATCGTCTTGATTGTCATGGCCCTCATGAGCTTTGTGTTGGGGCTGCTAGATTTCATCTTTTCTGAGCTGATCACTTTGATCGTGACCTGATCAAGGGGAGATAGGTGGCGGCAATCGAATGAGGGACCATCATGGACGCGCATGAGGATTTTAACCAGGAACAGGAAGAAGAACGCCCATTGAGCGAAGGGGCTGAAGAAAACGCCGAAGTTGTACAGACAGAGGGCGGCTTTGACGCGTCTTTGAAACCCGAAGAAGAACCAGGAAACGAAGGCCTGCTGCCCGCCTCTCAAGAGGCGGAAGACCAACGGGCCTGGTTCGTCATCCACTGTTATTCAGGGTATGAGAACAAGGTGCGCCACAACCTGGAACAGCGCATCGAGACCATGGGGATGAAAGACAAGATCTTTGATGTCGTCATCCCAACCCAGGAAGAGATCGAAGTAAAAGATGGCAAACGGCGCGTGGTCGAGCGGCATGTTTTTCCAGGATATGTGCTGGTCAATATGATCTTATCCGAGGAATCATGGTATGTCGTCCGCAATACCCCAGGCGTGACCGGCTTTGTGGGAATGGGAACGCAACCCACTCCCCTGCGCCCGGAAGAAGTTGCCCAAATTTTGCGGCGAATGGAAGCCGAAGCGCCGCATATCAAGGTTACCTTTAAAGTGGGCGAACGCGTGCGCATCGTGGATGGGCCTTTTAACGATTTTCGCGGCACCGTATCGGAAATAGACATGGAGCGAGCCAAAGTGCGCGTGATGGTCAACTTCTTTGGCCGTGAAACGCCGGTTGAGCTGGACTTTTTGCAGGTAGAAAAAGCGTAAACCCGGGCTGAAAAAGCGCCGGTTATCGTGGGAGGGTGCTCCCGCATCACCCGTTACAACCACAAAGGAGTAAAAACGTGGCTAAGAAACTGAAAGCAATTGTAAAACTGAATATCAATGCCGGTAAGGCAAACCCGGCGCCCCCGATCGGCCCTGCGCTGGCCGGTCATGGGATCAACATCATGGCTTTCTGCAAGGAATACAACGCCCGCACAGCAAACCGGGTGGGTGAGATCATTCCTGCAGAAATTACGGTTTACACCGATGGATCCTTCACTTTTGTCCTGAAATCGCCGCCGACCTCTGAGCTGCTCAAGAAAGCCGCCGGGATCGAAAAAGGCGCAGGCAATTCTTCCCTGGGCAAGATCGGTAAGATCAGCCGTTCCAAGATCCGTGAGATCGCCGAAATCAAAATGAAGGATCTGAACGCCGTGGATATCGAGGGCGCAATGCGCCAGATCGAAGGCACAGCCCGCAACATGGGCTTGCAGGTAGTGGACTAAAAAATCGTGGGAGGGTTGATCTTCAACCCGTTATGACCACAAGGAGTGAACATGTCAAAACATGGAAAGAAATACAAAGAAGCGCTTGCAAAAGTAAAAACCGGTGAGTATTACGAACCCCGCAAAGCTCTCGAGCTGGTAAAAGAGACGAGTTACGCCAACTTCGATGCGACGGTTGAAGTGCATCTGCGCATGGGGCTTGACCCCCGCCAGGCCGACCAGCAGGTTCGCGACGTGGTCGTGCTGCCGAACGGACTTGGCAAAACGGTGCGCGTCCTGGTCTTTGCGCAGGGAGAAGGCGTTACAAAAGCCCAGGAAGGCGGGGCCGATTACATTGCCGACAGCGATGAATGGATCACCAAGATCCAAAACGGCTGGACCGACTTCGATGTTGCCATCGCTACGCCCGATATGATGGGCAAAGCTGGCCGCCTGGGCCGCGTGCTCGGCCCGCGCGGTTTGATGCCCAACCCGAAGGCTGGCACCGTTGTTCCGGCTGAAGACCTGCCGCGTGTGATCAACGAGGCAAAAGCGGGGCGCGTTGAATTCCGGCTGGATAAAACCGCCAATATTCACGTGCCGGTGGGCAAAGTGTCCTTTGAGGTGGATAAGCTGTATGAAAATATGGCGACCCTGATGGACGCCATCAAAAAGGCTAAACCGGCGGCTGCAAAAGGCGCTTATATTCGCCGCGTAACCGTTACAGCGACCATGGGACCTGGGATCAAGGTGGACGCCAATCTCGCCCAGGGCATGCAGACGCGCGATTGAGCTCGTCTTTAACAATCTAGTTTTTCACCGTTGAAAGCCGGCGCCCCTCTGGGGGCTTAATCTCCTGCCGAGGTGAAGACCAACCTGATGTTTCTTCCGCTTTGCGCGGATTGGGAAGTCTTTGCCTGGCAGAGTATCTGGCAAAGACTTTTTTGATTAAAAATTTGAAGAAAGGAGGTGAAGTTTCTTTGGCCTTTACGAAAAAACAAAAAAACAAGATGCTGGCTCAATATGAGCAATGGCTGCGGGAAAGCAATGCGGTCTTTATGCTGGAATTTTCGCGCATGAACATGAAAGCCATTGATAACCTGCGCGCGAAGACGCGCGAAGCAGGCGGCCGCGCCCATATCGTAAAAAACACCATTTTACAGCGCGCCCTGAAGAATGTCGGCGTAGATCTGAAGAGCGATCTGGTTGGAACCACGCTGGTGGGCTTTTCTTTTGGAGACGCCCCCGACCTGGCGAAGACGTTTAGCGAAGTGTCGAAATCCTCAGACATCTTCAAGATCAAAGGCGGCTTTCTGGAGTTGCATCCCATCAGCGCCGACGAAGTAAAAGCGCTGGCTGAATTGCCACCCTTGCCGGTTATGCGGGCTCAATTGCTTGGCGTGCTTCAGGCGCCAGCATCTAAACTTGTGCGTACTCTGGCCGAACCGGCCCGCCAGGTGGCGGCCGTTATCAAGGCCTACTCAGAAAAAGAAGCAGCCCCTGCTTAATGCTGCTTCGCTGATTTATCATCAAATTTGTAATGAAACCTTTGAAGGAGTAATTTGAAATGGCTGATATTGAAAAATTGGTGGAAGAACTGAGCAAACTCAGTGTTCTGGAAGCCGCCGAACTCGTTAAAGCATTGGAAGAAAAATGGGGCGTTTCTGCTGCTGCCCCAGTTGCCGCGGTTGCCGCGATGCCCGCTGGCGGCGCTGCCGCTGCCGAACCGGTTGAAGAGAAAACTGAATTCGACGTTATTCTCAAAGACGCCGGCCCGAAGAAGATCGAGACCATCAAGGTCATCCGCCAGCTCACCAACCTGGGCCTGGTAGAAGCCAAGAACATGGCCGAAACCGCCGGTTCCAAGGTCCTGAGTGCAGTTGGCAAAGAAGCCGCCCAGGACGCCAAATCAAAGCTCGAGGCAGCCGGCGCGGTCGTCGAAGTTGCCTAAGACCTGTTGAAGCCACACAAAAAAGATACCCCTCCAGAGATTGCGAGGGGCGTCTTTTTTTTATCACCGCGTTCAGGCCGCCAGCGAGCGGGGCATTTTCTTGACCTGGCGGATCACCATCACCACCTTGCCCATAATGCGAAGCTGGCGAGGGTCATCCACATAGATGGGAAGCATGTTCGGATTTGCAGGCTGCAAGCGCACGCGATTATTCTCGCGATAAAAATATTTGAGGGTGGTTTCGTCATTTTTATCCAGCCAGACGGCCACCATCTCGCCATTTTTCGCTTCCTGGGCGGGTTTCATGATGACGATATCGCCGTCGTAGATCATGGCGTCGATCATGGAATCGCCCTGGACTTCGAGCGCGAACAATTCCGTCATCTTCTCGCGCGCCGGCAACAGGCTGCGTGCAATTTCGACCGAGCTTTCCGGGTCAAAATAACTCAAGTCGGAGGGCGGGATGGGGATTGGTTCGCTGGCGACGATGCGTCCCAGCAGCGGGACGCGGAAGACATCGGCAGCGGTTTCGGCAACCCGGCGGGCAGCCTCCATCGCGCGTTCACCCAGGGCAGGTTGAAGGGGTTGCAGGGGTTGCAGGATGCGAATGCTGCGCGAGATATGATCATCGCGCTGGATCATCCCCATCTGCTCAAGCTGCTTGAGATAATAATCCACCAGGGAGGTAGAATTGACGCCAATGCTTTCGCCGATTTCACGGATAGAAGGGGAATAGCCGTTGTTATCCTGGAAATCGGTCAGGAATTTCATGATCTTACGGTGACGTTCACCTAATCCTGCACTTTTACGAGCCATCATCTTGCAGCTCCTCTCGTTGACAAAAGATCGTTCATTTGTGCTATTTGTCTAAATAATACCAGAACATTCGTTCTGTGTCAAGTATTATTTTTTGGTATTGACAAATTTTTCACAATATACTATACTGGGGTATAGTATAAAAGAATTTGTATTTAAACTCGGAGGTTTTTTCAATGCCAATCTATCTTTACCGCTGTGAATACTGTGGGGAACTGTTCGAGAAGATGATGCGCCTGACAGAATCCGACCAGTCGCCGGAGTGTCCTTATTGTAAGAGCCAATACACCCAAAAACAGATCACCTCATTTGCAACGCAAAACAGCGGGGGGTTCTTTTCGAGCGGGGGAAGTTGCAACTCCACCGGGCGCTTCACCTGAGGGTAGCATTCACCCGGCTGCGTGCCAGCCAGTGGATAAAAAAGATGAAATTAACCGACCCGAACACAAAACATAAAATTATCAGCCGCCTCAAGCGCATAGAAGGACAACTGCGCGGCGTTGAGGCGATGATCGAACAGGAACGGGATTGCCAGGAGATCATGCAGCAATTCACGGCCATCCGCTCTGCCGTCCAAAGCGCCAGCCTGATTTTTCTTCAAGAGTACGCGGTGAATTGCATGATGCAAATGGACGACAAAGATCAGCCGGACCGCGTCAAACTGGTCAGTGACCTGGTCAACCTGCTTGGCAAAGCCCCATAAACCTTATTACAACCCTGGAGACTTGTATGGCGTCTACAACCCTTCGATGGATCGGCGAAAAAAAGTTTGTCGGCACCGATTCCACCAATCACTCCGTCGTCATTTCCACGCCCGCCGACGGCATTGGCATGAAACCTTCGGATTTGCTGCTGGTTGCGCTTTCGGCTTGCACGGCGGTGGATGTCGTTGAGATTTTGCAAAAAAAACGGGCGCAACTTTCAAAGCTGGAAATTCACGCCAGTGGCCAACAGGACAGCGACCCGCCCTGGACTTTTCGAAAGATTCACCTCAAATATGTGCTGGCCGGGAAAGGCCTGGATGAAAAATCGGTCGCCCAGGCGATTGAGCTTTCCGAAGGAAAATATTGTTCCGTATCGGCTACCCTGCGGGGCGTGGCAGAAATCACCACGGAATATGAGATTATCTCACAAGAATGATTCGCGAGAAGAGCTCTGGTATAATCAGGCCGGAGGGAATTTTGCCCCTCCGGTCTTACTTTAATGCCCCGTTGCAACTTAAGGAGCGTCTTGTGAGTTATGCTGGTGTCCTCTCTCGATATGGCCGTTTATTGGAAATTCCTGATTACACCATTCCCATCACCCTGCTGGAGGGAAATACGCCGCTCATCCCCATGCCGCGGCTTGCCAACGAATTGGGCGGGGGTTTTGAACTGTATGTAAAATTCGAGGGGATGAACCCCACCGGTTCATTTAAAGATCGCGGCATGACTGTGGCAATCAGCGAAGCGGTGGGGCGTCGTGCGAAAGCAGTCATCTGCGCCTCTACCGGCAACACGGCTGCTTCTGCGGCGGCTTACGCTGCCCGCGCCGGGCTTCGGGCGATCGTGATCATCCCACAAGGCAAAGTGGCTGCCGGGAAACTGGCCGGCGCGATTGCCTATGGCGCCGAAGTCATCCAGATCGAAGGTTCTTTTGATGACGCCCTCAACCTGGTCGTGGAGGTCAGCAAGAAACACCCGATTGCTCTGGTGAATTCGCTCAACCCCTACAGGTTAGAAGGGCAAAAAACGGCGGCTTTCGAAATTTGCGACTTGCTTGGCAGCGCGCCGGACTGGCTGTGCCTTCCCGTTGGGAACGCGGGGAATATCACGTCGTATTGGATGGGCTTCCGCCAGTACCATCGTTTGCACACAACCGGTTTACCGCAAATTTTAGGCGTCCAGGCAGCCGGTTCAGCGCCCCTGGTGCTCGGTCATCCGGTGGAACACCCCGAAACGGTTGCGACCGCGATCCGCATCGGCAAACCCGCCCGCGCCGAAGAAGCCCTGGCGGCGGCGGAGGAATCAAGGGGCAGGATCATCGCGGTAAGCGACGAAGAAATCTTAGCAGCCCAGCGGATGCTGGCGGCAAACGGTGTGTGGGTCGAACCAGCGTCAGCCGCAGGTATTGCGGGGTTGGCGCGCGAGTTGCAGGCCAGGAGGATTGACCTGCGCGGACGGAAAGTGGTGGCCGTCTGCACCGGGCACGGCATGAAAGACCCGGATATCATCGTGCGCGCCATGACCAATCCCAAAGTGCTGCCCAACCGGTACGACGCCATCGAAAAAGAGATCGCCGGCAAAGAATGATCCGTTATGAAACGCGATAAAGTCACCGTCTGTGTTCCTGCTACAAGCGCCAACCTGGGTCCGGGCTTTGACTGCCTGGCGTTGGCGCTCGACCTATGGAATCGGGCAGTTTTCACCCTCAAAAGTTCCGGTTTTCATGTAGAAGTACACGGAGAAGGCGCCGGGCAGATTGCCCCCAACCGCCAAAACCTGATGGTGCGCGCCTTTCTGTACTTCTATGAACGCTTTAACATTGCCGCCCCGCGCGGATTACACATTCATTGTACCAACCAGGTTCCATTAGGCTCCGGGCTGGGATCCAGCGCCACAGCCGTCTTAGGAGGACTGCTGGCCGCGCAGGCTTTAAGCGGTTACCCGGCCAGCCAGCAAGAGATCCTCAAACTGGCCTGTGAGCTGGAAGGCCATCCTGATAATGTGGCGGCGGCCCTGCTGGGCGGACTCGCCATTGTGGCATGGGATAAGAATGAGGTGGTTGCCCGCCGGATCGAACTGAGCAAAGTCTGCGCGGTGGTGGTTTTACCAAGCATGAAACTGCCGACCCAGGCGGCGCGCGCTGCGCTCCCAAAAGAGGTGCCGCTGAAGGACGCGGTCTATAACCTCGGACGAGCAGCGTTGGTTGTAGAAGCGCTGCGAAACGGGGACATGGAGCTGTTGAGCCAGTGTATGGATGACCGTCTGCACCAGCCCTACCGGCTGGAAATGATTCCAGGAGGAAAAGCAGCCCTGGCGGCAGCCCGCGGCGCGGGGGCGGCTGCTGCGGTTATCTCTGGGGCCGGGCCTGCTTTGATTGCATTCCCTACCGGCGACCCCGAACAGGTTGCAGAGGCCATGCAGTCAGAATTGTCGCGCTGTAGTCTGCCAGCCCGCAGGTTTATCCTGAGCACAACCAACCTGGGCGCCTCGGTGGGCGATTGACATGCCGCCGAGGTGAATATAGAATGATAGAATAAGGGGGCAAAGGCCGGCAGGTCCGGCGACGTTCCTTTTGATTGGCCGCGAGGGAGACGTTATGAGACATAAGTTGTATGCGATACCGATCTTTACCCTGTTCGCAGCGCTCCTTCTGGCTGCCTGCGGCGCTGCTCCCAGCAATGCCGCGCCGCCGCCTCAGACCAACACACCGGATCCATGCGCCCCAAGCCAAATTGGCTTCGAGATCAAGAAAATCAACGATCAGGTGCGCGTTTTTGACGATCTCACCTTTGTCGCCAACCTGACCGACCAAAAGCTCCTGACCCAGCCGATCATGGAGATGCAGGCTGTTCGCCGGCAGTTGGAAAAGATGGATCCCCCGCCCTGCCTGGAAAAACTCAACGCCTCTGCGATCAGTTATATGAATATGGTGATCAATTACCTGGCGCACTTCATGGGGGGCATTTCTCAAGAACAGATCAACGCAGAAATCGGCGCCAGCCAAAGCCTTCGAACAGCCTATGAAGAAGAACGAGCCCGGCTGGTCGGCGCGACTTACCTCCCGCCCCCGACCCGTGTACCCGTCACGCCGCCGGCAACCAATCCTGGTCAGGATGTCACCCCCGTCTCGAACCAGCCTGGCGATCCTCCTTTGCAGACCCCTCAGGTGGTGTTGGTCACCAATCCGGGGTCGGCTTCGATCAACATACGCCTTGAGCCTTCGATGACCAGCGCGATTGTAGGGTATTTGCAGCCCAACGAAACCGCCCCGGCAATCGGTCGCACCGAGGATTCGCTTTGGATTGCCATCGAACCCGCAAATTCACCTTTCCGGTATGCCTGGGTATACGCCGAAACCGTGCAGCTCAACGCGCCGATAGAAGAGCTTCCGACGCCAGAGCCCAGCGCCACCCCGGCGCCGTCTGAAACCCCGGCGCCATAAGCGCTTTCCACCGACGGCTTATGGCGAAGTATGCTGAAGGATCCTCCCGTTCTCGATCTACACTTTCGACGGTGATGCTTCGCTTGACGCCTGTAAAGGGTTATGCTAGTATGTGGAGAAGGGTTGTCGCACAACTTCCCTTCCTGGCCAGACATCCTGGCGGACTGCAAGACACTGCAAGGAGTAGACGATGAGAAAAAGAACATTCACCTTGAACCTGGTTGCGGTATTGCTGGCGCTGACTATCGCCGCCTGCCAGCGCCCAGCTTCACAGGCGCCTGCGGGTGTTACCGAACCAACGAGCAGTGAACTGGATTTTGTGGTTGGCACCGAACCATCCCAGGCAATGGTGGATGACGCCGTAAAAGCCACAGAGACAGCCATTGCCATGATGACCATGATCCCTGCCCAGTCTGGCGGCGGAGCCCCAGCCGAGGCAATTCAGCCACCTGAACCAACCGCCATCCCTGTTATTGCAACCCCAGAACTTAGCCGCCCTTCAACTTATACGCTTCAGCCAGGCGAATGGCCGATTTGCATAGCCCGACGGTACGACCTGGATATCGGCGCCTTATTCTCAGCGAACGGCCTCAATATGAACTCGAAGCCGGCAGCCGGCGCCGTATTGACCATCCCACAGTCGGGCAACTGGTCAAGCGCTTACGGCCCGCGCGCCCTCAAGCCGCACCCCACCGACTACACGGTTCAGGCAGGCGACACCATCTATACCATTGCCTGCCGTTTTGGCGACGTAAGCCCTGAAGCGATCATCGCGGTGAACCAGCTTTCGGGTCCTGGCGGCATTTCCGCCGGGCAAACCCTGCGAATCCCATAAAATAAGCGGTCGCGCTTTGCGGCGCCAACCTTTTGATCAACCGGGTCTGGCCAGCGTTGCTGACCAGACCGGTGTATTTAGGAGAAATAAATGAGCACACACATCCTTGATCGCCAAACCACTCACACCACTCACAACTTCAAGGTCCAGCGAGTTAACGTCCGGCTGCCGGATGGCCGCGCGCACCCGTATGACCTGGTTGACCACGCCCCGGCCGTCACGATCGTTCCGGTCGACAGCCGCGGGTATGTGTGGTTTGTGCGCCAGTTTCGCGTGGGGGCCGAAGCGGATCTGCTGGAATTGCCTGCTGGGGTGCTTAACACAGACGAAGAACCGTTGGCCGCAGCTGCCAGAGAGATCCGCGAAGAAATCGGCCAGGCGGCGGGTCAGCTTCAAAAAATTGGCGAGTTCTACATGGCCCCTGGCTACTGCAACGAGTTCATGCACGTTTTCCTGGCCACCGACTTACGCCCCGACCCGCTCAATGCAGATGCGGATGAATTCATCCAGGCAGAGAGCATGCCAGTCCAACAGGTTTATGAAATGGTGGCGCGCGGTGAGCTGCGGGATTCAAAATCGCTTGCCTCGCTGCTGCTTGCGCTGCCTTATCTCACCAATTCTCCGCAGGTAAAACAAAAAACATGATATTTGTCATTTTATGACAGGACACAGGTACTTTTGATGACCTATAGTACTACCTGAAACCCCCATTTACCGATAAACTTCTTATTTGAATGTCCAGACACCCCTAAAAAGGGGACTGGTTTTTGCTGCCTAAAATTAACGTCGGTCTCTTCGACGAATCACCTTTTGGAGTTTAGTCATGAAGCGAGAAATGGTAACAATCGACGCCAACGAAGCGGTTGCTTATGTGGCATACCGGACCAACGAAGTGATTGCCATCTATCCGATCACGCCTTCTTCCGGCATGGGCGAATTTGCCGATGCCTGGTCTGCCGCAAAGAAGAAAAATGCCTGGGGTACCGTTCCGCTGGTGGTTGAGATGCAGTCCGAAGGCGGCGCCGCCGGGGCTGTGCATGGCGCCCTGACAACCGGATCCCTGACGACCACCTTTACAGCCTCTCAGGGGCTACTGTTGATGATCCCAAACATGTACAAGATTGCCGGAGAACTGACGCCGACGGTATTTCACGTTTCAGCCCGTTCGGTAGCAACCCATGCCTTGTCCATCTTCGGCGACCATTCCGATATCAACGCTGCCCGCTCAACCGGTTTTGCGCTGCTGGCCTCATCCTCGGTGCAAGAAGCCCAAGACATGGCGTTGATTTCTCAGGCCGCAACGCTGGAGGCGCGCATCCCGTTCCTGCACTTCTTCGATGGTTTTCGAACCTCACACGAGGTGAACAAGATCGAACAACTGACCGAAGAGGATATGCGCGCCATGCTCGATGATGATTTAATCGTGGCAGCGCGGATACGCGGGCTTTCGCCGGACCGCCCGGTGATCCGAGGCACTGCGCAAAACCCCGATGTTTTCTTCCAGGCGCGCGAGCGCTGCAATCCATTTTACGAAGCCTGCCCGGGCATTGTCCAAAAGGCAATGGATAAATTTGCCGGGCTGGTGGGACGCTCGTATCACCTTTTTGATTACCAGGGCGCCGCAGATGCAGAGAACATCATCGTGATCATGGGATCAGGCGCCGAAACCTGCGACGAAACCGCTGAATTTCTGGCAAAACAAGGCGAAAAGGTGGGCGTTCTTACCGTCCGGCTGTACCGGCCGTTTTCTACCCCTCACTTCCTCAAAGCGCTTCCCCCTTCTGTGAAAAAGATTGCCGTCCTGGACCGCACCAAAGAACCTGGGGCTGCCGGCGAACCGCTTTACATGGACGTGGTTACCGCTGTCAATGAAGGTCTTGCCAACGGAAGCGCGCCCTTCAAAATCGCTCCTCAGATCATCGGCGGCCGGTACGGGCTGTCCTCTAAAGAATTCACCCCGGCGATGGCAAAAGCCGTCTTCGATGAACTTAAAAAGAGCAACCCCAAAAACCACTTCACCGTGGGCATTCAAGATGACGTCAGCCATTCCAGCCTATCCTACGACCCACATTTCTCGATCGCCAGCCCCGACACGGTGTATTGCGTTTTCTTCGGGCTGGGAGCAGACGGCACCGTAGGCGCCAACAAAAACTCAATCAAAATCATCGGCGAAGAGACGGATTACGGCGCCCAGGGGTATTTTGTATACGACTCGAAGAAATCCGGTTCAATCACCATTTCCCACCTCCGCTTTGGGCCGCGCCGCATCCGCGCCCCTTACCTGATCGGCGAGAACGAAGCGAATTTTGTGGCCTGCCACCAGTTTAGCTTCCTGGAACGGATTGATATTCTCAAATATGCCCGCCAGGGAGGCGTGTTCTTGCTCAACAGCATCTATGGTCCCGATCAAGTGTGGGATCACCTCCCGCGTGAAGTGCAAGAAACGATCATCGCCAAAAAACTAAAATTCTATGTCATTGACGGCTACGAAGTGGCTCATAAGACGGGCATGGGCGGGCGCATCAACACCATCATGCAGACCTGTTTCTTTGCCATCAGCGGCGTTCTCCCAAGGGAGGAAGCCATCAAACAGATCAAGAAAAGCATTGAAAAGACCTACGGAAAACGAGGCGAGACGGTGGTGCGGCAGAACTTCGAGGCGGTCGATTCTACGCTGGCAAACCTGTACGAAGTCAAAGTTCCGGAAAAAGCAAATAGTGCCATCCAGCGGTTATCGCTTTCTCAACAAGCGCCGGAGTTTGTGCGCGATGTACTCGGCCCGATGATTTTTTATGAAGGCGACAACCTGCCCGTCAGCGCCCTGCCGGTGGACGGCACTTTTCCATCCGCAACCAGCCAGTGGGAAAAGCGCAATATTGCCCTGGAAATCCCGGTCTGGGAACCGAACCTGTGCATCCAATGCGGCAAGTGCGCCTTTGTTTGCCCACACGCCGTCATCCGACAAAAGGTTTATGATCCAGCGCTCTTGAAGAATGCGCCGGAGACCTTCAAATTTATAGACGCCAAGTTCAAAGAACTGCCGGATATGAAATACACCATCCAGGTAGCGCCCGAAGATTGCACCGGGTGTGCGCTGTGCGTGGAGGCCTGCCCCGCCAAGGACAAGTCGCAAGTCGGCCGCAAGGCGATCAACATGGCCGAACAGCTTCCTTTGCGCGAAAAAGAGCGTGAAAACTGGGAGTTTTTCCTCAGCCTACCCGAAACCGACCGCTCCAGCTTCCAGCCTGGGACGGTAAAGAATTCTCAGCTCCTCCAACCGCTGTTTGAATTTTCCGGAGCTTGCGGAGGCTGCGGCGAAACGCCCTATGTCAAGCTTGTCTCGCAACTATTCGGCGATCGCAGCGTCATCGCCAACGCAACGGGGTGTTCCTCCATCTATGGGGGCAACCTGCCCACAACGCCCTGGGCGAAGAACAAAGAAGGACGGGGCCCGGCCTGGTCTAATTCGCTTTTTGAAGACAACGCTGAATTTGGGCTTGGGATGCGCCTGACGATTGACAAACAGAGCGAGTACGCGCGTGAACTGCTGCCCCAGTTTGCAGAAGCAGCCGGCCAAACGCTGGTGGATGAGATCCTCAACGCGGACCAGTCCGACGACGCCAGCATCATACGCCAGCGCGAACGGGTGGCGATCTTAAAACAGCGGTTGGCTAACCTGAAAGATCCAAAAGCCAAACACCTGTCTGCGCTGGCCGATTTTTTGGTGCGCAAGAGCGTCTGGGTGATCGGAGGCGACGGCTGGGCATATGATATCGGCTATGGCGGCCTTGACCACGTGCTTGCATCGGGGCGCAACATCAATATTTTGGTGCTGGATACCGAGGTGTATTCCAACACCGGCGGGCAGGCCTCCAAATCCACGCCGCGTGCCGCCGTCGCGAAATTTGCCGCCAACGGGAAAGGCCTGCCAAAGAAGGACCTGGGGATGATCGCGATGGCTTATGGGTACGTCTATGTCGCCAAGGTGGCGATGGGCGCAAACGACCAGCACACCTTGCGGGCGTTTCTGGAAGCCGACGCTTACCCTGGGCCCTCCTTGATTATTGCTTACAGCCACTGTATCTCACATGGTATTGACATGCGCAAGGGATTGGAGCAGCAAAAACTGGCCGTGCTCTCCGGCATCTGGCCGCTCTATCGCTACAACCCGGCGCTGATCGCCCAGGGCCAGAACCCGCTTTCGCTGGATTCAAAGGAGCCGTCCATCCCCGTAGAAGACTACGCGTACAATGAAACACGCTACCGGATGCTTTTACAAAGCGATGAAATACGCGCCGAGCAACTGATGCGCGCCGCCCGCGATGATGTGCGAAAGCGGTGGGAACTCTATCGCCAAATGGCAGAAATTGAATACAACGCCGGTCAAAATAATAATAGTAATGGAGGGTCTCATGATTGATCTCACCACCAGTTATCTCGGCCTGCAGTTGAAGAACCCATTGGTTGCAGCGGCGTCGCCGCTTTCTAAAAAGCTCAGCAATGTTCGCAAGCTGGAAGACGCCGGTGTCAGCGCGGTGGTTATGTATTCGTTGTTCGAAGAGCAGATCAGCCATGAAAGCCGGGCTTTGGATTATTTTCTCAGCCGGGGCACAGAATCGTTCGCAGAAGCGCTGAGTTATTTTCCAGAAATGGAGCATTACAACATCGGCCCAGACGAATATCTCAATCTGATCCAGAAGCTGAAAAGCTCGATTGACATTCCGGTGATTGCCAGCCTGAACGGCGTTTCGACCGGTGGGTGGATAGAATATGCTCACCGGATGCAGCAGGCAGGGGCAGATGCTTTGGAATTGAACATCTATTACATTCCTACCGACTTCGACATTACCAGCAAGGACCTGGAACAGAGCTATGTAAACCTGGTATCAGATCTACGCAAGCAGATCCGTATTCCCCTGGCCGTCAAGCTCAGCCCGTTTTTCACCGCGCTTCCCAGCCTGGCAAGGCAGCTTGTGGAAGCCGGAGCGGGAGGATTGGTGCTCTTCAATCGTTTTTACCAGCCCGATCTCGACATCGAGATGCTGGAAGTCATTCCAAGCCTGGAGCTGAGCACCTCTAGCGAATTGCGACTGCCTTTGCGGTGGGTTGCCATCCTTTACGGCCGCATCTCGGCAGACCTGGCGCTCACCACCGGCATTCATTCCGCGGAAGACATTATCAAGGGCATCATGGCCGGAGCCAGCGTGGTACAACCTGCCTCGGCGCTGCTACGCAATGGGATTCATTGGGCAAAAGAGGCGCTGAGCGGCATCGAGGAATGGATGGAAAAATTTGAGTATGAATCGGTGCGGCAGATGCGTGGCAGCATGAGCCAGCAAGCCGTCGCCGAGCCAGCGGCGTTCGAGCGTGCTAATTATATGAAGGCGCTGACGAGCTTTGATAACCGGATTATCCCCTAGGATCTGATGCGAACGCCCGAATAGCGGCATGGCGACACGAAACGGGTTGCCCGCTGCTTACAAAAAAAAGCGCCGCCCCAGCAAGTTGAGCTGGGGCGGTTTTTTTGAATGATCGAATAAAAATTCCGGTAGTATTATTCTTCAACAGGTGTATCGTCGGCATAGCGGCGGTGGCGATAGACAATCCGGCCACGAGACAGGTCATAGGGAGACATCTCGACGCGAACGCGATCGCCGAGGAGGATGCGGATATAGTACTTGCGCATCCTGCCGGAGAGATAAGCGAGAACGACATGATCATTATCCAACCGCACTCGGAACTGAGTTCCAGGGAGGGCTTCTACGATAGTCCCTTCAACAGTAATCTTATCTTCTTCTTTGGCCATGAACACCTCGTTTCGGACCTTGCCAGGGGGCAAAAATACCCGGATCAAGCAGGAAAAGGCGGCCTACTCAGCTTTGCTGAGCTGGCGGCGTTTGATACGACGCATTGCTTTCTTCTTCTCAACCCGTCGTAATTCGCTCTTGGAAATAAACCAACGTTTTCGACGCACCGTGCTCAAGACGCCGCTTTTGACAACTTTTTTGCGAAAGCGTTTCAGCAATTGATCTTGAGATTCATTCGGTCTAAGTACAACACTTGCCACTGCGTCTCACCTCCCTTCTGATCCAGGAATAGGGACAAAAAAATCGGCTTTCCACAATGGGCGGCCGAATTTTTACGCTTCAGGTAACTCTATGATCACCTATGGTCAAATTCTTCCAGCCGCAGCCTCCATAAATCGATAAAAATGATTAAGGCCCAAGCGCCAAATTTGTGGAAACACTACAAACAATATTATAATCGCGACGTTAACAAATGTCAAATGCTTCGCGGGCGTTCGGTCTTCTAAAACAATTTCTTGCGAAGTATTTTTTGATGGGTTAGGGTGAACCAACCCTGAGCTTTTCACCTAAATTTGCCATAGATTGAGGAGCAGCAAAATGAATACGACAAAGAAAAATTGGCTATTGTCTACCGTCGTTTTCTTGTTTTTTTCGATCTCCTGCTCTGCCGTTCAAGTTCTTCTTCCAACCCGTCAAATCACAGAGCCTCCTTCCTCCTCTGAAAGCGGACAAAGCGCGCCTCCAACGCTCGCGGCAATCAGCTCGACACCAGAGACCGCTGAACTCAGCGCGTCACAATCTTCGGTGTTAAATATTGGGATCATGATCCATCTAGAAGGGTGGAGAGACGACAAAGAACGTGAAGCCTATGTGAAACACACTACGCTGGTGCGTCGTTATGCCGATCTTTTTGAGAAATACGGCGCAAAAATGACTTTTGAAACCATTGATGTCGCGAAAGGTGATCTTAAATTCGGAGGAGGTTTTTTGTCCGAAATGCGCCAACGCGGTCATGGCGTAGGCTTACATGCAGATGTAGGGGGAGATTTAAAGTATAAGTGTGAGAGGTTTACGCCCACATTACTAGAGATGAAACAAGTGTTTGACCAACTTGGCATTTCCATCATCCACACCTCAGGGGTAACCAGCAAGTGTGATTGGGTAAAAGCCAGTTCGCAAGCCGGTTTTAAGATGGTTACCGGCAATGTGGCCTTTTCTCTGCTTTCTCTCTCTCCAGATTTGATCCCGGAAGCGTATAAAAACTGCCAGACTCCTACTCAATGTCACGAACCCTGGCCAGAAGAACTTGAAAAACAAATTCATCCCTGGCGCGCTCAAAGCGGCTCTAACTGGATTATTCCGAACCCTGATGGACAAGTGGTTATCCTGCCAGAAAGCGGCGGGTTACCCCATCTGGCTGAACAACTTGAAGATCCACATGCGAAATACACTTCAGATACCTTCACGAAGGAAGATATTGACGCCTATTTTATTCTGCTGGATCAGGCTTTATCGCTTGCAGATCCGGGGAGGGTTAACAATTTTTACGTGAGTTGGAGCATTGGCCAATCTTTAGATGAGGCACTGCTCGAGAACTGGCTTTCCAGGTTGCAGACATACGTTCAAAGCGGGCGCGTGCGCTGGATGACCTTACCTGAAATGTATGAAGAATTCATCAGCTGGGAAAAGAAATAAACGTCAAGAAAAGCCAAATCATTTGTAGAAGCGCCTGGCAAATCAGGCGCTTTTTGAAAATTCGCAATAAAGTTAAAGAAAAAAGTCTCTTGGCAATGACCTACTCTCCCAGGGGGTCGCCCCCCAAGTACCATCGGCGCTGACGGCCTTAACGACCGGGTTCGAGATGTGGCCGGGTGTACCACCGTCGCACAGATCACCAAGAGACTTTTATTCACGATGTTAAGATTACCAATGAAAACCATGTAGGAAAAAGAGTGCCAAATTCCCCGCACCACATGAGAAGCCCTCGACCATTAGTACAGCTTAGCTGAACGCATTACTGCGCTTACACATGCTGCCTATTAAGCAGGTAGTCTTCCTGCGGTCTTACTCCCTTTACGGGAAAACAGGGACCTAATCTTGAAGCGAGTTTCCCACTTAGATGCTTTCAGCGGTTATCTCTGCCAGACGTTGGCTACCCAGCAATGCCGTTGGCACGACAACTGGAACACCAGAGGTCTGTCCACCCCGGTCCTCTCGTACTAGGGGCAGCTCTCCTCAAGTCCCTTACGCCCACAGCGGATAGAGACCGACCTGTCTCACGACGGTCTGAACCCAGCTCGCGTACCGCTTTAACGGGCGAACAGCCCGACCCTTGGGACCTTGTACAGCCCCAGGATGCGATGAGCCGACATCGAGGTGCCGAGCGAAGTCGTCGATGTGAACTCTTGGACTTCACCAGCCTGTTATCCCCGGGGTAGCTTTTGTCCGGTAAGCCACGGCCCTTCCAC